>JAHJNL010000006.1 GCA_018820855.1 Pseudomonadota bacterium | reverse complement strand
GCCATATCCGGGTAACCGACGGAGAGCCCGAGAACCAGTCGCTTGGAGGCCGGGACACCAAGGAATTCTTTGACCTCTTTTGCATAATCGGTGGCAAAGGCCTGGGGAACCGTGGCCAGTCCTTTGGCGTGGGCGGCAAGCATCAGGCTCTGGGCAAAGAGGCCGAGGTCAAAGAGGGACCATTGGCTGAGGGAGGCATCCTGAAAGAGGTAGATGGCGTGCGGTGCATAATAAAAGTTGAAGTTGGCTTTTTTGGCCTTAATGATGGTTTCCGGTGCTGCCAGATCAATACCGGTGAGTTCTTTCCGTTTGGCGAAGAGATAGTCAATACGGCTTGCCTCGGCCTTGGGCCAGGAAACAGGTGCTGCGATATCCGGATTATTTTCTCTGCCATCCTCCAGGAGACCGACCAGCATTTTGGAAAGTCCTTTCTTTTTTTCACCGGAAAGGATGATCACTTCCCAGGGCTGTGAGTTTTTGTAGGAGGGGCTCCAGCGGGCAATGCTGATCAGCTCTTCAAACTCTTTTCTGGGGACTGGTTCTGAAGTAAATTTTCTGATGCTTCTCCGGGTTTTGATGCATTCCAGGGTATCCATAGTAAACTCCAGGGCTAAATGTTTTGCGGCTGACTGTGTAAGTGTTGAGGCTTTAGAACATATGGAATAGTATAGCTGGCTTCAAAGAGAATGCAACTGCTACCTTTTTTGCTGGCAGAAAAGAAAAGACAGAGAAAAGGGACAGAGATGATTAGTTATTATCCGGATGTTTCATCCTATATTACCCGAGACGGCTCCACCATTCGAGAGCTGATTCATCCAAGCCACCATGGGGCGGGAAATCAAAGCCTGGCCGAGGCCAGGGTTGCACCGGGTTGTTCAACCCTGCTGCATAGACATGAGGACTCGGAGGAGATCTATCATGTTACTGCCGGTCATGCCCGCATGGTTCTTGGGGGCG
Organism: Pseudomonadota bacterium; assembly: GCA_018820855.1. Taxonomy (GTDB): domain Bacteria; phylum Desulfobacterota; class Desulfobulbia; order Desulfobulbales; family Desulfocapsaceae; genus Desulfocapsa. The sequence continues at coordinate 16,437 of JAHJNL010000006.1, read as the reverse complement.
AAGAGTATCTTCTTGCGCCTGGAGACAGTGTCCGCATCCTTCCCGGAACTCCCCATAACCTGACTAACGTCGGGCCGGATGAGCTCTGTGTTCTCTGTTGCTGCTCTCCTCCCTACAGTCATGAAGATACCGTACTGATGGATTGCATGTGAAGGCAGTTTTGCTGAAGGCCTGGAGAGATTGGCGCAGCAGGAGCCGCTACCTTGAGGTTTCCAGGGTCTGCGTGCCCCTGGTAACAGGCATGGCTGCCACCACTGTCATGGAGTTTACCGACCGGATTTTCCTCTCCCATTACAGTGTGGATGCGATCTCTGCCGTGGTTCCGGCTGGTGTCACTGCCTTTCTCCTCCTCTGTTTTCTGGGCGGTATTGCCGGCTATGTCTCTGTCTTTATTGCCCAGTATTACGGCTCAGGGAGACCTGAAAAAATAGGAGTTGCTCTTTGGCAGGGACTTTTTTTCACCTTTATCTCCGGTCTTTTTCTCTCTTGTTTCGCCTCGTTTGCCACCACTCCCCTGTTCACTCTGGTTGGTCACAGTCCTGCAATTCGCGTCCAGGAAGAACTCTATTTCCGGATACTTTGTCATGGCGGTGTGCTCCATGTGGCCATCCAGGCCCTGTCAGGCTTCTTTACCGGCAGAGGACGGACCAGACCGGTGATGCTCGCCAATATTCTGGGAATGGCGGTTAACATCCCTCTGGATTATGCCCTTATTAACGGACTCTGGGTATTTCCAGAACTGGGGATACGTGGTGCTGCGATAGCCACTGTAGTTTCCTGGGGGGTGATAGTCATCTTCTTGGCTTTGCCAGCATTTTCCAAGCGGTTAAGAAGAGATTTCAGGCTACTTGAAACCATGGCATTGGACCGGGAGATTTTTTTCCGCCTGCTCAGATATGGTGTTCCTGGTGCCCTGCAGTTCAGCATCGATATCTTTGCTTTCACCTTCTTTATCCTCATGGTTGGGCGGATGGGTACACTACCTCTTGCCGCCTCCAATATTGTGATCTCCATCAGTTCCCTGGCCTTTATGCCGGCCCTAGGATTTTCTTACGGAATCAGCAGCATGGCAGGATATGCTCTGGGCAGGGGCAGGCCGGAAGGGGCACGGACAGCAGCCTGGAGCGGGATTCATATTCTTCTGGCCTATACCCTGCTTCTGGATGTCCTTTTTATTGTCAGTCCGGAATGGATTGTTTCTGTCTTTATTCACAGCAGTGACAGCGGTCAATACGAAGAAATTTCCCAAATGGCCTCGAAACTTCTCGGGCTGGTGGCCGCTTACATCCTCTTGGATGCCTTTTATATGATCTTTGCGGCAGTGCTCAAAGGTGCCGGGGACACCCGCTTTCTTCTCTGGGCAATTTCCGGGGCATCACTGGGGTGTATGATTATTCCCCTCTTTTTTGGCATCAATTATATGGGGATGGGGATATATGCGGCCTGGTCCTGTATTGTCTTTTTCGTCGCCACCCTCTGTTTTTTGGTGTCCTGGCGCTATCGGGGGGGCAGGTGGGAGAAGATGCTGGTAATCGGGAAAAAATGATGGTGTTGTTACGAGGCCATCAAGAATTTCAGTCAGTGACTTTCCTTTCTTATGTCCCGGTGAAAGTGGTCTACTGCATCAGATTCTTTGCGAAGAAGCAAGGCAAGGGCTTCAGTCATGGCCACAGAGCGGTGATGTCCGCCGGTGCAGCCGATAGCGACTCGCAGTTCCTTTTTGCCGCTTAGCTGGTACTGTTCGGCAAAAAAGCTGATAACCCGGTGCAGATGCTGCAGGCAGTCTCTGCCTGATTCATTTTTTAAGACATACTCGGCAATGGAGGGCTCCAGGCCGGTGAAGGAACGCAGGGTTTCAACGTGGTAAGGGTTGGCCAGAAAGCGAACATCAAAGAGCAGGTTCACATCCTGGGGCGGCTCATATTTATAGCCGAAGGAGAAGATGGTGATGGGCAAAGAGCTGTGTGCAGGGGTCATGTGCTTATTTCCAGGATTTCATCACTGGTGAAAATCACCTTGACCGGGCAGTTATCCATCTGGTTCAGGGCCACGAATTTCAGAATGTTTTCCACCCCGTTGCCGTCAAGGCTGTCGATGACGATGATGATTTTGACAATATACGCACCGAACTGGATGACTTCTTCCAGGGCCCGGATGAGCTGACTGCCCGAGGAGACCACATCACCCACCAGGGCTACCCGGTCTCCTGCTTTGATCCTCGATTCCAGCCACTTGGGTTCATGGATGTCGCCTTCTTTGCGCATGGAGTCACGGATATAAAATACTCCGATCTCTTTGAGAAATGCTGCCCGGCAGAGGACGGAGAGGATGGGGTGGCCAGGCCCGCCCAAGGCACAGATCTTCAGGTCTTTGATCTCCTCATAGATGAGTTCGCCGGTCAGTTTAATTCCCTGGTGTTTGAGGGAGATCTGGAAAAAATCGAAGTAATTTGAAACGATTTTGGTCGGGGTACGAAAATGCCCCCCTTTCTTGACTGCTCTCTCTGCAATGAGTTTTTTTAATTCTTCCCTGGTATCAGACATGATTTTCCCCTTATCATTCAATAGTTGAAAAGCAGGTAGATCTGTTGTAAGCGGCAGAAGACAGGAAAGAACAATATAATTGCTGACATCAATTGATCTGTCCGGGGAAAAATAAACAGTTATTTCATCCGGATCTTGTTATCTTTTTCCTCAGTCTCGCAGCTGTCCCTCTGAATAGTTGCCACCTTTCTTTATGAAGACATATAGGAGCTTCTCACTCTGATGGCAATTTAAAATTTTGCTAATTATTCATCTGTCAGTATAAAAACTATACAAATCTGGCAATGAAACAGTGGGTTGCCGGTAATAGATTATAACAGGAGAAAAAAATATGTATTCCATCTTTGAGACAGAGATCACTGTTCGTCCGGATGATATTGACATGAACAATCATGTTCATTACTCCAGATATCTTGATTATCTCCTCATGGCCCGTTATGACCAGATGAAGAAAGATTATAAGGTTTCCATGGAAGAGTTCGTGGAACGTGGATACTCATGGGTGGCCTCTGACGTCAATATCCAATACAAACGGCCTATCCTCCTTCAGGACAGCATCACGGTGCGGACACAGGTCAAGAACTTTCATGGGGCTCAGGTCGTAGTCAGCTTCTGGATTGTGAAGGGTGAGAGGGAAAAGGTCGCTGCTCAGGGTGAGGTTGGCTATACTATGGTTTCGGTCAGGAGCGGCAGGCCTGTACGTATCCCTGATGAGATCATTGAAAAGTATCAGGTGTAAACCAGTATTGGCAGGGACTGATGTTTTTCTTACCGGGGCCTGGGAGTCCTGGGACATTTTTTCTGTCAGGTACACAACTCTATAAGTCTTCCCGGTCTTTGATCAAAAGTCGACTTTCTCAACATAGTTATAAGAGGTACGTTCCGCATCTCAATAAAATCTCTTTGAGATTAGGATTTGATAAGAAGAGGAACGGGATAAGATGAGGAGGGGAGCGACAGGTAGAAAAGAGTGAAGACTCTATCCTGCCGAGAGCCTGTGCCGGCGAGGAAGGAGGAACATTTTTGCCGGGCATGGTCCAATCCCTGATTATTAGAGGGAGTAGATTTCTCCCTTGTATTGCCTTCATGGAAGCTATACAATGAAATTTTATCATTGTAGTAAGAAATGACTCTTTCTGAAAGAGCAGGAGAAGGCATGGTGAAAGAGCAGCGATTTGTTTTACTCATGGATGATGATGAACAAATCTGTACCATAGGCAGTCTGTTTTTGAAAAATTTCGGCTATGAGGTGGAGTGTGCATCTGATGGTAAACAGGCTCTTGCCACTTATTCACAGGCCTATGCAAAAGGGAATCCCTTTTGCATGGTCTTTCTTGATCTGAATATCCCGGGAGGGATGGGAGGAAAAGAAACGATGGAAAAATTGCTGGAAATGAATTCCTCGGTTCGTGGCGTGGTAACCAGTGGTGATTCAACTGATCCGGTGTTTGTGCAATACCATGCTCACGGCTTCAGTGGTGCCCTTGCCAAACCCTTCAATCTGGCAGAGTTTAAAAAAGTCCTTGAACGTCTTGCGGATTCCCCCCGTTAACTGTCCAACCATTTTACATTTCACAAAACCATCAATTCTGGGCGAGCTGAAAAGCTTCTTCGTTCTGGTCCTTCGCCCAGCACCGCGCCCGCTATACCTGTTTTCTTAAATCCTGCAAAGGCTCGTCAGTGTCTCTCTCGGCTAGAGTGATGGAGACAGATATCAGTTTCTTTTGTAAGGGATTTGATAAGTGACAGTTGTCGATAATCTGATCCGTTTCGTGCTGTTAGATCTGGCTCATATTCCAGGGGACCTCAGTTACCGGAGAGAATCGGTAAAAGGTGATCGGCCACAGTGTCGGCACCGTTTGTCGGGGCAGGCGACAAACGGTGCCCGGAGCAGAGCTGGTCAAGGGTGGTAAGCCAGCTGCCGGAGAGAAAATATACCCGATCAAGGGATTGTCCGTTCATCTTGGTGGCGGTGAATCGTTCCAGGACGGCTGATTCAGGAAAGATGGCCCGGCCGACAGTGACAAGGGGAACACCGGCCTGATAGCATTCAGCCACGGTCGAATAGCCACTTTTGCAGATCACCAGGTCCGCAGCGTTGATAAGGTCGGGGTGATAATAGCTGCTGTCCCGTGATAGGAGCAGGACGTTGTCTCCGAGAGTGGTGTTGGTTTGTTGCTGACCAGCCAGGATAAAGAGAGTGCCGGGGATTGCAGACAATTGACTGATAAAGGGAAGTTCTATATCGATACCACCCATAGAGATGAGCACAACCCGTTTATCCTGGCAGCCAAGATCATTGCGAACATCCGATCGCAGTCTGCGAATGCGGCGAAAAATAGGGGGGCAGACCAGGTCGCCTTTACCGGCACCGCAGACAGGTTCGCTTCGAATATGGATATCAACCCGTTGATATTGGGACTTCAGATAATCAATGGCTGGCATGAGTCCGGGGTGTTGGGGGAGATAGGCCTGATAGATCCAGTCCCAGGTAAAATTTTCAATAAGCACAGAAACGATTCCAGCCTCCCTGGCCACTGCAATGCCTAGAGAAGCGATATCGCAGCAGACCAGGCTGCAGCCCTGTATCCTTCGCGCCAGATCTTTGACCAGAGAATCCTGGAAGGGAAGGAACTCCTGCAGGCGAATGATGGTTTTTTCAAGATCTGCCGTAAATCCGTCTTTCTGGACCAGGCCGATATCGCACTGCAGCGGATGATGACTGAAGTTCGTCAGGGTCTCTGCAAAGACGGATTCAGGAACAGTGGTAAAGAGGTGAGGGCGGAGGTCCGGAATTCTACTTTGTAATGCCTCAAGGATGGCGATCATCCGGGTGGCGTGGCCGAAGCCGTGGGGGGTGATAAAGCAGGCGATCTCTATCATGGTCTTAGGTCCCGTGCTGATGGGGATGGTCACCATAGGGGTGGATGTGATCGTGGCTGTGAATCTGTTTTGCTTTGCAGCGTATCAGTTTTTGGTCCTCGATGGTGTAGAGATGGGAGCAGGTGGAGGCCAGAAAATCCAGGTCATGGGAGATGATGATATGGGCCTGGTCAAGGTCCTTGAGGATGCCAATGAGTCGTTCCCTGGTTTCAGGATCCAGGTTGTTGCTTGGTTCGTCCAGAAGCAGGAGGTCCGGCTGCATGGAGAGGATAGTGGCCAGAGCTACCAGCTTTTTTTCTCCACCCGACAGCCGGTGGGTTATGCGTTCTTCAAAACCCTTCAGACCAAGGCCTTCCAGAGTGCGGACAGATATCTCCCTTGCCTCCTCCGGTGAGGAACCGAGGTTGAGGGGACCGAAGGCCACGTCTTCCAGCACTGTCGGAGAAAAGAGCTGATCATCCGAGTTCTGAAAGAGAAATCCCAGCTTGCGTCGGAGAAGACGAAAATCCTTTTCGTCCTTCATGATCCTCCCCTGCAGAAGAACTTCTCCCTTGTCTGGCGTGAGTAACCCCATGATGATTTGGAATAAGGTGGTTTTGCCGCAACCATTTGGACCTATGAGGCCGATCCGTTCCTTACTGCTGCTGAAATTGATCTCTTTCAGGAGCGGGGAAGTCCGGCCTGGACAGGAGTAGGTGATGTTACGAAGTTCAATGAGTGGCGGTAAAGTGATCATGGTGAAGAGGTTAACAGAAAAAGGGGATTGCCGCCAGGAGGAAGCTGATCAGGAGTATGGTGGCCAGAAAGAGGTAATCTTCCCTGCGCAGCTCCGGTTGGTTGAGAGGAATCAGTGTGCCGTTGAAGCCACGCAGGACCATGGCCTGGTGGACTCTTTCAGCTCGGTTCCAGCTTTTTACCAGGGTCATGCCAAAGAGGTGACTGTAGGTACGGTAGGTGTGCAGGGAATTGGCTGGGATAAATCCCCGCAGCCTGGCCGCCCGCTGCAGCCGCAGATACTCCTGGTGGATGACAAAGAGCTGGCGATAGGAAAAGAGGAGGAGAAAGGTGAGCTTGCGGGGCATACCCAGCTTCTCCAGGCCATGGCCCAGGCTGGCAACAGTGGAGGTGGCGAGCAGGGCCAGAAAGCAGAAAAGAATCCCATTGGTCTTCAGGGTAATGAGGGTTGCCACTCTGATACCGTCCAGGCTCAGGTCCAGGAAAAAAAAAGGAAGAGTCTTGGTTCCGCCGTAAGTGAGGGGAAGGGTGAACCAGAGAAAGAGTGTGAAGATGTTGACACTGCATATCCGTCTCAGGAGGAGTCCGGGGTCGGGTCTGGACAGGGTGAGCAGCACTCCTGTGAGAATGCAGCCTGTTCCGGTTACCAGAAAAGAGGAACTCAGGGCAAGGATCAGGGTGATGGCCAGGGCAGGGATGAGTTTTACCCGGGCATCACGCCTGTGAAAAAAAGTAGTGCCCCTGGCAAAGGGTTCCTCAATCATCTATCCTGTTGTCCCTTGGGACGGCGGTTTTTGAGCCAGGCAGCCAGTCCGGCAAGGCCTAAGAGATAACCGATCCCGCCGAGGATGTCTTGGATGGTAGGGGTCTTATTTTCACCCTTGGCCAGACTCCGTTTGATGGGGGCCAGCTGTTCCTCCAGAACTTCCTCAATCATTTGTTTCAGCTCCGAATTGCTTACTCCAGTAGAGCTTGACGGGGAAACTGTCGGGGCAAGGGAGGACTTTTTCTCAAGAGAAGGAGAAGGCAACTCGCCCTGGGGAAGATATTCTGCAGCAGGGACCAGCCATTGGTTCTGGTGTCCCTCACCGCCGGAGACAACGATAAGCAGGTCGGTTGCCTCGGCCTTGGCTTTGTCCGGCACAGGAAAGGTGAAGACCCCTTTTTCATCTCCGGTTCCCTGTAACAGGATTGTACCGTTCTTGTTGTCTTTTACCGTCACTTCCCCGTTTATCAGAGGCCGATTGCCTGCAAAACCGGATTCTACGGTAACCGTATCACCGGAGACCCAGGCAAAGACCCGGATCTTATGGGCCAGTCCTTCAGATGGAAAAAGGAAGAGGCAGCCAAGGAGGAGAAAGAGTTGTTTATTGTGAAAGCAGGAGTGTGTAAACATCTGATTATTTCCGGGTGTCTTGGGAGAGGATTTCCGGCTGCACCCGGGCCAGAAAACCGACAACGAACATGGTGATCAGTCCTTCAATGAGCATGATCGGCAAATGACTGGCCAGAAGAATGACAGCAGCGTGCAGAAAACCCTGATCCGAGAGGAAGATGGCTCCTGCCATGAGGAGCGCTGAAAGAAACATGGAGCAGAATCCTGCTAGAAATCCTGCGGTCATCCGTTGTTTTTTGCTGCCCTTGAGTAAGGGACTTAAGGACAGGCCACAGAGGACTGCGGGGCCGGCAATATTCAGACTGTTAACCCCGAGGACGACTATACCGCCATATTGGAAAAAGATGGCCTGCAGGAGCAGGGCCACGACAATGGCAGGAAAGGCTCCCCAGCCAAGGAGGAGTCCGAGCAGGCCGCCAAGGAGAAGGTGCACAGAGCCCGGGCCTACCGGCACGTGGATCAGGGAGGCCACGAAAAAGGTGGCGGAGAGCAGGGAAACGGTCATAATGCGATCGTAATCCAGTTTTTTCAGACCCACTGTTGTACCCACAGCTGTGAGAACAGCACCTCCGATTAACACCGGTGCGGTCAGGACGCCTTCTGAAATGTGCATGGCAGTTAGCTGTTGTTATGTGAAATTCAGTGCAGGTCTTTTCCGGTGGAACTCATGGCCAGATTACCGTTGCGTACACCGCGCAGGGCAATGAGACTGTCTGCAAGTTTACGTACGCTCCCTGCCTTGCCATGGACAATGATCACCTCCAGGCAGTTGTCATGGTCCATGTGGACGTGGGTAGTTGAGACGATCTGGTGATGGAAGTGGTGCTGCAGTTCCGTCACCTTTTCCTGCAGTCCATGCTGGTGGTGGTCATAGACCAGAGAGATGACGCCCATCACCTCCTTGTCTGCCTTCCATTCCTTTTCAATGATGCGGCTGCGGATAAGATCACGCAGGGCCTCGGAGCGGTTTTGATAATGGCGCTCCTTAGTGAAGCTGTCAAAGTCATCCAGAAGGTCTTCTTCCATGGAAACGGTAAAGCGTTTTAACATATTGTAACACCTTTTTAGTTTTTGTGTTACAGTAGCAGCTGTTCCCTAAAAGGTCAACAGCTATCTCTCTGTAAAGACGGGAGGAGCGAGACTTTTCACCCTGAATACGTAAAAAAAGAGGATGTCGTGGAATACACGATACAACCCATAGGACTGATTCATTCCTGCTACAGGGAAAAATTCGGCATTCCCCGACAGCCTGGCCTCGTGAAAAGTGCCAGAGGTGCCATAGAACTTCTTTCTCCCTGCGATCGCGAAGAGATGTTCAAGGGGCTGGAGACCTTTTCCCATATCTGGCTGCAGTTTGTTTTTCACGAGGCCGTGGGTGACGGCTGGCGGCCTACGGTGAGGCCGCCCTGGCTCGGCGGCCGGGAGCGGGTGGGCCTTTTTGCCAGTCGCAGCCCGCACAGGCCAAACTTCCTGGGACTCTCAGTAGTGCGCTATCTGGGCATGAGAAAGGAGCAGGGGAAACTGTTTCTCGATATTGGCGAATTGGATCTCCTGCACGGAACACCAATTGTCGATATCAAACCCTATGTCCCCTATAGCGATCGGGTGGAAGACGCGGCCAACGGCTTTGTCAGATTTTCCGAGAAGAAGATCGGCGTTCGTTTCAGTCCAGAGGCCGAAGCTGCCTGTTGCAGTTATCAGGAAGAGAGTGGCAGAGATCTGAGGACTCTGATCCAGGAAATTCTGGAACAGGACCCACGACCGGCCAGCCAGAGACAACAGCACCGGGAATACGGGATGCTTCTCTGGGAGGTGAATGTGCGTTGGCTGGCAGATGAGACCGGGTTTACGGTACTTTCTCTCGAGAAGAAGGAGTAGAACCCGGAAGTCATCATGTTTGTCCTGTTCGATTGAATGAATGTGGACACGAATTGTTTTTTGTCCTTTAGAAAAAGTAAATTCCTATCATTTCCTGAAAGTATTACCGGCATGAGACCGACCGGAACAGCGAAGAGGCCCGCCGCTAAGCCTGGAATTCTTTGTGCTTCCTTGACTTTGACTTTTTATTAGGGCATCCTTTTAAAGAGAAGGATGCCCTGTCTTTTCAAAAACATTGTTACAGAATTTCTTCATTTTTAGTGAGTTCTCCAGGAGTATCCCTGTGGTCATGAAAAATGTAGAGAGTCAAAGTTTTTTCTGCAAACAACTGGACGAGGTCTATTCCTATCTCTCCGCCTCCTTATCTGCCTCACTTATCAATTCACTTATCTTACTCTACATTCTCTGGGGAAAAATCAGCTCTCAGGTTCTGCTGACCTGGGTCTTAGTCCTTCTTCTTGTATTATTGTTCCGTATAATCACCTTTTATTTTTATCAAAAAACCCCTAAAGAAGACACCTCTCTTAGGAAATGGGCTTTACTCTATTTCATGGGCATAACTTCGGCAGGTGTTCTCTGGGGAATTGTCGGAATTTTAATCTTCTTGAGCGATTCAGTTCCTCATCAGATGTTTGTTGCCTTTGTTCTAGGCGGTATGGTTGCCGGCGCCATTGCCTCAATGTCTGTTATTAAATACGCCTTTTACTGTTTCAGTCTGCCGGCACTTCTGCCTATTTCTCTTAACTTCCTTTGTTGTGGTGATGAAATGCACCTTGCCATGGGAGTCATGATTCTCATCTTCATTGTATCCAGCGCCTCAATGTCACATCAAATGTATTCCAAGTCCTGCAAATCCATTCAAAATGAACTTGAAAAAGACAAGGAGATCGAGCAGCGCTTAAAAATAGAGGAACAATTAAGAGAACACCAAAATAAACTTGAAAGATTGGTCCAGGCGCGAACCGGTGAACTGACAAAAGCAAATGAAACGCTCAAAGAAGAAATAGAAGAACGTAAAAACGCCGAGAAGGAACTTTTTCAAAACAGGGAACAATTTCGTACAATTATTGAAAATATTCCGGAAGCAATTTATCGTTGTGAGTTAAATGCTCCCTGGCGCGTTGAACATATGAGTGAAAACATCTTTCCGTTCACCGGGTATAGAGCTGAGGAATTTATGACCGGCAAACTTGTGTATGCGGAAATCATCCATCCTGAAGATTTTGATCTGGTCCAGAAAGAGGTTACAGAGGGAGTGGTCAATCATAAGCCTTATGTCATTGACTATCGGATTTTCCATCGGGATACAAGTATCCGCTGGGTCTGTGAAAGGGGGCAGGCATATTATGATGCCAACGGTAATCCCCTCTGGCTGGACGGAGTCATTGTAGATATTACGGAACAAAAACAAATACAGGAGGAGTTGCAAAGGACACACAATATTGAATCACTTGGGGCGCTTGCCGGAGGTATTGCCCACGATTTTAATAATCTGCTTATGGGGATATTCGGAAATATTGAAATGGCAAAGGATTCTTTGCCTTCTGCAGACTCCGGGTATAAATTTTTAGAAGCTTCGTTACTGTCTTTAGATAAAGCGAAGAGTTTAACCGCGCAACTTCTCACCTTTTCAAGAGGTGGGGAGCCAATCGTTAAAGCCACTTCACTGAGAGAGTTAGTAGAGGAGGCCAAGAAAAATAATTTCCAGGAGTCCCATATAAAAACCACCTTGGATTTTTCTAATGATCTTTGGCTGGTTTCCATTGATCAGGAACAGATGAATCAGGTTTTACATAACCTGTTCACCAATGCTAAAGAGGCAATGCCGGCAGGGGGAGACCTTTTTATACACGCTGAAAATTGCGTAATTGAAGAGAACAGCACCACTCTTTCCCAAGGGAAATACGTTAAAATGTCTGTTCGGGATGAGGGCGGCGGTATTGCTCCCGCTATCTTAGAAAGAATATTCGACCCATACTTTTCAACAAAAACAAAAGGTGCTGCCAAGGGAACAGGTATGGGGCTCGCAGTTTGTCATTCCATAATCACAAAACATAAAGGTCATATCAGTGTAGAGTCAACATTTGCAAAAGGAACGACCTTCACACTCCTTCTTCCGGCTGCAGCGGATACTGAAAAAGCCGCAGCTAGAGAAAATACAACAAACAAAAAAGCAACTCAGGCCATAGGCCGTATTCTTATCCTTGAAGATGAAAAGAAGGTCAGTCAGGTCGTGGCTCTGATGTTGAAACGTCTTGGTTATGAATCTGAAATTGCGGCAGATGGCAGGAACGCAGTCAATCTTTACCAAAAATCATTACACTCAACTGTTCCGTTTGGCATCGTCATTCTTGATCTTACAATCCATGGAGGAATGGGAGGCAGGGAAACCATGGAGCAGTTGCGTAAGATTGATCCCCAGGTTAGGGCTATCGTGGCCAGCGGGTACACAGATGATATTGTCATGTCCAACTTTGCAGCATATGGTTTTCTGGCCGCGCTTGCAAAACCCTATACTCTGAGTTCCCTCAAAAAAACTCTGAAGCATCACTACTGAAATCGGCAACCCGCTTTACGTACCTGAAGCAGAGACTTTTTCACTGCTTTTATAGAGAGGATTACCGCTTGTAACTGGGAATAAAGATGGAGGCTTCTTTTTCAGTTATTTTGTTGTAAAAATTCTTTGCCTCATCAACAACTTCTGTCTCTATCTCCCCACAACTTGAGTTTGTCGTCTGCGACTGGTAGTCCGGCAGGACTGAATGCAGATCTTCATGCCTGTCAATACTCCCTCTATATGTATCATCACTCTCATGAAACTGGCGATTAGTCAGTATGTTATGTGATTCATCAAAAAACTGTTGATAGCTGATTTTCTGTTTTGTAGTGGTTATTATTTAAAACTGGTAGTAAATCTATGCACGATAACCCCAACGGGTTACTGAGGTCGCTAGCCATCATAGTGATCTGATGTTGCTGAAGTTGTAGCCGCAGGGGCGACAATTGATGTAATCATAACTATGAGTCGCGCATTTTGTCTCCCCGGGGACTGAGTTCACAAACAATTATTTATTATCCCTGCAAACGGCTTCCACCATGCTTGAAAAAAAAATAAGAAAACTATCCAATAAGACTTCCCGCCGCATAGCCTTGCCGACCTTTATCACTCTCCTCCTCTTTGTCACTGTCATTTTTTTCGTTCTTCTGCCGCAGCTTGAGGATAATTTTCTCAGCAGGAAACAGGAAATGATCCGAGAGCTGACGGAAACGACCTGGAGTTTATTGGAGTCGTACCATGAACGGGAGCTCTCCGGTGAATTAACCAGGGCCGAGGCTCAGAATCGGGCCGTCCTGCGAATCCATAAACTTCGTTACGGACCGGAGCACAAAGATTACTTCTGGATCAACGACATGGGGCCGCGGATGATTATGCATCCCTACCGTACCGACCTGGAAGGAAAAGATGTTTCTGATTTTCAGGATTCAAATGGCAAACACCTTTTCCTTGAATTTGTCCGTACGGTGCAGCAAAAGGGAGAGGGGTACGTTGACTATATGTGGCAATGGAAGGATAACCCCACAAAAATATCTCCGAAGATGTCCTATATTAAAGGATTTGAACCATGGGGATGGATAATCGGTACCGGTATGTATATTGATGATATCCATGCCGAGATTTCCAGAATTCGGAAAAAACTTACCGCCATTTCCACGGGTATTTTACTGATCGTCTCGTTGCTGTCTATCTACTCCATTCGCCAGACGATAATATCTGATCGAGAGCGACTGGGGATTTTTTTGGAGCGGGAAGGTCTGATGAAGTCTCTGGAGGAGAGTAAGGAGCGATATCGCAATCTGCTTGAGACCACCAGTGACTGGATATGGGAATCTGATCAGGACGGCAGATATACCTATTCAAGCCCCAAGGTGAAAGATCTGCTCGGCTATGAGCCTGAAGAAATGATAAACAAAACCCTGATGGATTTCGTCTCTCCCCAGCAGGCCAAAAAATTCAGTCTGAAATTTCAAAACCTGCTTTGCGCCAAAAAACCAATTAACGGCCTGGAAAACACCTGTCTGGGAAAGAGTGGTCAGGTTGTGGTTCTTGAAAATAACGCGGTGCCCATCTTTGATTATCAGGATAACTTGATCGGCTACCGGGGTATTGCCCGAGATGTCACAGCACGAAAAGTAGCCCTGGAGGAACTGAAGAAAAGCCGGGATGACCTGCACACCAGTTTGGAGGAAACGGTGGCAACGCTTGCTTCCACTGCCGAGAAAAGGGACCCTTATACCGCTGGTCATCAGCAGCGCGTTGATCTCTTGGCGTGCGCAATAGCCAGGGAGCTGGAACTCCCAGAGCTGCAGATTGAGGGGCTTCATATTGCAGCCCTGCTGCATGATATCGGTAAGATTACCCTGCCGTCCGAATATCTTGCCAAACCAACCAAGCTCTCCAAAGAGGAGACGGCCATTATCAGATTCCATACCGAGGTAGGGTATGAAATATTAAAAAATATCCATTTCCCGTGGCCGATAGCAGAAATCGTTTATCAACATCATGAACATCTGGATGGCTCGGGATACCCCCGCGCTTTGACTGGTAAAGATATCCTCATGGAGGCAAAGATAATCACCGTGGCTGATGTGGTGGAAGCCATGTCGTCTCATAGGCCCTATCGTCCATCGCTGGGCATAACTAAAGCCCTTGATGAAATTCGTGCAGGCAGGGGAATCCGCTATGACGCAGCTAGTGTAGACGCCTGCCTCCGTCTCATCCTGGAAAAAAAGTTTGAGCTTTCTTCCGACGACTGGTGCCCTCTTTTTGTCTAGCCTGGAGTACGTACCGGGAACGAGGTGAGAAAGGGCGGTTGAATTGGTGAATTGCCGGCGGATGCAGGAATAGAGAGGAACAGTGTACTGTTCCTTTTTGGCCGGCTGACTTGCAGAAGCCATTGCCTGTCATCTTCTTTTCTTGAGGTCTGATAGAGTCGAACGGTCAGGGGGTTATGGCCGGTAGAGACAGTTTTCAGAACCGAAGTCATCGGTTTCCTTAAATCGGCAGTCCGGGAGATAGATGGAATTGTCGACGACATAAAAATAGCTGCTTTCCGGGGTAAGCGGCATACTGATTTCCCAGAAACCCAGTGTGTTCTTGGTCGTGTCATGCAGTTGATAATGATCAACGGAAGAGGCAAGCTGCACACGATTAACATCGGGCAGGCGCAGGTATAGAGATACCGATTCACGGTCCTCTGTCGTATAATGATGGTTGGCACATCCGGCACAACATGAAAGCAGTAACCCACTTATGAACAAAAGCTTTTTCATGCCTACGCTTTGACGGATAAAACGGAATTTTCGCCTCCGAAATCATCCTGCACACGTTCTTGAATGGTTGGGTCCGCAATTTGTTGTCCATCTTCAACCAGATAGCTGTACTGATATTCTCCTTCCGGCAGATTCAGAGTGAGACTCCAGTAACCGCTGGGCCCTATCTTTTCCATGGCCATCGGTTGCCAGCGGGTAAAGGTTCCGATAATATCAGCATGGTCGGCATTGGGACGGTAGATGATAAATCGATGTGGGATATCTTTGCTCGCAACAGTGGCAGGAATCGGTATCGGAACTGATGTCGGCATTACAAACAGAATTGCCGCTCCAAGAGCGAGACCGGCGGAAAACAGTGCCGCAGGTCGCAGCCAGGGAATGAAAAAGCCTTTTTTGGACTCTTGCAGTAACGGCATTCTTATTTCGGGTACTTGGTGCACCAACTCGGCATGCAGCACTTTTTCCTGCTTAAGCAGCTCAAGAGTCTCATCTTTAAATGCCTGCTTGTCATGTACCGTTTCCACAAAATCTATTTTCTCGTCAAGATTCAGCTCATTGTCAATGAACATGCTGATCAGATAATCTTTCATAGTTCACCTGCGCGAAGTATTTTTTTAAGTTTAAGACGAGAGCGGTGAATTTTCACCTTTATGTTTGACTCGCTCGTGCCTGTCAGTTCAGCAATCTTTTTGTAGGACAGCCCTTTGCTGACGACAAGTGACATGACCTTGATCTCTTCCGGATCAAGTTGCTGCAGTGCATTCAGTACGCGGCGTGATTCCTCACGTACCAGAAAGGCGGACTCTTCATCACAAGTGCTCTTATGCCGTTCCTCCTCAAACGGGACAGTAGTGCGTTGTCTGCGGGAGTTGTCATTGAGCAGATTACGGCCAATGGTAAAGAGCAGCGATATGCTGAACTCCCCGTTGCCGTATCGTTCAAGATATCTGGTAAAGCTCTCCTGCAAGGTGTCAGCCGCCAGGTAATGATCACCACTTCTGCGAAGAAGATATCCAAAAAAACGATCTTTATTGTCGCTATAGAATTCTCTGAAAGTATTCATTATGTGTATATAACGGTTTTCGCGACCGGAGGTTACCATATTTCTGACAAAAATATTTTTTAGAGAAATATAAAAAAAAGTTAGTAACTATTTTTCTGATGAATCGTTTTCCCCCTATATGAATCGCGAACATATTGTTCAGAGATGCTATAGGAACGGCTTTTGTCGTTTTATAACTTTCCCGTTGTGGGAACAATTTAATCATCAGGAGATTACAAAAATGAAACTTTCAAGAAAAATCATAACGCTTATCGGTGTTACGGCTGCCTTTGGTCTGCTCACAGTTCCAGCCATGTCCAATACAACAATAGATGGATCTCTGGCTGCTGATCAGACTCGTGATCAGCTAAAGTTGAAGGACGGTTCATGTGTACCCGCAGTGGATATCGTAACCCCGATACTTGCTGCCGATCAGCTTCGTGATCGTATTCAAGATAAGCTTAAAGACGGTTCCTGCTTACCTGCAGTGGAGATCGTAACCCCCGTTCTTGCAGCTGATAAGATTCGTCAACAGCTTAAGGATGGTTCTTGTGTCCCCGCAGTGGAGATTGTAGCCCCGACACTTGCCGCTGATCAGCTTCGTGATCGTATTCAAGATAAGCTTAAAG
>JAHJNL010000005.1 GCA_018820855.1 Pseudomonadota bacterium | reverse complement strand
GTCCTTTTCCTCCTGTTGAATTCTTTAACATTTTTATTTCAGCCACAAACTTAGTGTGTTAAAGTAGCCTGACTTTATTGTCAAATTAGTAAATCCAGTTGCTGACTATTCAACCGCACTGCATTTGCATTGGCAGCCTACCGCCAGCTGAACATCAATAACAGTGGCAGTGCTGCGTTACGCATCGTTAATGTTTGTGAATAGTTACATGTTTTATTAATACGTTATCCAGAGAGCTCTTTCATGCTTGAAACTAAATTACAGACTGAACTTCAGAACAAAGTAAATAAAAAGATAGCGCCGTTGTTTTCCAAATATAATATGGATTTCAGCAGCCTTGAATCAGGCATGAAATGGAAGCCCATTGTTCTTATAATTGGCAACTACTCTTCTGGCAAATCAACCTTGATTAATGAAATCCTAGGCACAGAGATCCAGCGCACCGGCCAGGCTCCCACCGATGATGCCTTTACTGTGATAACCTCTGAGGGAAATGATCGACCAAAAGAAGTTCCCGGCTCCACGCTTATTAATGACGATCGTTTGCCCTTTGTTAAATTCAAAAAATATGGCGAAAAGCTTACCTCCCACTTGTGCCTGAAGAATGTCAATTCGCCGACCTTTCAAAACATGGCCATCATTGACAGCCCGGGGATGCTGGATGCCACAACGGAAAAAGACCGTGGCTATGATTACATGGAGGTGCTGGGTGAATTTGCCAAAATGGCCGACCTGATCGTCCTCATGTTTGACCCCCATAAAGCAGGAACCATCAAAGAGACCTATTCGGCAATACGGAACACTCTGCCTGAAAAATCCGGTGAAGACAGAATCATCTTTGTCCTGAGTCGAATTGATGAATGTGATAACATCAGCGATCTTGTCCGTTCTTACGGCACCCTGTGTTGGAACATGTCCCAGATGACAGGCCGCAAAGATATTCCTCATATTTATCTCACCTATTCTCCTGATGTGGCAAATTTTCGTAAGGTTGCAGATTTGTGGCCCCAGGAGAGGAAGGAGCTCGTGGAGAAGATATATGCCGCCCCCAATCTCCGGCTGAATCATATATTGGAAGATATCGACCGCCAGGTAAATGAGCTGCAAATAGTCTGCGAGGCCGTGACCGAATTTACCCAGAGAGGGCGAAAGCTTTTCAGGAAGATCGGCAAAATAACAGTTGGCATTGGTGTCGGACTGTTTTGTTTCGGCGATGTCTTGACAAACAGCCTTGTCTCCCTGCCCCAACAAACCCTTATCTCAGTACTGCGAGGAGGAAGTTTTTCTTTCATGAACCTGATCCTTCCCCTTATTCTTCTCTTCACTGCTCTGGCATCAGGGTGGGTAGTTTTTAATAATTTCGGATTTAAAAGACTTCTTCAAAAAACACTCTCAGACAGCAGCGACCTGGTAAGTCTGGAAAATGAATACCGCAGAAATCTTTGGAAGAAAATGGCAGGAAAAACCAATGAATTCTTGAGAAAGAGCAAGGCCAAAGATATTCGCCAGGGACATTCTGGTAACTTGGCAAAAATACGCCGATTCCTTGAAGATGATCTGAAGAAATATTACGATAAATTGAGATCTTGAGGGGATTTTTGAAAAAAAGTCTCAAAATACGACTCAATCAGAGAGCATTCTCTTGAAAAGTTGGGCGTGTTTTCTTGAGTCGCTTGGATTGTCTCAGCATTAGCCTTATTTCTAATTTGAGCCATTGGCTGAATTTAACCGCAGGAATATAGTTACTCTCCTGAGGATTAAATTTTGAGAGCAATGAAGAGTGAGGGCGAAATAGCCAATTATGGACAGGCACTGACTAAAGTATGTACAATAGCAATCCATTAGCTATGCCGCTGCCGTTTGTCTCACAGATTTTTCCATCAGGAACGAGAGAAGAACCAGCCTTATGGTTCGTTTTTCAGGGCGACAGGATGCTGGTGTCTCCCGATGAGACCGGACCCAGGGTTCCCTGTTTCCCGGGCACCAAGCCTCCTGTCAGTCATTATTCCTGTAGCCGTTATTTCGGTACCTTTGGTTCGCTGGACTGCATTGCCGTTGAAGTACCGGATGATATTCCCATTCCGCCAGGAATGGAATTCCGCAGTCTTCGTTCCCTGTTCCAGATATTATCTGATGATGTTTTCAGTGTCGCCGGCCGGGCTCGACAGGTTCTGTACTGGCATACCACCCACCGGTTCTGCGGCGTCTGCGGCACTCCCATGGAGGATGATGAACAGGAGCAGGCGAAAAGATGTCCTGCCTGTGCTCATCTCTGTTATCCACGCTTATCTCCTGCAGTCATCATGTCTGTGTCCAGCGGAAACAAGATACTGCTTGCCCGCTCACCACACTTCCCTGCGGGGATGTACAGCCCGCTTGCCGGCTTCGTGGAGCCAGGTGAAACCCTTGAGGAAGCGGTCAAGCGAGAGGTCAGGGAGGAGGTGAGCCTGGAAGTGCGTGACATTCGTTACGTCGCGAGCCAACCCTGGCCCTTTCCCCATTCGCTGATGCTGGGTTTTACTACAAAATATGGTGGTGGAGAGCTGGCAATCGATAACAACGAGATCGAGGATGCCCACTGGTTCTCCCCAGATAATCTCCCCATCCTGCCGTCACCGCGGAGTCTTGCCAGGTTACTGATTAACCGCTTTTTGGAACAAAATGCCATGGACCTGGCTGAGTAAGAGGAAGAATAGTAGAAAAACAGGAAGAACAGGTTGTGGGGCAGCGTCAATGCGACACTTATGTGTTGTTGCGGATAGTCTCATACCTGAAGCAATCAGTAAGATGATCATTTACCATCCCAACCGCTTGCATAAAGGCATAGCATATAGTCGGGCCAACGAATTTAAAACCTCTGTACTTGAGTTCTTTGCTCATTGTCTCTGACTCAGGCGTGGTTGTTGGGATTTGACCTGTTTCTTGCCAAGAGTTTTGGATAGGTTGCCCATCAACGAAAGACCAAATAAATTCATCAAAACTTTTGAATTCAGCAGTGATTTCCAGGTAAGCCCTGGCGTTGACTATCGCAGATTCTACTTTTAGTTTGTTTCTTATAATCCCAGGATCTTGTAGCAAAACAGTAACTTTTTTGCTGTCCCATTTGGAAATTTGAACAGGATCAAAGCCGTCATATGCAATTCTGTAACTTTCACGTCTTTTGAGAATAGTGAGCCAACTCAAGCCAGCTTGTGCTCCTTCCAGGATCAGCATTTCAAAAAGTTTCATGTCATCATGAAGCGGCACTCCCCATTCGATATCGTGATAAGTCATATATATTGGGTCATCTGTTACCCAGTTGCATCTTTTCATAAAGTTCCTTTTTTAGATGCTCCATCACGTTATCAACCTTCAGGTAAAGAAAGCTATTCGTAACTGACGAAAGCATTAATTCTTTGAAAAAAATCCTTGTCCTCCGAACATTCCCTTCGCATGATCTGTCACAATTGATTGCATGATTTCGACCATATGGGATGTGAACGGATTTTCGTCGTTTGATACTGGCATGATATTTTCAGGAATATTGTCAAAATTTTATTCGGATCCTTAAAAGATTTCCTGGCTATTTACTCTTTCACATATACTTTTAGTAGTCTAGTTGGTTTGAGGCTTTTTTGCGTCTTCACGAAAGAATGGAACAATAAAAGACAGGCCGAAGCGGCAGGATGCACAGGTATAAAATGGGGTATGCAGGAACCCTATATGCTCGGCTCTGAACAGCTTGTAATTGATAGGAATTTTGAAGTAATACCGGTGTGATGGGTGACGGCATTAATTTCCCACTATTTCGGATAGCAACGCCTTGCGTTCTCGCTCTGAAATGTACGGTTTCATCCTTGCATCGAGAATTTTAGCCTCACGTTCTTTTTTCCTGGTGACGGCTCTTTCTGCCGTGGAAATGAGAATATCTAACTCACACGGTTTGGTTAGATACTCGAAAGCGCCGGACTTCATAGCTTCTATGGCCGAATGAAATGTGGGGTGTCCCGTAAGAATGACGATTTCCACCAGAGGGTGCTTTTTTTTGAGTGTTTCAATGATGCTCATGTCGTGAAGATCAGGCATGTTGATATCGATGACAACGACGTCAATGGTGTTGTTCTGTTCCAGGAGATTCAACGCCTCCATCCCGGAAAAAGCACATTCTGCCGTAAAACCTTTATGTCGCAGGCGTTGGGCGGTATTTTCAATAAACGCCTTTTCAGCATCGACAAGAAGGAAATTGAATGAGGTCACAGGACGCTCCTTCAAGATTGAGTGGTGAATCGTGGATCTTTCCTAGTCCAGTATGGAAACCAACCCTTGTTCTCTGAACAGGATCAGAGTTCATAGGCTTTGCCGCATGAACGGTTTATTGCTGCAAGCAAAGCTAAGTTGTTGCCACAACGATACCAAGGGGTTGAAGAATGCGGCGTTTTCGAAAGTTATCACAAAGTATATGGCACTGCCAGTATCATATACTTTATGTACCCAAATAGCGTCAAAAGACGGTTCTGACGGCAAACTGTTATTTTCCAGCTCTTTCAGTTGTAGGTGGCGGGGGTTGGTCATCCCTGAACTTTTTGAATTGTACAGGGATGACCAATTGCATCAGGACAACCAGCTCAGGTTAAGTTTTTCCAGGGTTTCACTTTTGGGCAGTCCGGTTGTGATTTCCCAACCCATGGAATGATAATAACTGTCCAAGACCTTATCCAGGTCAACAACCTGTCCTTTTCCTCTGCTGTCCGGAGCCGGTTCTGTCAGCAGGCGTTTTGGCAGGGTATCGTTCTTGCGATTAAAGCCAAGTTTTGCATTGATCATCCGTTCCATATTGAGCACACGTTCCGCTGCCTTCAGCAGTTCCGGGCCACTGATGGGTTTCCCGGTAACAGTTGACAACAACCTGGCCCAGGATTCAGGTTTGACACCCAGGGTAATAGATCCGAAGAGGCAGACTCCCAACATGTTGGTTGCCATAGAGAGCTCCTGGAGTGGTTTGACCCAGCTTTTGTTGCCATCCTCAAGATAGTCCACTTCCTCTGTTATTCCCAGCTCCACATCGCGGTAACCGAAGGCATCAATGGTCGAAGCATACGGTCGCAAATGATCGCCTCCCCTGGGGGAAACAGCGAAGGAAATAGCCTCGCCTTTACTGGCTCTGACACCGCAGGATGACATTTCCAGGCCTTTGACATGCATGGCTGCATGGTCAGCTCCGTTTCCGAGTTTTTTGGCTGCCCGTTTAACCCCGTCTGCCAGGAGATTGCCGAGTCCGTCCCGTGTCGCGATTTTTCTAACGGTTTCCAGTACTGCTTCACCGTTTCCCCAGCTCAGATCGATTCCATCGGTCTGTTCGCTTGTCAGGATTCCGTTTTCGTACCATTCCATAGCTGTGGCAATGGTTTGGCCTGTGGAGATCGTGTCCAGCCCCAGGTTGTTGCAGAGATGACTGGCTTTGGCGACAACAGAGATATCTTTAATCAGGCATTTTGAGCCGAAAGCGCCCATGGTTTCAAATTCGGGTCCGCCGCCCTTGTCTCCGGCATAGGGGCCTTCCTTGATGGTTGTATGCCGTCCACAACCGATTGGGCAGTTTGAACATGCGTATGGCTTGACCTCCAGTGTTTTATGGTAGGCTTCCATTCCCATGGTTTCAATTGATTCCGGGTAACTTGTCCGCTGCCAGTTTTTTGTGGGCAGAAGCCCGAGGCTACTCATTGAATCATAAAAACTGGGCGTCCCGAAGGGTTTTAATGCTTCTTTAATAAAATGTTCCGAGAGCATTTCATTTCTGGTGGCTGCGGCGACTTCTTTTAGTTTTTCCGGGGATGAGACAGGCATCTTATTGTCTCCCCTGACGGCGATGGCCTTGATCTTTTTCATTCCCATCAAGGCTCCGATACCGCCACGTCCGGCAGCCCGTTCCTTGTCTGTCATCAATGAGGCGTACAGCACCTGGTTTTCACCGGCTGGACCGATACAGGCCACTTGTACACCCTCTTTTCCGATTCTGTCTTTGACTGCTTGATCTGTTTCCGGAACATTTTTTCCCCACAGGTCGGAGCCATCCAGAAGTTCGGCCTGGTCGTTGTCAATATTCAGCACAACCGGGTGTTTTGAACGCCCGAGGATTACAAGGAAATCCCACCCGGCTTTGCGGATCTCTTTTCCCAGGCGTCCGCCTACGTTGGATAGCCCGAGTGTTCCTGTTGACGGCGAACGGTAGACCACACAAGTTCGCCCACTGCAGGGCGCGTTGGTGCCGGTTAAAGGCCCTGAGGCCAGGATAATGGGAGAATCTTCATCTCTTGGGGCGGAGTTCCAGTTGAAGTGTTCGAAAAAGAGCCGGACGCCGACTCCTTCGCCGCCGATATAATCCTGATACCACTCTTCTGGAACTGTTAAAACTGAAGTGGCACCAGTTTCCAAATCCACTTGTAATGCTTTTCCAAAATACCCATTCATTTTTCCCTCTCGTTGTTGAAGATGACTGTATGTCCAAAGGACGGGGGCAGGACAATCTCTTGATCGATTCGCTATCGGTCCAAATGAATCCGGTCCCTGTCTGTGTTAAAAAAAATTGGCGAAACAAACAGATAACTTACTTAACAGTAGAGGAAAAATGCCATTGGAGTCAATCGTGAACATAGGTAGGGAAATGGTAGGAAAAGACTACAACTCTTCCAGGGATTGCAGGTAGGATTGCAGGTTAATACTTTTGTTGTTTAACCGGAATTTGGTCCGAATGTTCTTGCGATGGAAATGGACCGCATTGGCTGAAATGTTGAGCAGTTGAGAGATCTCTTTGGTCTGCATTCCCGATTTGACCAAGGTCGCAATCTGGATCTCCTGTGGTGTCAGGTGAATATTCATCAGATTAGAGCGGGCTGCCAGGGGTGAAAAGATCTCTTCGAGGGATTTGTGTACAGCTTCCAGATGCATCTGCTGACTTCGCGAAAGGTTATCGGTCTCAAGTTTCTTGAGGTTTGGCAGGATCAGTTTTTCAATATTCTGTCGGATGCTGGCTTCCAGGTGCCTTTTTTCAGTATCGCGTTTTTTTACCAATGAATTCAAGGCTCGAATTTCCTCAGTCAGTTCTTCGAGCTGACTGTCATTGTCTGTTTCTTTTTCGGGTCGCGTTTTTCGGTTATGGTCACGTACCAGTTTTAGCTTTTCCTCCAGGAAGCGTCGTTCTTGAGTTTCCTTTTGGAAATCTGCCTCTTTCTGTTTTGCTACAGTTAACGCGTAATTAACGGCAATTCGTTCGATAATCCTCAGGTCTGCATCAGTATACCCGTTCAGGGCATTGGCCAGGCTGATTTGCCCCAGAAGGTTGTTCCCCAGCAAAACAGGGACAGAGAGAAAATTCCGTACCGGGATATGGGATTTGGGTAATCCTGCGGACGCTTCATGTTCCGCCGGATTATTGGTGAAAAAAGAGGTTCGCGTGTTGAGCGAATGGCCCCAGAGTCTCGGGTATTTTCCGTCGGCTTGAATCGGGAAAACCAGTCCCCGTCTGTTGTTTGGCATCATGCAGGAATCACCGATCATGATGGTCAATGTCAGGCAGATATTGTTGCCGGTCTCTTCATCAATAATTGATACATAGCCGTGTTCACTCCACGTCAGGCTCCTGGAGTAATTCAGGACAATATTGGCAATGCCTTCAACAGAGCGGCCTGATATTGCCAGGGCATATGAGAGTTCCGCAATTGCAGAATCGGTTGCATATTCTCCCAACGGCTCTCTGTCGCCGGTCTGATCAGCAATGGGGGACTGTGAACTTGAAGTGTCTGCCTGTTGCTTACTTTGCTGTTCACTCTGGGGTTTGTTTTTCATCGTTTTGAATGCTCCAAAGTCGTACCGGTTGTCCAGGATCGATTGTTACAGCATAGCCGAAAACAGGTTTCGATTTGCTTGCAGAGAGATGCTCATTTTTTTGAGCCGGTAAGTTAATATCAATCATCTGCTGATCATAAGTCAAGGCTGCTGATGATAATTAGCCTATTCGCATTGACAGGAACAAAAAAGAGGAGGAAATGGTTGGTTATCCATGCACAGGCATGTATGGACCAGCCAGTGTTGTGGCTCTATCTCTGCAATCAGCCAAGGGGGGGGCTTCCATTGCAAAGGGCGCGTTTTGCAATGGAACTTCCAACGAGTTTCGCAAATGCTTCTCTGGCAGGTGAGTTGCGAACCAATAAACTAAGTTTGATCGCCTCGCACCTCTCCCCTCTTGTCTTTTTCCTTCCGCTGTAATACATTTGTGTAATTTTGACTACGCTCAGTTACAGTGCTGTCAGCTCAAGAAAAGAATAGTTTTTCCTTTTTGCCCGGAGCATTCTTATGGACATAACCACACTCGTTATAAGTCTTATCATCGGTATTGTCGGCATTTTCGTCATAACCTATGGCTATCGAAAAGACCAAGAAAGCAATCCTCAGGCAGCCCAATTGGCAGGGAAAAAAATAGCTGTTCTTCTGGTTGTTGTCGCCGTTGTAAATAGTAGTCTTCCGGTGCTGAATTACCTCAAACAGCAAGCTGCTGCTCAAACAAAGGTTGGCGCTATAGCAAAAGTATATGTGCTTGAAAAACAGGAAAATCCATCGATAGAAGAAGTAAAAAATGAGATGGAAAAAGGATTGAAAGACTCATTTGCAAAGAAAAAAAAGCAAGCGTTGGCATTATACCAAGAGGGTATCGAGGCGTATGAAAGCGGGCGAGTTATGGAGGCCATTCCACTGTTTGGCCAAGCCCTTGCAGTAATTGAAGCTGCATCTTTTTATCTTGCCAGGGGCAATAGTTATAGCGTTGCCAGCAACTTTGAATCGGCCAGAGAAGACTTTACAGCAGCTTTACGCCTCTATAAGAATGATAAAAACAGGCGAGGGGAGGGATATACGTTAGGTGGATTAGGCACTGTTTACGGTTCAATTAATCAGCATGAGGAGGCCATCTTTTATTATATCAAGGCATTGGCTATTACTCGTGAGATCGGTGACCGGAATGGGGAAGAAGGTTTCTTAGGTAGACTGGGGATGAGTTATGGTGCAATCAGCCAGTATGAGAAGGCCATTGATCGTCAGACACAGGCGCTGGCCATTGCGCAGGAAATCGGCAACCGAAGTAGAGAAGGAACTTTGTCAGGTAATCTGGGTACTACCTACTTATATTTTCATCAGTATGAGAAAGCCATAGATTTTTATACACAGGCCTTGGCCATTGCTCGTGAGATCGGCAACCGCCAGGGGGAAATGATTTTTTTAGACGGACTGGGGAATGCTTATGGTTCAATCAGTCAACATGAGAAGGCCATTGATTGTTATATCCAGGCGTTGGCCATTGCTCGTGAGATCGGCAACCGCCAGGGGGAAAATCATGCGTTAGGCGGATTGGCAAATGCTTACGGTTCAATCAGTCAGTACGAGAAAGCCATTGATTCTTATAAACAGGCCTTAGTCATTGTTCGTGAGATCGGAAACCGGAGTGATGAGGGAAGTTATTTAGGTAACCTGGGAAGTGTTTACCGTTTAATTGGCCAGTTTGAGAAAGCCACGGATTATCAGACACAGGCGCTGGCCATTGCACGTAAAATCGGCAACCGCCAGGGGGAAGCAAAGGCTTTAAGAACTCTGGGAAATGCTTACCACTCGATGAGTCAATATGAGAAAGCCCTTGATTCTTATATCCAGGCGCTGGCCATTGCTCGCGATATTGGCGACCGCTTGGGGGAGGGAGATGCTTTAGGAAATCTGGGAGATACTTTCCGTTTAACTGGCCAATATGAGCAGGCCATTTATTGTCAGACACAGGCGCTGGCCATTGCTCGTGAACTCGGTAACCGTAAGGGGGAGGGGCATGCTTTGAGAAACCTGGGAAATGCTTACCGTTCAACTAGCCAGTATGAGATGGCCTCTGATCATCAGACACAGGCACTGGCTATTGCTCGTGAAATCGACGATCGCTGGGGAGAAGGAGATGCTTTAGGAAACCTGGGGAGTACTTACTGTTCAATTGGCCAGTATGAGCAGGCCACGGATTATCAGACACAGGCGCTGGTTATTGCTCGTGAAATAGGAAACCGCCAGGGAGAAGGACATGCGTTAAGTGGGTTGGGTAATGCCTACACCTCAACTGGCCAGTACGAGAAGGCCATTGACTCTTATGTAAAGGCCCTGGCCATAGCTCGTGAGATCGGTAACCGGAGTGGGGAAGGCATTTTGTTGGGTAACCTGGGAACTATTTATTTATACTTGCATCAGTACGAGAAAGCCCTTGATTCATATATACAGGCGTTTGCCATCGCCCGCGAGATTGGCAACCGGAGTGGGGAAGGCACTTTTTTAGGCAATCTGGGAACTACTAACTTATACCTGCATCAGTATGAGATGGCCATTGATTATTATAGACAGGCACTGGACATTGCCCGTGAAATCGGCAATCGTCAGGGGGAGGGCCACGCTTTAATTGGATTGGGGAATGCTTACAGTGCAATGAGCGAGTATGAGAAGGCCATTGATTACCAGAAACAGGCACTGGCCATTTTCGAGACAATCAAGTCGCCCAAGGCTGAGCTGGTTCGAAAGCGACTTGC
>JAHJNL010000105.1 GCA_018820855.1 Pseudomonadota bacterium | reverse complement strand
TATGCCTTCGAATCTTCCAGGTGAAAGGTGAGTTCTTCGTAACTGAACGCTTCTGTCTGCTTGATAATTGCGGCGCGAACTACTTGTTCTACGCTCATACCATTGGCACCGGTGTCGTTATCGGCACGCAGGAAATCTTGTGCCGCAATTTCATATATGTTAGAATTTGCATCCAGAATACTACTGATCTTTTCCAGCTCTTTCACTTTGGGGTGGACCGTGGTTGCTTCAGGAAGTGGGAGCTGCTTTTTGCATGTTTTTCGCATCTGAAAAAACCTCTTCGTTGATCTTGTCAAGTAAAATCGCGTTGTTGCCATTTTATTGTTTCTGAAAAAGGTTAAAACCCCCGTCTTTTAGACGGGTAGCATTTTGCTAGCAGTTGCCTTATAATTTCTGGCATGGAATATCGTCAAGGAAGCCATACCAAATTCAAGATAGAATACCATTTTGTTTGGGCGACGAAGTATCGCTATCATTTGTTGCAGGGCGATATTGCATTGCGTGTACGTGAACTTGTTCGTCAAACTTGTGAGCGTTTTGAGATCCATATTTTGCGTGGAGTTATCAGTAAAGATCATGTGCATATTTTGGTTTCCGCTCCGCCAAACATTTCTCCTTCCGATATTATGCGAAGAGTGAAAGGGAGAGTGTCTCGCAAAATATTCGAAGAGTTTCCACATGTGAAAAAGCGATACTGGGGTAAGCATTTTTGGTCACGTGGCTACTTTTGTGTAACATCAGGTGAACTCACGAAAGAAATGATCCAAGAATATTTAGAGCATCACTTTGAAAAAGACCCCAATGATCGATTTGATATCGAATAAACCAACCGGCTCTGCCGGTATTGCTGGACTTTCAGTCCGCGCTTTCAAACCCACCTACTTCAAGTAGGTGGTTGTTTAGTCAAAACATAAATCACGAAAAAAGTCCACCCTATTTTCTATATTTTTACCATAAAATCAGACTGTTACTCTATCCTGTACGGACACTAGTTGAGATCTTGTAATTGATGGAGGGCAATGGCTCAGATAAATTGTAAAGATATGGACTTTGGGTACAGCTCAGAAGGGTTAAGAACCGAATTGAGTCATTTTTTACCCTGGAAGCAACACTAATAATTAAAATTGAGTGACACAAATGGATTCAAAAGAAAAGGAACCAATTGATTTAGATCGAAGAACTTTTATGAAAATAAGTGCTGCTACTGCAGTGGGTTTCGCTTCTATAGGTTTGGTTGCTTCAATTGGTACCGTAAGCGCAGCAGTTGAAAATGGTGAGATCATGCTAAATGAACTCGATAAACCTCGCACTTTTGCTGGTCGACCACAAGGTGTACCTCCAGGTATGCCAGAACAGTTGTTTGATGATACTGCTCTGATACCTACGAAGGTTTTTGACAACCTGTATTGTGTTGGCAGTCGAAGTGTTGTTGCCTGGGTACTAACAACATCCGAAGGGATTATCATAATCGACTCCATGTGGGATAATCGTGATGGAAAATTAATTATTGATGGCATTAAGCAACTTGGCTTAAAACCCGCGGATATTAAAAAAATAATCTTAACCCATGGTCACGGGGATCACTATGGTGGAGCTCAATACATCAAAGACAAGACCAATGCAGAAATATTACTGGGTAAAACTGATATCGGTTTTATGAAAGCGGTCAGTGTGGGGGCCAATGGTCCCCGCTCTCCAAAACCCAGTGTTGTTAGCCCTATGAGTAATGGTGATAAAATTACATTAGGCGATACCTCAGTGACAGTTATAGATACACCAGGCCATACTCCCGGTTGTATGTCTTTAATTTTTCCTGTCAAACAGAATGGTAAATCTTATACAGCAGCGCAGTGGGGTGGTACTGGTGCTCCAATGGAACTAAAAGATAAATTGACCTATCGAAAATCCATTGACTACTTTGAGAAACAGACTCAGGCTGCACAGGCAACTGTCAAAATTAATGCTCATTTATTCGTTGATGGTGGCTATGCAAAGCTTGACGCTGCGAGAACTCTCAAGCCAGGAATCGCAAATCCATGGGTAATCGGCGAAGAAGGATTTGCTGCCGATTATGATGGCTTACGAAAGATGATAGATGGAGCAATTGAGAAACAGCAAGGATGATCTAAAGGCTTCTATTTTAGCCGCCCTTATTAGTATTGGGATTGTGATAGTTGTGATTTAGGCGACTACAATATGGACGCAACATCAAAATATTCCTTAACAAAAACTTGCTGACGGACAAGCCGCAGATGTTTGCGTTATGCGCTAAAACTAAGAAGAAAGAGAAACATGGACAAGGATGTTGTTTGTTCAAAAATAACTGATTTTGATGCGTGGATCGCACTTGCAAGGGAAGTCGAGCCATTATTTGGCCCTATGGCTGATGAAATTGATTTCCAAGATTCCTTAAGGCAAACCATTTCTTTAAACACTGCATTTTGCATCTATTCAGAACCGGATGGCGACTACAGGAAGTTGATAGGTGGTATTGTAATTTCTAAAGAAACAAATGAAATAGCCTGGCTCGCAGTATCACAACGCTATCGTAGAAAAGGTTATGGTCGGAAATTGATCGAATTCGCTATTAGCAACTTGAATCTCCGGGAAAACATATTTGTTCAGACCTTCGATAAATCGGTCTCTGAAGGAAAATCTGCAAGAAATTTATATTTGGACTTTGGTTTTACGGACATCAAAGATGGTAGACTAAATCCCGCAGGGGTGCCAACCGTAATAATGCAATTAGAAGAGACAAAACCTATCTAAGCACAACCAGGGCATTAAGGGCGACGGGCAAAAAGCCGCCGCGCCTTATGCCCGCTGTTATAACAATCAAAAAGAGGAGAGATCACATGGCTCAAGCTGCAATAGTGCGACTTTCGACCACTAAAGACAGCGCCTCACCTCAATATCCCCAAAAAGAAAAAAATATCGGCTTCAACAAGGATTTGCTTGAGCTTGCGCTAAAGTCTAGCGGCGACTCAATTTGGTACTGGAATTTAGAAACCGGTGAAATAAAACTCGATGAGAACTGGGTTGAAAAACTAGGATATGACCCAAACACCTTTAAGTTCACATTTGAGTGGTGGAACAATAGCATTAATCAAGAGAGCATACCTGTTTTCGAGAAAGCATTATCTGACTACCTTGAAGGCAGAAAAACCCATTATGAAATTGAGTATCAAATACGAACTAAATCAGGAGATTGGATTTGGGTTTGGGCTATTGGCAAGTGCACAGAATATAAAAAAGATGGAAACCCACTCAAATTTATCGGAACTCACCGTGATGTTACAAGGATTAAAGTAAACGAACAAAAGTTATTAGAATTAACTGAAAATTTGGAATCAAAAGTCAAAGAAAGAACAGAACAATTAGAAAAAGCATTGAGTGAAATAAAATCATTACGAGGAATTATTCCAATCTGTAGTTATTGCCATAAAATACGTGATGACGAAGGAAGTTGGAACCAACTAGAAAAATATATTAGTGAGCATTCAGAAGCATTATTCAGTCATGGTTACTGCCCGGAATGCTACGATAACTGCATGGAAAAATTAAAAAAATTATAGCAATTCGCTCAAGCACCACGCGCGAGCACGCCGGTTTTAACGGCTTCGGCCAACTCACCACAAAACGAACTTACTCAACCTCTGCTAGGCGCGCGTCTTAGCTTTGCGTTGAGTCTGTAGAAAAAGCTATCTTCACAGAAAAATTGAAAAATGACAAAGAGATAACTTGTTGATATTATTAGGTCGGAAATTGTTAGGATTTTGCAAAATTGCCATGGTTTGTACTTTTTCTACAGACTCGTTATGTTTTCAATGAACAACTAATTTCAACTTGAAGTGAATATTCAATAATATCTTTTTGGTTTATATATAATATTTTCTCATTCAAAGAAATTTATTCAGGGGCACGACCGCAATGCAACGAGACACAATACTATTTGACATTAATGAAACAGTCCTCAATCTCAGCTCCTTGAAGCCTAGATTCATGTCGGCTTTTGGTAATGAAGCTGTTACCGCAACGTGGTTTTCAATGCTTTTGCACACATCTACAGTCTGTATATTGACGAGTGTAAAAACCAACTTCGCGACCCTAGCTGGGACTATGCTTGATAATATTGCCGTTCGCTTGGGCATTACACTCTCTGATGCAATTCGTGACGACATACTTAGTGGTTTTGCCAGCCTCCCTCCTCACTCTGACATAATACCAGCCCTAATTCGGTTACGCTCTGCCGGTTTTCGCGCAGTTGCTTTTTCAAATTCCTCACTTAATCTAATATCAACCCAAATTAATAACTCAGGTTTAACGGAATACTTCGATGATATTGTCTCAGTCGAGGAGACAGGAAGTTTCAAGCCTGATCCTAAGGTCTATGAGTTTGTTGCTAATAGGATAAATCGCCCAATAGGGGAGTTGAGGCTTGTCGCCACTCATGATTGGGACACACACGGTGCATTGTCTGCTGGTATGAATGCAGCATATATCGATCGTTCAGGCGCTCCCTATCATCCTCAGTATCGTCAACCTGATGTTTATGCAACTTCAATGGAAGATATTGTTGAACAAATAATTACAAAAGATGGTAAAAAATAGAACATAACAAATGCATACCCCCGACTTTACCCGCCGATACGCTTTGGGCAAAGCCGGTGATGCAGGGGGTAGAACCTCTTAGATCATGGAGGGAAAAGTGAAAAAAATACCAATTCTCCTTACACTATGGCTCTTCTTTTGTTTCTCACAACTGACTGTTCTTGCTAACAACGCAGAGCAACTCGGATTTCTCTCTCTCTTCGACGAAATTTGCTCAACAATAGAGGAGAATTTTTATGATCCAGTTGTTATTGAACAAGACTTTCCCTCATTGAAAGAGCTGTATCGAAAACGTTTGCCTCGGGTCTTAAACAAAGTAGAATTTTCTGGACTTGTTAATGAGATGTTGGGTGAACTTAAAACATCTCATACGCGTTATTTAACTCCAGCGGACACCAACTATTTCCACCTTGGAGCGATTTTCTTCCGCATTCCAAAAATTGGAAAGGCATTCCACGGAAAACCGATAACCTATCCCAGCATTGGAATTATTACTGAGAATTTGGGGTCAAAAACCTTCATTTCTTGTATCCTTGCTGGGAGCCCAGCTGAAAAAGGAGGTCTACTTCGAGGCGATGAGATTCTCTCAGCTGATAGAAAGCCCTTCTCTCCCGTAAAATCTCTCGAAACAAGTGTTGGAAAGGAGGTGAGATTCGAAGTAAAACGAAGCATCGATAAGGCCCCTCAGACAATCTATATCACGCCAGCTCTCGTGTCCCCAAAGAAGGAGATGCTTGAGGCTGAAGTCGCAAGCATAAGAATTTTTGAGGAAGAAGAGGTAAAAGTTGGGTATATTCACATCTATTCTTACACAGGGGAAGAGTATCACAATGCCTTAATTGAAAACATCTCTTGGGGGAAACTAAAAGAAGCTGACGCACTTATCATAGACCTACGCTATGGCCTTGGCGGGGCCAACCCTTCTTACCTCAACATGTTTAATAAAGAGATTCCGAAAATAACTGCGACTCAGCGGACCGGCCAACGACGGATCATGGACTCTCAATGGAGAAAACCTGCCGTTTATCTTACCAACCGAAGAACAACAAGCGGCAAAGAGATTCTTGCATTTGGAGCAAAGAAGTATGGATTTGCGACGGTCATTGGAGAGAAAACAGCCGGTGCGGTTACAGGTGGAGCCTTATTTCCCCTATCAAATGGAGATCTACTATATCTTGCAGTTGAAAAGGCCGAAATAGACGGCGAGGTGCTCGAAGGAGTCGGTGTAGAACCGGACATTTTGGTGCCTTCAAACCTTCCTTACTCAGCCGGGAAGGACGATCAAATTAAACGATCCATTGAGTTCCTGGTTAAAAAAACAATGGCTGTTAATGGTAAAAAACTCAAGCAGGAAAATTAAGTTTTTCGTTCAAATACAATTAACCGGAGTTCTAACAAGCCAGTGCACCAGGCGCTTCGTAAAAAGCCGCTCAGCGCTGTTGACCGGCGGCATTAAGTCTGTAGAAAAAGTTAATTTTCCTATTGTCTAGCCCTATTTTATTGAACTATCTGCGAGGGGACTGGAATATTTAATTTACACACCACTTAACTTCATCAATTTTGATTGTATTACTTAATATCACAACAATTTTTTGAAGGAAAATGTTGCTGCAAACCAAATGCAGTATCAACATAACCAGCTGACATAAAAGAGGTTTCTTGAATGTCGTTTTGGTAGCCAGAAGCGTAACATGTCGGCAATTTTAACCCTGGCGGACTTTTCCTACAGACTCGTTAGCCATCACAAATCGTCCCATATAGGTACATATCAGGGTAGAATCCTCCGTGATGAAAAGTTCAACGAGACGGCCCTTGCCTTGGCAGAAGAAAAATGGAAAAGACAGAGCACGTTGGGTCAGATCATTGAAGTTGTATGTTTGTCCGATGGTATAGGGAAGGATATTCTCATTGAACCTGGAAAGAAACAATACAGGAGCATATCGCATTAAAAAAAGCCGGGACACAAGGCCCCGGCTTTAAAAAGAAGAAAAAAGGTATTACTGTTTAAATCTTACTGCTGTTACTGCGCAGCAACCGGGCTATAACGGATAACCATCTTGTCTTCTGCGAAGCTTTCGTCAACCGTT
>JAHJNL010000053.1 GCA_018820855.1 Pseudomonadota bacterium | reverse complement strand
GGAAAACGATTACTATTATCAACCCACTCTAAGGAGGCTTCTATGACAGACAGAAGAGATTTTCTCAAAGGCAGTTTGGTTGCAGCTTCAGCCCTGGTAGTAGGATCTGTGAAAATTGCCGGTGCCGAGGTTGCACCCTATACCAACATTGTTTACACGGCAGCAAATCCGGGAAAATGGGACAAGAAGGTAGGAAGCCATCTGCCATCCATTTCCGTTGAAGGAAACAAGGTGACTCTCTTCACCAAACACGGAATGGCGGAAAAACACTTTATCGTCCGTCATACCCTTGTTCTTGCAGACGGCACTGTTGTTGGTGCTGAGACCTTTACCGGCACCAGTGCTGAAGCCAAATCAAGCTATGAACTGCCTGCCGGCTACAAAGGGGTTATCTACGCAACCAGTTTCTGCAACCTCCATGATTTCTGGGTAAACGAATATACAGTTTAAAATCCAGTTATCGCACTCCACATCCACAAACCCCTTCCACTATTTTCTTAACCTATGGAAGGGGTTTTCTATTTCTTTTCTCCACTCCTGACAATTCCATTTCCACATCAGCGCCCTTTTGCTCAACAGGGTGATTCCTGGCCAACAATCGGTTTCGCCGTCCTCTTCACCCGCCCTTACATCCGACCCATCATTCTGATTTTTTTAAACATTTTCCGCAACACCCCATTGTATTAAAACAGTTGCCCATCCTGCACGTTTTAGTCTTTCGCTTTGTTATGGCGGAAACTGGATTGACACCCATGCCCCCTTCCTCTCCCGAAAGATGAGTCCCACAGAGTGAGGGAAAACACCCACAACCATTCATAATTCTTTGATTTTAATTACATTTCACAAAACAGGTCGGTGCTGCTATACCTTTCTGTAGCGGTTGGCAAATAAATTGCATATTTTTTACTTTTAAAGTTGTCATTTCCCTCAACTCTATCACGAGACATGCAGGTCTCCTCACTACCACTCTTCAATGAAAATATGATACAATCAGGAAACGTCTCCGCTCTTTTCAATACCATTGATTTTCAAAACCGAGAGCGATCACACGAGTCAGGAGAGCAGCCAATGAGTCACTCTTCACAAGAACTTGACACCCTCTCAACAGAACTCCGCTTTGAACAGGATCTCCATACACTGGTCAACGCCATCCATTCCGCCACCGACAACAACACAATCATGCTCGGCCTGCGGGAACAGATCCTGGATGTCTATCAGGTGGAAATGGCCACCATCTTTCTTGTGGATATCCGCAGAAAACACTTGGCTTCCTGGCTCCTGCTTCCCGGAGAATTTCTCAAAAGAATAGAACTGCCCATCAACAGAGAATCAGTTTGCGGATATGTGGCCATGACCAGAGAGACCCTCAACATTCAGGATGTCTATGACACGGATGAACTGAAAAACATTGACCCGGCCCTTAAATTTTCCGCGTCCTGGGACCAGAAAACAAACTCGCGAACGAAACAACTCCTTGCCGCCCCCATTAGTTACAAAAACTCTCTCATGGGTGTCATCGAGCTGATGAACAGGGTGGATGGCAAACCCTTTAGCGAAAAAGACCAGGAACATATTCATAAGCTTTCAGAAACCCTGGCCATTGCCTTCTACAATCACTCCAGGCAAAGTAAAAAAATCCCTCTCAAATACGAGTCGCTCATTCAGCGTAAACTCATTTCACCCAAAGAGTTGGACAGGGCCCTGGCCATTGCTGCCCAGCAGAAAAAAGATCCGGAAACCATTCTCATGCATAATTTCCGAATCCCGAGGCTGGAGCTGGGAAAGCTGCTCGCGGAATTTTACTCCACCCGCTATGTGGATCTGGCAGAACTCAGCTATAATCCAAGGAAGCTGTTCAAGGGAATCAATGTCGATTACTTCAAAAAGGCAGTACTGGTACCCTTAAGCATTGACAATGGCAAACTCATTATCACAGCAAGAGATCCAGAGGAACAGCTTGCCTCCATCCAGGAAGTGAAGCAGGTTCTCAGGGCCAGCAAGGTAGAAACGGTCCTGGCCTTCCGTGACGATATCGACGCCTTCTGGGAACGCATCAAGGCAAAATATTATACTAGCGAGAATGGCAAAGTGGGGCAGGCTCAATCCTTTAACAAGATCATTGAACTCATAGAAGTCGATGAACAACGATCAGTCAAAGAAAAGGCAGAGTTTGAAGAGATTGATGCACGACCCGTGGTCATGCTGGTGAGCAAGATTATTGAAAATGCCTACTATACTAATGTCTCGGACATTCACATTGAGCCCTATGGTCTGGAACAGAG
>JAHJNL010000052.1 GCA_018820855.1 Pseudomonadota bacterium | reverse complement strand
AGTTCATGAATGCATTGTATGAGTGATCAGGTAACCTCGACAGCAGAATATGAAGCCCTCATCAGACAAAAGCAAGCAGACGCTGCCGTTGTATTTCCAGCCACCACATCCGACTGATTGGAGTCAAACGCCCTTTTCACCAAAAGACGATGGTCCATGCTGAGGTCCTCAATCTGACCCCCGGTCCGGGATTCATGAGCGAGCCGGCTACACCATCCATCCTTTTGTCATCGGTTTTCTTCAGACCCCGGCAGGACCGGTACCGCAAGTGGGCTCTCGACCAACGGCACGTGATCGGCTGGGAGCAATTTTAGCCAGAATCGGCCCGACCCGCAACAACTACAAAGTCACTCCAGGCCTATACGCAGTGGGCAGCCCCGGCCCGGAATCACCGGTGCTGGTTACAGCAAACTACAAACTCTCCTTTGACACTCTTCGTTTCCAGTTAGATAGCATGAATGCCTGGCTGCTGGTGGCCGACACCAGAGGGATCAATGTCTGGTGCGCTGCCGGCAAGGGGACCTTCTCCACCGAGGAAATAATCTACAGTGTAAAGCAATGCCATCTGCAGGAACTGGTCAGCCACCATCTCCTGATCCTGCCGCAACTCGGCGCCACCGGTGTCGCTGCCTTCCAGGTAACAAAAAAATGCGGCTTCAAGATCCTCTTCGGACCGGTACGAGCCCCCGACCTGCCAGCCTTTCTCAAAAATGACAACCGGGCAGACGAAGCCATGCGTTCTGTAACGTTTACTCTCAGAGAACGGGCAGTACTGATTCCTGTGGAACTCTACCTTCTTGTGAAACCACTGACCCTTTTTTTCCTGGCAGGTATACTCCTCTCTGGGATCGGCCCCTCCATCTTCTCAGCAGCCACAGCCTGGACACGAGGCCTGCGTCTTATGAGTGCGACACTCATGGGTATCGGCTGCGGGACCATTCTGGTGCCGCTCATTCTGCCCTGGCTGCCCGGTCGTCAGTTCTGGGTCAAGGGCTTGTTGCCTGGTCTGGCCGGCGGTCTCACCTGCTGGAGCATCTCTGCCGGGCACATCAGCACTCTTGAGAATCTGGCTTTACTCCTCTGGGTCACAGTGGTCAGTTCTTACCTGGCCATGAACTTTACCGGCGCTACCCCCTTTACCTCGCCTACAGGGGTCGAACATGAGATGCGGCGTGGGATCCCGGTTCAGTCCATTGCCACGGCCATCGGCCTGCTGCTCTGGCTGTCCAGCCCCTTTATCAGTTAAACGAGGAACCCCAAATGCAGAACTTTCGTTATATTGACAAGGTCGCCACCCTCAGCCTGGATCGAGAGAGCTGTATCGGTTGCGGCAGCTGCGTCACCGTATGTCCACACCGTATCTTTACTGTTACAGAGCGCAAGGCAGTGATAGAGGATCACGATGCCTGCATGGAGTGCGGCGCCTGCGCAAAAAACTGCCCGGTTGAGGCCATCAGCGTCACCCCCGGCGTCGGCTGCGCCGCTGAAATCATTGCCAGATGGGTCAACGGTTTTACTGGTCGCAAGATCATGCCCGGCTGCTGCTGACAGCGCTGTTCAGATAACAGCAGCCATGACCCAGATTCAAGGCAGAGGTTCTTCCGTATAGGCCACGTTGGCCTCATCCGAAGAATAAAGGGGCATCACCTTACCATTGCGTACTCCCTCAACCCAATCGGGATTGAGCAGCATGGACTTGCCGCTGAGAACAATATCGGCATCCTTCATTGCTGCGTCGGCCGTTGCCCGATCGTGGATCTGACCGCAGATCAGAAGAGGCAGAGAAGTCGCGGCACGAGTCAGTTGAGCCATATTCTGTCCACTGTCAAAGGCAGGATCGCTGAAACGGTAGGTAGAGACTGAGAGGGCATCAAGCTCCTCCTTGTCCAGCAGAGCGATCATGGTCTGCCATTCCTGTTGAGAAGCAAACAGTGACACCTGCATGTCAGCTATGCCCCAGTTGGAAACCCGAAACAGCAGCAGCCGATCGTCAGGCATCACCCGGCGTACGGCCCTGATGATCTCGCGGGCAAAAGAAAAGCGATTCTCTGCCGAGCCGCCATACTCATCATGGCGTTTATTGGAGTAAGAGGAAAGAAACTGACTGATGAGATAGCCATGGGCTCCGTGGATCTCAATGCCATCAAACCCTGCAGCCACGGCCCCCCGGGCAGTCTCAACAAAGCCCTGGATGACATGATCAATGTCAAAGTGACTCATCTCTTCAGGACAGGGATAGGGACTGCCGGTCAATGGATTATTCTGGGCCGGGGCCACAGCACTTGGGGCAATGGCCCGATGGGCAGGATTTACTTCAGGCCAGGCCATGCGACCGCAGTGAAACATCTGCATGATTGCCTTGGCGCCATGGTCATGGATGGCCTGCACCACTTTAAACCAGGCATCGATCTGGGGCTGGGTGGTCAGCCTTGCCTGTCCCGGATACCCCTGGGCACTCTCATAATCGGTCACAATCGCCTCAGTATAGACCAGACCGGCACCTCGCTCTGCACGACTTACCAAAAAATCGAGGACATCGGCGCGGGGGATACAGTCAAGCCCGCCGGACATCCGGGTCATAGGGGCCACGCCCAGTCGATTGCGAAAGGTGTGATTCTTGATGGTCAACGGGGAAAAAAGGATATCTGTTTCCATAACAACCTCCTTTGGAGTATTCCTTGGTGCGAGAGACAGACTCATCACAATGATAGTATCTATGATATAACATCTCTTGAAGCAGGGCAACTTTTGCTCAGCTTTTCTCTGTACAACCTGACCTTATCCGGCTTTTCTGCCCCGATTGACTACCGTTAACTAGAAAAACAGGATGCTACTTACCACACTCCTCTTTAATGGCAGGAGCAGGAATTGCCAGGCAGTTGAGAAGAAAATCCTGC
The DNA here is from genome assembly GCA_018820855.1 of Pseudomonadota bacterium. Classification (GTDB taxonomy): domain Bacteria; phylum Desulfobacterota; class Desulfobulbia; order Desulfobulbales; family Desulfocapsaceae; genus Desulfocapsa. The sequence goes on along the minus strand of JAHJNL010000052.1, from coordinate 104,177 downwards.
TCAGCGCCGCTAAGATCTGCCCCCCGCCGCTTAACCATCCTCTTCAGGGTAGCAGCCCAGCGCCGCTTGGATTTTTCTCCGACCTTTTGACAGACACGACTAAGAGAATGACACCTCTGGCAGCGATTCTGCAACAGCTCAAGACAACCCGACATGGGATCAGTCTCTGCAAAAGCAGATCCCGTGAAAAAAAACAGTCCCACTAGAAAAGCTGCCACCCTCATTTCTGTTTTTCTTCTTTTGAAGAACGAATTAGTTATTTCATCGTATTTCATTTCATCTCACCTTTCCCAAGAGCTGCCGATCCAATCGGTATCGCAAAATTCGATATGATGAAGCCAAAAATGAATCTGGCTGTTTCAACAGGAATTTTGTATTCTTCATGAAGAAACATAGCACCGTAGTCAAAAGCACCCGCCCTCACTCTCAATTAGTCTTCAGTTCAACAAGTTGCCTTTCTCAACCGAGGAGACAAGACCATATGCGTATAACAGTCATCTTTTTTGCAGTCTGCCTTTTTATTGCCCTGTCATCTTCCTCCAGCTTTTCCGCGGAAGAAAAGAATAAGTTGCCTCTCTTTCTATCAACTATTATTGCATCAGGACAACAGAATATATACAGGTTTCCGATAGCAGGAAACCCCGAAGGCACCTGTTTAATTCCCACGGAGGCACAGGAGGAAGATGTCTCTCTACCCGATCATGTCATAGGCAATGGCAGTCCACAAAGCTGCACCAGTGAGGCTGTTGTGGCAGCCGTTGCCAGGGGAGGAGTGATTATCTTCAACTGCGGCTCTGCTCCGGTGACCATTCTCATGAAAGAAACAGCTAAGATCTTTAACAACACCGGACCCCGAACCGTTATTGACGGTGGCGGCAAAGTAGTCCTCAGCGGAAATGATGAACGACGGATTCTCTACATGAATACCTGCGATCCAGATCAGGTGTGGACAACCTCCCATTGCCAGAATCAGGATCACCCTCAACTCACTGTTCAGAATCTCACTTTTATCCATGGAAACTCAAAAACAGACAATAAGTATGAGGGCGGAGGAGCCATATGGGTCCGCGGAGGCAGATTTAAGATCATATCCTCTCGCTTTTTCAATAATGTCTGTGCCGATACCGGACCGGATACAGGAGGGGCTGCAGTACGTGTCTTAAGCCAGTATGAAAATCGGCCTGTATATGTTGTAAACTCGACCTTCGGCGGTAAGACAGGCTACGGGAATGTCGGCTCCAATGGGGGCGGCCTGTCCAGTATTGGTGTTTCCTACAGTGTGCTCAACAGTGTTTTCAGCCATAACCGTGCCATAGGATATGGTGCAAATCCGCCACGTCCGGGGACACCGGGAGGCGGAAGCGGAGGGGCTATCTACAATGACGGAAACACCTTCACCCTTTCTCTCTGCGGGACAAAAATCGAGGAAAACAGTGCTCGCGAAGGTGGAGGCGCAATTTTCTTTGTAAGTAATGACCTAACCGGCTCCCTTGTGATCAAGAATTCCTATCTGGCCAATAACCCAAATGAGGGTTTTGAAACAGCCGGCTATCCTGGAATCTTTGTCCTGGCCAATGGTGACCCGATTATCAGCAATTCTATCATTGAATAGGGAAACTCAATGCTACCTCCAGAGCAGAGGAACCTGTGAACACTCACTTGCACCTCTGCCCCGAATAATGCTGTTTTCCCCAGCTCAGCTGAGATTTTTTCTTCTGGCCTGCACAGAGGCCAAACCCGTTTCCTTCTGCCACTCCGCAAACAATCTGGTGAGGATATCACCCTCATCCTGCCGCTCCCGTCTGGACAGACGGAGGCGGGTCATGGCCTGCACCTCAGCCTGGCGAATGGCTACCAGCTGGCTGAGAATGTGTTGCGATTCCGACTTTTTTTCTTCTCTTACAAGCGATGAAGAATCATTCGCAGCTTCCTTCAGGGCGAATTTAATTTCCTGCATGGGTCTCACCTCTCCTGCTTCAGTAAGAAAGAGCCCGTTGGCAGCCACTTCTCCCATAAGACCGTTATCACGGCCTTTCAACTGAAAAGTACTCTTGTCATGTTCCAGACAAATCGCGCCCACACCTGCCTCGGCAAGGGTGATTAGAGCAGGTTCCCCTTCCCCGCCCTGTTTCCAGATCCGCAACTTGGGGAAAATCGGATCGTTTTCGTCAATCCAGCCATTGTTATCCCGGTCATGCCGGGCAAGCTCTGCAAAACCGTGACCGCTGGTGGGGCCGAAAAGTTCCCGTCCGTCATTGATCTTCCGGTCGTTATTCAAATCAAGGGCCAGGAAGCCCGTTCCCGGCTGTAATGAACATACCTCATCTGCATTGCCGTCGCAGTCAAGATCAAACTGAAATTTCCTGTTGGACAATCCCCTCAGGTCACAGTCAAAATTGAGCACCAGAGGATCCAGAAGAACCCGGCCTGCCTCCTGCCAGGCCACACTCTCCCGAACCAGAGATTCTCTTTCCATGGTCAGTTCCAGAGAAAAATTCAAGGACCGGCCATCACTAAGTTGTACTGTGCCTGCGGAATTGACTGAAACTCGCTCGTACTCGTAATGCAGGGAATGAGAGGCAAAGGAAAACAAGATCTGCTCCCCCGGCGGATTAAAGGGCTTACTCGGAAAAACACTTCCCCGATGTTCCAGGCCGTCTATCCTGCGCAGCCTGACCCCTTGCCCCACGACCTCTTCAACCATCCTCTCCATGACCTGGTCAGATTCCGTCAGGTAAGTTTTCTCCTGCCCAGGACAAGACACTGCACTGGCAGCCTTCATTTCCTGAGACTGCCGGTTTTCTTCAAATCTTTCAAATCTGTAATCCGTCATACCAGGTAAGTTCAGCCGAAACTGCTGCTCCTGGCCTTCCTGCTGACGAATCCTCTGCCCCAATCGTTCGCTCACATCCTTGTGGTCTACTGACGCGTCCATGCTGATCTGTGAAGTGTTGATTTGCATCTCACTCCTCCTGCGTCAAAAAAATTCTGGCCACTGGTTGCAAGGGTATAGGTATTGAATCTCTTCACAATCACGCTGCCCGGCATACCGATACAAGTAGTCGATATGATCGTGAAGAGTTTCAGCACCCGCCCCTTACAAGTATGCAGGCAGGGTCATTTCTTCTTGTTCCTGCCCTGTAGATGATTACCCGTGGCCGGTTCCCCTTTCCTGTCCTTTGGAAAGAGCTCCAAACAATCATATCGGCTGTTCCGCTGTATTATTAACACCTCGTCTTGCGGGATTTACTGAGAGCAGATCCTTTCATCTTGACAAGGTCAATGTTTCGTTGTAAGCATTTTGGTTTGCCCAATTTCTTTCATTCTTTTTCGGGAAAACAGGAAGAAAAACAATTACACAAAAATTCTTGCCGTGTTCCACAGCGGCGGACAACATCCTCTGCCTCTAACAGGGCAGTTCACTTTAAATAAATCAGGAGAAATGCATGTGTCGTTTAGCCCTGAAAACAGCCAGCGAGGCCTTCTCACCTTACGAGGTGCTCACGGCCATGGAGGCCATGCAGGAAGGATACGACGGCTCCGGCCTCGGTCTTCTGCTGCGCGGTCTTCAATTTGAGGATTTCAAGTATGACTCGAAATTCCCCATTCTTTCTGGTATCGCCCATACAGAAGAGGCGTGGCAGCGTCTGAACAGCTTCATGCAGGATCGAGGGTACGAACTCAAATATGATCATGAGTTCGAGACCAATCCATCCCTTATTGAGGCGAAGGATCGCTATCGCTACTTCCTGCGGGTCTATAATTTACCTACATCCTTTGCCTCCCTTTCCGAAGAGGAAATTGAGAATGAACTGATGATGACACGCCTGGCCCTGCGCCATGACGGAGAAGAACACGGAGGTGATCTCACTGTCTTTTCCTTCTGGCCCGACGTGGCAACCATCAAGGAAGTGGGCTGGCCGCTTGCCGTTGGTGATGGCCTTGGCCTTTCCGACAGCCGGATCCTGTCAAGAGTCTGTATGGCTCAGGGGAGACAGAACACCAACTACGGAATCAACCTTTATGCCTGTCACCCCTTCTTTATCCAGGGAATAGCATCCATGACCAATGGCGAGAACACTGCCTTTGTTCCTATCCGCGACTGGCTGCTGGGCAAACATTTCCCGGGTTATACCGGATACCAGAGCGACTCGGAGGTCTTTACCCATATCCTCCACTACACTCTGAAACAGCTGAAACTGCCGCTGCAGGCTTACAAGCATATCATTACCCCGCTGAGAAGCGAGGAATTGGCCACACATCCACAGGGTGAATTTCTTACTGGTCTGCGTAACGCCTGCCGTCGTCTCATCATTGACGGCCCCAACGCAGTAATCGCCACCCTGCCCGACGAGACCTGTATGCTGGTGATGGATCAGAAAAAACTGAGGCCTGCAACCGTTGGTGGCCGCGAAGGTGCCTGGGCAATTGCCTCCGAGATGTGCGGAGTGGATGCCATGGTCCCTGACCGTAATCCCTCCTTCGATTTCCAACCCATGCGTGAACACACAATTATTGTACCACCAGAAAGAAAGGAACTGACAATATGGTCCCAGCACGATCCGTATCCATTGGCCCAGGCAGCTTAAGTTATACCGACCTGCCCTGGATAGTCCAGCATCGGGAAGACAGATGTACCCTCTGTGGACACTGCACCGCAGTCTGTCCTAAAGAGGCTATATACCTGGCCTACAGACGGCAGAGAATGCCGAAACTGGACGTTCTTAAGAAGTCACGTGGCAACGAATACCGCACTTTTGTCGGTATTCGCCAGAAACAAAACATGGCCAATGCCTGTATCGGCTGTTCCATGTGCTCCATGGTCTGCCCCAACGAGGCAATCATGCCGGTTCCCAATACCAACGAGCACAGGACACTCTTTTTCAACAACCAGAAGGGTGAACCGATGAAACGAGGGGGGCGCCGCAATAAACCCGGCCCCACCCTCCTCGACCGGATCATGTTTAATCGCATCTCCATGCTCACTGATCCGGCGCTTGATGCCGGACGCCATGAGTTCAACGTTACCACCACCCTTGGCCGAGTCCTGGACCCGGCCGAGTACCTGAAACGCATGGCCGAAGGCGGCTGGATTCCGCCTACCAGGGAAATCTTCCCCTTTGTCATCGGCTCCATGTCCTTCGGCGCCCTGTCCCCCAACATGTGGCTGGGACTGCTCCAGGGTGTGGCCTACTGCAATGAAGTGCTTGGCATTCCGGTTGTCATGTGCACAGGCGAGGGCGGCTGTCCGCCATGGGTCCTGAAAAGCCCTTACCTCAAGTACATCGTCTTGCAGATAGCCTCCGGTTACTTTGGCTGGGATGAAATCATTCGCGCTATCCCGGAGATGCAGTGTGATCCGGCAGCCATTGAAATCAAATACGGTCAGGGTGCAAAACCTGGTGACGGCGGACTCCTCATGTGGTTTAAGGTCTCCAAGCTCATCGCCCGCCTGCGCGGTGTCCCCCAGGGTGTTGATCTGCCCTCGCCACCGGTTCATCAGACACTCTACTCCATTGAAGAGTCGGTGATGAAGATGATCCAGACCATGTCCACTGCCTTTGGTCACAAGGTTCCGGTCTATCCCAAGATCTCGGCCTCTACCTCTGCCAAGTCAGTGCTGAACAATCTGGTGCGTAATCCCTACGCGTCAGGTCTGCTCATCGACGGCATTGACGGCGGCACAGGTGCTGCCTATAACGTGTCCATGGACGCCACCGGTCATCCCATAGCCTCCAATGTCCGCGAGTGCTACCTGGATCTGGTTGCCCAAGGAAAACAGAACGAGATCCCGATCTTTGCCGCAGGTGGAATCGGCAAAAACGGCAATGTCACCCAGAACGGTATGGCCCTGATTATGCTTGGTGCATCCGGTGTTCACATCGGCAAGTACATCATGCAGTCTGTGGCCGGCTGTCTGGGCAACGAGAAAAACCGATGTAACGTCTGTAACGTAGGTATCTGTCCCAAGGGTATCACCAGTCAGAATCCGAAGCTGTATCGTCGACTTGATCCTGACTTGGTTGCAGAACGGGTGGGAGATGTCTTCATGTCCATTCGTACCGAGATGAAAAAGATCATGGCCCCGCTTGGACGATCCCAGACTCTTCCCATCGGTATGTCTGACGCCCTTGGTATCGGTGACAAGGATGCTGCGGACCGTTTGAATATTAAATATGTCTGTTAATATAGAGTGTTTGGTACTCAGGAAAAAACACAATTTGCTGTCGATTTTGAGTACCAAACACAAAAGACTTAAGCCCTAAAGGATAAGATTCTTGACGATAGCCAATAACTTAAGAATTCTAAATCGTTATAAATAGAGAAACGAATTCTTTAACTATCCGAATAAGTATCTAAACTTTTTTGATAAGGAGTTTTCAGTGAGTGCGACTGTTGTAAAAGGCCTGGATGAAAATGGCCGCAGAATCAACTCCATGGATTTTGAGGCATTGGTCCGAGCAGCTGCCGAGAAGAGTAATACTCTCAAAATCGAGTCCATGGGGCAGCATAACCTTGGTATCCGACTACAGCATGCTGATGGGCTTTCCATAGAGGTCTCTGGGCCTACCGGACAACGCCTGGGCTGCATGGGTATGCCTGGAACGATTATCACCTGCACAGGTGCGGCATCTGACGATGTGGGCTACCTCAACATCGGAGCCGAGATTACTGTCCTTGGCGATGCCACCAACGGTGTCTGCAATGCCATGGCCAACGGTAAGGTGTACATCAGGGGTTCCATCGGTGCCCGCGGCCTGACCATGACAAAATGGAACCCGGACTATGAGAAGCCTGAGCTCTGGGTTCTTGGTTCTACCGGTGATTCCTTTGCCGAATTCAATTGCGGCGGTATCGCTGTGGTCTGTGGAATTGATGCCAAAAACCCTGACAATATCCTGGGCTACCGGCCCTGCGTAGGTCTGGTAGGCGGCACCATTTTCTACCGTGGCAAGACAGATGGCTCCTATTCACAGACCAATTCCCGCCCGGCTCCACCGACTGACGAACAGTGGCAGTGGCTGCAAGGAAACATGCCAAATTTTCTGACCAAGATTTCTCGTCAGGATCTTATGGAGACCCTCCTGATTCGTGATGAGTGGCAGGTCCTCAATGCCGTTACGCCCCAGGAACGAGCACTCATGTTTTCCGGCCCCATGCCCATGGCCGAGTTCCGCAACAAACACTGGAACCATGCCTTTGGCGGCGGCGACCCCCTGCGTGATCTTGCTCCCGGCCTGGACCGCAGTGTCATCGGCGCTGTTCCGGCTGGCGACCAGAGGCGAAGAAGACCCTATTGGGCCAACCGGGAATCTGCAGCACCCTGTACCTATTACTGCCCGGTACACATTCCCACGGTGGATAGATTGCGCCTTATCCGGGAAGGACAGATCGACGAAGCCTACGATATGCTGCTTCGTTACTCGCCACTCCCTGCCTCTGTTTGCGGCGCGGTCTGCCCCAACTTGTGTATGGATAACTGCTCCCGCGGCGAAGTGGATGATCCCATTGAAGTACAGGTGCTAGGTCGTGCTGTAGGCGATGCCAAAGCGCCTGCCGTTGCCCCGTCTCTTGGCAAAAAAGTGGCCATTATCGGTGGTGGCCCTGCCGGAATGAATGCGGCCTGGCAACTGGCCCTGGCAGGCGTGGAAGCCCACATTTTTGAAAAAGACACCATGATCGGCGGCAAGCTGGCCCAGGTAATCCCCTGGGAGCGACTCTCCCAGGCCATCTGGGATCAAGAGGTAAAACGCTTCCTGGAGAATCCTAATGTCCACGCCCACCTGGGAGTGGACATGGATAAGGAGACCTTTGCCAAACTCAAGAATGAATTTGATTATGTTATTGTTGCGGTCGGAACTCATCAACCCCGCAAGATTCCTTTCCCAGGACACGAGACAGTTATTCCGGCCCTGGACTTTCTGAAACAGGCCAAACGGGCAAATCCTGAGAAGGTAGGTAAAGAAGTAGTCATCATCGGCGCCGGCAATGTCGGCTGCGACGTTGCCTGCGAGGCATATCGACTCGGTGCCGAAAAGGTCACTCTGGTGGATATCCAGAAGCCACTGGCCTTTGGTAAGGAAAAAGAGGCCGCCGAAGCATTAGGTGCTCAGTTTCGCTGGCCTGTGATGACCAAAGAAGTCACGGCAGAGGGCCTGGTCATGGATACCGGCGAGGTGATTCCTGCCCAGACCGTAATCATTTCCATCGGTGATGTCCCCAAGCTGAAATTCCTGCCCGACTCCGTGGAAACCGTCACTGTGGGTGGTGCTGCCTGGCTCAAGACCGACGAGGCCCACTTGACCACCGATGCCAAAGTCCTTGCCGTCGGCGATGTAGAGAAACCAGGCCTTGCCACCAATGCCCTTGGTGCCGGCAAGACTGCAGCGGAATATATTCTTGCCAAGTTCAAAGGCGAGGAGTGGAAACCGTTCACCAAGGAGGTCATAACCCAGCAGGCCCTGACCATCACCCACTACACCCCTGACCAGGCCCATGAACACAGTCAGCAGAACTCAGCAGATCGCTGTCTTTCCTGCGCCTCCTGCCGTGACTGTCATCTCTGCGAAACTATCTGCCCAGAAGGGGCCATTAGCCGACGGGAGTTGGAATATGCCCATGCCAATGGCTATGAATCCCGGCATGGCTGTTCCTATGAGTATGTCTCGGATGACAAAAAATGCATTGCCTGCGGTTTCTGTTCAGACACCTGTCCTTGCGGAATCTGGACCATGAAACCCTTCTAAGAGGATAGCAGTTCCACATCTTTCGATGATCAAACTGGATCACATAGCAGCAGGCTATGCTTCACCAGTTTGATCATCAAAACCTGCAGCACTGCTATCCTCTTACTGGCGCAATGCTCAAAAAGCCCACTGCATGAAACTCACACAGTGGGCTTTTTTTTGTTCCAAATCAAACAGTTGCGGATATCTTTCCCTACAAGTTATCAGGCAGGTTGCTGTTGCAGAAAACGCATCAGTCTTTGTTCAAGATCCGATTGGGCTCCCAGGAGGGTTGCGGTTTTTTTCTCAAGATCCCGCAAGGCCCCTACAGCCGACTCTTTTCGAATCCGGCCACAGAGGTAATTGAGACAAAAAATCGGCTTAAAAATCAAAAGGCATCCTTGCTCACCCAAAAAACTGCACTCCACACTATCATTACGAACCTGTTTTACCACCACTCCGGCAAGGATATTCATAAGCAGTTGCAGGACATCGTTATTTTCATTCCCCATATAGAAACTGCAGCAGCCTCCCCCCGGAGTCACAGCACAGTGAGTGCAGGTCTTCCCCATTTCCATTCCTGTCATATGAATATCAAGGGACGCAACAGCAGCTTTGACCACTCCCAGCTGATCTTTGATATCGACAAACTGCAACATCTCATTGCCATACTCTTTGGCAAGCCTTACTGCCTTTTCCAGCTTCAGCGACGCATCTCCGCAATAACAGCTGTTAACAATTTCCCTATAATCCATATTCGCTTTTACTCTCTCGCAGATCCGGCCATGAAATCATGCCAAATAGGTGCCGCTACAACACCGCCACTCTTTCCTTCCCCCAGACTTGTATTATCATCATAACCAAGCCACACACCGCCAAGACGCTGCCCGGAAAAACCGACAAACCAGGCATCCCGGTTCTCATTAGTGGTTCCGGTCTTCCCTCCGCTAGGTGCCGGCAGTCCGGCAGCCTTCTTCCCGGTTCCCTCCCTTATCACCGCACCCAAAAGGCCCTTCATCTCTCTTGCCACCGATCCATCCAACACCTGTTTGCCTGCTTGCTTGACACGATAAATCTTCTTGCCATTATTTGCATCTATGGCGGTGAGCAAGACAGGAGGACTGTATTTCCCCTGGCAGACAAAAGGAGAATAGGCGGCAGTCATCTCCAGTAGTGAGACTCCTGTCGCCCCAAGGGCCAGAGAAAGATCAGAGGTTATGGGGGGGCGAATCCCAAAGTTTTCAGCAAGTTTCTGAACCCTTGCGATGCCAACTTTCTGCAAGAGCTTGATAGCAACAATGTTCCGGGAATGAACCAATGCCTCACGTAACGTTGTCTCGCCGAAATGTCTGCCGGAAAAGTTTCTCGGTTGCCACATCTTCCCGTCACCACCGCGCATTGAAAATGGAGAATCAAGAACTATGGTTTCCGGGGTAAAACCCTTTTCAAAGGCCGCTGCATAAAGCAAAGGTTTAAAGAGGGAACCAGCTGAACGCCTGGCCTGTGTCGCTCGGTCAAAGGCACTTTTGTTGAAATCCACCCCTCCGGTCAAGGCCCTCACCATGCCATTGCATGCATCAAGGGAGATGACAGCCCCCTGCACCTTTCTGTTACCCGGAAAAAAAGAGTCAATCCCCTGACGGAGGGCAAGGGCCGCTTGTTTCTGCTGCACAGGATCCAGAGTAGTGTGGATCCTGACCCCGGCCCGGTTCAACGAAGTTCCTAGAATTTTCTCTGCCTGTTTTCTCACCAGCTGGATAAAATACCCGTTAACACCCAGCTCCTCCTTACTTTTTGATTCCAAGGATAAAGTCTGAGTAAAGGCCCTGCGCGCCTCTTCCGAACTGACAAAGCCATCAGCAGCCATGCGATTAAGAACGTAACGCTGTCTCTTTTGTGCAGCCTCCAGATGGAGATGCGGAGAATAACGGCTAGGTGCCTGGGGAAGACCGGCAAGAATGGCAGCCTCTCCCAGGCTCAACTCCCTGGCATGCTTGCCGAAATAAGCCTGAGCAGCGGCCTCCACGCCATACGCCCCATCACCGAGATAGATCTGGTTGAGGTATATATAAAGGATGTCATCTTTGCTCAGAAGGGTATCAATCCGCCAGGCCAGAATCGCTTCCTTGAATTTACGAAGGTACGTCTTTTCAGGAGAAAGCAGGAGAGAACGAGCCACTTGCTGAGTGATGGTCGATCCACCCTGACCACGGCGTCCGCTCCTCATATTATTGATCGCCGCACGAAAGACCGACCAGAGATCAAGCCCGGGATGGTCATAAAAACGACTGTCTTCCGCTGCGACAAATGCCTGGGGAAGATAGGATGGCATACGGGAGAGGGGAATAACCGTTCGATTCTCCATATAGATCCGCCCGATGACATTTCCATGACGATCAAGAATTTCCGTGGCCTGTGCTGGCTGATACTCGGCCACCGTCCTGATATCCGGCATCTTCAAAAGAACAAGGGTCAACAAGAGCCCACCAAGAAAAAGAGTCAAGACGAAACTGATTGCAAAAAGAAAGCCGATGATATGCTTTTCATTAAACGGCTTTTTGGATACCCGTTTTCGTGCTGGCGGAGAACTGGATGGGGATATTGTCTTAGAAGGAGACACAGAAATCAAAATGAAAAAATAAAAAGATAACTGCAAATAAAATTGCACCTGCTTAGTGTAGCAATAACGCCTGTAGCCATAGTTTAATCTCTAATTCTTAGCGATCCGTACCACTTATTTTTTATACCACAGAGCCGTATAACAAAATTACAAAGAACAGATTATTAAACCTTGGTTAAACTGACAATGGTACGAGTTTACCAATGCCTTATCATTGTCAGTTTTAAACTCCACACTACAGCTTCTCTGTGTGAGGAGTTATCGAGGCAGGTAAGAGAGTCTCTTTCTTCTCGCTTCCCTGAGATGCTGAGGGGGGGCACCAATCTCAGCCGAAGACTCCCTTCAGGAAAAAGAAAAAGATCATTGCCAGTACGGCTCCTGCCGGAAGAGTAACAATCCATGAAATAATAATATTCATAACCACACGCAGATCAAGAGCTCCTATCCCACGTGCCATGCCCACACCAAGGACGGCTCCGACCAGAATATGCGTCGTGGATACCGGCAAGCCTGTACGTGAAGCCAAAACAACCGTACTGGCAGCGGCCAGTTCAGCACAAAAGCCGCGTGACGGCGTGAGTTCTGTAATTTTGGTACCTACAGTCAGCATTACCTTATAGCCAAGGGTGACAAGACCAAGGACAATTCCAGTTCCACCGACCACCAGTATCCAGACAGGCATTTCAGACTTCTGCATGACCTCGCCACCAGAGCTGACAATACTTATGACTGCTGCCAGCGGGCCAATACCATTGGCAACATCATTGGATCCATGCGCAAAGGCCATGGAACAGGCGGTAAAAAGCATCATGGGAGTAAACACCTTTTCCACACTCGCATAATGGAAATCTCGATCCGCCACCACATCTTCTTTGATTTTTCTGATAAATATCCAGCTGACAGCAGAGGCAAGAAGACCAATGAGAATTGCCAGAGCAAAACTCTGCACAGCCGTAAGATCAACATGAAGATGTGCCAGTCCCTTAAACAGGGTTATCAGGGAGATCACAAAACCGACAAGAAAGATATACACAGGCGCATATTTTTTTGCGCTTTTCAGGGGGTTATCACTGTTAAAAATCAATCTTCGTGTGGTCATCACCAGAAGAAAAGCGATGGTGCCGCCAATCAATGGAGAGATGACCCAACTGGCAACAATTTCACCTATCTTCCCCCAATTCACGGCCTCTGGCCCTATACCGACAATGGCAAACCCAACCAACGCACCTACGATGGAGTGGGTTGTGGATACAGGCCAACCTCTGCTGGAGGCAATCAACAACCAGACCGCTGCCGCAAGCAGCGCCGCAAGCATGCCGTAAACCAAAATCTCAGGTGTAGCGATAATGGATGTCGGGTCAATAATTCCCTTGCGAATTGTTTTGGTGACATTCCCACCTGCGAGAACAGCACCGGTAAATTCAAAAACAATGGCAATACCAATGGCCTGCTTTACGGTTACAGCACCAGCCCCCACGGAGGTGCCCATGGCATTTGCCAGATCGTTTGCGCCCACTCCCCAGGTCATAAAGAGACCGAAAACCACGGCCAAAACAATCAGAATTGTTCCATATGCTGCAATAACTTCCATTTTTCTCTCTTTTTAGAACTATTCAGGTGCATGCAAAGAAAAAATGCAATGACACGGACATGTAACTGATCAGCTGGATGCCATAAATACTCTCATTCAGACTTGCCACAAATAACTTATCTCTTTAAGTAAGTCTGATCGGGTGTAGATATGATGCTGCTGAAAGTTACCTCTCTTTTTATTTTGACAGGAACAGCAGTAAGCGATCGGCCATATTCTCCTCATGGTCGGAGATATTACCGACTTCTTCTATTATTTTATACCAGAAGATGACAGATACAGGATCCAACTCACTCTCCACGGTAAAAAGCCTGCGATTCACTTTCCGTAAAATTTGATCGATATTATGTTCACCTTTTCTCACACCCGTGATCATAGACGCGACTCTGTCATGCTCTTTGCCGCTGAATCCGACGTGTACCAACTCATCCAGTTCCTCAATCATTGTCATGGCCTGACTGCTGATTTCCATTGTGCCTTCTAGAAGTTCATCAAGTCCATCTTTAATGGCATCTGGAACAATCATGTCCCGATTGGTTAAAATCTGGCTGATCGTTTCAACACCATCGGAAATGGAATCCTGCTCATGAATCAGGCTGAGAAGATCTTTTCTGTCAACGGGGAGTAATAAGGTTTTAGGCATATGGTGACGATACTCGGACTTTATCACGTCTGCCTCACTCTCAAGCTTCTCTATTTGTTTTGCTATCTCAATGAGCTCTTCCCCATCCTTTTTATAAACTGCGTCAAATAAGGCCGGCAGCAACATGACACAGGAAAATACAACTCTCATATGTTGCTGAATCGGCTTGAATGGCGATTTTCGCAGTAACCCTGCCAAAGGGTTTGTTGTTCTCATTACCATATATTATGCTCCTGCTCAGGTGAGTTAAAGGGATCGCATTTTCATCTCATTTCATTAATAATTTTCACCAGCGGCTCTGCCGGGTAACTCAAGGGAATCATCCTCTTCTTTATCTGAATGAACAGACTCGGCCCATCTTGATGACCACTGTATATAATATGATGCCCTTTAATATTACCAGCATTTTTCCAAAAACTATTAAATGGATCAAGGGGGGTATGGCCTACCACAAACGGGGCTCTTTTGGGAAGTTGCAGACTCTTTCGAAACTGCTTCACATCTCTCTTATCATACCCTGCAGGATAATGGGAACGTTTTAATCTGTTAGTCAGAATTTCATTACAGATCTCTGGATAATTTCGAAGATTTACCAGTTTTTCCCGGGTAATACTTTTACGTGGCGGAGCGGCATGACAGGCAACGCATGAATCTGTTTTCATTATCATGGGAAGTAACTCGTAGAACTTCCGCATCTCCGCCACATACTCCTCACCGCGTAGTTCCAGCAGGCGTTTCCGCATTAACACACCTTGAGACACCCCGTTTTTACTGATCATTGTATCAAAACTATCATGATTGCCGAGGAGATAGAAGAAATTTTCAGGAAACTGACATTTCATTTTTAAAATGAGATCCAATGTCAAAATGGAGCTATCCATATCTTCCATTTCTTTTGGGATATCTGAGTGAACGGCATCTCCGAGTATGACCACACAGGCACTATTGGCAGCAAGGTGCGCCAGCAGACAATTCTCGGTCAAAATCTTGAGAAGATTATCCACCTGGGCATGAAGATCTCCAACAAGAAGTAAGGTCAACCCTTCAGGAGGTTCCAGCAGAGCACCAGGTGCTCCTGCATCATTTTTCTCCCGATAGGGCTCATTGAGGATAATTTCATTTACCTCTTTGAGAGTGGACAGGGCCTCTTCAGGAGACAACATGGAAATGGTCCTCCCATATATTTGACGCATACCACAAATTGAATTATAGCGATTTGTACCAATTCTCTCCCGGATATCCTGCTCTTCGCTGCGAACAACCTGAATCGGATTTTTAACATCCAGGGGGATAATTTTAAGATCCCCCTTGATATTGGTGACAGTCAAATGCCTTTTGGCCACACACTTTGAAAATTGAAAAATATCATCATACTGCCGATTATCCCGACCTATGAGTACAGTCTCCCCAACTTTAATCCGGGCAAAGCCATGGATACTATCATCGGCACAGACCTTGGATGTGGCGATCAACCAGTTTTTCTGAATATTTTTTTTCTTAATGCCAAGGGGGATTTCAGGATGAAAAACAAACTTTTGTTCTCCAATTATCATCTCAAATGTTTTGCCATCATGGGGGATACGACATTCATTTTGCAAAACCTGCAGTTTATCTGTAACAGTAAACCATTCTATGGGATCATCCCGGAAAATCAGGCACTTCCAACCAGAAAGAGTTGTCAGATCAGGCCTGCATTCAGCGTTAGTATTTGCCCATTCAGGAATATTGACATCATCTTTCTCTGCTATACGCATGGGAGGCTTATCCAGAGCTTCCCGCACATAAACCTGCATTTTGGCCTGGTGCATATAGAAGGCAACTTCACGATAGATAGCCGATTGACGAATAACCATTTCTAAAGTCAGATTTTTATCCACAGGAAAATAGCCTTCCTTGTGTCTCTCCATACGGTGTTTAAAAATTGTTTCAGGATTAGGCAGTAAGAACTCAAAAATATAACGATTCCTCCAGTTTGTCTGGAAGAGGTTATTGCTGGCAGGCGGAATCTGAATTCTTTCCAGCTCAAGGTAGAGTGGCTCTTCCGCCTCCAGCCACTCCTTGTCAAAAACAGTTAATGCTTCAGAAAAGCCTTTAAAGGGAAAGCCAAGATGTACCTCCCTGGGACGATAGGTAAGAGTTTGATCTTTCCACCATCCTTTACGAGTTAAATCCACATAACCTTCATTGGGCCAGCCATGTACATGGTTAATGTAATAGGTTTTACCTGCTCCAGGAGGACCGGTCACCACCAACTGAATAAAATTAAGACCAACAGGAAGCTTCACCCCCCGGATATCTTGCAGATCTGTAATGGGAACAAGCTTATTTCTTAGAGGATCAATCATTCTTCTCCTTTTTTTTCAGCCTTTTCAGATAACAAGTACTCTCTGGCTAAGAATCGCCTGCTACCCAATCCCACTTTTTTCAATAGCTCCGGCAGGATTAGAAGCCAATCTGATCTGGAGCAATGCTGAACAGTTGCGAAAAAACTAAAGTAAACGTATAAAAACTGGTATACTTGTTACCTAATCATAAAGAGTTAGTTTACCACGAAGCCTTAATTCAGGTAAACTTGATTTTTTTTCAACATCACTGAACCTTTTACTTTCCTTTCAGAAATATGCGCCCTTTCAGGAAGTAACACGTAAGGAGTCTTTTCGATACCTCCCCTGAAGAGGTACAGGAGCCTTACCAGTAAAAGTTTCCAATATGAATTATTCTATTTTTTTGTTTTTTTCCATAAGCAAACAAAAAAAATATCTATAACGCACTAAACTTATGTCTAAAATTCACGTACTCCCCGAACAACTTGCCAATCGCATCGCTGCAGGGGAAGTGGTTGAACGTCCTGCATCTGTTGTCAAAGAGCTCATTGAAAACAGCCTGGATGCGGGCGCGGATCGAATCGAAGTCGAGATTGAAGGGGGAGGAACCAGACTCATCCGGGTCATCGATAACGGTGAGGGAATGGACGAAGATGATGTCCTCCTCTGCCTGGAGCGACACGGAACTTCAAAAATTTCTATTGATCAGGATCTGGAAGAAATAAAATCCCTGGGTTTTCGCGGAGAGGCCATCCCCTCCATCGCCTCGGTTTCACGGATGACCATCACCTCCAGACAGCAGTCAGCTGAATTGGGAACAACTGCCATCCTGAACTATGGCAAATTGACAAAAGTCCATGAAAGCGGGTGCTCTCGCGGTACCGTCATAGAGATTCGCAACCTCTTTGGCAATACGCCTGCCCGCAGAAAATTCCTTCGTACCCAGCGTACGGAGCTGGGACATATCGAGGATGTCATCAAGAGTTACGGTCTCGCCGCAGCCAACGTCAGCTTTGTCCTGCGTATTGACGACCGGGAGACACTGCACCTTGATTCCAGTCACTCTCTGGCCGACCGCCTTGCGACCATCATGCACTACTCGGGCGACTTTATAGAGATCAAGCACTCCGAACCAGGGACATCCCTGCCCCGGTTGATTGGTTACCTGGTACCACCTGACCACCCCATACAGGGATCTGCACGCATAAGAATCCTGGTCAACGGTCGTTCAGTAAAAGACAGAATGCTCGCCCACGGTGTAACAGAGGGGCTGCGCGGCTTTCTGATGAAAGGTAAAAACCCGGCAGGCCTTATTCATCTGCAGTTGAGTCCGGCCGAGGTGGATGTCAATGTTCACCCCACCAAACAGGAGGTTCGCTTCCGACGTAGCCGTGATATCCACCAGTTCATTGTGCAGGCCATTGAGCAGGCCATGCACGGATACCAGCAGACCTTGAAAGAATCATTCTTTCCCGCTCCTGTTCCTGTCAGCTTCGGATCTTTTGAAGAGAAAAAAGCACAACATCAGCTCACTCCTGGCAACGACGAGCCGCAGAAGATTTCTCCCCGGCAAGCCAAAGAGAGTAAGCAACCGATATTCTCTCCGCAACCAGCAGCCGAAAAAGATCAGCAACGACATACAACAAGAACATCATCATCATCTCTTTTTCCCCAAGCGTCACTTCCGACAACTGCAGAGCCACCTCCTGCCACCGGGTCAGAAGCCGCCGAAGAGAGAAGCGGACCGCAACCTGTTTTTAACAACCCTGCTGGCAAGAATCATGGACTCCAGGTCGTCGGCCAGTTTGACAATCTGTATATCTTCTGTCAATCCGGCAATGGTCTGGTAGTGATAGATCAGCATGCTGCCCATGAACGCTTACTCTTTGAAAAGCTGAAAGAGCAATATCTGCGCAATGGCATTACCCGGCAGACCCTCCTCTTTCCCGAGACCGTGGAACTCTCTGTTAATGATATACAGAAAGTAGAACAGTATGGCAGCGAAATAGATAAAATGGGCTTTACCATACGGGAATTCGGTGGCAGTTCCTACGTCATCTCCGCCATCCCGGCTCTTGGCAGGCATAGCTCCCCGACAGAACTCTTTCTCGACCTTCTTGAGCAATTCGATAGCTCCAACACTACCGGCAGAAAAGGATCCATGTTGGAAGACGTCCTTGCCTCCATGGCCTGCAAAGCCGCTGTAAAAGCCGGTGACGCCCTGGCTCCGGAAGAAATCGAGGCACTCCTGGACAAAATGGCCAGGGCGGATCTCTTCTCCCACTGCCCCCATGGCCGACCCGTACTCAAGGTGTTTTCTGAAAGTGATATCAAAAAATGGTTTCATCGCCCATGAAAGAAGATGGGAGCATACACCATATTTTTTTCAGATATACCCAAGTATACCAAAAGTGTTTGTTCTTTTTTCTCCTTATGCTTTGTCTCTTTCTCGGCGGCTGTGCCAAAAAACCAGTCAGCCGCATGATGGAAACCACCGCCTATTGCGGTTGTTCCTGGTGCTGCAGCTGGGAGCGAGGCAGCTGGGCTTACCTGAAACTGGATTTCTGGAACCGATATGTCAGTAAAGGGAAAGGAGCAGGTCGATCTTACACCGGAAGAACGGCCAGCGGTACCTACCCAAGAGAACCCCAGGAAGGTTTTTTTTCACTGGATTCAATACAACGCCCATGGGTAATGCCTTTCCGCCTGATCTTTTTTCCCTGGTATTTTCTCCCGGAAGACGGCACCATTGCCGCAGACACCAAGTACTATCCATTTGGCACCAGGATGTATATTCCCGGCTATGGCTGGGGGGTGGTTGAAGATAGAGGAGGAGCTATCAACGGACCGAACAGAATTGATCTCTATTTCGACTCCCACGCAGACGCCCTGCAATGGGGCCGGCGCAAGCTTCCAACATCTATTATAAAACCTAATTAGAAAACAAAAGGCTGAAAAAGAATAACAAGCCTGCACCATTTCTTCAAAGATTCAAGAATATTTCTCAGAGCGTATCGAGCTTCTTTTTACAATACCAACTCCTCAAGACTAACTTCTACTGACAAGACAACTCTCATGACTACAAAACATATTCAGATTATCGGTGGTGGCCTGGCCGGCTGTGAAGCCGCATGGCAGGCCGTTCAACAAGGCTGTCCGGTACGCCTCTATGAGATGAAACCTCAAAAATTCAGCCCGGCTCACAACTCACCCCTGCTGGCAGAGCTGGTCTGCAGCAACTCACTCCGTTCTAATGCCCCAACCTCAGCCGTTGGCCTGCTCAAGGAAGAAATGCGGCGTCTTCACTCTCTCATTATCCGGATTGCCGATGAGACTGCGGTTCCTGCTGGTCAGGCACTGGCCGTCAACCGGGAAGATTTTGCGACCAAGATCACAGAACTGATCGAAAACCACCCGCTTATTGAAGTTATTCACGAAGAACAGACCAAACTCCAGGCCCATCCTGATGCCCCTATCATTCTGGCCACCGGTCCTTTGACTTCAGAGGCCATGGCCGACACACTGGCAGAAATCACCGGCCATGAACGCCTTGCCTTTTACGATGCCATTGCTCCCATTGTTTCAGAAGAATCTCTCAACATGGATATCATCTATTCCAAATCACGCTGGGAGGATGGCCCCGGTGATTACCTGAACTGCCCCATGGACAAAGAACAGTACCTTGCCTTTATTCATGCTCTCGCTGAGGCAGAAACGGTACCGCTGAAATCCTTTGAAGATGAAAAGTATTTCGAAGGCTGTCTGCCCATTGAGGTGATGCTTTCCCGTGGAGAAGATACCCTCCGTTATGGACCGATGAAACCGGTGGGACTCAGAAATCCTCGCACCGGCCAGGATCCTTACGCAGCGGTTCAGTTGCGGAAAGAAAACAAGGAGGGAACGATCTACAACCTGGTCGGCTTTCAGACCAAACTCACCTACCCGGAACAGAAAAGAATTTTCCGGATGATCCCCGGTATGGAACACGTGGACTTTGTTCGCCTCGGTTCCATCCACCGCAACACCTTTGTCTGTGCCCCGGAACTGCTGGAACCGACTCTGCAGCTGAAAAAAGCACCGACTATCTATCTGGCCGGCCAGCTTTCCGGAGTGGAAGGCTATGTGGAATCCACTGCCATGGGACTTCTGGCAGGATTAAATGCGGCCCGCAGTATTCAGGGGAAAGCTGCAGTCGTACCACCACCGGAGACAGCCCTTGGAGCCCTGATAACCCATCTCACCAAGAGTGACCCGGCCTGTTTTCAGCCTTCCAATGTCAATTTCGGGCTCTTCCCCCCCTGGGAGAAGAAAGTGCCTAAACGATTACGGGGAGAAAAACGCCAGGAAATTGCCCTCGCAGCCCTTGAATGCTGGCAGAACGAAGCATTTTAACAGGACAAATGATGAGTCATTCACGTCTGATCAACATACGTGCCCAGCAACACACTGCAAGAAACTGCCAGTTTCGACAGATAGCCAATGGGTTATAGGGTGTTCCGGCATTTTTGATGGGATGGACCTGAATCAGCGTCAACACGTTTAAAAATATCTTGACCATTACAGAGAGATTTCGGTCCCGGTAAGGTGCCTTTACCCTTAGAACTTGGTTATGCATGTGGGATAGACACATTAAGGTTACCGGGGCCGTTACAATTGTGCGGTCAGGTCTCTAAGGCAGCCAGCAGCGAAGGTGACAACAGATATGACAATGGATACGACCAGCGCATTTTGAATCTCTGAGCGGCTTACGGCAAAAAGAATCCCCCCTTATCACCTTGCCACCATCAAAGCATGGTTTTGATACGCTCACTCATCTCTTTGTAATGAAAAAGTTTCTCATATTCAATTGTATCCGCCATAGCCCGAGACTTTATCTTAATCCCGGTCTCCTCAAGAATTGCCACGGGATTAAGCCCACCTATGACAACAATCCCGACCCTTCCTTCAGTAACCGGAATTTCCAGCAGAGGTTGACCCGGCCAGCCGACCAACAGAAAACCACCAAGGCCCACCTCTTTTACTTTCTCGATAAGAGCGATAACACTCTCCCGACTGTCGGCAGGCACTTCCCTGAAACCGACGCCAATCCTACCATTGCCATTTTTAATGGCTCCGGCATAATCTGTCATGCCGCTTCTGATAAATACCTCTAATGGATCAATACTGGTCCCGTCATACTTGATAATCTCGACAAATCGTGTCGGCTTATGCTGTTGCAGTTCCAGGAGACCTCCGAAACTCGAATGAGTAGGAATACCATGGGCAAGAAGAATGCCATTCAAGGTAAGTGAACATACCGTGCCAAAGCCCGTCATTCCAGGTGGGACTCTTGTACCACTCACTTTCTCGCCAGATTTAAAAAGCGCCATCATGGTGCCCATTGAATAGCCTGCTTCATACACTTGGCAAATCATAGGCGCAACCCGGGACAACATATTCGTCTCAATAAAACTGATATTGGTTATGACACTGCCGCTTCTCTTATAGAGATCAAAACTCATCCTGTAGGTCAATTGGTCAATCTTTGCCGCTAGAAAACCGACTTTGTCAAAAACTTTTGCCCTGCCAAGTTCAGTGAGGCCGAGTTCAGTGATTACCCGTCCCTTTTTACCATGATTTTCAGTCAGCCCTTTTTCATCAAGGACCTGAAAATAATATCTGACTGTCCGCTCACTGAAATCCTGGCCCATGGCGCGCAGATTCTCTAATAACTTGGAACTGGATAGAGGCGCTTCTGCATTTTGCAAAATACGCAATATCAAGAGTTCTTTTCTTTTTGTTTTTTCACTCATAAAAATATTTTACTCAACACGACGATTGTTTGCAAATAAAATATGGCAAATTTGCCGAACATCTCAGAAACAGCCGCCAGCAAATCCACCAAAAATCCCCTGCAAACTGAAAAAAACGGCAACCCTGCCGATAACTGCCGCACACATACACCGACCCGCCCTGCTTACCACCAGCACAGATAGGTTTTAGCGGATGAAAAACATTTCTTTTATGGTATTATTACCGGCAATTGATTGCCGTAACGCATGTCGCAGAATAGTCAATCGTTAACAAAGTCACAATTAAACTAAATAACATACTAATTTAATACAATAAATACAAACTACGCAAACGCGGCAATGCGGTTCCGAATCCTTGCTGTCCCAAACAAGATGAGCCGTTTTGCAAAAATGATAATAAGCACTGGTCAGTATTGAAACTTACTTTATTTAGAGGAGCACATCATGGAAAACGTAAAAGAGTTTATGGCTGGAGTTATTCGCAAAAATCCTGGAGAAGTTGAATTTCATCAAGCTGTTGAAGAGGTAGCTGAATCCATCGCCCCGTTCATGAAAAAAAATCCACAATACGCGGATGCAAAGATCATAGAAAGAATGATTATCCCTGAAAGGGTTTTGATCTTCAGAGTGCCCTGGATTAATGACAAGCAAGAAATACAGGTGAACACAGGATACCGCATCGAGATGAACAGCGCCATTGGCCCGTACAAGGGTGGTTTACGGTTCCATCCCAGCGTCAACCTTGGCATCCTTAAATTCCTGGCCTTTGAACAGGTATTTAAAAACAGTCTCACCACCTTGCCCTTAGGCGGCGGCAAAGGAGGGTCTGATTTCGATCCCAAGGGAAAATCTCAAATGGAAGTCATGAAGTTCTGTCAAAGTTTTATGACCGAACTGTTCAGGCATATCGGAGCAAACACCGATGTTCCAGCCGGCGACATCGGTGTGGGTTCACGCGAGATAGGCTACATGTTCGGCCAGTACAAAAGGCTGAAAAATGAATTTACCGGTGTGCTCACAGGTAAAGGCGTCAACTGGGGAGGCAGCCTGATTCGCCCCGAAGCCACAGGATATGGCTGTGTTTATTTTGTGCAGGAAATGCTGAAAACCAGAGGGGAAGATATTGGAGGAAAGACCTGCACAGTGTCCGGTTCCGGCAATGTGGCCCAATATACCACTGAGAAACTTCTGCAACTCGGTGCCAAAGTAGTAACGCTGTCAGACTCCGGTGGCTTTATCTATAAAGAGGATGGCTTGACAGAACAAGATCTCCAGGTTGTATTTGAACTTAAAAACGTCAAACGCGGCCGCATCAGTGAATGCGCCAAGACTCTCAAAGGCTGTAAATACTTTGCAGGGAAAAGGCCATGGAGTATTCCGTGTGATATCGCCTTCCCCAGTGCCACCCAAAATGAAATCGACGAGAAGGATGCCAAGACCTTGGTCAAGAACGGCTGTTATGTCATCGGTGAGGGCGCAAATATGCCGACAGTCCCAGATGGTGTCAGGGTATTCCAGAAAGCCAAGATTCTCTATGCACCGGGCAAAGCCGCCAATGCTGGCGGTGTGTCAACATCCGGACTCGAAATGAGCCAGAACAGCATAAGAACTGCCTGGACCCGTGAAGAGGTTGACCAGAAGCTGCGCCAGATCAAAATCAACATCCATGAAAGCTGCGTGCAATACGGTAAGCAAAAAGATGGGTACATCAACTATGTTGCCGGTGCCAACATTGCAGGCTTTGTGAAGGTGGCGGATGCCATGCTTGATCAGGGTGTCGTATAACCTTCCTGATACAGCAGCTGCCCACACTGGAGAGATCCCCCTGCCGCTTACGCCTGCAAGGTGATCTCTCCTGCGCTTAACACACCGACCTTAAAGACAATAAGCACTCCTGAGATGAGCACTTAACAACTATCGCCCGAGGGTATGAAAAAAACAAAATCAAAGCCATTATTCAGCTCCGGAATTGAAGCCCTTGACGAAATTCTGCAGGGGATACTCGCTGGTGACAATGTTGTCTGGCAGATTGATGACATCCGCGATCAGATTCCGTTTGTGCACTCATTCTGCAGATGCGCACATCTAGACGAAAAAAAACTGGTCTATTTCAGATTTGCTGCGCATGAACCACTCGTACCTGATCGATTCAAACCTGAAGTACATACCCTGGATGCCAAGGCAGGATTTGAGCAATTTGTCACTAAAATACTGGATATCATCAAGGAGAGCGGCAAAGGCTCCTGCTACGTCTTTGACTGCATGTCCGGACTGGCTGAGGATTGGTACAGCGACAGGCTCCTTGGCAACTTCTTCAAACTGGCCTGCCCGTATCTGTATGCCAAAGACACAGTCGCATACTTTTCCCTGAAACGGAATTTACATACACCCCATTCAATCAATGCCATCCAGGACACAGCCCAGATCGTGCTCGATCTCTACAGGATAAAGGAAAGGGACTACATCTTACCCTTGAAAGTAAAGGGACGCCACACACCCACCATGTACATGTTTCATGCACTGGAAGGAAACGATTTCAATCCGGTGACCAAAAGCACCATCGTCTCCGAAATACTCGCCACTACAATACAACCTTGGATTGACGGGAGCATCACCCACCAGGATGCCTGGACCAAAACCCTGAACGAGGCACAGACCCTCTGCACAACGGATGGAAGAAGGAGTCCTAAAAAGGAAACATCCCTGCGCAAGCAGCTAATCAGAATGATGATCAGCCGCAACAAAACAGTCTCACAGCTGTGCGAAGATCATTTTGCACTTTCCGATCTTGTCTCCATCGGCAAACGCATAATAGGCACAGGGTTTATTGGCGGAAAATCCACCGGAATGCTCCTGGCTCGCGCCATCCTGAAAAACGCAGACCCTGCATGGGAAGATCGACTGGAACTTCACGATTCTTTCTTTGTCGGCTCTGATGTCTTCTATACTTTTGTAATTAACAACAAATGCTGGTGGGAACGACACCAGCTGAAAGCGTCCGATGCCCCCTACACAGAAGCCGAAAAAATCCGAAAAAAACTCCTGCTCGGGAAATTCCCAAGGGAGGTAATCTCCCAGTTCAAGGAAATACTGAACTATTTCGGGCAATCGCCAATAATTGTCCGTTCAAGCAGCCTGCTGGAAGATGCCTACGGCAATGCATTTTCCGGAAAATATGAAAGCGTTTTCTGTGTGAACCAGGGCACCCCTGAAGAACGATTAAAACAGTTCAAGGATGCGGTACGTACTGTTTACGCAAGTTCATTGAGTCGTGATGTCCTGATGTACCGCTCACACCGGGGATTATGGAATCGCTACGAAGAGATGGCACTGCTGGTCCAGCGCGTCTCCGGTGCCTTCTACGGCAACTTTTATATGCCGCAACTGGCCGGGGTGGGATACTCATTCAACCCTTTTGCCTGGGACCCCGAGATCAATCCGGCAGATGGAGTCCTGCGGCTGGTATTTGGTCTCGGTACGCGTGCCGTGGACCGGCACGATGACGACTACACACGCATTGTCGCCCTCAACGCCCCTTTGAAACGTCCGGAAATCAGCACAGATGATGTTCACAGGTACAGTCAGCATATTGTCGATGTTCTTGATCTGAACCATAACACTCAGATCAGTACAGATTTTGAATCCCTCGTCAGATCAACCTCCAGCCTTCCCCTTGAGCTCTTTGCAGTCCGTGATACCGAAATGGAGATGCGTGCCAGAAAATTCGGGGTCAAAAACGTATTTTCCTGGATGCTGACATTCAAAAATGTCCTGACCGCGACAACACTGGTTGATGACATGCGAGACATGCTCAACACCCTTGCCAAGGCCTATAATTATCCGGTTGATATCGAATTTGCAGTAAATTTTTCCGATGACAACTCCTACCGGATCAATCTTCTGCAGTGCAGGCCCTTTCAGGTCAAAGTGGAAACGGATGGTGTAAACCTGCCTGAGAACATCAGAGAAGAAGATACGTTCCTCAAGACCACTGGCCCCATCATAGGACAGGCAGTGGCCAAACGAATTGATAGGATTATTTACGTTATCCCGTCAAAATACAGTGTGCTAACGCCTTCTGAACGCTTTTCCGTGGCCAGACTGATCGGAGAATTGAGCAACGCCCTCCCTGAAGGCAAAAACACTCTGCTCGTCGGACCGGGACGCTGGGGCAGCAAGATGCCGGAACTGGGCGTACCTGTTTCCTTTAATGATATCAGAAACGCCGCAGTTCTCTGTGAACTTGCCATCATGCATCAAAAACTGTCCCCCGACATTTCCCTTGGTACACATTTCTTTAATGACATTGTTGAAATGGGAATTGTCTATATGGGTATCTATCCAGGAGACGAGGGGTACATACTGAATGAAAAACTGATCTTACAAGGCCTTAATGTCCTGTCTACACTGTACAAAAAAAAGGACCGTATCGCCGAGGCGATACATGTCACAGATGTCGACAATGCACTGACAAGTGTGTTCATCCACGCGAACACACTCAATCAGGAAGGAATTGTTTTCCAAACGAAAACAGCAAAAACTGAAAATCAATTACCGACGTAACAATACGTTACGGTTACTACTCATGGAGTCAACACTATGTGCCGCTTAGCATTGAAAACAGCATCCTCGCCCTTTTCCCCATACAGTGTCCTGCAGGCCATGGAGTCCATGCAGGAAGGATATGACGGCAGCGGACTGGGACTGTTGCTTCGAGGTGTCGAGTTCGCCGATTTCAACTACAAAGATCATGATCCGATACTATCTGGAGTCGCGCATACGATGGATGCCTTGAAACGACTCAACCACTATATGGAGGGAAAAGGTTTTTCCGAAAGATATGATCACGAATTTGACACAGATCTGTCAAAGATTGAGGCAACAGACCGACACAAATATTTTTTACGCGTTTACCGCCTGCCCGAGGATTGGAATGGGTACAGCCAGAAGCAGATCGAACACGAGTTGATGATGACCCGGCTTTACTTACGAAAAGACGGAGAAGAGCATGGAGGTGATCTCTCGGTATTTTCCATTTGGCCGGATGTGATCATGATTAAGGAAATCGGCTGGCCCCTCGTCATCGGCGATGCACTTTCCCTTCATGACAACAGGCTCAAGGCACGGATAGTCATGGCCCAGGGAAGGCAGAACACCAACTGGGGTGTCAACCTGCACGCCTGTCATCCCTTTTTCCTCCAGGGTATCGCCACAATGACAAACGGTGAGAACACAGCCTTCTGGCCAATCAAGGAATGGCTGGAAAGCCGACAATTTCCTGGATATGTCGGCTACCAGAGTGACAGCGAGGTATTCACCCACATCCTGCATTATCTCCTGCGAGAATTAAGACTTCCCCTGACGGCATTCAAACATGTGATCACCCCCCTCAACACTCCTGAACTGGACAATCATCCGCAAGGGGATTTTCTCAAGGGTTTGAGAAATGTCTGCAAACGTCTCATCATAGATGGTCCCAATTGCGTTATAGGCACCTTACCGGATGAAACAACTCTTATGGTCATGGACCATAAAAAGATGCGACCAGGTGTCATTGGAGGCAAGCCAGGTGAATGGGCCATGGCCTCTGAGATATGCGGAGTAGATGCGATGATTCCGGACAGGGATCACTCCCTTGATTTTCAGCCTATGCGTGAAAACACAATCGTTGTTCCCGCCCACCGAGAACAATATGAGGTGTGGTCTCAGTTCGATTCATTTCCCTGCTGAATCACTGTTTCGTGTGGCGACAGAGAGCAACACGCCACAAGTACGGCAAAGGATCCAGGCCCTTGGCGAGAAAGCTGCTGCCATGACACCAAAGGCCTGGCAACCTGCACGCACCGAAAAATACCCTCGAGCCCGTTTGAGCTCCTGATGGACGGAAATCACATCAGGAACAAGCAGTGCATCTAGTTGATATGTGAACATTGTTTTTTTCACTGTGATGAAGAGCTTCGGCAAAAAGGCAATTTCCGAGGTGGCCTTAAGACATCACGTTCTGAAGGAGTACACCTTCGCCCCTACCTCCTCTGGCTTCAGAAGCTGCCCACAGCAAGTTCTCTCACAAAAAACCTTGTACCTGACTCAACCGTTTTGGTATCCTTTCAGGAGAGGGTGAACAATGAATCAGGAAATGTTTACAATTTCCGAGGGGTCATCGCCTACAGGAAGACACCACGCAAAAAACACCAAAAGGCCGTTGGTATCTGTAGATATCCGCAAGGTTGTGGGCAGAACAGCAGTACCCGGCCAGCTCTCTTGTCACCGGTTACGTATTCATCAGTGACCTGTCTACCAACAGGAATGGTTATGTGAGGAGAACTTCTCTCCCGCATTCATTCCCCGGTTCTCTACCCGGGAGAAGGGTGTAATTCTATTGAATAAGAAAACTTTTCTCATTTCCTCATTGGTCGCAACCTTATTTTTCCTCATTATTTCCACCTTTTTTTTGTTAAAAGATGATCGATTGTTGCCTGTTAGAATTGGCGTCGTCTTGCCTGTCACCGGAGATTTTGCCACCTATGGGGCCCTGGGAATCCAGGGGGCAAAGATGGCGGTGAAGGAGATCAACAGCAGTGGTGGTGTATTAGGAGGAAGGCCTCTGGAACTTGTCATCAAAGACAATGAATCCGACCCCAATCTTTCCGTCAATCTGATGAGCCTACGTCTGAAAATTTTCCTGTGGTTAACACTAATACTGCTGCCGGTAATTATTGTAATCTATCTCAACTATTCGTCACAGAGAGAGGCCGAGACCGAGCGCTATTTAAAGATGAGCTCACTGACTGTTGAAAATGGCGCAAAAGAGCTCAACAACTACCTACGCTTGAAAAGCACAACATTTACCCTTCTCTTTGAAGAGCTTCTCCGTTCCGCCATTGACCCCGTAAACGTCATCCCTGAAAAAGATATTCAGCTCGGGATGCTCATGGCACTCAACCCTGGTTTCTCCATGATCCCTTATACGAATAAACAGGCAAAAATACAGTATGCAAAAACAGCGGTCAGTCGCAGCAACTTACATTTGCTACCAAGAGACATAACAGGACAAACGGCATTTACGAGAGAAAGGCAACAACTGTTTGTAGAGTATATTTACTCTATTTGATTTAATACTACATTTCCATAACTGGAAAAACACTAAACATATCTTTTCAGATTTGGATTAGATTCCCTGACGTGTTAGAAGAATATTTAATCGTTTTCCAATTGAAGGGAGGGGAAAGGTTTTTCTTCAGTAAAAGGTGTAATGATTATTAAGATCGAAAGGAGACCAGCATGAAACCTTGGACAACACTCATTATCCTGGTTCTGATACTCTTCGTATCCGGATCGTCTTTTGCTGCAACTGCCGTATCTCCCCCTGTTGACCCCGGTTGGCCGCGAGTTATAGAGAAGAACGGCAACGAACTGACCATCTATCAGCCCCAGGTGGATTTCTGGAATGACTACAAGGACCTTGGGTTCCGCTGTGCCATCTCTGTCAAAACAGCTGCAGCCAAAGAAGAAAAATTTGGTATCGCCGATGTAGAGGCAGACACCGAGACAGACCATGAAAAGCGCACAGTGGTATTGCTTCCCAAAAAACGGGCGTTGCGCTTCCCTAACATTTCAGAAGCAGAAGCAAATGCGCTGCGGCGTATTGTGGAAGAACTGCACCCCCAGATCCAGGCAATGACGATTTCACTGGATCGGATACTGCCCTATCTTGAACCTGCGCAGCAAACGCAACAGCATGCAGTGGAACTCAATTTGGACCCGCCGAAAATTTTCTACAGCCCTGAGCCTGCCATCCTTGTGATATTCCAGGGTGAACCTCAATTGCAGCCCGTTGTTAAAGAAAAGAACGATCTGATGTTTGCCGTGAACACGAACTGGGATGTCTTCTACGACTCGCTTGAACAGAAGTATTACCTCCTGAACGGTGACAACTGGCTGACAACCACGGACGCAGTCAAAGGGACATTGGCGCCTGCAGCAACCCTGCCGACCGGATTCTCTTCCCTACCAGAGGACGACAACTGGTCCGATGTGCGTCAGCAGGTACCCGGCAGGCGTGAGACAAGTCCGCCAGTGGTACTTGTCACCACAGAACCAGCCGAATTAATTCTCACCGAGGGCGAACCGAACTACAGCCCCATCCCGAGTACGAAGCTGCTGCGCGTGGCAAACACGGACTCGCCGGTCTTTCTCAACACAGGCGATAACAACCATTACCTCCTGACCGCAGGCAGGTGGTTTCGCGCAGCCAGCCTGAAGGGACCGTGGACGGCCGCCAGCGCCAATCTGCCTGAGGAGTTCGCCCGGATCCCTGACGACGACCCGGCCGCCTTTGTTAAGGCCTCTGTTCCGGGAACAACCGAGGCGAAAGACGCGGTGCTGTTAGCATCCGTTCCCTCTACCACGACAGTGGAGTTGTCAAATTCTACGGTGGTGGAAGTGACCTACACTGGAGAGCCGCAATTTGAAGCTATTCCCTCCACCACGGTTCAGTACGCGGTCAACTCTCCCAAAACCGTATTCCTCGTCGACGGCAACTACTATTGCTGTGATCAGGGAGTCTGGTTCTCCAGCGCCGGAGCCAATGGTCCTTGGGCATACAGCACGAGTGTGCCGTCGGCTATCTATACCATTCCTTCCTCTCATCCCCTGCACAATGTAACCTACGTAGTTGTTGAAAACACCACCCCGACTACGGTCATCTACTCCCAGACAGCCGGCTACAGCGGAGAATACGTGGCATCAACCGGGGTTCTCATGTTCGGTGCCGGAATGGTTGCGGGGGCGATGATTGTCAATCATCACGATTACTACTATCCGTGGTATTCGGCCCACTATTCATACGGCTGCGGTGCCAGATATAACTATGCCTATGGAGGTTACTACAGAAGTGCCCATGTTTCGTATGGCCCTTACGGAGGAGCGGGGGCCGGTGCGGCTTACAATCCCCGCACCGGGACCTACTCGCGTGGAGCCTACGCCTACGGTCCTGCTGGCAGCGCATCAGTACGACAGGCCTACAATCCTTACACTGGCACACGGGCACAATCAGGACGGGTGAACACCGCCTACGGATCGGCCGGCAGGGGCGCAGCATACAATCCGAACACCGGTACGGCGGTGCGCGGCGGATACCGCAGCAGTGCTTATGGCTCGGCCGCTGGCGTTCAAACGAACAGGGGAAGTGGGGCTGTGGCCTGGGACACCAATCAGGGCCAGGGTGCTGTTGCTAAGGACAGACAGGGTAATGTCTATGCCGGCAAAGACGGCAACGTATATAAAAAAGGCGACGCCGCCGGTTCCTGGAGCACCAATACCGGCAGTGGATGGCAGACTACGGGTAACAGGCAGGCGACGCACGACTTGCAAACGCAATCCCAGGCCCGGAATCGCGGCAACCAACTCAGCCAGAGTAGCAGAAGCGTCAGTAGAAGTAACTACGGTGGGGGCGGTCGGAGGGGTGGTGGCAGGAGGTAACGGTCTTCACCACTTTATTCGGAAGAACTGACTACTGAAACTGTGAGTACAACGGAAAATTTCATGCCTTGAAGATTTCGGCCAAGCTGACTCGCCCCGAGCTGGCCATGCGATAACCTTTCCCGCTCATGCATAGGCTTTTCCTCCTTCACTCCAGCAAAGGAGGAAAAGCCTATTTTATTTCGTAAGAGAAAACCACGTCCTTTGGGCGTGGATGATTCAT
The DNA here is from genome assembly GCA_018820855.1 of Pseudomonadota bacterium. Lineage (GTDB taxonomy): Bacteria > Desulfobacterota > Desulfobulbia > Desulfobulbales > Desulfocapsaceae > Desulfocapsa. Next base: position 72,778 of record JAHJNL010000052.1, on the reverse strand, counting down.
TTTCATCCTTTACCGAGGAGCCGGCTGTTATTGACTTGCCTGCCTACCATTTCCCTTATGATGGTGATGGTTTCATGAGCCGCTTTCCTGGGATCCAGGGCCGTGTCGGCAATATTGCATACGAGTTTCGTGATATCATGATCGATTTTCTTTTCAGCCCATGTTTTGCCCTTGGTGACAGTTATATAGACTGAATAGGAGTGGTGCATGGTCCCCGGCCGTTCCCCGATGATGTGAAGAATCCCTCGAAAAGCTTTGGGATCTGCGTTTTCAAACAGTATCTCACCGATCCGGTAGCCGACCCGGACCCTGCCGCTAGTGACCACAATGTTTTTCTCACCCATGGGCACCTCTGCCTCTGCAAGCAATTTCCGCAATTCATCGAGATAGGGGGCAAGATGACCGTCATCCATAATGGCATTGGAGTTTAAGCCGTCGGAGATCACAATCTGGCCCTTGGGAATATTTTCTCCCCATGAATCTCTCAGATTTTCCAGCAAGGCAATGGCTTCAGGAGCCAGTTTTTCACCGCTTGCAGGATGGGAAATATAATCGTCCCGGTCTTTGGACAAGGTGCTGACGGGCACGGCATTGGGAATGGTCTTGACAAAGGCAGGACTAAGCTCCGTCCAGAGACAAATCTTGGCGTCATCGTATAAGGATATGACCTTGGCTTCGAGTTCAGGGTTGAGATCCCAGAGTTTCTTGCCGTGGCCGATGGCAATATCAACGCCCCTGGCCTCTACTTCCTTAATTTTTTTCCGACCTTCTGCATAGATGTCATCTTTGGGGCGCTTGTCGCCCTTGGCCTGGCTGTACTGGTAATAGACCCAGAGGGGGTCTCCAAAGTGTTCGGTATAGTTGTTGTTCGCATCCACAATCCCGATCTGTTTATAAAAATCCCACATGGCATCGTTGACCTTGTAACCGAATTTATCCCTGATACGGACATGGTCCTGAAACGACGTTGAGAGATAACTCAACATGGGGTCATTCTTGGTAGGAAGCGCAATCAGGTATGCGGGATTGGCCGGCATGATCTGGTCCTGACACCAGTTCAGGTCGTCCAGGGTGACTTCCATATGCAAGGTGGAGCAGATATCAAGACCGATGGTCAAGCCATGAAGTTTTGCCATGGCAATGTCCTCCAGGCAGCACCTCACCAGTTGCTCACGGGTCTTGAAAACCTCCGGCCCGATGAACCCGGCTACATCATTGACATGGAGCCACGCTCCTTTGGGCTGCACCTTAGCCAACTCCATCGCCACTGCCCTGCTGAAGCCGTATTTCCTGGACTCAAGCACCATCATGTCCACACCGTTTTCAGCCCCATTGGTAAACTCGGATCCCTGACCCGTCTCAAAATAAAGACCGTATCTTTTTCCTTCCTTGGATTTTGCATACTTCAGGATCTTATCAATGGTGACATCAAATGTCTTGTTGCAGGCATCGGTTCCGGCAAGGCTCTGGAACATCGTTTCCACCAGTTCCGGTTGTTTGTCGGCTACTTCCGCCTGAACATCAATATGAGAAAGCACGCACCACGGGATGATATCGTTTAGCTTAAAGGTATCCACCACATCTTTGAGCGCTTCTTCAACGGCCGCGACACTGACGACCTGGCTATCCACAGGGTTGGTCCCGATGACAATGTCTCCTGTTGCGTAGGCAAACGCATTAAGCGTCTGCCACTTAACGTCATCAGGATGGTCCGTGGGCGAATTGGGCTGAATACGGGCGCCCATATAGCCTTTTGTCCCCATTTGGGTGTCTGGCAGCGGGATGAATAGTTTTTGACCGAGTCCAATCAGTTCATCATTGGTCATCAATTTCGGGACGCAGCCGATGGTGTCGCTGGTCAGCCCATTCATGATGCTTTTTATGTCCGATTCGGATTTGGTCAGGAGAAATTCCTTCAGCTCCCCCATGGTCCAGTCTTTGACTTTCTCGTACTGGGCCTGGTCAGTGGTCTTCCAGATCAACTTCTGTAAATCATCCACAAATAATGGATGCTCATGAAGATCCTTGATCTTCGTATTAGCCAGAAGTTCCCGTGCTATTTTCCGGGTGTCTTCATCCTTGGCGCCCACCCCGATGGTCAGATCGCCTTCCTTAATATCATTTGCGGCACCGATCACCTGCTGATAGAGCGTCTGATCGAATTTCCCTTTTATTCGTTCAGTATAGGCAATAATGTCCTCGCCCTTCTTCATCTCCTGAATTTTAACGGGCTCAGCAGCAGCTCGCTTCACAGCCAGCGTCACACCTGCAAGAGCAGCGCCGGCGATACCCATCATGGCGAGAAACGTTCGACGGTGCATGCCTTCATTCTCATGTGGCAACCAATTCGTATTCATAACTTATCTCCTTGTAATAAGAGTTGTTAAAAATCCGTTTTCCCTGACGGAGTTGTTTCCTGCAGATATTAGAATGTCAGATCGAAAATGATACCCCCATATAAAAATTGGGCATCATTGCCATTGAAACTGTTTGCCTTGAGACGGTCATCCGAATCCGAACTCAGGGGGAATGAGTATTGTATCTTTGGCGTAACAGAAAAATAACTGTTCAGTGGAATTGTAAGGCCTGTCCAGAGGTTGCCATCATGGAAGGCGGAAAAGTCTTCTGCCTTGTTGTACAGGTAGCTCACCCAACCCCCGACATCCAGGGACCAGTCCTTGTAGACATTGAAGCTGTGGGATAAGTTAAAGGAGGTGTACCAGGCCGATCCAGTTTCTATTTCGCTGTATACACCCACCGTTGGGTTGAGTGGTAAATCCAGGGCAAGGTTTGCAAAGAGTTCCTGATTATGGGTGGGGCTGTCTCCGTAAAACCCATCTGTGTCATAATAGATCCAGCCAAGGGTGTAATCCAGTTTCAAAGGGCTTATCGTGTTATTATAGGTCAGCGTCAGGTCTGTTTCCTGTAATTTGGCTTCGCTATCCTTCCCTGGTGGTGGGTTATTAAAATCGGTGTCCAAATCAACCCATAAGTTGAGGGCAAACCCTTTGTATCCGATGGTGGCGGTGGGAAAGATGACAAGGCTGTCTTTGCTCAATTCCAGTCCCCGCCAGACGTATTGGGAATAGAATGACACGTTGAGATTTGCTGTGAGTCCCTCCGGCATTACGCGTTCAGTGGGTTTGTCCGGTGTTGCCTGGTCAGTAGCGTTATCCGGTATTGTATTCTGAGCATGGGAAAACGGTACCCATATCATTCCCAGAACAAACAAGGCAATACCAACAGATAATCTAGATGATGTCCTCATTTTGTCCTCCGATCGTTATTATTCACTCCTTCCTTATTGCCATCAGCTTGATCCGCACTTTTATGCACCAGTTGAATTCCTGTTTTGTCGGATGTACTTTTCTACTGGAAAGCGAAATATTATCACCACCCTTTCAAAGTCCTTTAAAAGGTTAACTATTCTGCCATTTCACGCGGTAAAAAATCACGTACAGCACCGGGATCAGAATGAGAGTTAGCCCGGTAGCGAAGCTCAAACCGCCCATAATGGTTACGGCCATGCCCTGAAAGAATGGATCCAAGATCAGGGGGAGCATTCCAAGTACGGTAGTAATTGCGGCCATACAGACAGGTCGCATACGACTTACCGAGGCATCCATAACGGCCTGAAACGGTTCTTTTCCCTCACTGAGTTCAATATTTATCTGGTCGATAAGGACAATGGCATTCTTGATCAGCATACCTGTCAAGCTGAGCATTCCAAGAAGTGACATAAAACCGAACGGTGCTCCGGAAGCCAACAGACCAACGGTGACCCCGATGACGGCAAAAGGAACAGTAAGCAGAATTATGGTTGGCTGTTTCAGGTTGTTGAAAAGCATAATAATGATCAGGATCATGGCGATGGTGGGAGACGCCATATTAGCCTTAATGCCGTCTTGGGCTTTGGCAGAGTTTTCTTTTTCCGCACCCCAGGCCATTTCATAGCCGGGAGGCAGCTCAATGGCTTCGATTTCGGCTTCAACTGCCTTTTGCATTTCACTGGGGAGCTTGCCGAATTGTATATTGCCCCGGGTGCTGACAGTCAGCTTGCGGTTATAGCGCATACGTAAAGGATCTTCGAAGACGGTTTCAAAACCGGACACAACCTGACTGATGGGAATGGATTTTTTGAGGGCCGGACTATAAACCTGGAGGTCTTGCAGATTTCCGACATCAAGTCGTTCTTCATCCGGCAGGCGAGATATGATAGGTAGCAAATCATCCCCCTCGCGGTACAGTCCAACGTGTGTCCCGGTGACAGCACTTTCAAGGGCCTGTGCCAGCATTGTCCTGCTCACCCCTGACTGTTTAGCTTTGACTTCATCAAAAACAGGAACATTTTTTTTCACAGGCGGACGCCAGTCGTCCCAGACACGGGCACTGTCCGGGTATGCCATCATTATGGCCTGGGCTCGCGCGGAAAGCTGGCGCAAAACAATCTCATCCGGACCTGAAAACCGGACCTCTATGTCGTAGTCATCCCCAGGCCCTAATGCAAATTTTCTTAGTACTGGATACGCATCCGGATAATTGTTTGTAATATAATCTTCTATTTCCGGAATCAGCGCATCGATATCATAATAATTATTGACTGTAACAAGCATCAGACCATAGCCGTCATCACTGGTCTGTTCCGGTCCAAAAGTTAAAATAAAACGCGGCGCTCCATCACCAATATATGATGCAACAGAGGCAACACGCTCGTCTTCGGCAATATGACTTTCAATTTTAGAGATATCAGCAACAGTCTGTCTGACGTCTGTCCCGGATGGCAGCCAATAATGGACCAGGAACATGGGTTTTGTTGAAGCAGGAAAAAAGCTTCCCTTTAGAAATCCGAAACCATAAATGGAGACGACAAGCATTCCAATCATGATCAGAACAGTCACCCAGCGGACACGTATGCTCAGGCTCAGAATTTTTTTATAAGCAACGAAGAGGAAACCCTTGTAAGGATCTTTATGCTCTCCAGTTGCACTCCCCCCCTTTAAAAACATATTACAAAAGAGGGGTGTGATGGTAATGGCAATGACCCAGCTCATCATCAGGGAAATAAGCATAACCTGAAAAAGGGAGCGGCAGAATTCTCCAGTACTGTCCTGGGACATACCGATTCCCCAGAAGGCAAGGACTGCAATAACTGTGGCCCCCAAAAGCGGCATTTGCGTCTGGCTTACGACTTCACCTGCAGCTTTAATCCTGTCCATTCCCGCTTCAATACGTATAAGCATACCTTCAGTTACGACAATGGCATTATCCACCAGCATTCCCAGTGCAATGATAAGCGCACCAAGAGAAATTCGTTCGAGACTGATGCCCCACATTTTCATAAGGATGAGAGTGCCGAATACTGTGATAGCAAGAATAGATCCGATGAGAAGACCGCTGCGCAGACCCATAAAAACCAGGAGAACAACTATAACAATGCAAATTGCTTCAAGAAAGTTTATAACAAAAGCCTTAACAGCCACCGTCACATCATTGGCCTGGAAATTGATGACGCCGATTTCCATACCAACGGGCAGCATTCCTTTCAGCTCTTCAAGACGTTTATTGACCGCCTCACCCAACCTGACAACATTACCCCCGGAGGCTATGGAAATGCCGATGGAAATGGCAGGAACCCCGTCATAATGCAGAACCTGACTGGGGGGATCAATGTAATCACGGACAACTCTGCCGATGTCTTTCAGATAAATAACTGTATCGGACTGCGGGTCACGAATCTGGAGATTTTCGATATGATTTATAGACAGATATTCTCCAGTGGGACTGATTCGTATATATTCAGGGCCAACCTTGACTGAACCGGCCGAGACAACCATATTCTGTTCCCGCAAGGCATCATAGACTGTATCAAGACCTAAACCGAGCTGGGCCAGGCGAGATGTGGAAATCTCAACAAAAATAGCCTCATTTCGCACACCCCAGATGGCGACTTTGGAAACATCTTTAATCAGCAGCAGCTCTTTGCGCAGAAACTTAACAGCATCATGCAGTTCTTTGTATGAATACCCCTCACCGGAAACAGCAAGCAAGATTCCAAAAACATCACCGAAGTCGTCATTAACAACTGAAGGTTTAACCCCTGGAGGAAGCTGATTCTGTGCATCACCAACTTTGCGACGCAACTCATCCCAGACCTGTGGAAGACCAGCCCTGTCATACTTATCCTTCATACTGGCTGTGATAATGGAAAGCCCAGCCTTGCTGATTGATTTGATTTCTTTGAGTTGGCTCATTTGCTGAATAGCTGTCTCAAGTCTGTCAGTTACTTCTTCTTCCACTTCTTGAGGTGAAGCGCCTGGATACTGAGTAATTACCACGGCATCCTTGATGGTGAACTCAGGGTCTTCCAGCATGCCTATGCCTTTAAACGAAATTATCCCGCCAACAACCAACATGACAGTGAAGACCAGGGTCACCGTTTTCTTTTTAATAGCATATTCAGCTACATTCATGGCACTTACTCTCCCACTGTCCCGCTAAATTCACGTACTTTCATACCTTCAGTCAGGTTCTGGACTCCTGCCGTGATAATACGATCCCCTGAATTTAATCCTGACAGTATTTTGATATCACCTTTGGTAAACGTACCGACCTGGACCTGGTGACGAGTAACACGAAAGTCCTTGCCAGCCATCCAGACATACGCCAGCCCTTTATCATCAAAAAAAATTGATTGGACAGGAACCTCAACAGCATGGTCATCTCCTGTAGTCCACTTCAAGAACACAGTGGCTGTCATCCCGTCAAGAATGGTTTTATTCTCCGGGGTTGACATGGAGAAAATCACCCGGTAGGTCTGGGTCTGTGGATCAGCCTCAGTGGAAATTTCTTTTATAGTCAGGGGAAGTCGTTCCTTAGGATAATTGGCAAATTCAGCAGACATCTCCTGAAGTAACTCAGGATCTCTCTTTCTCATGACATTTTCTGGCGCATTCACCACTATCTCAATGGCCGAAGTCTTCTGCAGAGAAACGATAGATTCTTTCGCCTGGATAACCTGGTAGTTCTCCACGAATTTTTTTCCAACAACACCACTGAAAGAGGCCTTGAGTATGGTATCATTATAAGCCTTGCGACTAATATTGAGATTGGATATTGCCACCTCATAATTTCTTTTTATGACATCAAAAGTGGACCTGGCAACAACCTTTTCCGCAAGAAGATTGGTATAACGATCAAGTTCAGCTTTAGTTTGGTTCACACTGGCTTGGCTCGCATCAAGTTTGCTTTCATAATCACTGGGATCAATGCGGGCAATAAGGTCGCCTTCCTTGACATGCTGCCCTTCATTAACAGCCAGTTCAATCAGTTTTCCCGACACCTCAAATGAAAGTTCTACCCGATCGAGTGCCTGCACTTTGCCGGGAAACTTAAAAGTCTGAACAGCAGCCACCTGCTCAATGGTCATAATTTTAGCCGGCCGCACCATTTCCTTTTTGACCGGTTCCTCTTCTTTCGAACAACTGATAAGCAGTAAAGAAGCAATGGATATAATGAATATCAAGGTGAAATATTTTCCAGCAGTTCTTTTCTGCAAGTTGTGGTTTTTTTGTATTGCCATAACTTTCGACCTTTTTGTTTAAGTTAACTACCTGTAATTTTTGTATGTTAATTTACCTTCAAATCTCTCCAACTCTCAACTCCCACTGCTCGTGACAATCCAGCCAGCCAGATGTTGTAATGATATATGGCCTGGTAATACTTGGTTTCTGTGTCGGTGAGGAGGGTCTGGGCATCCAGCACGTCTGTGTTGGTGGCAATCTGGTTTTTATAACGAAGCTGATTCATTCTCAGATTTTCCCTGGCCTGCTCCACTGCTTTTTGAGCGGTGGCGATATTGGCATACGCTGTATGAGCATTGGTGAAATTGTCATGAACCTCCATGCGAATTTCGTCCATTACCTGAACGAGTCTCTGTTTAGCTTCCCGACTTGCGGCAATGGCTTCGTTTACCTTATGGCCAGTTTGTCCCCAGGCAAAAAGCTCCCATGTCGCATATACGCCAGCCAGGGTTTCTTCTGAATCCTGTAAATCGCTTAAGCCGTCACCATCCACCATAATATCGCCACCGTAACGGTTATGACTGACACTCATAGTAACAGTTGGGAAATAAGTGCTTTTAGCAAGGACAATCAGTTTTTTTGACGCATCGACACCGTAATTTGCCTGCTTTAATTCCGGTCGTGTCTCCAGAGCCTGATCGGTGAGGAGATCAAGACTGCTGGTTATGAGAGTTGTGTCGGGTGAATCTTCAACCGTGAAATCAGGATTCAAAGGTTCTTTGATTATTGTAACCAGATTTGTCTTGGCATTGCGGGTGCGGCTGGCTGCAGTACGAGCGTCTTGCATGGCGTTGGCGAGATATACTTCTGATTCGAGCAGATCATTTAACGGAATTATTTCATTCTTATAGAATTGCTGGGAATCATTCAGGTGAGAAGTAAGTGTTGTAACAGTATTATCCCTTACCCTTTGGAATTGAGTAGACATGAGAAGATTATAATATGCCCTGATGGTCTGATAGGTAATTTCAAGGGTGGCAAGCTCTTCACCTGCCACGGCTTCCTTAAGACCAAGATCAGCCAATCGATAACTTTCAATCAGCCGATATCCTGTAAAGAGTGGCTGATCAATATGAAGCCCCATACGATAATTATTATGCACAGTGACGCTCAACTCATCTATACCGGCAAAATTTGCGTTAACATTGTAGGCATTGTCAAGATAGGTATAGGAGTAATCCATATTGAGCTTGGGCAGGAAATCATCATATGCTGTTTTCTTCCGCCACTCGGCCTGGTTTTTTTTCTCAACGCTTACCAGTACTGCTGGATTACGGGTGAGTGCCATTTCCATGCACTGCTCCAGTGTATATGTCTTTTCTGCAGCAAATACTGAAGCAGGAAGAATGGCGTAAAAGAGAACAGGAAAGAGAAGAAAAATAACGTGGGGCTTAAGGGACTCGCTTTTCATTTTATTGTTCCTGTAAAAGATTAAAACCTTCGCCTTTCAGGTGAATAGCATGGATTCTGAAAATGAAGCAGTATGAGGGAGATGCTAAAATTGGTTAGCCATTCGATTAAAGAAGAAAACCCTTTATAAGGGGAACCAACTCAACCAAAAGATTCCGAGAGCAAAACAAAGGATTTTCATACACCAGGACAATATCAGGCTGACAGTACGAAAACAAAAAACAAATAAAGCCCTCAATGAGAAAGGCCTGCATAAAAAACTTTGATTATGTACGAGACTCAGCCAGTCTACGATGTCATCTTGTGAAGACCGGAATCCCGAGAACCGTAGCCCGACTTAGCCGTTACGTTAACCTTGGATGCCGGATTACGCCTGGTTTGATACAAGGACTAAACAACGCAGCTGTTTCAACAGATGCGTTGTTTAGTGTTCTTGGTGCTCACTTATGACAGAGCACGGCATAAGCAACAAAGCCCGGACTGTTGCTTATGCCAGTGAAACTGGTAACAACTGACCCCACAATACATAGAAGAAATATCCAAGCGGTGAGGGCCTGCTTTCCATGCACATTATCAGTGGCGCAACTGCACTGTGAACTCTGCCTCTGATGCGATAGTGCTGTTAACTGTCACCATCGACAGTACTTAAATAAATTCGGCTATACTCTTTTTCACCTTACAGCCAGTCTGTTATGGCAAAGCCAAAACCGATTTTGTTTACATAGTTATCATAATCTATAAGACTTTCGCCATAGCCACTGAAATACTGGACATATCCTTTCAGGTACGGGTAATCCCAGAGAGGAAAGCTCCAGCTCAACTCCACCGCACCTTTTTCAAAACCTGACTCAAGATTGTTTCGCGACATTACGCTGAACACATGATCATTCCATTTATACGCAGCACGTAGCTCGTAATGACCCAGGTAATCCGTAAGATCAGGGTTATCATCGTCGATGTCATCTTCCGGGATTCTATACCAGGGTTTAAAACTGAAGGCCAGATTACCCCGTTCGACAAGAAAATTGGCGTAAAGCCGGTTCCAACTCCTGGAAAGTACTCCACCCCGCCCATTGGACTGATGAACAATGCCAAACATATTAGCAGTGTTTGTGAACCCAAAAAATTCCCAAGCCGTATTGAACTGCAGCCATCCTTCAGGTTCATGGTTGGTTTCCCTGAATGGGGCTGAACTGTCATTGTAGAGCTGCCAGAAAGAATGGTTGGTGTACGCTGCGTAAATGTCCATCATATCAAAAAGATTGGCCGCCAGTGGAACCTTGACACTCACCTGGAACTGGGCTTCAGTGTCGTCAACAGTAATCGAATCATCAGCGAACTGTTCCTGGTACACTTTTGCATTATAGCCAGCAGAGTTATAAGCACCCATCAGAATATAATTTGGCTTATGGGCCATCAGGGTAAAGGGTTGGAGAACATGCTCCTTGTCGCCCTTTATCCGCTCAGAGATAACCGAGGATTCTTTATCCTGTGATGCATAGGTTCCATCCTGGAGCTGTCTCTCGCATTGCAGCCGCAACTCACCTATCGTCATTGAATCATTTGCCTCTTTCATCATTGCTGTCATACAGTCAGCAAGATCATCAGCCTGAGTAATTGCAGGTACAGCAATTACTGAAAGCATAAGGCAAAAGATCGTTCTATTCCCCAAAAGCCTCTTTTTCATGAATCACTCCTTCTCTGGTTTAAATATGGGTTGAAGATTTTCGAGAGTAGAATAAAACCGTCCTGTAATCAGCTGTAGGATCAGCATTTTTCCATGAAATGCGAGTATTCCAGGCGCATTTTTCACAGTAAGACATCGCTCCTGCATGACCCCAAAAAATCAATTTTCCTTTTACTCGACATCCTTGATAGCCTGCTTACAGCGCTCGCTAACCATTTTCTCATTTTTGGCCAGACATTCCACCAGGCGCCCTTCCCCGGCAGGGACGTCGCCACACAGCTTCACAAGATCATCCCGACACTCGTTGACCACGTAACTGAGGGCTGCCACCGCACGTTCCAACTGGGCAGCAGCATCGTAGAGGGCGTACTCACACCGTCCGGACAGCTTGTCGTTGTGGGCATAGAGGCAGGCCAATACGCGTCCCTCCCCTGGGGTGACATCCTTGCAATAGGTGTCCAGTTCTGTTTTGCAGCCATCTACGACATTCTGTACCAGGTCGTCACCGGCCTGGGAGAAAATGGGTGAACATAAAAACAAAAACACGAGTGCGCTTGTGACGGCAAATCCTCTTTTTGTCATTTTTCTTTCTCCATTATTATTGGTGCTTGCTATTGCCCGGAAAGACAAGCCAGCACCATTTATGAACATAATCATATAGTAGTTAATGGTCCGAAGTCAACAGATCATGAAATGGTCCCAGTTTCTTTGCCGACATGAAAATATGCCGTTAAAAACAGGAAACTCCACCCTGTACGAGGGGCACATAATCTGTCCCGGTACTGTTTGCCCCTTTCCAGTAAACTTTTGCTTTTTTGTCCATGACCGGAGAGTTCTCGATCAGAACTGTCCGGTCATACCAGGAGAGTGAAATTAAAATCTGTACCTGAAAGCGCCAACAATTTTGTTGCTATTAATCTCGGACACTTCCACACGGTTTATCTCAGCATCTTCCACCCCGAGGTATTCATATCCTAAATCGATCGCCATATGGCTGTCAAAGGCATAGGAAACACCAGCGCCGCCCTTATAGGCAAAGGTGGTATCGTGATCATCGGCATCCTGGATGTTGAACTCGGTTGTGGCCATTCCCAAACCTGCAGTGACATAAATCCCGAAACCTTCAGCGACCGGGAACTCGTAATAACCATTGATCATGTAAGAGAGTATCTTGGTGTCCCCGGAATCGATCCCTGCTCCGTAGCCATCAGTCATTGAACTGCTTGTAAACGCATCGATATCAGTCTTCTGGTAGGCGAATTCAGCTTCTACTCTGGCTTGGTTGAACTGTAATCCGACTGCACCACCAAAGCCAAAACCGTTATCGCTTTCAATTTCTAAACCTGCAAATTCGGGATCACTCGGCATGACATAACTGCTAAGCACTTTCAGATAGAGTGGAGACCCGGCAGAGCCATCTGCGGCAAGGCAGGATCCCCCAGCGAATATAAAACCTGACACTGTGAGTACACTCAATATCTTCTTCATTGCTTTTCTCCTCTGCTTACTCATTGTTAAATTTTACCCATTATGGGCATTACTCCGCACCACCTTTTCCTGGAATTGCGATACATCTTCAATTAACTATTTTAAGAGCTGAATGTCTGCTTTTCAAACGGATAAGCCTGTTGAGATTGTGAAGGCAGTGCGAGCAGCAATCTTTCTCGGGAACAGAAAAATTAAAACCATAGTTCACACCGGTGATTTGGTGCTCTTCCCGATTCGACACGATTCCTGGTCGAGAATCCAATGACTCACACTTCACATCCGACATATCTTTGCATGCGCCACTATTCCGTTTGCTTAGATTCGTATTCTTCAAGGATGATTTTCTCGGGGTCAATATCATAGACCCAGGGGGCAGAGTTCTTCCAGCCGTTCCTCATTCTCTTCCCGTAAAAGACACTTTCTGGATCCGTCACCTTGTCGCCTTCAAATCCATCAATGATAGTGTAAACGTTTTTAAAACCGGCTTCCGCGAGCTTGTTCACTGCCTTGGCACTGCGACCACCTGCCCGGCATGTAACCAGCAGGATGTCGTTCAGCCCGGCTAGTTTTTTTACCTCGTCAACAAAATCCGGATTCACCTTCGGGCCGTATTCGGTTTCACCGTCTATTCTCTGATAGGTCACAAAGGCAAGGGGAATGTTCCACGCCATCTCCGGGTGGCCGACGAAGGCGTACTCCTCAGGAGTCCGCACGTCAATGACCATCACTTTTTCCGGGGCAGCCTTCCACTTTTCATAGGCCTGCGCGGCGGTCACATAGAGACCAAGGGTGGTTTGTTTGTTTTTGGGAAGCTGGCGGTCCGCAGTCACGGAAGCGGGCTCCTCCGTCTCCGCGCCAACAGTGCCCGCAGTAGCCACGAAACCGATGGCAACAGCGAGAATCAGGCCCACCAAAGCCAGTTTATCCGCGAAACAGCTCCCAACCTTTTTTGTATTGAGTTCATCCATCTTATTCCCTCCATATGTTTGTTATCAATACCACTCCTGGATAACTCCTGACCTATGCAATGCGTCCCTCTTAGGATCCAAACCTATGCGGCGCCTGCTCGGGTGGGTGCTGCCGGATACCGCATCAAATTTGATAAGAGCGATCTTGCCAGGCTCAGCTCTTCGAGATGAAGCTGCTCCCCCTAACGAAGGGTATTTCTTATCTTTTCGATATGCTCAACACCCATTGAACCGGTGATGGTGTCAAACCTGACCTCGGGTTGTTTGAGGGACATCTCAAGGACCAGTAATAGAGTGCGGTATTCGTCTGAGCGGATATGGCACGTCAGACTCTCTTCGGCATCCCAATTTCCCTGGAGCATAAGGACATTACTATCCTCAATATCCCTGCATAGGTAACAACTGAGACACCCTGGAGTATCCCTGGATTGTACAGCGATTGATTTGAGAATTTTCAGTGCGTCATTATGCTTTTCGACAGGTATGGCCATCCTGATGGTTGAAAGGATCATATGCTTATCCCCCTTTTCCTTCTGACCCAAAGCTCGTACTTGAAGTTAGATGGTTTCCGGACGAAAAGGAGTTTCCCAGTTTCGTCACCTTTACCGAATAGGTACGCTGTGAATATCAGCGTCTTTTCTCTTTTACAGAGTAAAATTCCACAGGTATCAACTGATTTCCCGCAGGTATTTCGAACATTGCAAAATACGCGCCAACTCATAGAGACTGCTACGCTATACAGTTACCTCATTGAAGCTTGGTTGTTTTTAAAAAAAGATAGGTTGGCGAGATTGGAGGAGCTGTTATCGTATGTTGACATATCGACAAAACGACTTCATATCGACACTAGGAGTTGGAACGATGTATTCCTAATTTCTTCATCTTAGAATACAGAGTAGATCTCTTCAGGCCTAAGATCTCGGCAGCACCACCGCGTCCAGCTACGCGCCAATGGGTGTTCTTCAGCACGGTCAGAATTTGCCTGCGCATCATATCTTCAAGGTTTCCAGTAACGTCTGTTTCTGAAGAGGCATTAGTAGGCAGGTGAACGACCAGAGTTTTATCCTTACTCAAGATCATGCCGCGTTCGATTACATTCCTGAGTTCTCTTACATTGCCCAACCACGGATACGATATCAGATCTTGCATGGTCTTATTAGGTATTCTTTCGATCTGCCTTCCCAACCTTTTCTGAAATTCCCTGACAAACGCCCGCACCATGAGAGGAATATCTTCAGAGCGCTCACGAAGGGGTGGTATTAAAATGGGAAACACACTCAGCCGGTAGAAGAGATCCTGCCTGAATTTGCCGTTCTCCACCTCTTGCTGAAGATCCCGGTTAGTAGCGGCAATAATGCGGACATTCACGTGCAGGGACTTTGTCGAACCTAACCGTTCCAATATGCCCTCCTCAAGGACCCGGAGCAGCTTGCTCTGCAGATCCAGTGGAAGCTCTGCAATTTCATCAAGAAAGAGTGTCGACCCGTCGGCAAGTTCGAATCGACCGACCATCTTCGTCATCGCACCCGTGTAAGCGCCTTTCTCTCTGCCGAACAACTCGTTTTCAATCAGGGAGGGCGGAAGCGAAGAGCAGTTGACCGTTACCAGTTGCTGGTCTTTCCGCAAACTCATACCATGGATGGCCTTGGCCAGCAGCCCCTTTCCTGTTCCGGTTTCCCCGAGGAGGAGAACCGTAGAGTCTGTCCCGGCCACTTGCTCCGCTTGGGTAAGGATATTTTTTATAGTAGCGCTTTGTCCCAGGATCCCAGAGGAGTGCTCAGTCAGAAGTTTAACTTCTTCCTTCAGGTAAATATTCATCTGCTCGAACCGTTGTTTGAGATCCTCAATCTCATCCAGTCGTTCCTTGAGCTGCTCCTCCATCTGTTTGCGTGCGCTGATGTCAAACGAGACGCCCAGCAAACGATCCGATTCTTCTGCTGATCCAGGATGGTGTTGCCCGCGAGCACCTATCCATCGGATATTTCCGTCCGGGAGTACAATCCTGTACTCACACAGGAAGCTCGCTCCTGAGTGGATTGCCTGCTGCACAGCCTGATTGACCCGCTCACAATCCTCGGGATGAATCACATTAAAGAAGCTTTCAGTATTCAGCTTTTCATTCGGGGAAAAATGAAACAGGTCTCGGGTTTTTCCCGAAACCCATACTGAACCGGTATTAAGCTCTACACTCCACAAACCCGCGCCCACAGCATTTGTCGCCAAAATCAGGCGAGACTCGCTTTCGCGCAAGGCCATTTCAGCCTGTTGTCGTGCCAGCGCGTTGGAAAACACTTGCGCGAGAAGCGTGACCCCCTGAACGACTCTTTCAGTCCAGTCTCTTTCCTCACGCATGGCAGCGAAAGTCAACACGCCAAACAAGAGTCCTTGCCCAACTGATAACGGAACATAAATGCCGGACTTGGCGCCATAGAAGATGAAACTTTCCCGATCGCGGTCTGCTTCCGCCGGCAGATCGGTCATTTTCGAAATAGTGACTGTTTCACCATCTTTCATCTTCTGCATAATCCAAGGAAAAAAATCATTTGCATTCATACGGTCAGCAGGCGGCAGACTGTCCGGAGGCTGATGGATATGGGTCAGTCGCAATATCCCGGGTTCTTGTTCAAGAAATTGCCAAAGTGTGGAGCGGTCAAGATCAAGCAATTCACAGATGCGGCCTTGAACGTCTTCAATCTTCCGGCTTATCTGATCAGCAGGGAGAGAAATAAAAAGTGTCGATATTTCGGCAAGCAGCGTCTCGAACTGCGACTTATTGCTTAGTTCTGAATACGGTATGTTTTCAAATGGAGCCATATATTCCTTCTGTCCCTTGTAAACACTGCAAACCGTGGCGTCTCGCAAACCATCTCTTGGTGTCACTACTTGATGAGCCTAACCAGAACTGAATATTGGACTAATTTGATTGAAACTGCAATATGAAATGTGTCAGGTCGAATCTCGTTTTCTACATTAACGCATTAAGAGTACTGTCGGTTATTCGAAATCGAACTTCCTTTCCTCACTCCTTTCAAGCTGCAATGTCATTTTTTTCACGTCCGGAATAAAAGACTCAGGCCACGAGAATGACAAGCAGCATTCTCGTGGCCTGAGTCGACGTTAAAAAACAATTACAGAGCAGCCTTTAAAATCTCTCGTGAAACATCAAGGGTGACATCACCGGTTTCAGACAGAGCTGTCATTCCATGTTTTTCCAGTGCGTTTAAAATCTTTTCGATATCTCCCTCATTGAGATTGTGATCTGACAGTCTCGTTTTGATCCCAAGACTCTGGAAAAATTCTTCAGTCCTGGAGATAGCCAGATTTATTCTTTCATCTTCGCTGCCTTCCTTGACATCCCAGACCCGATCAGCGTATTGCAGGAGTTTTTCTCTTTTCTGCTGCTTTCTCACCTTCCATACAGCAGGCTGTATCATGGCCAGAGTTTTGGCGTGATCAATCCCGAAAAGAGCCGTAATCTCATGGCCTATCATGTGAGTATTCCAGTCCTGTGGAACTCCTGCGCCGATAAGACCATTTAAGGCCATGGTTGCGCACCAGACAAGGTTCGCTCTGGCGTCATAATCCTCAGGCTCATCTACTGTCTTTTTTCCTATCTCTATAAGCGTCTGAAGAATTCCTTCAGCCGTTCTGTCCTGGAATCTCCCCTCTACGGCATAGGTAACATACTGTTCAACGGTATGAATAAAAGTATCGACCACCCCATTCGCCACTTGAGTGGCAGGCAGAGTATAGGTAAGTACAGGGTCTAAGATGGAGAATTTCGGAAAGGCAAATGGACTGAAGACAGGGAGCTTATCTTCTCCATTACTGATTACGGCAAAACCGTTCATTTCAGAGCCGGTGGCCGGGAGAGTAAGCACTGTACCGAAAGGCACTGCACTCTCCACAGGAACCGGGCCAAAACCGTAGTTCAAGAGCGCTTCTTCTTTTCCTGCAAACTCTTCCGCGAACGATGCTATGGCTACAAACTTGGTTCCGTCCATTACAGAACCTCCACCGACAGCAAGAAGGAAATCGATCTTCTCCCTGCGCACTTTCTCTATTGCTCCCATCAGAACTGACAACTCAGGATTCGCGCCTATCCCCCCGAATTCAGCTACTTCTCTTTGTGACTTTGCCAGTTCTTTTTTTACCTTAGCCAATACACCGGTTCTCTTGGCACTGCCGCCACCATAGGTGATAAGAACTTTTGCATCCTTAGGGACAAGATTATCCAATTCCTGGAGCTGGTCCTTACCAAATACAATGTGAGTAGGGTTGTAGAAATTAAAATTCAGCATAATTTTCTCCTTTCATACCACCATAAGGTATGATGTAATTGTTTTCCTTGTAAATCATTCTTGCAACATCCTCCGAACACATGCTAATTTAAAGCATAATTGTGATTTCAGAAGACACATTCCTCTCAACTTTATGCCTATTCCTGCTTTCTTTGTCACTTTACAGCCTTCAGGCTTATTATGAACTATGTTACGACAGAGCAGATAATCCAAGGAGGCTGTTATGACAGAAACCGCGATATTGATGGACAGGCTGGCAAAAAAAGAGGGCTTTAACAAAACGCTGATCCCTGGTGTCGGAATTTTTAAAGCGACACACTCTCGGCAGAGAGAACCTCTCTGTTACCAACAGGGGGTCATTTTTGTAGGACAGGGAGCCAAGCGTGTCTTCGTGGGTGACGAAACCTTTGAGTACAACTCGAACAACTATCTCGTTCTTTCAGTTCCGATCCCTGTCGAATGCGAGACATACGCAACTGAAAAGGAGCCTCTGCTTGCGTTGACAGTAGATATAACTATTGGCATGCTCAACCGTATTATCAGTCAGATGGGTAACCATATCGATCATGCCGTGCTGAAAAAAAAAGACCGACATAAGGGGATTTTTCTTACAGATGCGACTCCCCCAATCAAAGAAACGCTCCTGCGACTCCTGCAGGCGCTTCAATCTCCACTGGACAGCAATGTGATAGGGCAAGGGATTGTGAACGAGTTGATATTCAGGATAATGTGTGGAGAAAACGCTTCATCTCTTTACGCTCTGGCTATGAAAAATACAAACCTTTCCAGGATTGACAAAGCCCTCAAGCTCATACACTCAAATTATCGGCAATCCATAGACGTAGACAGTCTTGCTGCTTTGGCCAATATGAGTCCCTCTGCCTTTCACAGGGCTTTTAAAGATGTGACACTGTCCTCTCCCATTCAATATCTGAAAAAAGTCAGGTTGGGTAAAGCACGATCGCTGCTCATGGAGCAAGGCTCCCGTGTCAATGAAGCCGCTGCGGAAGTTGGTTATGAGAGTACTGCGCAGTTCAGTCGGGAATTCAAACGGTATTTCGGAAACAGTCCGGTGGAGTGTATCAATGTGCTGAGATAAGCTCATCACGGTTCCCCCCCTCTTCCTGAGCGTTGAATCACGAAAAGGACAAGCCCATGTCACTTAATAATAAACTCATCCTGACAGTTCTGACACTATTAGCCCTTACATTAAGTTCTGTGCATGGTGCCGAAATTTTGATACCTGAAAGAAGTGATTGGTCTCCGCCAAAAGAGATTGTCGGCTTACGTTTGGGACCACAAGGATCCTGGGATAACTTCCTCCCCGGAGCCATCACTCCGTGCACTGTTGTTAAACTCTCCGGAATCTACTATCTCTACTATATCGGCTCCGACGGAAAGCGCGATCACGACAATGGACCGGCGCACAGAAAACTGGGTCTGGCAACAAGTTCCGATGGAATTGATTTTATCAAGTACGACGGCAATCCGATACTCTCCTGGTCACCCAGCAATAATGACGAAGAAGGTATATTCGGGGCCAAGGCCATCGTAGTCGACGGCATGATCTATCTTTACCTCAACACCCTATCCTCGAAAAATGCCACCACAGATCAGGTCTGGGCAGATGTCCATTTAATCACCTCCACCGACGGAAAACATTTCAGCGAACCGGTTTTGGTCCTGGATCACAGCAACGCTGCTGTCGTCGGCTATGGGGATGAACTCGGTCCAACCGGAATCATGCACAACAATGGCAGTTGGTCACTCTATTATTTTGCCAAAGGCCTGCATGTTTCAGATTGGCGCCTTTGTCTGGCCACAGGGAATTCTTCAACATCTTTTTCAAGTACCAAACAGCTGCTGGAAGAAAATGTATTTTACGGTACTGGCGGGGATGTTCACTGGTTGTCAAACGACAAGATCCTGATGTTCTTCCAAAAAAGAAGTGACAGGGACCGGATTGAGGTATATACAGCTCCCGCGGGTAAGCCGGACAAAATGAGCAAAGCAAGGACATGGGACGACTTCGTCCACGGAGAAGGCATAACCGTATTCTTAGACAAAGGGGCAGAGAAATGGTTCATGTACATTAGGGCAGGCAACAAGACATTCGTCCGTATCGCACCGATAAGACATGACAAGTAATCGAAAAAGAGATTCAAAAACACCACTTATTGAAGCTTGATGGAGGGCCAGTGTTGTTATCATACCTGTTTTGGCAGCAGAATTCTTACCTGCGCCCATGCCCCCGCATCACTTTCTATGGTGATGGTGCCGCCGTGCAGCTCAACAATTCGTTTGACGATGGAAAGTCCGAGCCCTGAACCGCCATGTGCAATTGAGCGAGACTTTTCAACTCGGTAGAACTGATCAAAGACCTTTCCCAATTCTTCCTGCGCAATTCCTGTACCGGTGTTGTAAATTTCAAGGGTGATTTTGTCAGTCTCATCATTGCCCCTTACCCTTATCTCACCATTTGTCTGATTATACTTGATTGCATTGTCAATGAGGTTGATCAGAACCCGTCGTATTTTCTCCCTGTCTGCAAAAACAGAAAGAGCTGAGGGCATACTGACGGTGATCCTGATCCCTTCTGTCTTAAATATTTCTGCGAATTCTTTCAACACCGAGTGAATCTGCCCGACCAGGTCATATTCTTCCGGTTCATAGCTCTTTTTACATTCCAATACAGATAAATCCAGAAGATTCCTGACCAATCGGTCCATTCGGGAAAGGGTTGCCTGCTGGGATATGAGTTTATCTCTGAATACATCTGGAAGGCCTGGTTGACAAACGTTTTCATCAAAAAAAAGCCTCAACAGGGTTATGGGAGTCTTCAGTTCATGCGAGGCATTGGCGATAAATTCTTTCTGCCGCGTAAAGGAATATTGCAGCCGGTCGAACATTTCATTTAAGGATGATTTCAAATCATACAATTCATCATGTGTTTCACCAGGAGGTATTCGTTTATCGAGGGTCTTGTCGTTTATTTCATGAATGAGTCTGTTGATTGTACGGATAGGAGCAAGAATCCGGCCTGCCACATAATATCCAACGGAAAGAAGGACTATGGCTGAGACAATGAGACCGACAAAAAGAGAAATGAGTAGTTCAGAAATCTCTTCCGTCAAATCCCCCATGGATTTTGCTATCTGTACTGTATACAAGTGTCCGTCTTTCGGGATGCTGAAAAAACGCACCCGGAATGTCACTTCATCAGTGTCATCCTGATCGATGTGAACTCCCTTGAGATCTGTATTTTTTATGCGGGTAGTAATTGTATAAGCATCTTCCTTTTCATAGAGTGGAAAGGTAAGCAAATGACTCATCTCAGACTCATACACAACGACTTTCTTCTCGTCAAAGACCTTGACCCAATAAAAACTGCCAATCGATTGAAGAGTTGATTCGGGGGAAGATGAAGCGAGACTTGCCTGGGGCGCAAGAGCGGAGAGCAGATAATGCGCCTGCTGGTCAAGTTCTGTATCGATCAGCTTATAAGGTTGTTCGAGCATTTCATAGAACACGATCAGGGAAAACAATAAGCTGGCCAGAATACCGACTCCTGTGATCAACAGGGTTATCCGGTTGCGAATGTTCATTACTCGTTATCCTTGATCATATATCCGACACCTCGCACTGTGTTGATCAAGGCAGCAGCGGGATCGCCAATCTTCCTGCGCAGGTTTTTTATATGCACATCAATAGAGTTTGACATGGTAAAAGGATCAAATTCATCGCCCCAGACATGCTCTGCCATATTAAAACGGGATACCGTTCGATTTTTATTATAGAGTAGAAATTCCAGGATAGAAAATTCCTTGGGAGTCAAATCGAGGAGCAGTTGCCCTTTAAAGGCTTCACGGGATGCCGTATTAACACTCAGGTCGCCGGCACTCAGAATTGGTGAGCCATGACTTCCTGAGCGCCTGAGGAGTGCGCGAATCCGTGCCAGGAGTTCGGAGATAGAAAAGGGTTTGGCCAGATAATCATCAGCTCCAAGGTCAAGTCCCTTTATTTTGTCTTCGACATCACCTTTAGCAGTCAACATAAGTACCGGTGTATTGATATTTCTTCCCCGTATCTGTCGAAGCACAGCAAAACCGTCTACTGTGGGCAGCATGATATCGAGTAAAATCAAATCATACATATCGTCAAAGAGTCTCTCCAGAGCAGCTTCTCCATCTGTAACAACATCAACCGTATAATGCAGCGATTCAAGAATATCCTGCAACTGAACAAGCAGAACAGGTTCATCATCGACAACGAGTATTCTCACAGAAATTCCTCATATGCTCATGGGACCGAAGCCTGCCGCCAAGACCTCCCTGACAATGTCAGCGCCCGGATAACTGCGGCAGAACAGGCAATGATACGGTTTACCGCAATGTCCTTCACAAACAGCAAATCCCAATCATACCCCAAGTGAAAAAGAAAAAGCAATAGCTCCTGCCGATTGCCAGGTCCCTCTTTCAAGGTCCCCTCCGTCATGGAGCAAAGGAAAGTCAACGGTACATATGCTCTCTAAAGAGATTAAAGGCATTTTGGTAATAGGATACTGCCAATTCAGTCAAATCCCGATTATTGGCAATATCATTGAATTTGCTGCTGCCAAGGAGGTAGTTATATGTTTTCACAGAATTGCGCAAGCCCAGTACAACCAGTTGTTCATCACGATATAATGCCACATCATGATTGTGATTTAACAGCAGAATTCTCGATGCGTCATTGTGAGCCAGCACATCCTGACCAAAAAACGGTGCTTCATAGGACAGCCCCAATAAACCGAGAACGGTGGGAGCTATATCTATCTGACTGACAGGGGTATTGATCTGACGTGGCTGGATATGCCCAGGTGCCATGATCAGCAGTGGGATCTCGTAACTGCTCATGGGAATCTGCTCTTTTCCATATACTCTTGCTCCATGATCAGCCACTACGACAAACAACGTATTTGCATACCAGGAATGGGCTGCTGCTTTCTCAAAAAATTCCCCCAGAGCATAATCGGCATACCGGACACCTGCAGTCCTCCCGCCATCCTTGGCTGGGATTCCTTCAATACCTGAGGGAAAAGTATAGGGAGAATGATTCGATGTTGTCATAATGATGGAAAAAAATGGTTTCCCGCTGCCGGAGAGATTGTCAAAATAGCCCAGGGCATGACGGAAGAGATCCTGATCCGAGACTCCCCAGATATTTGTAAACTCAGGCTCCTCAATATCCAGCCGGTCACTGATAGCGAAGGCATTCTCTGCAAAAAAGGAGTTCATGTTGTCAAACTGACCATATCCGCCATACAGAAAACTTGTATGATAGCCGTTTTTGCGCATCACCTGCCCCCAGGTGGCAATGTTGTCATTGCCGGGCCGTTTGATAATTGATTCGCTGGGAATTGGCGGAAAGGAGGCACTTATAGCCTCCAGTCCGCGAACAGTACGCGTGCCGGTGGCATAGGCTCGATTAAAAAAGAGCCCCTGCCTTGCCAGGTTATCGAGAAATGGAGTCCTACTGCCACCGTTTTCGGCCAGAGCAGAATCTATATCAAGACCTTTCCCACATGAATCCACATGTTCACAGCCAAGGGATTCTTCGACAATGACAACTACATTAAGTTCCCCAAGTCCATTTGCCCTCCCGGCAAAACTCCGTGTTAACCAATCCTCTCCCTGCTTCTTGAAACTACCGCCACCTGCACCAAGCTGCTTTGTTAAACGCTCAATCGCTGATTGCTGATCACCGGTAATATAATAATAATTATAATCGAGATTATTGGTATGAAAGGCTTGAAACAAACTGCTCAAACCGTTGGCGGAGAGTTCATTCGTCACCCTGTTATCAGAAAAATCAAGGGAATGCGTCCTAAAACCAATGACAGCAATACCTAGCAGGGCAACATGGACGGCAACTATTCTCAAACGCTGAGTAAAGAGTGTCTTTTCCGCCATACTGTTTTCAATGACCTTCCATAAAAACAACATGATAAGACTACTGAGCGTAGCCATAACAATCAAGACTCTGCCGACAGGATAAGATTGCCAGATATTGACAAAGACCTCATGGGGATAAATCAGGTAGTCCACAGCAACCAGATTGAAACGGGCATCATACTCCTGAAAGAAAAAGAATTGAACTGCAGTGAGATAGAGCATGCCAAAAATCACAAGCCACATAGCCATTCGCACAATTAAACGGCCAGGAAATGAATTATATATTCGTTGTGGAGTCAATAAGAGGTATAATGAAAGAGGTGTAAGCAGGTAAAGCAATTGTATCATATCATTGATCAGACCAAGTCCAAGGACAGGAGGTAAGTGCCAGAGTGGCACAGTCGCAGGTGGGCCGAAGGCAACAAACAGAACCAGCCTGAGCAAAAAAGAAACCAGCAGGTAGAAAAGACCCAACCAATAGAGAGGGATAAATCTGCCGACCTTAAAAAATGTTCCTGCAAAAGCTGGTATATCGTTTTTCATAAATGTACTCTCAAAAGTTGCATGCATTGCATCAATAGTTTGTATGTGAAAAAAAACCATTTCCTCTCCTGGCAGAGAGTTGGTCAGCCGATTTTAAATACTCCCTGATATAACTACTCCTACTCCCATGAAGAAATGATGAAGATTTGCAAAAAAGACCGAAAAAACATATGTGCTGCTAATCGCAAGCGTTCTGGAATAAACCGAAACAGAGGAGATTGGGCATACTTGAAACTATGCAAAGATCCTGCAAACTCGCTGACAATAGAAATCACAACGTACCCGCCGGCAAAATGTGCCGAATAAAAAGAGGACCTTGCACAAGATCTTTGTCCTGGCAGTCTCAACAAATCATCAGGTTATCCTGGCTTGAAATAGAGATTGTCCATCTACTTTCAAAAACCATCGAATCCATGAGTTATGTAGGGAGGATTGCTTGCTCTGGACAGGCAGTACCCCTATAAAGAAAGGGGCATCATTATTATCGCCAAAGCTCAGTCAAACTGTGCTGTAATGGTTACCCTGAAGATTAACCATCAATTTGCGAGGAGTAACTCTATGAGTAAAGAACAAAAAAGTATCAAGGCTGCCAAAAAGAAACCGGCGATGACGCCAAAAGAAAAGAAGGCTGCTAAGAAAGTTAAGAAAGAGTCTAAAGATATTTTTGATCATAACAAAACACGTTAATGGGAACCTTGAAAAATTAGATTTTCTGTTCAAGATCGAGGAGCAGACCAAAGAACAAACGCTGCATCTAGTTGAGATCTGCGCATTATTTTCTGGCTGTGACGAATAGCTTGGGCAAAAAGGAAATTTTTCGAGGTGACCTGATGTCTGTCAACCCGGGCTGGCAGAAGCGCCAGCCCGGGTTGTTAAAAAATCGCAGAACAGTTGGTGGCAACCTGTACACCAGGAAATGAGTTACGGAACAGCTCACGATCGTTATGTGTTTCTGCTGCAATCCCCAGGAGGTTACTTTTCTCGGCCAGGAGATATTCCGACACGAAGTAACAACAAACTAAGCACCATCATTTATCAAGATATGAGTATTCAAGTGCACGTTCCTTGAACATCGACGTATCTATGACCAAGGACAGGCATCGACCTTGGATATCAACCCTATCCTTTTTGCCATTCACCAGAAGGTGAAAATCAAAATCTTTGAGCAAGGAATAAAAGGTATCAAAAACCTCTATTCTGGTATTGAGAAGAATTTGACAATCACGCTCGACATGATGAAACTGAGCAAAATGATGTATGACCATAAAAAAACAAACAGCGGAAAAGTAATGGGTTTGCGGGTGGAGATAAAGACCTGGATAAAAAGTCATTACGTCAACTTGGCCTGCCACGGCATCAAAGCTGAGAGTTAATGAACAGGAGATATCAAGGCCCGTTTGTTTTTGATAGACGAAATATTCCATCTGGGGACCATCAATACAGAAACTGATACCGAAGCGATCAAAGAAATCAGACCGATGGGCGGCCATAAAAGCGGTAGCGCTCGAGAGGGGATGTATAACGTGCATAGCAGGTCTCCTTGCAAAATAACTGGCGGTAGGAGACGACACGTGGGAAAAGTCAATCTTTGCCCATTTATCTATCTATTTTTTCATTCTTTATTACAGAATACCATGAGTCTATTTCCTCTGTCAATCACTTCATAAGCTCTAAAAATATCAGGGCCTACCGGGCTGGTCTGAATCAGCCTCATTGGAGAATGAGACAATATCCATAACAAGATAATCTAACAGGAGATATAAGATAGGAAATGGTTCATCTTTGTCCTGACGATTTGCTCTTCCCCTCAGGTTAATAAGAATAACGCAACATCACTTTTCTCTTTTCCTGCCTTCGTTTTCAAATATGGCGAAGAATTGACGAGAGCCTTATCCCGGCAAATCCCCCTGCAATTCGTGCTTTGCCCCCCGTTTTCCTCCACGAATGAACCCTCGTACTTTCTTGAAGAAACATTCTGACTTCAAAAGACATCTGCACCCACCCTGGTGCACAACCCCAAAAGGCCGTCACAGCAGATGCTGTAACGGCCTTTTGGGATAGGAGCCTACTGGGTTCTTTTATTTTTTCGTACTCTTCCGATCCGGGCAGGTACGCTTCAACAGCTTGTTGACACTGATCCTCATCCGATCAATGGAATTGGCAAGCACGCCAATCTCGTCATTGGAATCAGTATGGATAGAATCACAGAGATTCTTACCGATACTGATATCCTTGGCTGCGTCGGAAAGATGAATAATCGGTGCAACCACTGAACGATCAAGAAATACCCAGATACAGATGATTGTTACCAGCAGGCAGCCGATACCTACGAGAAAAATTTTCAAAGCAGACTGCTTTGCATCGGCCAATGCCTTGGAAATAGAGATGTAAACAATGGAGGTTCCCACGGTATCATCCATTGTCCAGTTGTAACCATTTTCAGTACCATAGATATCCCGTTGATCCTGAGGGGCATCAGCCGGATCGCCATGACAGGTGAGACAGAAGTCTTTATTAACCGTGATGGGCTTTGCTGTGTAAAAAAACTTATTCCCTCCCTTGTCCATCACGCCTTCCTGCTCAGCAGCCGCAGGGTTGGCCTTAAAGTAGGAAATGACTTTCAGTTCATCCTGATCGGCCTTATTATCAGGCCACAGAGGATCGAGAGTGGCCTGCTTAAACTGATAGCCTTCAAGGGTCTCCTGAAAGATCTCGTATTCCATACGATTGACCACGAACTTGGACATCAGTTCAGGAAAGAATCTGTCCTTGTCGGTAATCTGTTCCATAATCAGAGGGTACTGATATTTACTGAAAAACTTGGAACTCGCTTCAATATAATTGAAAATGATTTCCCCTTTACTCTTGGCTTCGGCAATAGCACTCTGTCGACTCAGCATATAACTTGTATAGCCGATAGCAAGGGTTGCCAAAAGACTCAACACCGTTATTATTGTAATAAACTTTGATCGAATTCCCATTCTTCCTCCACCTGAACTTCTTTCTCCAAGACTACTCCCTAACCTATTCCCTGAACAAAACCGTCCAAGTCCTGGTGAGTATAGCACCACTTCCCTGAAAATGAAACGGGGAAAGACAAAAAACTATTTGTTTTCAAGCACCTATTTAAGAATACAATGAACAACTTTACCTGTGAATACTCCCTGCTAAAAGCGCCTTTCCCCTTGACAAAGAGCGAAAATCCCTATTAAATTCATGCCAGGAGAAAAGAAGACATAAATTAGGGACAGTTGTCACCTAGTTACACTGTTTCTGCAAAGGGAGAAATCATGATAAAGCGTTATGGGATGATCGGCCTCACCAGCGTACTACTTTCAGTACAGGCATTTTCCGGCTCTGCCCAGGCCGGGGCAGCAACAGCCTCACAGGAAGAACTTCGTAATGAAATCGAAATGTTGAAAAACATTGTGATGGATCTTAATGATCGTCTCGCCTCTGCTGAAGAAATGCTGCAGATGACTCTCGAATCAGCGGAAAAGCAGGATGAGCAGGCCCAGGAGGTCGGAGATGTCATCGAGGAACTGGACGAACGCCTGAGTGATACGGAAAGACATACTGCGCTGGATAAAGTCACCATGGGAGTGGAGCTCCAGACCCAATTCAACAGCATAGATATGGATGTGGCGACCATGCCCCAATCCAGCCAGATCATGATCAGTCAGATGGCCTTTGCCGGATCCCAGTTCAGCCCTGCCGAACTGGAACAATTCAAACAGATGATGAGAGGGCAGGGAGTTGAAAAGCAGTCTGTCAAAAACAATGCCCTTTTTACCAGTCGCTTACGTCTGGACCTCAAGGCAAAACCCACACCTTCTCTCTCTTTTGTAGGACGTCTTTCAGCCGCCAAGGTATTTGGCGACTCCACAGGCGTCAAATGGTTTAACGGCTCCCCGAATGCAGTGACCATGGACGGAAACGTTTCCTCTGTCGGCAGTGATTCCGCCCTGCGGGTAGAGCGTGCCTTCTTCACCTACTTTGGCGATATGGGAGAAGTCCCCTATCACTTCTCTTTAGGCCGCCGACCGGCCCTGGGAGGCGCCCCTGCCGAATTCAGTACCGCCAGCATGGTTGGTGGATCTCCCATGGCCCATGGTATCAACTGGCAGTTTGATGGAGCATCACTTGGTTTTGGTCTCAACAATGTAACCGGTATCCCCGGAGCAAACTTCAAACTGTGCTGGGGCGTAGGCTTTGAATCAGGCATAGGCTCCGGAAACTCCTATTCCATGTCATACTCTTCAGATGTTGACGACATGCAGTTTGCCGGCTGGATAGCCAATCTCTATGAAAGTGAGAATACCAAGATCGTCAATATGTATGCCCATGCCTTTGACGTGACTGATGGTTTCACAGGGCTGGTTGTCATGCCCTTCACCGTTAACGGATTTGATTTTAACAACGACGGCGCATACGACCAGTACCAGATGAACATGAACAGCGGCGGCTATATCAGTCGTACCGAAGCCACCGCCAATATCGGTTCTCTGGATATCGTGACACTTCTTGGACAATCTAAAATTAAAGATGTCGGATTCTTCGTTGATCTTGCCCTCAGTCATGCCCGCCCTTCCGGCCTG
Source organism: Pseudomonadota bacterium (assembly GCA_018820855.1). Classification (GTDB taxonomy): domain Bacteria; phylum Desulfobacterota; class Desulfobulbia; order Desulfobulbales; family Desulfocapsaceae; genus Desulfocapsa. The sequence continues at coordinate 44,270 of JAHJNL010000052.1, read as the reverse complement.
TCAATGAATCCCATGATGCAGTTTCTCGGCACAGATGCCCTGTTGAACTCCAACGGAGAACAGAATGACCGCAGCGGCTATTCTGTCTGGGCCGGTGTTAAAACCGAATTGCCATGGGAAGGCACCATCGGCTTTGAATACAACTGGGGATCCCAATACTGGCTGGGCTTTACCGGCGGCGAAGACAACGTAGCGGGTAGCAAGCTGGCCACCCGCGGCAGTGTCTATGAAATTTTCTACAATCAACCCATGATTGAGAAGAAACTCACACTCTCCCTGGGTGCTCAGTACTACGATTACGCGTATTCCGGAAGCGGCAACCCAATGGGAGAACCGGTCAAGATATCCGAGCTCACGGCCCTGGATGCCTTTCTACCGGTCACCGATACCATGTGGAATTACTACATCAATCTCGTCTATCGCTGGTAATTTCTTCCTTGCTTGAAAGGTGATTACTTATTAGGGACAAGTCGACTCTCTCGGCTTGTCCCTTTTTCTTTTTCCACCCTTCTTTCCTGTTTTTTCTGTACCCCTTGTGATAGCATTTACTGACATAAAAACTCCTGCTGCCCTGCAGAAAGTGTTTTCCCGGATTAGTTTACCCATCAAGCTGTGAGAGTTGAGTCTCTTGGACAGTAATCAACTCTTTTCATAACAACCTGTCAGGAGATAGCCATGTTCTCTGCAAAACTAGCAGCCCTTTTCCTTCTCCCCTTACTAGGCGTTACTCTTGCATCTCCAGCCTTGAGTGATTCCTCAACACAGAACCAGTGCACTCTCTGTCACACCAATCCGGATGCGATTGACGAACTCACTGCAGACGCCATCAGTTTTGCAGAAAATGAACCGGAAATCTCAGAACTGCAGAGGGGAAACGGATACCGGATCAAACAGGCTCCTTTTGATCTCTATGAAAAAGTCCTTGTCGATAAGACCTTTCTCTCTACCCCCCACGGACAAATACCCTGTCAACTCTGTCACCTCGGTGATCCAGAGAGTACAGATCCGGATACTGCCCACAACGGCATGATCGCGGACCCGAGCCTTAACAGTGAAGACACCTGCGGACAATGCCATGGGGATCTGACCGCGGCAGCTATCAACTCGCTGCATATGAACCCAGCTCCTCTGTACAAGACCCTGGAGAAGCGGTGCAGCAAAGAACAAGTCGACCGACTCAAAGACACGGTTCTTGACACCACCTGTCTCACCTGCCACCAGGGGAGTTGCGGCTCCTGCCATGTCAGCAGACCGGCGGTGGCTGGTGGCGGACTACGAGCAGGCCACCTTTTCCAGAAAAAACCAGATTTTGTCTACCAATGCCTCCCCTGTCACACCCATCCCACCGGCACAGACTTTATCGGAAAAGAAGGCAAGGGCGACATCCATTACCAGAAATACAAGATGACCTGTTCCGACTGCCATTCCGGACAGGAACTCCATGCTTCAGCTGAGGGTGCTGACAGCAGATATCATTTTGAGCAACTGCCAGAGTGTGTTGACTGTCATACAACGGTTCTCGAAGGACCGGTTCCGGAACATGTTCTGCACAAGAACAATGTCTCCTGCTCTGTCTGCCATGCTGCTTCATACCAGAACTGCGATTCCTGTCACCTGGGAACCGATGAGGACGGAATTGCCTACTCCCAATCACCGCCCCCGACAAAAGGTTTTCACATAGGTCTTAATCCGGAAAAAGACGGTCCCCGCTATGTCCTCATGCGAAAAATCGGGGTTCAGCGAGACACCTTTGATGCTACCATTGGCGGAATGAAACGTTTTTCCGCTCTTCCAACATATAAAAAAGCTACACCCCATACGATTCAACGCAGGACGTGGCAGACTGCCGACTGTAACCATTGCCATGGTAATAAAGAACTTTTTCTGACTCAGGACAGTGTCCCTTTTGACACCCTTGTTGCCAATCGACATATTCTCCTCAAAAATCAGGATGTTCCTGACAAAGTCCAGCCAAGACGCTCTTTCATTCTCTCTCCTATTGATCCGGATGTGGAGATGCGAGTCTCTACGGAGTGGCTGAACACTCACCAAAAAGACAAGAACCTCATCATACTCGACACCCGGACCAAGGCCCAATACGAACAGGGTCATATTCCAGGGGCCTATCACCTCTGCTTCTGCCTCTTCAGGTCCGGAGCAGATACCACACCACCATATATGATGCAGCCTCCTGAACAACTGGCAGAGATCTTTGGAGGCAAACGGCTTGGACTTTCTCCGGAAAAACGCATTGTTCTTTATGATGATGAGCACAGTGGCCGGGGGATTGCTTTTCTTGCCTTAAAGATGATAGGTCATGAGAAAATATCTTTTCTCGATGGGAATATTGCTGACTGGAAACGACAAGGATATCCACTGGCCACGGGCAAGGCGCCGGTAGCAAAGATAACAAAGTATCCCGTCAAGCCCCAGGACCTTCTTGTCAACAACCATGATATCGTCGAATCCATGGGAAGCGAGCAGACAATTGTTGTCGACGTTCGCAATGCAGCCCAGCACAATGGTGACATGAATCGAGATGACATTGCCAGAAAAGGTGGGTCTATCCCCGAATCTCTCAGTTTCCCCCTGCGAACCCTCATGGACAGCGGCGGAAAACTCTATCCGAAAGAGCGGTTATCCTGGCTGCTCTCAACCGCAGGGATGATTCCCTCACAAAGCAAAAAGATCTACACCACCTGCAACACCAATATGCTTGCAGCAGAATTATATATGGTGCTCACCTATCTCGGTTACGACAACGTTAAGGTTCATGATGGTTCCTGGGCAGAATGGGCAGCGGAATTCGAATAACAGCTCACCATCAAGGACCGAGGGCACCGTACATCAAAAGGTGAGTTACGGTGCCCTAAGGCATTTTTCAAGGCAAGGTGCGGAGAGGGAAACAGATTCATCCGCAAAAGGTGATCAAGCAGGAGTGGTGAGGCTCTATGACAACACACAGGACACATCACTCCCGCATAAAGCCGACCTCAAACAGATCCACACGGTAGTTTTTCTTCCTGTTTATTGACCAGGCTGCAACAATAAGCAACACCCCGTCAATATTTTCCAACAAAAAAGCCCCCTTCCTTACGGAAGAGGGCTTTTTTGTTTTTTACTAACGCAAAAATGTTTTTATTCGCAGGTCTTCGGCTTATCGGCATCAAGGGCATATTTCAAGACAAACTGATGCAGATGCTCCATCTGAGCAACTGAATAGCCATAGGTATCAAATTCTGGCATCGCCCTTTTGAATTTTTTGAAATCATTGGCAAAGTAACGACTCCAGGCCTTCTTGGTGCGGTCGCCGGGGGAAATGATAACCAGCTTATTTTTCTTGTGGCAGTTCAAACACTTACGGAATATATAGCGGCCCTTGCCTGCATCACCGGCATCCGGATCAAACTTCTTATCCGCTTCTTGCTTGGTGGTTGCAGCAGGGCTCTGTGCAGCAGCAGTTGTTTTCTTTGTTTTTGTGACAGGTACTGCTGCCACTTCCGTTACAGATGCATTTTTTGTTGAGGTCTCCACCAGATACCGATAGATATTTTCCAGTTGCCTGTCATTTATGCCCACAGCAGAAAAATCATGGGACATCTCTCTCAGCTTTTTATAGTCGTCAGCAAAAATAGCCTCCCATTGTTCCCTGCTCCGTTCTTGAGGATCCAGTGCAGTCAAGCCCTTTTCTTTATGACAGGATCGGCATGTTTGAATGGCATATTTTCCCCAGAGAGCATTTCCTCCCTGCGGGTTAAAAGCCTGGACATTTTGAACAGCCAAAAATACCAGACCGGCGGCCAAGGCCGACACTACTCTTTTCATAGGTCACTCCTTAAAATAAACACACATCAGTGATGCACTTGACTGCTCAATTGGCAGAACAGGGTTACCCTCCACCAACCAGATAAACTTCTTAGAAGAAAGATACAGGAACAGGAACAAAATTACCAAAGAAAAGTACTCATTACCCAACAGATACCGCTATTTTTGACACTGGTCTTCACGTTCTGTAAATCCCCAGTAAGGATAGTCCAGCTCATACCCAGCAACCAGGCCAGGACTATGTTCACGACTGGCCACCAGCCAGAGCTTGTTCTTTCGTTTCTGCTCGGAAACAGAAGACAAGGGATCCCAATCCGGAAAAAGAACCATGGCATTATCAGCACTGTATTCGATATCCCCCGAACCTTTAAACACACCCAGATGCGGAGTTTCCGCATAGCTCCCGCCATCCCCTCTGGAAAGCTCTGAAATAACCAGAAAAGACACATGCAATTCATCACGGATGGATTCCAGCTGTCTCAGCCAGGCATCAATACCCGTCCTGCGTTCGGTAAAATCCTTGAAAGGCAATTTGTGAAGGCTGTCTATGACAACTACGGTGAACTCACAATTGGTCTCATGCCGAATAAAATCTATGTGCCGACGCATTATCTCAGGAGTCACCTGCCTGTCGTTGATAACTCGAAAATAGGTGAGCATCTCTTTGAAACGTTCACAGGCTTCCTGATAGCGACTCTCTTCCTTTTCGCCAATCTCATGTTTCCGAATAGCCTCTGTCGACAGGTTACTCAGACGGCTAAGGGTCCGTTGATAGATTTTCTGTCTGCCGTTTTCAAAATCATAATAAAGTACCGGGATTTTTCGCAGGGCCATCTCTGTTGCCATCTGAATCATAAACGTGGACTTTCCTGATTTGGGAGCGCCACCGACAATATTGATTCCGTGAATACCGTCCAAGGCCTTATCCAGCAAAGGAAATCCTGACTTCAGGGCTGCATAGGACGTCCCTGCTTCCATGGAAAGCTGCTCAAAGAAATGGTCATGTTCTCTGGCCGGAGTGGCAAAAGGTGAAAAGGCCCTGGAGGCCTTGATCATTGCTGAGACAGCAACCCGAAAATTTTTTCCCTTGTCCTTTGCCAGCTGCCAGAGTGTATAATTTTTCGGCAACCCGACAGGCCACCTGAAAGGACGGACCTTATACCCGATGCGAGACGCTACCTTGCGCATACTTATCTCAGACTCACCACTGTTTTCAGTGACAAGAAAAAGGGTCTTGATAAAGGCAAACTGCTCGGGATCAATATTTTCCAGATTCTGATAATCAGGTACAGCAACACCGGGATATCCCAATTGCTTTAGCGTAAGAAGGTTGTCTTCTCCCTCACAGAGAAACAGGCTTCCATTTTCACAATATCCAATATCCCGGAGGTTAAAAATTCGAGACTTTTCGCCAAAAAGCTTTTCATCACCATGCCAGAAAAAATCACCCTTGCGACCCGGAAAAACGCATCGCGCCGCATAACAATTCCCATCATCCTGAATATAAGGATAGACCAGATAGCGACCATTAAACCCGACAAGCTGTTCAGCCAGAAGGTCTTCACTCACTCCAGCCTCATGGAAACGAGCCACCAGAGCGCTGGTGAGACTGCCCTGATAGGACTTTATCTCCTGGTTCAGATTTGTAACGGGATAATCAGATTTTTTGAGTAAGGGTTCCCGATCCGGATCAAAACCTGGCACCTGAGCCGGATCAAGCCCTGACATTTTGGCGAACCAGAGGGGGAATCCTCCGGGAACACAGCGGTTCAGACAACGGAAATAACCGTGAAAAAAACCATCTTTCTTGAGAAAGACCACAAACCGGCCATGGGGATCGAGTCCTTTTTCTCGGCAAAAAGGACAATCGGCAGTGAGAAAATTTTTTTCAACTTGCGGATTGGAAAGATTGCGAAGATAGAGACTTGCTATAGCTTCATTCTGATCCATACTTCTCTATCTCTTGAAAAATTATATTCAACACGCCTCAGGGTTGTGAGTCACGGCAGCAATCACCTTTTATCAACAATGGCCTGCAGCTCATCTTTTTTAAGGGGATTATCAAAACAAATATGAATAGAACGCCCAAGATCCAGGGAATGATGGGAACGAACAGCCACTACAATTCCGGGAATTCCGGCTTCTGGAACATCTTTCTCTGTTCCTGCAAAAAAAACTCTGACATAGCGGCCCAAGAGCATACGGGCATGTTTTCTTGTCGAAATTTTTGCAAAAAAAGATGCCCCTCCCGTAGATATATCACTCCCCTCACCCCGTAACGTCGTTTCAGTGACTTTCCCCTGACCATCCAGCAGTGCAATGGTGACACAACCCGACAGTGTACTGCGCAGGTTCTTCCGTCGATCAGCCCCGGAAGATATAAAAAAATCACTTACCTGATCAAAACGCTTGCAGAAATCCTGGAGTTTGGGTTCAAGAGACGGGTAGACCTCGCCCCATTTATCAAGATTCTCCATGGACAAACTGGACACTTCAACTGCCCCCATGCTTGTCGCACTGAGAGTCCAGATCGAATCATCAAAGAATGAACTTCCCCCAAATACCTGGCCAGCCCCCAAGGTCTTGACCAGAGTCTCATTCTCTTTGTCCCGATAAAAGAGCTTCACCCTACCCTTGTTGATAAAGAAAAGACGCCACTGCGTATCGCCCTGTTTCACAATAGAAGTTTCAGATGGATAGTTCTCATGCTGCAGCGCAAGGTAAAAGGTATTGAAGTCCTCGGTGCCGAGAAGATCATACAGGTCAGACCAGATCAGAATATGATCCTGATCGATGAGGGCGCTCTTGGCCTCCTCTATGAACTCTGCGGCCTTGATTATATCCGACAATGCCATGGGATCGATTTCAATAAGCCGCATTCGCAAAGACTCGGCATCGTCAAACTGCCTGAGTCGAACTGTTTTCTCGATAAGCTCGACAAGCACGCGTTTTGCAGCTTCCTTTTTATCCTGATTAAGGTAGTTGTACACTTTTTCTTCATCAGGGTGGGATGTAATACATTCGTATTCATTAACGGTTTGCCTATCGGAGACCTGGGTATTCCGCGTCTGTTCTTCACTTTCCTGTTTTTTCTGTACTTGCTCCTTCGCCGATGCCAGCCTGCTCTTCTCCTGAATCAAATCGATGGCCTGTTCAGCAGCACTGACACCCTCCCTTCCCAGTTGTCTGTCGTGACTGTCAAGCACCTCCCGAAGTACAGGAATAGCAGCCGCAGCTCCTGAGGCACCGAGAGTATTGCAGATTTCCACAACCAGCATTTTTTTCTGAGGTCCGCTATACAATTTACATTCATCAAGGAGCCCAACCAGCGGAGTCACAACCGCATCATCTGCCACCCCCCTCAGGGCTTTCACCACATGGGTCTTAAACCGAACACTGGCCAAGGGTAACATCTGAAGGAGGTATTTCTGGGTAGAGTCGCCCCCGATTTTCACAATACAGCCCAGGGTTTCCTGGCCAACCCGCAGATCTTCGTGTGCAATATATGCAAGAACAGCCTCTGCATCTTTTTCGGAACCAGTCTCAGCCATCAATCTGATAAGATTTCGTTTACCAAACCATGGCATGGGCAGTGGAAGGCGCTCAAGAAGGATAGGAGGAAGCTGTTGCTGCATACTGCTGAGGATCTTTAACAGTCTGATGCGCTCGGAACGACCCTCTGCGGCGAGCAAGGCATCCAGCATGAACCTGGCAGCGACTGGCCCCTGCATGGAAATTTTCCTGCATATCATCTCATCAACCGGTTTTACGAAACATCTCTCGAGATAGGATTGCAGAATCGCCCGGTCAACCCCCTTATCTTGGATTTTCCCGACAAGGGTTCGTATGGATTCCGATTTTTCCAGGCCGCCTGAACGTATATGAAAAAACACATTTAAAATACGCTCTGCCAACTCATCATTATCGGTTTTCCAGGCATGACTCATCATAGCCTGTAAAGCAGTTAAATAGTTTTCATAGGTCCGGCCAGCAGTTTCTGACTCACGAATCCAGGCCAGACAGATCGGAACAAGCTTCCCCAGCCAATCCCAGCGCTCCAGAGTCGCCAGCTTTACAGCTATACCTCCGATAGTCTGGCCAAGAAAAGGACGAAGTTCATTCTCCTTTTCCTTCAAACCAGTCACCATGTTCTGAATAATGGCGGCCGCCAATGGCTCTTTGTCGTTGCTCAGGAGTTTTTCAATGGTGGCCGGAAGGTTGAGACGGACTTCCTCATTTCTCAGACTATGCATGTCCCCTTTGGCCAGAGCAGTGATACCAGCCTGTACCCTTTTCCCTCTTCTCCCCTGCTCCGTTTTTTCCAGGATCTCCTTCGTTACCACTGTAGCCTGAAGTTGTTTTCCTCGGGGAGTTGTCATTAACCGTTCATAAGCATTGTACAAAACCTTCAGCTGCGGGATCAACTTGCTATTCCCGTCCCCTCCCCTTTCCTGCTGTTCCCGCATCCAAGTGATCAGGTTTTTCATTGAGGTGCTCTCTATGGCATTGACCTGTGCCCTATAGAAAAAATCACCAAAAGGAGGAGGAAACTCCTGACAGACAAACATGAGAACAGAGGCCTCATCCAAATGAGGGCCGAGCAGGGCCGCAGTCTTGGCAGCAATCTCAGCATACTGTGTCTCTTCCAGAAACAGACCGATCTTCTCCACCATCTGCGAGAAAACTGGAGAAGAAACAACGATGTTATCCTTCTGCAGGAGTTGGAGCAGAGAATAAGTTGCAGCGGCAATGATACGGATACTTTTTTCAGGAGTTCGAAAAATCTGTTGCAGCTCCAATCCGGCGGTTCCGCTCTGTTCCCTGCCCAGCAGATAGAGAATATATTCGCGGCGTACCCCCCCCTGTGACAACTCCTGCAAAACCCCCTCAACTCTTTCCTTCCGTTTTTTCTCTTCTTCATCTTTCCCGGCCAAGACAAACTGTTCCGGAAAATTCTCAGTCAGACCCAATTGCTCAATGAACCCCCTGCCACCTCCGGCCTTCTTCACCTGTTCCGGCGTTGCAGAAAAGACGGAGAGAATCTTTTTGAAGGTCTTTCTATCAAATCCTTTTCTCAGGACCAGTTCATGGAGTTCCATTTTGCGCAACTGCTCATTAAATGTCAAAAGCTTCAGATGTTCCCGGGTGCGTTTGTCAACAGGCTCTCCATGCAGCAGGGCAGTTCCGTCCTGCAGAGTAAAACGAAAGAGCTCATACTTCCGCAAGAAGGCCTTTGTCCCCTGATAGGCCTTTTCAATGGCATTTGTTACCTTGCCAGACTGCTCGGGATAAAGCCGAAGAGCACTGGTCGCCGCATTCATCAGCTTCAAAGTTTCCAGACCTTCCTGTTGCCTGTCGACATTTACCATAAAAAACACCGAGTTGTCATATGATGATGATAGTTACAAATTAAACAAAAGAGGACTTTTAAAAATAACACCTCTTTCAGTTTCTCTCTTCAAGCTGGTTAAAACGACAAAAACATGAAATTTTTCCCTATCTTATTTAGCTACCCTCAATCTCCGAAAAAGTCAAGAAAGCCCCTCAAATTCAGGTGTACAGAGCTGCATCCGGCACCTGCAATGTGAAAGGGTTTTTTCAAGAAGTGATCAGTTCATGTCGAATAAGCATTTCCAGGAACTCACAGAGAGGCAAACCAACAACATTGGAATATGAGCCATGAATCTCCCGAACAAGAAAGGCGCCTTTTCCCTGAATACCATAACTTCCAGCCTTATCAAGCGGCTCCCCACTTTGCACATAGGCCCATGCCACGTCCTCACTGAAATCCCAGAAAAAGACATGGGTTGTGACAGTGACGACCTCACAGACAGACAGACTCTTGTTGAGTAAACAGACAGCAGTCTTCACCAAATGGTCCTTCCCGGAGAGACGCATGAGCATTTCCAACGCGTGCTGTTCGTCATCAGGTTTCTCCAGCACCATTTCTTCAAAACAGACCACGGTATCGGCGGCAACAATCCAATTCTTCGAGTTTTCATCAGCAACAACCCTGGCCTTTTCCTGTGCCAGTCGCTCTACATAGGCAAGAGAGGCCTCACCTGGGTGAAGCTTCTCTTCAATATCAGCAGACGACACACGAAAGGAAAGACCGAGATCCTCTAAATAAGCACGCCGTCGAGGGGACCCGGAAGCCAGAATTATTTCCTTTAAACTGGTGAAAATTTGAGCCATAATAAATCTAAAGAGTAAAAGAGAGATTTTGTTTCTGCGATGTCAGGGGCACGCCTGTATCACGTTAGCACTTTGCTAACCGATTTTCGCTGAAATCGAAAGAATACACAATAACATTATCAGAGATATCTCTTGTGATTTTACAAAAAAATGATGGAAAAATCTCTTTTTCTTCGTATACTCACTTTACCGTGTGCATTGAAGAGGCCCCCCTTGGACACCTTCCCTATCAGGGCAATAATCCAAGAGATTCTTTTTCCTCCGACCTTCTCAATAACATTGTTCACAGTTAAGTTCAAACCCGTGTCCACACCTATTCAGGATTGATCATGAATGAAAATGCAAAATTCACAACAAAAGATTTCGCCACGAACGAAACGCTTTTTCTCCAGGGAGACTGTGGAGACTTTATCTATATCATTATCAGCGGTTCCGTAGAAATCAGCAAAAAAACAGAGACACAAAAAGATATCATAGCCAGGATGTCCAGTGGAGACATTCTGGGAGAAATGGCCCTACTCTCCGACGAACCGCGATGTGCCAGTGCCATTGCCACAGAACCAACCAGAGTTATCATGGTCAAAGACCAAACCCTGCACACGGCACTGCTCAACAACGATCTGCCGATTCTCAAATCCCTTACCAGTCAGTTGACACTCCGTTTCAAAGAGGCTGACCAGCAGGCAAGTTATTACCGCAACAAGGTAAAAAAACTGGAACAGGAAGTTGCTGCGCTGAAAGAGAGCCTCCTCCACTATGAACTTCCGGCAGATAATTAACATTTTTTCTCTTCCCTTCTGAAGCCAGTACCCTGCGGAGAGTTAACAAATAGTGCCCACCGGTACACGGTTTCAACTCAGCAGCGCCTTCCCTGCAAAGAAGCCCATCCACCAGACGCCAAAAAGGCCGAATCTTCAACATGTTATGGAACCATGAAGATCCTCACCGTCTCGGACAAGGTGGTAAACGGCCTTCTCGAACAACCAACGAGCCTGCTCCCGCAACAACCGGACCTGATCCTGGCCTGCGGCGACCTCCCGCCTGAATACCTCACTGAGCTTCGAGAGCGCTTTGGCGTCCCCCTCTATTTTGTTGAGGGAAATCACGACATCCGTTACCAGAGTTCACCACCTGTGGGCTGTATTGATCTGCATGCCAAGATAATGGAAGAACAGGGAATTCGCATCATGGGTTTTGGCGGTTCTCGCTGGTATAATGGAGGCATCAACCAGTATACTGAAAATGAGATGAAAAAAACTGTCCGCAGCCTCTGGTTCCAGCTGTTACAACAGCGGAAGGTGGACATCATCATGACCCATGCTCCGCCCAGGTTCATACATGACAAAGAGGACCCCTGTCACAAAGGATTCAAGACCTTTACCGGACTCATCGAAAAAAAGAGCCCGGCCTATTTTATTCATGGTCATATCCATGCCTTCTTTAACAATCCAACGGACCGCATCACCATGGTCCATGAGACAAAGGTAATTAACAGTTATGGATTTTTTTTCTTTGAAACAGAAGTGGCGCCAAGGTAGGAAAGAAAAAGGCCAGGATACCGTTCAGCCAGGCAAGCCGCAGCAAGCAGACTCCTTCGATCAGATCAGAGAAGCGGAAAAGGCTTACGAGACAGTAAAACGTGGTGTGGCCACGGTCCCTCTGGACAAGATTGCGGGTTCAGTTGGTCGCTACACCGACTTTGACCAGCAATTTCGACTGCAGGGGGCAGGAAACGAAGACCGCTTGCAGTCCCTGACCCAGGCACTGCAGGAAGGACGCCCTATCCCGCCTGTGTCCCTCTATCAGATCAAAGACAAATACTACATCGTTGACGGACATCATCGGGTCACAGCGGCCAGAAACCTGAAGCAGAGCCATATCCAGGCCAACATCCTGGAGCTCCTGCCCGCAAAGGATACGGTGGAAAACAGGCTCTACCTGGAAAAAATAGATTTTCGGGACAAGATGGGCCTGACCCGTGCCCTGGAACTGACCGAACCGGGACAAAGCGAATATCTTTTCCAGCAGGTTACCGTCCATCAGCAATACCTGGCGGAAGAACGACATCAGGAAGTCAGCCTGCAGGAAGCCGGCGCAGACTGGTATCGTACCATCTACCTGCCGCTCAAGACGCTCATCAAAAACAGCGACCTGCTGCGCTCATTTCCGGACAGGACAGTGGACGATCTCTATCTCTACATCTCTACGCACCAGTGGCAAAAAGAAGCCAGACGGCGATACGGTATCGGTGTGGACAAGCTGATCCCCAGAGACATGGAGACTTTCCGGAAGAATATGGCCAGCAAGAAAAAGGATGGCGAGTACCCGGAGATGAAACGAGACATCATCGTTTTCATACTCATCAATGTCGACGGCAAACAGGAACAACGGGTTATTGACAAACTTTTTGCTCTACCCGAGGTGGACGAGCTGCATTCCGTGCACGGCGCTATTGACCTGATTATCAAGGCGACACTCAGCCGGGACCTCCTGGCCTCTGACGCTGAAGTCATCTCCCAGTTCACCCACTCATCACTGCGCTGCATGCGGGGAATCAAGTCCACTCAAACCCTGATTCCCGGAATTTCACTGGTAAAGCCTTCCCGTTGAAGGCTCAAAACATGCCTTTCCGCATCTTTTCAACCTGCCCGTCTCAACATGAAAAGCTGACAATCCGCCACAGGCTCCATGGACCTCAAATGTTGCAGAGTTCATCCCCTGATAGCGTACCCTCCGTCTACGGTTATCACCTGCCCCTGAATCATTTTGGCAAAATCAGAACAGAGAAAGATGGCCAGATCAGCAACATCTTCCGGAGTGGTCAGGCGTCCCAGAGGAGTCCTGGCCAGCGCAGTACTCAAGATCTCATCCCGGTTGGGAAATTTTTTCAGGGCATCCGTATCCACAGCTCCTGCACTGATGGTATTGACATGAATTCCCTTAGGACCGAGCTCCACTGCCAGATGACGCACCAGAGATTCCAGTGCAGCCTTGGAAGCACCCACTGTAGTATAATTCTCAATGGCCCTGGTTGCACCGAGACTTGACACAGCCATGACCCTGCTTCCGGGACTCATCAAGGGAAGACAATTCTGCACCAGGGTGAGCAGCGCCCGAGCATTAATATCCATGGCCCAGTTCCAATGCCGTTCGGTCAGCTCCATGGCTGGCTTCAATACCCCTGAAGCCGCATTACTGACCAGCACATCCAGGGTTCCGAACTCCTTGCCGATAGTCTCAAGCATCTTCTGAACATCCTCACTCTTGGCCACATTGGCCTTGAGCAAAAGACAACGTACTCCTAGCTTTTCTGCTGCATCAGCTGTTTCCTGGGCATCCCGTTTATGGCGAACATAGTTCACGACAAGATCCATACCGCTCTCGGCAAAGCGCATGGCAATGGCCCTGCCTATCCCCCTGGATCCTCCGGTTATCAGTGCAACCTTTCCCTGTAAACCAAACATGACTCATCCCCATAGAAAGTATCGAGAGAATCGGGAAAACTCTTCACCCCGACCATTTTTCCTTCGACAATAATTGGTACCTTACTGAAATAGTACATTATCCACACAAAACCAATACTGACTCTGCAAAGCGCCTATTCCATCATACTTTCCTTTGGAGTTCAAGGAGAATCCTTCTCCAGGTACTCCGCAAATAACGTAACGGATGGAATTTTATAGGGTTGAGGACAACCGGCGACCGGAATCCCGATCCGGCAAAGGCCAACGGATGCAGGTGCGGAAATTCAAGATCCTGTAGACATGCCCCCGGCAGCGCCAACTTTGCCGCAGCAACCGCTAGCGGACTGCGCTTTTTCTCAATCTCCAATACAGCAAGGAGAGCCCGATCCAGAGCCACAAAATTCCCGGAGGCCGCCACACATCCCAGAAACAAGGCGGAACCAGACATTGGCCCCCGTTCATTCATCACCTCAATACCGTCTGCCAGGGCCAGAGACGTTGGCAAAAACTGCAGCAGATCCAGGATCATTTCTGCAAAGCCCAGGTGAGACTGGCCATGACGCATATGCAGCCATGCCTTGCGTGCACCCAGGACTATCCCAAAGACATTCTTTACCGCCATGGTAACCCCCATCTGTTCATGGGCCTTGATACGGGGAAGATTGACAAAATAGTCACAGTCCAATGCTTCCGCAGCCACTCCCACCGTGAGCCCACAGGCAAGTTGTTTTCTGGCCAGGGTTTTAAAAGAGACATACTCCACCGGCATCCCACGCAGAGCAGTGACAAAACCGTGCCGCTCAAGGACACGAGCCGCCGAACCAAAGGCCGGCGAATCTCCGAGTAAGACTCTGGCACCACGGGAGAGAAAGCAGGATGCTGCAGCAGCAACAAAAAACGGATTAGTGCAGGCAAGTGCTGGAGCTTTGGCGCTGATCAGATTAGGTTTCAGTAGAACTTTTTTACCGGAAAGATTTGCAGGAACAGCAAGAAAATCAAGCTGGGCCTGCAGAAGGGGCAGCAGGACGTGGGATTCATAGGAATCACAGCGATCAAGACAGACAGGAATTTTCAACAGAGGAACCATCTCAGCAGGCTTCTCCTGCTATATTGCCATACATAACGTAACCTTACAGGTGAGTAGACTGAAGACCAAAGGCTGAAAGGAACATATCCAATTGCAATCATTTCGGCCTTCCCGGGGAAGAAGTGCCAATGAGTTCATTCGAAAGGTGTAACCTTTCATTCAGTTTTCAGCATTTTCCCTAAGCACCTGAACAGTTACCACATAAGATGCAATTACTGTAAAGAAAAAACACACGTTCTTAGGCACACACATCTGTTGTCTGCTGAGGTAAAATCAGAAAAAGCCGGATTCGTAAAAACGAAACCGGCTTTTTCCAGGAGAAAGGAGAGAAGAGATAAAGCATAATTATACATGCACTCACTATGCCAGATAAACATACAACTGGCATAGTATTGTAATATCTATTAGTTACGAAATATGTCATGCCATTTTCACAACAAAGGCAAGCAAAAGACGATCAAATTTTTATACTTCGAAACAACCTCTTCTATTTTTTGCCCATTTTTCAATAACATACGGTACTAATTTTTTAACTAACCTATTTATTCCGTCGACTGATTCACAAAGAATGGCCGCAACACGCACCTATGGCCTTCATTTTGGCCCTGATCACCTCAGCTGTTGTCAAAATAATTGAATTCCCGATTGCACCGCAACTCCCTCTGTCTGACTTTTGCCAATGAAAATCTGTCAGCATCTCATCTTCGTCCGCCCGACAAGAATACCCCTGGTATCTTATCAGTCTGACACATATAAAGGTTGGAGATCCACCAAGACCTGAAGGTGTCTAAAACAACAGTCCGTATCCCCCTATACTGTGCTGTAGCATTGACTCAGCCTGCATTACAAACAATCTGCATAGTTGCCGGAATATTTTGAGCTGATATTTTTGCTATTCCTTTCGTAGTTTGTTACAATCCAATTATTCGTTTTCTTTCAGTTTGTCAGCTGTCTCCACAACAGTAAGAGACAACAGGAATCCCTTTTCACTCTGTGAGAGCACACATGCCATTTGTTTTAACCAATCTAGCTCTGGCTGCAGTTGAGTCCATTTTCTATTGGACACACATGAGCTATCCCGTCCTCCTTGCCTGGCTGGCTCTGGTCATCATGACCTGCCTGGGTCTCATCTGGACACGCTCTCCCGGAATGCGGAAAAATCGTTCGCCTTGGCGCAGCAGTCCGACTGTTGCCAATACCCTGATCCTCCTTCTCGCTGCCACATGGGGAGGACAAGCCTTTTTCATGCCCCTGACAGACCCTGGCATCCTCCTTGTTCATACTCCGGCGCTGATCCTTCTTGGATTCGTGTTCACCCACGAACTCTCTTCCCAGCCATTTTCGTCGATACCGGCCCTTTTCCTTCTTCTTTCTCCCACGCTCTATCTTTTCTACAGCGAAGCAGGCATCCTTCTGCAACCGGCCCTGGTCATTAGTCTGCTTGCTATATTTCTGTTGACTCTCATCTTCCTCAAGCCCCTCTCAGCTCGTCCTTCTTCCGCCTCGCAGCCGGATCAAGAGGATCACACCGTGCCCGTCCCCCTGCGCAAAAGCCCCGCTTCCTCATCAAACCCCTGCCTGTGTCCTGATGATGTCATATGGGAAAGCATCCTCAAAATCACCAACCCCGGTGCCCTCCATTCCGACTGGCAAAACTGTTTTGAAGAAATCCATCCCGGTA
This sequence comes from Pseudomonadota bacterium, assembly GCA_018820855.1. Classification (GTDB taxonomy): domain Bacteria; phylum Desulfobacterota; class Desulfobulbia; order Desulfobulbales; family Desulfocapsaceae; genus Desulfocapsa. The sequence goes on along the minus strand of JAHJNL010000052.1, from coordinate 28,018 downwards.
TCTGCAAGGCCCTGCAGGCTGACAATTTTTTTCTCCTTGAGAAAAATGCTGCACAGGGAAAAGAACAATTAAATTTCCCTCAATACAGATGGATACTTTCTGTTCCAATCTGGATGGCTCTGCTCAACAAGGGAATAATTATTCACAATCTATATGAAAATTTTGAGGAAAAAGAGTCCGCTGTCCTGGAAGAAGATGGGATCAAAACACTCCTTCTGATTCCACTTATGGTCAAAAAAGAACTCTGGGGCCTTATCGGACTCACCCGGCGGGATAGTTCGACCCTCTTTACCCAGCAACAGATAAACAGCCTGCGCTTTATTGCTAATATCGTGGCCATGTCCATCAGTAACCAGCACGATCGCTCGGAACGGGACCGCCTTGTTACCGTTGTCGAGCAATCATCTGACTGTATCATCATCACCAACACCCTCGGCAGAGTCCTCTACGCCAACCCAGCCTGTGAAAAGGTCACCGGCTACTTTCCGGAAGAGATCCTCGGGAACTCGATCAAACTCCTGTATGCCCCTTCTATCCGCCAGAACCTGTGGCGTCAGATAAAAGAGGCACTTATCAAAGGTGAAGGCTGGAGTGGTCAATTTGCCAATTACAAAAAAGACAACACCCTCTACGAAGAAGAGATGCAGATCTCTCCTGTTCTTGACCATGAAGGCCGCGTTGCCAATCGAGTAATCGTTAAAAGGAATATAACAGAAGAAAAACGCCTCGAGTCCATTGCTGAAGCGGCCAACCTCATGGACAATATCGGCTTTGTTTTTTCGTCCATTCGTCATGAACTGGGCAATCCCATCAACTCCATCAAGGTTTCTCTTTCTGTTCTTGAATCCAACCTTGAGACCTACAATACCACAGACATCAAACGCTTTGTCAGCCGCAGTCTCTCTGATATAGGCCGAGTGGAATACCTGCTCAAGACACTCAAAAACTTCAGTGTCTTTGAACGGCCTCACATTGAACCAACTGACATGCGGGCCTTGCTCGACAAACTCTTTCAACTTACTGAAAAAGATCTTGCCAGACAGAATGTCAGCCTGAAGATACACCACCCTCCGCAATCAATTATCGGTCTGGTCGACCCCCGGGCATTCCTTCAGGTACTGCTCAACCTGATCACCAATGCAGTGGCTGCCCTGGAAGGCATAGAAAACAAGGAGATTTCCATTTCAATGGCCGGAGAGCAGAACGACCAGATCACCTTTAGCCTTGAAGATAATGGCTGCGGTATGGAAGAAGATACTCTCAGGAATCTGTTCCGTCCCTTTTTCACCACCAAACCTGAAGGAACCGGACTGGGGCTGGTTATTGTCAAAAAAATGCTGTCAAAAATGAACTGTTCCATTGATGCACGCTCCTGGAAAAACAAAGGAACCCAGATACAAATCATCATACCGGGGGCATGACTACCAGCTTTTGCTGGACATTCCCGACATGTCCATGGTATTTTTTTGAGATATATTTTCTGGACACAGTTGCCTAACAGCCTGTGGAGAATTTATTCTCCTGTTAAACATCTCAACCCGGCGCATGTCGGATGCGGAGTTTTTTTATGAAGAAAGTTTTAATCGTTGATGATGACGCAAGTTTTCTGCTCAGCCTGATTGACGGATTCAAGGCCTACGAGGACAAATTCAGTATTACCACGGCAAACGATGGCCTGGAGGCGGTGGAGGCTCTTGAAAAACAAAAAATCAGCCTTGTCCTGACCGACCTGAAAATGCCGAGAATGGACGGTTTTGAACTGGTTGCCCATTTGAGCAGCAATTTTCCTGAAATCCCGGTCATCGTCATGACCGCATTCGGCACCCCGGAGATGGAAGACAATCTGCGGGACATGGGGACCTTTCAATACATCGAAAAGCCCATAGACTTCGCTCTTCTCGTGGAAAAGATACTCAAAGGACTGAAAGGCCCGGCCAAAGGTTTTATCACCGGCGTCTCCCTCTCCTCTTTCCTCCAGCTCCTGGAATTAGACAAAAAGACCTGCACTCTCAATATCCATGCCGGCAACAAAAGCGGCTCCATATACCTTCACGATGGAGAGCTCTTTGATGCAAAGCATAACGGGCTGCGGGGAAGGGATGCAGCTTTTGAAATCGTCAGCTGGAAAAATGTCGAGATTGAAATCGAAAACTCATGCTCCGTAAAAGAAAGCAATATTAAAGAATCACTGGGTTTTATCCTCCTTGAAGGAAGTCGCCGCAAGGACGAAAATGACGCAGCGGCGGCTGAAGTGTCCGGTTCTCTGGACTCCCTGAATATGGAAGATATAGACCTGGATATCTCCACTGAAGACGAATCTCAACCAGCGATGATGCCAAGGAACACAACACCCTCTGCCATGCAATCTCAGGCTGTAGCCAACAATCCTGTTCTGACACAGTTCATTGCCATGCTCAACTCCTTTCCGGAAATAGAGAATGCAACAATCAGTGCCAAAGACGGCAATATCCTGCATCAGACCGGAACACCAAATAGCCACATTGCCAATTTCATCACCTATGTAGCTGTTGCTGCCGATCAAATCAAAATGGCCATTGGTGCTGCAGGCGGACAGTATTCGCTTTTTACTATGACTAACGGTTCCAAATTACTCATCCTCTGTGGACAGGAGGTCATTGTAGGTATGCAGATCGGCAATGGCGTGTACCCTGAACCCATTGCTGATGGCTTACGTCCCGTGCTAAGCCGGATTCGCCTCTCATCTTAACCCCTGGTATTACCCACATAAGAGAGACTCGCAACAAGTCAAATTCTAAGGACAATAACAATGGACTCATTGCTTCAAGAAATCACCATGCTCCCCGGCGTTCTTGGGTGCTTTGTCTATACCGGAGATCAACAGATCGCCGGCAGCAAAATGCCCCCTATTTTTAAAGAGAACAGTATCAAGACCATTGGCAGTCTGCTTAGCCGTACTGTGCAAATGGGCCACATGGCGCAACTGGACTTCAAGGGTATCGAATTCAAATTTAATGAATCACTGCTCATTATCAACCTCATAGCCAAGGGAGCCCTGCTTGTTATTGTTTGTGAGCCCAAAGTGAACAAATCCTTGATTACCATGACCATGGGGATGTTAATCACCGATATCGAAGCATCCATGGCCAAAGGGATTATGACACCGGCAGTGACACGTCAGTCTGCCCCCCCGCCACCCCAACCCACACCACCTGCCGCCACTCAGGCACCGGTGAAAGAAGCCGAAATCGACGCCACTCTCGCACCAATTCTGGAACAGATCAAAGAGGCCTTAGCCATGGCCATTGGCCCCATTGCCGGGCCGGTCATGAAGGACACCATAGAGATTTGGGCGCAGCAGTGGGCCACATCCCGAAAGAACCTGCCCGCCCTCGCCGAGATGCTCTGTAAAGAAATCAACGACGATGAACTGGAAAAAGAATTCATGGAAGAGTTTGCAAAAGTCATGATCTAAACTGCCCCTGCCCATACATTGCAAAACAAAAAGGGGTGTTGACTGTAATACCAGTCAACACCCCTTCTGCCTTCAGCTTTCAGCTTTTCTCTCAGCCTGAAGCGTCACATCACCTATTTCCCGGCACAACGCTTGAGGAGCTTAGCGGTACTGATGCGCAATCGATCAATAGCCTTGGCCAAATCACCAATTTCATCTTTACTGTGAATACCGATCTCCTCATCAAGCTCTTTACCAAGGCTGATCTGGGTAGTCTTTTCCTGAAGTTTAGCCAGGGGAGCAACCACGCCACTGCTGAGAAAAAACCAGATAACTCCCATAAGAATGACAATCCCGGCAGCACCCATGGCAAACAGTGAGGTAGCGGCTTTTTTAGCCGCTTTCATGGCTTTTTCCAGAGGAACGTAGACAATGGCGGTGGAAACCACCTGCCCTTTGCTCCAGTCATATCCATGATCCGTTCCATAAATTTCCACCTGATCCTTGGGAGCCTCCTCAGGTGTTCCATGACAACGCAGACACGGGCCTTCTACTTCAATCGGCCGGGCAAAGTAATAGTACTGCTTGCCGTTTTTGGCCATAACCCCCTCTGTATTCTTCATTTCCTTGTTTTTCCCAAAAGACTCAATGAGTTTTCTTTCATCATCATCAGCCTTATTGGGTGGGTACAGAGGATCAATAGTAGCCTGTTTAAACACGTAGCCGGGAAAACGTTTTTCAAATATTTCCCAAACCCCACGAGTCATAACAAATCCGGACATAATTTCCGGGTAAAAACGATCGTCCTCTACCAGCTCAGCAACCAGAGGCCGCTGGGATTTCTTAAAATACATCCGGGAAGAATCGATCATATTAAAGACAATAGCCCCTTGAGTCTTGGCATCGTCCATGGCGTTTTTGATACTGAACTGATAACTGGCATAGGCAAGCACTACACAGGCCAGCATACTGAGAATACCGATAATAACGATAAAACGAACTCTGATACTCATTTTCTCTCCTCATTCATGAAGGACATCTCGAAAAATTTGCTTCTCATCCGGCAGGACGGCGCAAACCTTTCACCACCTGATCTTCAACAAAAATCGTGTTTCTTCATAGTACCTTTAACAATTCCGTTAGGCAAATTGAATCTGACGTGTCCTTATTACATCTTTATTGGCTTCAATCTCAGCAACAATCTTCTCATCAAGGGGATATTCCACATCGATAATATTATACCCGACCTTGCCGTTGGACTCATTTTTGAAGCTGACGATATTCACCCCGTGATCACCCAGGATATTTGTGACAAAACCTATCATTCCAGGTACGTCCTTATTGATAATAATCAGGCGGGTACGGACACTGGCTGCCGGAATAGACTCGATATTGGGAAAATTGACACTGTGGGTGATATTCCCGTAACGCAGATAGGCCGACAGCTCCCGAACCGCCATACAGGAACAGTTCTCTTCCGATTCCTGGGTGGAAGCACCCAGATGAGGGGTAACCAACACATTGGGATGACTAACAATACCTGGAGTGGGAAAGTCTGAGATAAAGGCCGCCAGATATCCTGCATCCAAAGCTGCAAGCACGGCACTCTCATCAACAATAGGCCCTCTGGCATAGTTCACCAGAATGGCTCCCGGTTTCATTTTGGCAATAAATTCTGCATTCACCATTCCAGTGGTCTTCTCATTCGCGGGCAAATGGAGACTGACAATATCAGCATGGGCAAGGGTGTCGCGCATAGTACGGGTGATGGTCACCTCAGGCAGGAGATTATGAATATTATCCAGGCTGGGAAAGGGATCAAAGCCATAAACCTGCATGTATCGCTGTATACCGCCATTGGCCAGCCTCACTCCGATCTGTCCAAGACCGATAACACCCAGAGTTTTCCCTGCAATTTCCTCACCACGGAAGGCGGCCTTATGACTCTCCACCTCCGCATTCACCTTTTCTGGTGGCACATCGGCAAGCGAGCGACAAAAAGTAATGCCCTGGTAGATATTGCGCAGCCAAATTCCAATCATCGGAAAGACCAGATCAACCACAGCATTGGCATTGGCCCCCGGAGTATTGAAAATACAAATACCCTTTTCGGTGGCCCTGTTCACATTAATATTATTGACCCCGGCTCCTGCACGGGCTACAGCCAGCAGAGCGGGATACTCATCCACATCCACCTGTGAGCTGCGGACTACGATACCATGGGGGTTCTTTTCACCGGGATCTATTGAAAACTCCTCACCCAGGAGTTCCAGTCCTTCCGGAGCAATGGCATTAATGGTTTTGATACAAAACAACATCATTTTTTCCTCCCTGGCAAGGCAGTGCTAGCGGAACAAACAACTCTCCCTGCGCCTCCCCTTACCATTCACAAAATAGACAAATTCAACAAAACCTCGAAAAACAACTTTTCAGTCGCATTCCAGCTAGTTACTGTTCTCAACAGGACATTCCTTGAATACCCCGTTGAAGAATATAACGTCCGATTCAGACTAAAGTGGCTTTCGCAGCAAAAGGCCTCTATTTACTGCATTCCATCTCTAAAACAAACTTTTTTTGCACTATTCAGGGAGTGGCAATAAATGCGTCAGCCTCAACCAGGCCGCTCTTCAGAATACTTTAAAAGGTATTATTTGACCTTCACAGGAACACTGTTTTCGGGATCATTCAATGCATGAAAAAGACAGGCTCTGCCAATCAAATTAACCAATTCCAGAAAAACCATCTTAAAATATCATCACCTGAAAACAGCGGAAAAAAGCAAAAAAAGACTTTTATCCCATGGTATCAGCAAGACATGGCAAAACACAGTGTAAACGAAAAAGCTCTTGCCACAGAACCACTGATATTTTCAGGAGTAATATACTCATTCCCCACAAATATTGACCTGCAACCTGTCACTTATGAATCGAGAGGCGGCTGTTTGGCACCGCATAAATGGCAGATAGCCAGTTTCTTTGGCATCTTTCGGTTGCAGGAGGTGCAACGTTTGACCTGGGGCAAAAGATTAAACAGTGCGATCAGCATAACCAAACCACCGGTCAGCACTGGAACAGGTGCTGTGGTCAATGTACTGTCATAATTCCACAATCCTGCAATCAAGGCAATAAGCCCTACAATAAATGCAATGACTCTAAAAAACATAGTATTGCTCCTTGTTCCAATGAGGGAAAATACACTGTTCCAAACATAACAGGTTCCAATCAGCAATCAACCTTTCTTTCAAAAAAATGGCTATCCAGCGGAATCGGCAATTCATCTGTGCAAAAGATTTCCATTTATCTCCGGCATGCTGCATGCATATGCTAGTTTTCTGGTAAAAGAGTAAGCATTTTCAGCACCAACACGACCATATGTCCAAATTGTAATCACACGCACATAAAAATTGCGCCAGAGGAGAGTGAGAATCTTTATTCCTTTTGCTTGCTGTTACTTCACGAATCTATTCACTTTTTCTTAAGAGAACCGTAAAAAAAAAGACCTGCGTTTGAGAGCAAAGAATGAAGCATACCAAGGGATACAGGAGGTCGCCAAAAACGCAACTACGAAAACGACATTTAAATTTCAATAACTGTTGGATAAAAACCCAAAAAAAAGATATAGTTCACCACATAGTACATTTGAACAAAATTATTATGTTCGAAGTCATGCAATTGCATGCAGCAATCGGGCATTTTTTTTAATGAGCAGTTGTACAACAGGGGAGAGGAAGGGGATATGAATATGCAGGATAATTGCGTTAAACGGAAGAATGCTTTTTACAAGTGGGGTATGCTTGTCACCTTTGCCGGTCTGGTCCTCAGTCCTGATGCCCAGGCACAAATGACTGGCAACTGCGCCGAGTGTCACACCATGCATAACAGCCAGGACGGTCAACCGATGAACTTTGACCTCAGTGCCACTCCCAATGAAAATTTAACTCGCGGCACCTGCCTTGGCTGTCACGCCCAGGCAGGGAGCAGTGCCATAGAGGTCTTGGGAACCGGAAGAATCCCCCAGGTCTTTCACACTGGTGCAACCGACCTTGCCGGTGGCAACTTTGGCTACATCACAGGACTTAAGGGAAGCGGGGCCTCTGACCGAAAAGGTCATAATATAGCAGCACTGACCGGTACCGATTCAGTCTTGTACGGTCCTCCAGGCAGTATTGTTGTGGCTGGCCATGTTAATATGGTCACCACCGACAATCTCACCTGCGCCGGCACCAACGGCTGCCATGGCTATCGCGATCCATTTGGCGATGTGAGTATCGAAGGAATTACTGGGTCACATCACAAAAACGAATCCGGCCAGATGGATACTGCCACCTCACCAGGCAGCAGCTATCGATTCCTTATGGGGGTCAAGGGCTTTGAGGATGCAGATTGGGAAGACAATGCCACTTCCGCCACCCATAATGAATATTATGCCCTGCAGGCCCCGATTGCTTTGGGATGTGCCACGAGCAGTTGTCATGGTGTTACCGGTGGTGTTCAGCCGCCAGATGGAACCATGAGCCAGTACTGTGCCACCTGTCACGGAAATTTTCACACCCTGGCTAATGCTGCTTCCGATGGAATAGGCACGGTGACCTCTTCACCCTTTATCCGCCATCCAACCGACCTGGCCCTGCCATCAACTGGCGAATATGCCGCATATACTACCTATGATGTCGGGAGTCCGATCGCCAGGACTACAGGTGTACCAGCTAGCGCCAGTTCATCCGTCACTCCAGGTTCCGATGCAGTTATGTGCCTTTCCTGCCATGTAACCCATGCCAGCGACTACCCTTCCATGCTGCGCTGGGATTACTCGGCCATGATTGCTGACGGCGGAGTTGGAGGCACAGGATGTTTTGTCTGTCACACCACCAAGGATTGACCGAATAAGAATAAACAGCAAATCATTCATTCGTATCTCATCAAAAAGCAAAAGGCCCTGATCGTTTCTCTGATCAGGGCCTTTTGCTTTTTGGGGACCTATAAAATCTGCAGCAGCGCACTTTTCCACCATTAAGCGACTGAGAAAAATCAAAAAGAAACGCCTCCTTTTTCCAGTGCAGCAACAACAGACTCACGCCGGTCCCCTCTGGTGAAGCAGATAACAGATATCACCCTTGCAAGTGAGTGCCTGCCAAGCCAGACGCCCTGGGACCTACCCGCTAAAACAGCCTCATCCTCAGTGACAAGTCAGAGTTCTTGTCTGTTTCTATTTTTTAACCTGAACAATAGATCCAGTTTTTTTGAAGAAATTCAGATAAAAAAACCGTACGGAATTGTTACAAAAAAGGTGCGTTATCTCAATGGATCAAAAAAAATACTGAAACTGTAAAAACGGAAATGGTATTTAAAGTTTCAACAAGAATGAGAAATAATGCCATGAACGGATCCAATATGATATATACTCATTGATAATATGATTCTTTCTTCTTAGAAGAAAGAGATTCTACCGCTAGCCATACTGGAATATTTCACCACCAGCCACACAACATCGGGGAGATAGGCTATGCAGATGCAGGGCTGTTTCGCTAGACAGAACACAAGATTTTTCAGCTTTGGCGTGTTTGTTACCTTTTTGGGGCTGCTACTCAGTCCTGATGTTCAGGCGCAAATGACCGGCAACTGTGCTAACTGCCATACCATGCATAACAGCCAGGGTGGCCTGGCCATGACCTTTGACCAAAACACAACTGCCAATGATAATCTAACCCGAGGCACCTGCCTGGGTTGTCATGCTCAGGGGACTGACAGCAGCGCAATTGTCGTGCTGGGAACCAGCAGGATTCCCCAAGTCTATCACGACGGTGGCACTGATCTTGCCGGTGGTAACTTTGCCTATATCACAGGACTGAAAGGAGGAGGTGCCTCTGACCGAAAAGGTCATAATATAGCGGAACTGACCGGTAGCGACGGAGTCTTGTACGGCCCACCCGGTGGTATTAATCAGTCATTCCACGATAACGGTTTTATAGTCAACACCAACAATCTCACCTGCGCCGGTACCAATGGCTGCCATGGATATCGATTTGCAGCGAGCTCATTACCCAATGGGATTAGTGGTGCCCACCATAAAAATGTGGCCGGCAAAATGGATCTTGCCACAGAGCCTGCCAACAGTTATCGATTTCTCATGGGGGTCAAGGGCTTTGAGGATGCGGATTGGGAAGAAAATGCCGGTTCCAGCACTCACAATGAATATTCTGCCCTCCAAGCCCCGGTTGCCTTGGGATGTAGCGGTGGCGGCGGAGAACTCAGTTGCCATGGTGGTGCCAGTGGTGTCCAGCCGCCGGATGGTACTATGAGCCAGTATTGTGCCACCTGTCACGGGAACTTCCATACCCTTGAAACTGCAACATCCGATGGAGTTGGAACTGTGGCATCGTCACCTTTTATCCGTCACCCAACCGACCTGGCCCTGCCGTCAACTGGTGAATATGCCGCCTATACCAGCTATAATATCGACACTCCGATCGCCAGGACCACAGGTGTGCCGGATGCCTCCAGTGCTGCCGTCACACCAGGTACTGATGCCGTTATGTGCCTCTCCTGCCATGTGTCCCATGCCAGTGACTTCCCCTCCATGCTGCGCTGGGATTACTCGGCCATGATCGCTGACGGTGGAGTCGGAGGCACCGGATGTTTTGTCTGTCATACCACCAAGGACTGACAGAACAAGCAAAACAGAGACAACTTTCTTCTCATTCCTGCCCCATAAACAGAAAAGGCCTTGATAACCTCCGGAAGGGATAGTTTTACTTCATCCCATTGGCACTGGCTGAGCACCACAGAAGGTGCCGATTTAGGAGTTTGAACTGTTTGAGCGAAGCGAGTTTTCAAACTCCCGGCAACTTCGAGGAGCGCAAGGAAGTCCGAAGGACTCAGTGACACGGAGGCCCTTTCTTTTGCTTCGTTTTCTTTGGGCGAGTAAAGAAAATGAAGTGGTACATCATAAAAACGGCTGAGCCAATTTACTCTTCCGCAGATAAGCGAACGAAAACTTCTCCCCACCTATCACCTGAAATTCATCAAGGAACTCCCCTGAAGATTCACATCCCTTTACCCGGCAGGGAACAGGAAGGAAGCAAAAGCGCCCGATTCAAACGCAGCAGCGTATTCTCTCTTTCCTGCAGGAAGACAAGACAGCCTGTGCCTCTGTTTTCAAAGCCCAGTTCCTGCAGACAGGCTTCGGAAAACTGATGAAAAACAGACTGCCTGAAAAAACGATTTCTCTCTTTTTTGGTATAGAGACCGGACAGATCTGCAGGGAGTTGCTGATAGAGTCTGTCCTTCAAGTCCTGTCTTTCTTCTCCACAGCCTGCAGCAAGAAGACATGAAGGCAGGTTTCGATAGCCGCAACGCAGCCAATCATAAGAGAGCAATTGGAGAATGAGCGACCTGTCCTCTCGCCCTTCAAGAGAGGCTGTGATGATTGTACACAGGATTTCGTGGGTAACAGCCAGATGAAACAGCCGGTACTCATGGCACGATTCAAGAAGCTTACAGAAAAAGGCACTGCTGTTCTCCCCCTTCCTGCGCAGATAGTTCCACAACGACGGGAAATATCGGTTGTTACAAAACCGCTCCACGCACTCGGAAAACCAGTACAGGCGCTGCAGGCACTCCGGAGCAAGCCACTGGTTGGCCAGCACCGTATATGGAGGCCGCCGGCAGGCCCGGTAAGCAAAAAAGTCAGCATCACGGCTGATGGCAGTATCGGGCAGCAGCTTTAAAATTCCCATCTGGATATAATGGGAGCCCATGGCAAAGACGTCGGCAAAGGATTGCAGATAACTCTTTTCCGTCTCATAAGGGAGTCCCAGAATCAGATCCACATGAAGATGAATGGTGTCCAGGGCTGCCAGCCGGGACACGGTTTCATGGGCGACACGGGGATCGATCCGACGCTTGATCGCAGCAAGAGTGGGTTCATGGGTGGACTGAATGCCGATCTCAAATTGGAAACGTCCGGGAGGAATGGTGGCCAGAAGAGCAAACATCTCCTCACTGAAACGGTCCGGGGCTACCTCGAAATGGAAAAGCGTCTCAGATTCATAGCCAAGAACAAGCTGCCACAAGGCCAGGGCCCGTTCCGGGATATCATTGAAGGTCCGGTCCACAAAGCGGAGAACAGTCGGCCCATGCGCCATGATCTGATCAAGCTCCCAGCGCACCTGGTCTAAGCCCTTATGGACAATCCCACTTTCTGCCGAGGAGAGGCAATAGGTGCAGGAGAAGGGGCAGCCCCTGGAACTTTCATAATAGATATTCCGATTCCGCAGATGGCTGCTGAAGTCCTCTTCCCGGTAAGGGGAGAAAAAGCGCTTTTCAGCCATGTGAAAGAACGATCTCCCATAGCGGGGTCCCAGAGTTCCCTTAAGCAGATCGTCGTAAAACTGCTTTTCCACGGCCTCCACGGCCCCCCGCACCACGGTACAAACCTCTCCTCCGCATTGACCGCCCACCACCTCGGCCTGGGGCCCGCCCACCACCAGCAGACAGGAGGGCAACAGAGTGTGCAGGTCGCAGATAAGCTCCTGCACACGCTCAGAATTCCACACCGCTGCGGAAAAAAAGATGGCATCCGGCTCATTCCGGCTCAGATGCAGCAGAACCTCGTAATAGGGATCCCGGATAGTCAGCTGCAGAATTTCAGTGGAGACTCCCGGACACTGTTCTTCCAACTCGTTACGCACATGAAAAAGGGCAAGGGAGGAATGAGTAAAACGACCATTGATGGCAACAAGTTTGATATGCATGAAATCCGCAACCGATCTTTGTATGGGGAAGAAGCAAATGATATGATATAGTGGCATTCACACTGATACGGTCCCAAGAGCTTGTCTGGGAACAGACCATACCGGACTCTACCATATTCCCGCCCAAGGAGGAAGATGTGAACACAGTTTTCACCATCCAGCATCCCGTTCTCTCCCCTGTCTTCTGGGGGATTCTGCTCGTTGCCACCTTCTGCTGCTGCAGTCTGAGCATGGCCACCCCCCCCCGCTATCACCTGGATCTCAGCTTTCAACCCGAACAGCATCAACTGCAGGCAAAGGCCAGCATTGCCCTGCCCCCGGGGGAAGAATGGCGTCTGTATACAGGCGGCCTCGATATTCAGGAGGTGACCGTTCAGGAAGAAGGGAGGCCTCCCTTTTCTCTGCCGCTCCCTCAGGGGGACAGTCTCCATATGTATGCAGCCAGAAACAGCCAGCAGATCACCATCACATATTCTCTGCAGATCCCCCCGGACTCCGGCGAAAACCTGATCAGCCCTGACGGTATTGTCCTCACCTCGAACTGGCATCCCCAACCTGACAGGAACATGCTCTTCTCCCTCTCTGCCACGCTCCCCCCCGGCTTTCAGGGAATTTCAGAGTCAGACACACTGCCGGGACAAGAGGAAAACGGCAGTCTGGTCACCTCCTTTTCCCAACCGGTAAGATCGATTCACCTGGCAGCCGGCCCCTATCAGGTGCAAAAGGAAGAAATACACAAGGGCCTCACCCTCTCCACCTGGTTTTTCCCGGAAGATCAACTCTTGAGTCAGGGCTACCTTGATGCAGGCAAGGCCTATCTTATCCGCTACGAAAAAGAGATCGGCCCCTTTCCCTACGGCCACTATGCAATCGTCAGCAATCGCCTGCCCAGTGGTTTCGGCATGCCCACTTTTACCCTCCTGGGACAGGTGGTCCTGCGCCTGCCCTTTATCAAGGAGACCTCCCTTGGCCATGAGATTGTCCATTCCTGGTTCGGCAACAGTATCGAGGTGACAGACGGATCAGGAAACTGGTGCGAGGGACTTACCAGCTATCTTGCCGACTTCAGTTACGCTGAGGACCGGGGAGAGGGGGCTGCCCATCGTAAGGCCAGCCTCATCAACTACCAGAGCTATGTCCAACAGGACTCGGCCGTCGCCCTTCAGGACTTCCACTCTGCCAGCCATCAGCAGGCCACGGCCAAGGCAATACGCGCTGTGGGCTACAATCGCGGAGCCATGCTCTTTCACCAACTGCATGGACTTCTGGGACCTGAATATTTCACCCAGGGGCTTCGCCTTTTCGCCTCCACCTACCAGGGACGTTCCGCCTCCTGGAAAGATATGCAAAAGGCCTTTGAAACGGCCTCCGGAAAAGACCTGGAACCGTTTTTTGTACAGCAGCTCACAAGCAATGATATGCCCGCCTTTGTCATCAAGGACATCAGCAGCGAGGACAGGCAGGACAGCTCTCTCCTTTATTTTACCCTGGAACAGGCCAGTGCCAGCCCCTATTCCCTGCGCGTGCCAATCCGGGTAGAAACAGCAGAGGGGGAGAAAACTTTTCTCCAGGAGATCACGGAAAAGGAAACGAAAATCAGCCTGTCCCTGCCCGGCCCTCCTCTCTCCTTTGTCCTGGACCCCGAATACGACCTTTTCAGGACGCTGGCCCCAGCTGAACTTCCTCCGGTATGGTCCCGCTTTCTCGGCACACAAAAAAAACTGCTTCTCCTGGAATCGCAAAAGGCGGCCCCGGCCCTTGCGCCCTTTATTCGCTGGGCAGAAAAACAGGGATGGTCTGTCGCTGACACCAAGTCCGTCACCAATCAGCAGCTTTCTGAAAACTCCATCCTCTTTCTTGGTGCAGGTGGACCTGTCTGGCGCTCCCTCTTCGCTGATGCACCAACGCCGTCAGAGGGCTTCCGTCTGCTGGTGCAGAACAATCCGCTGAACGAAAAAGAGATGGTTGTCTTCGTAGGCAGCAGCAGTGCGGAAGAAACAGAGGCAGTTTTACCCAAACTGAGTCACTACGGCAAATACTCATCCCTTTTCTTTCTCCAAGGAAAAATACAGGACAAAAAAGTCGCTGCCAGTGACAACGGCCTTGACTATCTTCTGGAAAACCTGCCAAACGGTGCCCCAGCCAAACCCATTGCAGGCTTTGAGCAGATCCTTACAGAACTTGCCAAAAATCGCGTTATCTACCTTGGCGAAACTCACGACTCTTTGGCGGACCATCTCCTCCAGCTGCGAATCATTCAGGGACTGCAGAAAAAAGGGCTTGATCTTGCCATCGCCATGGAGATGTTTCCGGAATCAAGCCAGCAATCTCTTGATGATTACATAGCAGGAAAAAAGGATATGGAGGAAGCCGCGTTTCTCCGGGCCTCTCACTGGTTCGAGGTGTGGCGCCACGATTGGCGACTCTTCAGACCCATCTTTAATTTCTGCCGCCGCCACAAGATCCCGGTATACGGAATCAACGTAGACCGGGAAATCGTAAAAAGCGTCTTTGCCGACGGCAACACCGATGGCCTCAGTCAAGAGCAGAGAGAGGCTGTTGCCCCGGACAGGGATCTTTCTCTGGATGGCTACACCGAACGCTTACGCCTGGTGCACGGTCTTCATGCCGACATTCCCCATGGCAATGGCAAGGGACTCGCCGGTTTTATCCAGTCCCAGGCCATATGGGATGAGACCATGGCCGAAAATATCGTTCGCATCCTCAAAGACAATCCCGGTAAAACTGTGGTGGTTATCGCCGGCACCCAGCATACCCGTAAGGATTCAGGCATCCCCCCCAGAGTATCCCGGCGTCTCCCTGTGGAACAGACCTCCGTGCTGAACCTCTATGGCGACAATCCCCCTGCGCAACCCGAGCGTTATGCAGATTTCTTTTTTCTGGCGGAGCCCCGCTACCTGAAGAGCAAGGGAAAAATCGGCATCACACTTGAGACTGAAGACAACAATGGCGCCCCCCGCCTGCGGATTACAGCAATCAGCCCCACCGGCAAGGCAGGGGAGGGAGGGATTGAAAAAAATGACATCCTCCTCACCATTGACGGTCAGCCGGTAAGCAACATGGAGGATATTGGTATTCTGATGATGGATTCCAAAGCAGGTGATGAGCTGCACATCACCATCCTGCGGGAAAAAGAGGGCAGAGATCCGGAGAAAAAAGAACTCAGCATCAAACTCTCCGACCTGAGCAGAATGATGCCGCATCCTTGAAAAATTCTAACTCTTCACAGGTTCCTGCCCTTGCCCCTGCTCCTCATCCAGGAGTTCCTTCATGTCCATGGCTTGATCAAACTCATGGATCTCCTTCTCACTGAGGAGCAGGTCTTTCAGGGCAAAAACCTGGAGACGGCAGGACTGGCTGAAAAGACGATTGGCCATGAGCAGCGAGGCTATCTCCAGTTCGTGAATTTCTCCGGCGGCAGCACTCTTCATCACGGTGTGCAGGAGCCGTTTATCCATCTGTTCAATGTGCACCACAGTTCGCAGCAGGCTGCGATACTGCTCCTGCAGGTCCCCAAGTTCAAGAAAGCGATTGATATCGTGGTACAGTTCCATCAAACGACGGCGGAACAACTTGTACTGACGATTCAGGTGTTCATTGTCCGAGGCATCGAACTCGTCCAGGTCATGCTTGAGCCCCTTTATGTTTTTGATGGAGTTCATGATATTGCGTGAGGCATAAATCATCCGTTCCAACTCTCTGGCCTCAGCCTCGCTTAGCTTAGCGCGGAGGAGCTTTGCATAAAACTCGATAATCTCGCCGTGCAGGAGCTTCACATTATCATAAAAGCCCGGCAGATTTCTGGGCTTGACCAGATTTTTTTCAAAGGGCAGACTGTGATCAAAGACCAGTTTGTCATCAATGCCGAAAGTCCTGAGACCGTAGAGTTGACACTCCTCAAAGAGATGGAGGATTTCCTTACGCAGTGAGGCTGTGGCCGCATCCGTGACTTCCGTGGGCGTATTGTTGAGATAAACGGTAAGAACCTCCTTGCGATCGGGAAAGGTTCGAATCAAAAAACGGGCAAGGAGTCCGATAAAAGGGAAAAAGACAATCACACCAATGAGGTTGAACAGGGTGTGAAAGAAGGCCAGAGCCATGACCGCGTTGGTGCTGGTATCGAAAAAATGGGTAACCAGGTTAGAAAGAGGGTGCAGGGCCGCAAAGGCAATAATACCGGTAACCCCATTAAAGATGAGATGGCTGATACTCACTCGTTTTTTAGATTGAGTGCCGCCAATGGAACCAAGAAGGACGGTAACCGTGGTGCCGATATTGGCACCGATCACCATGGCCACCGAGGTCTCGAAATTGATCAGACCGGTACTCAGTGCGGTAAGGACGATGGCAATGGAGGCCGAACTCGACTGCATGAGGGCGGTGATCAGAATACCGAAGAGGAGGTAGAGCCAGAGGCCATAATCAGCAAGGGAACTGAGATCGACAAACTGGGCATAGTTTTCCACGCTGGTCTTCATAAAATCGAGACCGAGAAAGAGGAAACCAAAACCGATCAGCAGCCTGCTCCCCTGAAAAAGCTTTGAGGTTGGGCCAAAGACAATGAAGACAAGACCACCGCCTGCAATCAGAGGCAGAGCAAAACTCTCGATCTTCAGCTTGAAACCGAATACGGCAACAATCCAGGAAGTGCAGGTGGTACCTATATTGGCACCCATCATCACTCCGATCCCGTTTTCCATGGTCATCACCCCGGCCCCGACAAAGGCAAGGACCATAAGGGACACTGCAGAACTGGACTGGAGAATGGCGGTAATCAAGGTACCGCTGCCGACGGATCGCAGGCGACCATCGGTATAATACCTGATCATCTTGCGAAAAGCCCGGCCTGACATGGCCTTGATGGAATCCTCAAGTTGAAACATCCCATAAAGGAAGATGGCGAGGCCGGCCAGTAATTTCCAGAGATCTAAAGACTCATTCATAAACGTACGTTAAGCTAAAGGAGATCATGATTCCCAGTCACTTTCCGCCTGAGTCGGATAGTCGCTGAAAACGGAACGGATGACAACATATCTGTTCCACAGCCAGCTTATAGAAAAAAATCTTTTTTTTCAAGCGGTTTGGACGCTTCGGCCTTTGCCGGAATGCGCCGCACCCAGAATGAAAAGTGGAAGCGCCAGGTTCAAGCTGTTTTTTCTCTACTCAGGGAAATTGCGCAGTTGTGAGAGATGACCAGTCCGGGTTTTTGCAAACAGGAAACTCGTGAACAGGCAACAAGCAGCAGGAACGCAACTGCAGTGCTCTGTTACTATCAACTACTCGACGGCCTGTTCAAGCCTTTTCGCACAGCCCGACCAAGTTCTTCCATGGAATAAGGCTTTTTTAAAAATTCACAAGCACCCAGTTTGAGTGTTGCCGTGACCTCATCATTTTTAGCAAATCCGCTGACCACTACCGCTTTTTGACCGGGATGGAGCCGGAGAATCTGCTCATAAGTCTGACGTCCATTAATCCCAGGCTCCATGAGCATATCAAACAACACCAGATCTGCCCGATGGCTTTGCAGGTAGGTAACAGCCTCTTCTCCTGAACTCACACAGACAACATCATAGCCAAGGACCCCGAGCATACGGCCCGCTATATCAAGCAACTGGGGCTCATCATCGACAACCAGAATGCGTTCTCCATCGCCTGTCTGCTTTTCCAGCCCGGCTGATTCCGTCTTGGTCGCAGCCTCTTCGCTGGCTGGGAAAAAAAGTTCAAAAGTGGTCCCCTGGTCACTGCTCGTAACAGTCACAGTACCGTTATGTTCCTTTACAGTATTCCAGACCACTGCCAGTCCCAGTCCTGTTCCGCTTCTGCCCATCACCTTCTTCGTAAAAAACGGCTCAAAAATATGCTCGATACTCTTTTTCGGAATTCCTTCTCCTGTGTCAGCTACGGTAAGGACAACATATTGCCTCTGCTCCAAGCCGTTCTTCCTGGCCCACTGTAGATCCGGGACAATACTTGAGGTGCTCAGAGTCACGCTTCCAGAGTTATCTATGGCTTCAGCAGCATTTATCGCCAAATTCATGATGCATTTTTTAATATGAACAGGTGAACAGGAGATATCGGGCAGATCAGGAGAAAGAAACTGGTGCCACCTCACCTGCGGGTGCAGAGATTGCAGTTGATGACACTCCGGCGAACCCAAATATTCCATAAGCAGAGTGTTCAGACTGGCAACTGTCCGAGCACTGGCCACACCACGGGCCACGGTGAGCAGATCAGCGACCACCACTGCGGCCCGCTCTCCTGATTCCCGGATGGCCTGTACGGGAATACGCAGTTCACTGTCCTTGGGAAGTTGGAGAAGGATGAGTTCGGGATAGCCGATAATACCAGAGAGTATATTATTGAGATCATGGGCAACACCACCGGCCATAAGGCCGATGGCCTCCATCTTCTTGGCCCGTTGCAGGCTTTGTTCCACTACCAGTTTTTCCTCTTCCACCTGTTTTTGGCTGGTAATATCGTCATATACCGTGACCACCTCGCCTGAAGGCAGTTTGTAGACTTTATTTTCTCGCCACCCCTGCAACCGGTCGTCCTCATAATATGAAACAGGATGATGAATCGGTTCTCCTGTCTGCCAGACCCGGCGGAATACATCAAGCAGCCCGAACGCTTCAACGCCTGGAAAGACTTCAGTCAGCCTGCGGCCGATCACCTCGTCCCGGCTGACGCCCTCTATCGCTTCGCCGGCCTGGTTGAAATCCTTGAACAGAAAATCCTGGCCATTATCAATGGCTTCAAAGACCGATACACCATTACTGGAGTGAGCAAACAGCTGACGATAAAAAGATTCACTTTTCTGTTCCATTGCCTGTGCCTGTTTCAGATCTGCAAGATCCAGGTCAACGCAGTACATCGTTTTTTCGCCCTGACTGCTGCTCAACATGACATAGGTGGAATATACCGATATCGCGCTGCCATCTTTATGGCACAAAGTGAGTTCGGAGGCAAGAATAGGAATATCATTTTCATACCAGCTGCAGAGAGCATGAACGATCTCCTCTCGCATGGGCTCCGGAATGATCAGATCTTCAATTTTCCTGCCCAGCGCCTCCTCCTCACTGTACCCGTACATCATCTCACTGGCACGGTTCCAGAAGATGACCTTGCGCTCGCGGTCGTAGCCCTGCACGGCAATCTTGGGCAGGTCACTGACAATGTGACGAAAACGTGCCTCGCTTTCAGAAAGTTCTGCAGTACGCTGTACAACCTTCAGTTCCAGGTTTTCTACCAGTTCTTTCAGATGGGAAGCCATTCTGTTGAAAATGCGGGCCAACTGTCCCAGTTCATCCTCACTCTCTTCCCTGGCCCGGGCATCCATATTCCCCTGGCCGAGTTCACGGGCCGATTCTGTTAATCTGTGAATGTTTCGGGTAATAGTGTTATGCAACAGTCTGGCAACAGTGAGTACAGCCAGGACAGCAAACAAGGCTATGCTCAGGATGAGAATGCCGGCCAGATGATAAACCCGGTCAATCCGCTGCTCTGCCCGCATCACTTCCAGCCTTGACGCCTCAATCAAGGCCCTGGAAACAGGTGCCACCATCTGCTCCTGAATGGAAAAGTCACGCGTTTTCCCGGCTATCTCAAGATCCACGACAAGCAGCTCTTCTGCCAGGGCATACCAGGAATCATACAGTTTTGATATCCTGTTCTTTTGCGCCTCCTGCAGGCCGTATTCCTGAGCCAGGAGCCCCCGTAAGACGACCATATTGTTAAAGGCAGATTGCATAAGAAAACGCTGCCGACTGATCAAATATTCTCTATAATAAGAATAGGCCTTGGCATGCTGATCCTGCAAGGCCCGAACTCCCTTCAGCTCCTCCTGCAATTGCATGGCAACAACTTGCAGCTGTGCTTCCAACCCTCTGTCTGGGACTGCCCGTTTTGAAATCAGCTCAACAGCCTCAATAGAGGTATCTGCAAAACGTTTGGCAGATGCCAGGTAGAGATTGACATCGATGCGGTTCAGGCCTGATCTGCTGCCGACCGGTGAATAAAAAAGTTCACCTTTAAGATCACTGCTTAGTGAAATGACATGGGCTATCTGGCGTACGGAAGGCTGGGCATATTGCTCGTGGGCCTTTTGCAGACCAATGCTTTGATAATGTAAAAAAAAATCTCCCAATAACCGGCGTGCCCGTTCCATCCCCCGATCCATTTCCAGAACCTGCTGCCCGACATTCATGCTTCTTCGGATATCCTCTTCAGCACTGCGGATAGACAAATTGGAAAGATAGGCGACCACCGTGATCAAGAGCATAAGGGAAAGCAGGAGGGTAAAGGCAATACTGAATTTCCTGCTGATCCCCAGTCTGCTCCATCGGAGTCTGATCATTTTCATAACAGCCATCTTCTCACCGAAGCAGGCTGCTTTTTTTCGATTCTACCGGAAAGACGACATTTGCTTCCAGTCCGTTGAGTCCCAGAGCCGGGTCATCCAGACGCAGGACCTGAAAGGAAGACATGGCACAGTCGCCAAACTGATCACAGCTCAGAGTGCCGGTACTCCCTTTGAATCTCCTGACTGCATAGAGGGTATCCCGCAGTTTTTTCCGGCCGATATGCAGCGTTCCGTCATGGTCCCGGACTGCAGCCTGCTCTATGGCATGAAAAAGAAGATCGGCAGCATCATATGCACTGAGGAAGTAACTCACGGTCGGTTCTTCTTTATACTTGGCAGTATAGGCACGAGTCAGCTGTTCCGCAGCAGGGCCGCTGGGCTGGGTAGGTCCGACAAAGCACATGCCCTTGGCCGCCTCTCCCACTGCTTCAAGAAAGGTCTTTTCAATCAATGCCCCGCCACTGATCAGGAGTATCTTATCAAGTGCGGGAATCTTGCGGGCCTGCAGCAGGATGTAATTCGCCTCAGGTTGAAAGAGGGGGAAAAACAGCAACTCTGCTCTGGAATTGACAACAGCGGTCAACACAGGGTCCATTTCACTATCCCCTTTGTTAATCGCTGTATCAAGGACAATTCTGCCGCCAAGCTCGACAAAGGACTTCTTGAAACTCTCAGTCAACCCCTTGGTATAAATATCATTGTCATTAATAGTGGCTGCCCTGCGCAGACCAAGCTGCTCATAGGCATAGCCGGCGGCGGCCTTACCGGCATTTTCCTCATTCGGGGCCGTGCGGAAAAACCCTTCTTGCCAGCTGGGACCGGGGTTCCCTGCAATCGCGGTGAGAAACGGTGCAGAATTATTGCCGGAAATCATGGTCAACCCGGCATCTGACATGGCTTTTGACGCAGTGGCCGCCGCACCGGAACAGGTGGTGCCGAATATTGCAGCAGTCTGCGGGTCAGCGATTATTTTGAGGGCGGCATTGGCACCGCCTTCCGCCCTGCAGCCGGTATCTTCAACCTGCAGAGCAACAGGGTGTGCCAGAATTTTCCTATTCCTTTTATCAAGGGCAAGCTCAAGTCCTCTGATCTGTGCCTGACCAAGAGGTGCCACCTCACCAGTCACAGCCTGCAGCACCCCTATCTTCACCGGTTCTCCGGGTGGCACATTGATACAGCCCAAGATGTCAGAGCACTCGAACGGAGGTTCCGATTCACTGCAGGCGCTGAGAAAAATGGCAAGAAAGAGAACAAGTGAGAAGATACTCAAACAGGTGGTATTGTTTCGTGGCATAGTCAGAATCAAGGTTTTAGAATAACAAAAAAAAAACCCAACGTCCATGAACGTTGGGTTCGATGAATCTCTGGTACCTGTTGAGATTACTGCTTATTTTTCACGTGACGTGTCTTGTCTGGTGAAATGACTGCCACGACAGACCCTACGGGTTAACAGTGCACAATCATTTAAGATGCTTCCTGAAAAGTGTCTGATGACGTCTGAATGCCTGCACTAAAACAACTTGCGTAGCCGTTTATATCCGGCCTTGATTTCTTCTGCTGCAAGGGCCAGGGCTGCTCCGGCATTTTCAGCGGTCTTACCCGCCTCAGCAGTGAATGGTTTATACTGGCCGAGAAAGGCATTCCATTTCTTTTCCAGCTCTTCCAGTTCGTCTTTTGCCTCTGCCTGACCCAGGTGGGCCTTGAGTTTGATCTCGTCCCGCATCTGCTCAATGGATGTCTTCAGATTATCCAAGCTACTCTTGTTCTCGCTCATCAGTATCTCCATGTTGTAGTTTGTTGCCAAAACCTTCTAAAACCAATTATATCAAACAAGGAACAACGAAGTCAATTGCAGCAAGGGAAAAAGCAAAGCCGCAGTTTTCATTCCCGGGCAAGCACTGGGGAGCAAACCGCGGCCTCAGTCTCCGCAGGTTAAAAACAGGTGCAAAAAGTGCCCCTCATCTACCGGGGTGCTATCTCAGGGAAACCAGACTCAGCTCACACTCAGGCCGAGTTCCCGCGTCCAAATAGATGGGAAGACTGATGGTGATGGCCGTGCCACTGCCCTCACCACTTTCTACCCGAATCTTGCCACGATGGTGCGCAATAATCTTGTAACATATCCCCAGTCCCAGGCCCGTGCCCTGCCCCACCTCTTTTTTGGTGAAGAAAGGATCGAAAATCCTGGGCAGGTCTTCCTTGGCTATTCCGTAACCGGTATCCACAAAGCGAATATGAACCATCTCCTTGTCGCTGAACGTCGTCACAGTGAGAGTGCCGCGTGCCGCAGCCATAGCCTGGACACCGTTATTCATAACATTCAGAAAAACCTGATTGATTCTGCCCCCTGCACACGTCACCAGAGGGATGTCACCCAGTTCGGTCACCAGCTGCACGTTGCCCTTATATCTGGTATCCACAAACTTCCAGGTGGAAAGGAGGGCCTCGTTGATATCAAAGGCATTCAAATAGTCGCTGTCCTGACGGGAAAACGAAGTAAGCTCACTCACTATTTTAATGGAGCGGGAACACCCCTCACGGATTGAAGAGAGGACCAGATCAATGTTATTGTAGAGGGTGGCAAGGCCCAACCCCTCTTTCACAATTTCTGCCCGTCCCAGAGCCGCAAGCCTCTCCCTCTCCGTTTCCTGGATTCCTGCCTCATGATAGGCATCAATAATCTTCCTGATTTTCTCAAGAAGCTTCTCCAAGGCAGGCGCTGCCGTGACAATAAAATTGATATTATTATTGACCTCATGAGCCACCCCAGCTACCAGTTGCCCCAGAGCTGCCATCTTCTCGGAGTGGATAAGTTGAGACTGAGCTTCTTTAATGTCCTTCAGGGCTTTTTCCAAGCTGGCATTGCTCTCCAGCAACGTTTCTTCTTTGTTTTTCAAGTCATCATTCGCCAGAGCGAGTTCGTGGGTCCGTTCCTCCACCTTCTGTTCGAGATTCAGACGCAGTTCATCAATGGTGGCAAAAGATTGCTCCAGACGTTCCAGCAACATAGAATAGGTTGAGTCGAGAAGGCCGATTTCCCCCCTCTCATCTTCACTCCCGCCGCCACTTCCACTTCCAACCTTATGTACCAGGTCCCTGAGGGGGTGCATCATCTTATTGAACAGAGTGACGGTACAGGAAATGACAAAAAAAAGTGCAGCTGTCACCAGGATTCCTGTTCGGACAATAAGCTGCTGCACCGCAACCTCGGACTTTTCCTTGGAAGCAGAGACAGCCACCCAGCCGATATGTTTCTTCTCCTGTATCTTCTGCTCTTTATCAGAAAAATAAAGTTCGTCCTCGCCGCTGTAGGCCACACTGCTCAGCACCGGCCACCAGAAAACAAAGGAATGAGCCATGTCGAGAAAATTATTCCCATCCCGGCGAACCGTTTCCAACTGCTGCAGATAATCTTCGCCTTCCTCCGGAACGCTCTTTCCCGTCCGTCTGTCCAGAATAACTTCCTCCTGGCTGTTAAGCACTATCACCCGATAAATGTCCTCCTGCAGCAGCAGAGAATCCACCACCGGACTCATCACACTCACCATTTCAGCAAAAACGCCCACCTGCACCGATTGTGCCAGCAGCCTGGCTGTGGACAAACCCATGTGCCGGGTATGCTCGGTATAATTCTTGCGTTGAATATGGATAAAAAGGATATCGAGACCAACGGCCAGGAGCACCATGCCTCCAATAAAGACCAGGAGAATCCTGGCAGTAAAACTTCTCTTCAGTTTTTTTAATGGTTCACGCATGTTCATTGGACAGGTATTGCAAATTGAAGATTAATTTTCTGAGCCGTCTTGACATTGACTCTGATGGTCACCTTTTCAGGCTGGATAGGTGGAATATCTTGCGGAGCAGTTCCGGAGAGCACCTGCAAGGCCAGATCAGCCGCCTTTCCCCCCATCTCTGCCCAGTCAAAGGTGGAAGCCAGGGTGGCGCCGTGAGGCAGGTGTTTTGCGGAAAAACTAAAAAGAGGGACCTGCTGTTCCAGAGAAAAACTGTAATAGCTCTGCTCAGTCTGCGGTGAAACAGCCGTGAGATCCGGAACCATCCACAGGAGATCAATCTTGCCTTTGAGACTCTCCAGTTGCCCGGCAACTTCCTGAGAGCTTTTGATCGGCCTGAGAAGAAAGGTCAGGTCCGGCCTGACCTCTACTGTCCGACGAACCAGAGATCCGGTCCGACCGGGATCATAGACAACCCCCACTCTCCGGATATGCGGGAGAAGGCGGAGGATCTCACTAAACTCGCTGCCGCTGCTGTTTTCCAGGCTGACTCCTGTGGCATGGTGGTCGACAGGCAGAATAGCTTCGGCCCGGGGAACGAGGAGGTAAACGATGGGTCTGTCAGCAAGGACTGCAGCCTGCAGGGCCTTTTTGCCAACGGCCACCACCAGATCCGGTTGCTCTCCTGCAATAACCCGAGCCACAGCAGGGCGGCTCTCATTTTTTTGTATGGTGTAATTCCGGATAGAGTTCTCGGCAATGGCCTTGATTCCATGCCTGGGCAGGGCTGGTAACAGCACGTCACAAAAGGCCTGTCCAGCCAGATCATAAGGAGCTGCCTCTCCGGACTTGAGCACCAGGACCTCAAAGGAATGAGCTTGTCCCGTCAGGACAAAGAGGAAAAAAAAGGTGAGGAGGAACCGTTGTCTCATCGAAAAAATTGCGAAGAGGTGATGGTACGCAGAAGTTAACGAACACTTACTGCAGAATAAAATGATTCTCAAAACAGAATTACTTATTCTCAGAATAGTGTTTTCTGCTAGAAAAACAAGGAAAGACTCCTGTTCATTCTGAGCAAATGTACACCAGACCGCAGAGCCCGCCAAATCACACCATAACTGCCATACTTTTTTCTTCTGATTGCTTTCTTTTGATGGTAGGCTGTCCCGCACAGTAGTACATTTCTTATCTGCTCAATTTAACTGTATTAGTTTGCCAGGAACCCACCATTTTCCTGGTAGTCAGTACACAGATCATGCATATCAGGAGGATAGCAATTGAAAAAGACTGCCCGCAGAAACACTCTTACCCTCTCCCTGGTCCTGGTGCTCGGGATGTCGTCCGCTGCCTTGGCCGAGGAGGAAAGCAAGCCGAATCCGGACAACGGCGACGAATTCCTTAGCCTCTATTACGGCAACAACGAGCAGGTGGAGACGGCCAGCCGTGCCCCCAAACCCCTGTCCCGGGTACCGGAAAACGTCACCATCATCACCGCCGCACAGATCGAGCGGATGAACGCCCATGGGGTTGATGAGGTTCTCAACCGGGTGGCCGGGATCTCTGTCAACTACCACAGCCAAGACTTCAACAACGCCGCCTTCCTCAACATCCACGACTCCCACACCCAGCAGGTGGTAGTCTACCTGGACGGCATCCGCATCTCCAAGGCCAGCGACGATATAGCCTTCACCAATATGGTGCCCATCCGCATCATCAAACGCATCGAGGTGATCAAGGGCGCTGCCGGTTCCACCTGGGGCTCGGCCCTGGGCGGGGTGGTCAACATCATCACCAAGGATACGGGAGAGACGGGTAGGCCCAGCGGTTCTCTGCGCGGCTCCTACGGGGAATATAACAGCCAGGACTACTCGGGTGAGCTGGCCGGGGCCGTGGGCCCGGTGGGCTACTACCTCTCTGCCGCCAGACAGGAGTCGGACGGCATCAAAGACGACAAGGAATTTGCCAACACCAGCGTCTACGGCAAGTTTGATATCGACCTGCCTGCCAATATGACACTCACAGTGAGCGGCGGCAGCACCGCCCCCGACTACCAGATCAGCCACTTCGCCCTGCCCGGCTTTGACTTTGACGAGTATATCGATGACCGCAGCAGCTTTGCATCCGCCTCCTTCGACACCATGATGGCAAGCGGCCTTAATCTCCACCTCAACACCTATTTCCTCGACAACAACTACGTCCTCACCGATACCGATTTTAACAGCGATATCCCCTGGTGGAAAGAGCGGGACGAACAGGAAACCACCGGCATCAGCGGTCGCCTGGACTATAGCCTGGACAGGCACCAGCTGGTGGCAGGCTTTGACTACCTGCGCAATGAGATAAACAGAAGTGATGAACTGTCCACAGCCCCGGCCTCCCAGCTCAATGAGGAGATCCTGGCCTTCTATGCCAACGATACCATGAACTTCGGCAAGCTGACCCTGGTCCCCGGCCTGCGCTATGACAGGATGTCAGACACCTCCGACATGACCAGCCCCAGCCTGGGTGCCACCTGGCTGGCGGCCGAGCATACCCTCTTTCGGGCCTCCGTCTCCAGGGGCTTTCGCAAACCCCCGGTTTATTATACGGATACGGACAACGGGGCCTGGTGGGCCAACGATGAGCTGGAGCCGGAACAGGTCTGGTCCTACCAGGCCGGGGTGGAGACAGGCGCTGCCCGCTTCTGCCGCATCAAGACCACCCTCTTCTATAACGACGTCAGCGAGGCCTTCTCCTGGAACTCCACTCTCGCCACCTACGAGAACAACGGTGACGAGAGCCGCAAGGGGATAGAGGTTGAAATCGCCACCCTGCCCTGGAACCACCTCTCTTTAGAGCTCAACTTCACCTACACCCACACCGAAAATAAAGACGGGGAAAACGGGCACAAGCGTTTTGCCAATCTTATTGCCCTCTACGACAACCCGGAACTGCTCACCGTCGAGCTTTCCGGCCACTATGCCCGCTATGGAGATCTGGACGCCCCGCCCGCCTATAATCCGGTGGACGGCACCGTCCTCTGGGACCTCAGTATCAGCAGGAAGATCTGGGCCAATGCGCAACTGAGCAGCGAGATCTTCCTGGTCGGCCACAACCTCAGCAACGAGAGCCAGTACGACGATGAGCTGACGCCCAACAGCGGCCGCTGGCTGGAGGCCGGACTGAAGGTCTTCTTTTAAACACCAGATCATCGGGTAGCGGAACGACTTACCCCTGACAGTCTCCCACCACAAGTGGGTGCTGTCAGGACAACCAAACAAACAAACCCAGGGAGGGTTATATGAAGAAGATTGTCATTGTCAAAAAGGGGGTCACGGCCAAAGAGGTGGCCCAGGCCGAGGAATGCTGCACCACAGGTCCAGCAAAAGTCCGCTGACAACAAGTTGCGCCGGGGGCACACTCCCCCGGCGCAGAGATAACTATGCTCCTCTCCCGCTACCACAAGACCTTTGCCCACCCTGATGATCCTGCATCCCTCCTCCTCTTTTCCACCCGCACCACGGCCCTGGTCATCCTCGACCATGCGACCTATGCAGCCCTTGAGCGTGGAGAAACAGTGGAAGGCAGTGAAGGGCTGGTGGACTGCGGCCTCCTGGTCTCCGATCACCGGCAGGAAAAAGAAGAGGTCCTCAACTATCTCGATGAGGTCAACAGCCTGAGCAGCCGCCTCTCTGCTGCCGTAATCCTGGGCATGCGCTGCAACTTTGCCTGCACCTACT
>JAHJNL010000051.1 GCA_018820855.1 Pseudomonadota bacterium | reverse complement strand
GATTCCGGCCCCGTTTTGCGCAACAATCACATTATTTGAGAGTGTATTACCTGAACTGATATTGCGGATGCCGTTGGTGCCGTACAGACCGGTCGAGTTGTCTCCATCGACTGTTCCAAAATAGTTGCTGGAAATGGTATTGCCCGTGCTACTTACTTCAATTTCAACACCATAGCCTGGAACCACAAAGACGTTACGACGTTTGTCAATATCCGTGCCAATGGTATTGTTGCTTCCCCCGGTTATCCTGACTCCGCTAACCCCTATGATATTACTGTAGAAAGAAAGTCCATACAGGTGGTTGTCGCTGGAATTGATCGTGAGGATATCATGGTACGTCCCACAAGCCAATGGGGACTGCAGTGTGACACCCGGCTTCTTATTGGCAGTATCCCACTGGTCATAGGCATTGATGGTTGTCTTGCCAACTGTTAGAGCCGGGAGATTACAGTCAGTTATCGTAAACTGGTCGGTGAAAAGAATGGTGGTAAGCGAGGCAGTATTTGCCTCTTGGATCGCGGCGCGGAGTGTACAGACGGAGTTGCCGGGAGCCGTTTCGCAAGTGCCGTCACCAGGGGTTGCATCATTGACAGCAGCGTTGGAATTCACATAAAAGATGGCGGCCAATACTTGCTGGCCAGAGAAAACTATCACGCAAAAGATGCTCAAAACCATAACGACATTTTGAATTCTTGGATTCTTAACCATGTTGCACCCCTCAGGCATATGGAGATAAAGAACAAAGAATGTATTATTGTTTTTGATTATACATTTTATCATACCAACCCATGTGAGTCAACTTTCCTGGATTGATAGTGAATAACTTTCTCAAGTAAAATCAAAGTGAAAGAGAAGGGATTGCTTCTCTTTTTACTCGCTTTGCCGCAGATTGTCCGGACAAGAAATGGTTGATGAAACTTGTCGTTAAGCTTTTTGGCGGCAATGACTATGGGGTCCGAGATACTCTGCTGCAATCAGCGGCGGACTTTCAACCAAGAAGAATATTCGTGAACTGGCAAAGCAATTCTGGCAATTGGCTGAGGCCGAAAAAGACGAATATCATGGGAGAAGCTGGTACAGAGGGGGGAAGAACTGGCAGAGCAGGTAGGAGACTCATCGCTTTTCGAAAAGACCAGGCTGGTCTGCTCATGGCAGGAAACACAGCTTCTGGGGGAAGTATGATACCTGATGTCGTGCCTGTCCGGATTATTTCATAACTTCAGGGGGCGCCTTTCACTCCTCGCTGGAGTCCGGTTGTCTGGATAGCGAAAAAGGCCCAACCTGCACCATCTCTGAGTCAGTTGAGCCTTTTTCCTGTTTCCCTTCTCTGCTTATAGCGTGGGGAACAGTGCCTGCATCTGTGCCTTCATGGTAGGACTTAACTGCTTGAACAGTTGGGCATTATACGATGCATTGTAGGGGATACCGTATGGGGCCATGTCAACATACTTGATAGTCGGATCGGTGAAGGTTGGTTCTGTTCCATCAGGACCTGGGGTCCCTTGCAACCGACACGGGTCTATACTTGGAAGTGGAATATTTGGTTCAATTGGAATGTCTGGATGACCTGGCTCCGGCTGAAACTCAAAGTTTACACTATTCACGGTTAAGTTCTGCTGAACTATCTGCTGCGCCGCGATCGCATATTTTCGAGATGTTGCCGCGGGCGAACCCTCTGCAACTGCCGGATCAACGTTGACCGTCTCGATGGAGATGCTGTAGTCACTGTTCAGGTAGATCTCGAATGTACGAAACTGCTGCGGAAAGTCATGCAGTGATGAGGTCTCCACCTGCCAGAAACCACTTTCTGGAGTTGTCTCGTAAAGGGCAGGCGATTTAAAGGCCTTAACCGTATTGACATGACGATGACCGGCTATCCACATCAGCAGGTTCGGTGTTTCCCAGAGTTTTTGCACCAGCCCCGCCAGGTCTACGGCATTCTGGACATCAGTAGACCCATCACCAAGGGGTTTTGGATCCGGTGCACTCTTATTGCCGCCAAGCCACCACTCGGTCTCGGCAGCAATATTGACCACAGCAATCGGGACATGCGCCGCAATAATCATCAACTGATTGGCATCCTGACCGTCTGCAAGTTCCGCTTGCAGCCAGGCCCAGCGTGCGTCATCAAGAAAGCCGTGACCGTGAATATCAACAGAGCCGTCATCTTCGCGCTGGGTGTCATCAAGTACGATAACCTTAAGCGGTATACTTGACTTGGGCATAAAACTGTAACAGGCAAACCCGGCTTTGTCGTTTTCCGGGACCAGAGGAAAATTTGGATTGGAGGCAACCAGGTTGAAACCGTGACCAACCGGACTGCTGGCTGTCTTAAAAAATTCCTGGATCCATTCCGTTCTCAGCAGGGACCGGCGATTGGGGTCAGCAGCAACCTTTGTTTGAGGATAGTTTTCGGGATCATCGACAGGCCCATAATTGATAATGGTACCGTATGGAGTGGAACCATCAATAACACCCGCATAAAATCGTGGGGTACCGTTCTTCAGATTTTCCACGCTGAACATGGCCGGAAAGGTGGAACCGTCCGGGACGAGAAAATCCGGGACGGACCAGACAGTATCGCTGAGAAAGGAATCGCTGAGAAAGGTATCCGCAGGCCAGTTTGCATAGGGAGGGAAGGAACCAAGCAAAAAGTGGTCATGGTTGCCGATGGCCTGATAGAAAGGGATCGATTTGTCGAGTCCTGCTGCCTGGAACGGTTTTTGATAATCGATGGTCTGGGCACCAAGATGGGCGCCGGAGCTTGGGGTGATGACCTTGCCGTCAATAACGTCAATATACCATCTGAGTTCGTTGTACGATGTACAGTTACAGGTGTCGCCCAGAGAGATGAAAAAATCAAAGGGATTTTTCTTGTGCAGGGCATTTGCCGTCTGAATGGCGGCATCCAGAACATGGGTTGTGTACGGCATGATCGGCGAATAGATGGAGGTATTGCCCCCGGAGTATTGTTGATTATGTTGCTGGAGGTAGATGAACGAGTTTGGTGCCTCCTTGTCCGTGATATGGATATCGGTCATGGCAAAAAAGTTCAGGAGTTTTGTTTTTTTGGTGACTGACGTGGGATCAAAAACGGTGGGCATGATATCCGTCCGCTGTTTTATCGGGAGACCCCAGTCTATATACTCCCATATCCCATAGCCTCTACTGTCATATTCTGGAACTCTGTAAAGTTCAGTAATCGCGAGACCGGGACTGCCATTGGGGCTGAGAGCAGGGGTAGAAAGAGGATCATTGGGAGGAAGAACACCCGGAATATATGGAAATGAAATCATCCTCTCAGCAGTGGTCTTAACCGTGGAATCAATCGGATACCTTTGTTTTGTGCGGCTCAGGAGAAAAAGAGAACCCTGATCCAGCGGGGCAAACGAGGCGAAAGACATATATGTGGTTGTGCCGGCGAAATATTTTACAAACTGCCGCCGGGTTAATTTATTGCTCTTTTTTGTATCATCGTTGACGCTCATCACAATATTCTCCTAAAATTTTGACTACTCAGTCGCATCCTTCCCATTTCTCTAGAGAACTGGTGCATGCCATATAGGGATGTTATGCTCAATAATTTATTTTTTCAAATAAATATTATGAATCCAGTCAGTCCTGATCAATAATCAGTAAAACTCTTCAATGTTGTCTTTCAATTTGTTGTATTGTAGGGTCATTCGTTGGTTCCGGCCGAATGACTACCGGTGTGATTGGGGCTGACCGTGTGTGGTGGTTCCATTTTCCTCTGAAAGGAGTAGCAAAGAGACCTGCCCGGGCTTGATTGCGGTGCGGAACCTCGGCTGAGAATACGTTGTTGACTTCCTGCAGGTCTGCCGGATAAAGCTATTTCTAATCACCTCTTGGCCCTCTTCATTGAGGAGATCACTTTGGTAGGCGGACGTCTTGATAACCGGACAAGAAAATAATAGGGCTTTAAAAATACGAATCAGGTATTTTTAAAGCGACAACCCGGTTGCATATGCAACTTGAACTCAAGGTTCCATAACCCGATTCATACCATGCTTAGACTGACTGAACTCAGACTCCCCCTTGATCATAGTGAAGCTGAAATCCGGGCGGCAATTCTTGCGCGGCTTGACATCCCAGCAGCTGATCTCGTTGGCTATACGATTTTCAGGCGCGGCGTTGATGCCCGGAAATCCCACGCCATCGTCTTTATCTACACTCTGGATATTGAGGTGGCAGATGAGACCTCCCTCCTCTCGCGTTTTAAGGGGGATCCGCACCTGAGGATCGCACCGGATACCACCTATCATGTTGTAGCCCAAGCACCCAAAGAGGGACTGCCAACCAGGCCGGTCATCATTGGCATGGGGCCGTCCGGCCTTTTTGCCGGCCTGATTCTTGCCCAATCCGGATTCCGGCCTCTGATTCTTGAGCGCGGCAAGGCGGTGCGGGAACGCACCAAGGACACCTTCGATCTGTGGCGCAAGGGTATCCTTGATCCGGAATCCAATGTCCAGTTTGGCGAGGGCGGTGCCGGCACCTTTTCCGACGGCAAGCTGTACACCCAGATCAAGGACCCCAGGCATTATGGTCGCAAGGTATTGAAAGAATTCGTCAAGGCCGGGGCACCGCCGGAAATCATGTATGTCAGCAAGCCCCATATCGGTACCTATAAGCTGGTGGGCATGGTGGAGAAAATGCGGGCCGAGATCCAGGCGCTGGGGGGGGAGATCCGCTTTCAAAGCCGTGTGGATGATATCGAGATCGAAGACGGCCAGGTGCGTGGTGTCATCCTGGCAAGCGGCGAACGCATCGCCACCAGCCACCTCGTCGTGGCCATCGGTCACAGTGCCCGCGACACCTTTGAAATGCTGCACCGGCGCGGCATCTCCATGGAGGCAAAGCCCTTTTCCATCGGTTTTCGCATCGAGCATCCCCAGTCCCTCATCGACCGCAGTCGCCATGGCAAAAATGCCGGCAACCCGTTGCTTGGGGCTGCCGACTACAAGCTGGTCCATCACGCCAGTAACGGTCGCTCGGTCTATAGTTTCTGTATGTGTCCGGGTGGCACCGTGGTGGCCGCCACCTCCGAACCGGGACGGGTAGTGACCAATGGCATGAGTCAGTATTCACGTAAGGAGCGCAATGCCAACAGCGCCATCGTGGTGGGCATTGGGCCGCACGATTACCCGGGGGGGCCGTTGGCCGGTATGGAATTTCAACGCTTCTGGGAATCGCGGGCCTTTGAGCTGGGCGGCGGTGATTATCGGGCACCGGGGCAGCTCGTTGGTGATTTCCTCGCTGGTCGTCCTTCCACGGTCCTTGGTTCGGTGCAGCCCTCCTATACCCCGGGCGTACATCTCTGCGATTTGAGCACCGCCTTGCCGGAGTATGTTGTTGAAGCCATCCGCGAGGCCTTGCCAGCCTTTGCCAAACAAATCAAAGAGTTCGATCTTGCCGATGCCGTACTCACCGGGGTGGAGTCGCGTACCTCGTCGCCGGTGCGTATCACCCGCAACGATGCAGACCTGCAAAGTATCAACACCAGGGGGCTGTATCCCACCGGTGAAGGTGCGGGCTATGCGGGTGGAATTCTCTCTTCGGCCGTGGATGGTATTAAGGTCGCCGAAGCCCTGGCCTTAGACATGCTGGCCGGCTGTGCTCAGGGTGAGGAGTAAGTTGTGCCGGTAACATCGAGCTCGTCCAAGACAACAGCAATAGAGGAAGACTCTTCTTTTCTGATTTTTCCACCCTTTGCCGATCCCACCTGGGCCTACGTCGGGTTACCTGCCCTTAAAGGATATCTGGGCCAGCGCGGAATCAGCATCTCCTTACGGGATTATAATCTTGAAGGGTTGTATTTTTTGCTGGCCGGGGAAACCATGGCGGGTTGGCGACAGAGGGTGACAGCGCGCCTGCAGAGCTTAAACGGCCGCAAGAAATTAACCCTCTATGAGCAGATGGAGTACCGGCGCCTTGCCGAGGCGCTTCCCCTGTGCCGTGATTATGCCGATTGCCTGGCCGTCATGCGTGACCCTCAGCAATTTTATCACAAGAAAAACTATCTCCGGGCCCGGGACGGATTTGAAGAGCTTTTTCTGGTGATGGAGGCTGTTTATTTCCCCTTTCGGTTTAGTTTCAACCGCGCCGCCCACCTGGTGGCCCCTTGGGATTTCAAACTTCTCGACGCGTATATAGCCAGGCAGGGCAGTCCCTTTGATCTGTTTTATCGCCAGCAACTGGCCAAGCTTGGTCAGCCACGTTTTATAGGCATCTCCCTTACCTTTGTCTCCCAGATTCCCGAAACCTTTTACCTCTGCCGGTTGATCAAGGAGCTTTTCCCGGCCTGCTTTGTGATGCTGGGAGGACCCTGTATTGATCAGATTGTCGGCAATAGCGACCGGGACACGGTGAGTCGAATCTTTGACTATGTTGACGCCGTCGGCCTCCAGGAAGGGGAGAAGACCCTGGAACAACTTCTGCCGCTGCTGGCCGGTGAAAGCCTGGACCGTGAACGGTGCATCGCCATCCCCAATCTGATGATGAAAGGCGTGAATCCCGGTTCTTTCATCCAGGGTCCGGCCGTGACCTTTGACTTGGCCGATGCGGCTACCCCTGACTATGCAGATCTGGAGCTCGACCGCTATCTTGCCCCTGAGCGGCTCCTGCTCTACAGCCCGACCCGGGGCTGTTACTGGAACAAGTGTTCGTTCTGCAGCTATGGTTTTAACCAGTCCGGACGGCACGCCTACCGTGAGATTCCGGTGGAACGGGCTGTTGCTGACCTGCAGGCCATGGCGCAGGAATTCGGGGTGAAGAATTTTTATCTCTCTTCGGATGTCCTTTCTCCTGCCTATGCCTTGGCTCTGGCCCAGAGGATCATCGACGAGAATCTTGATATCCGCTGGTCAACCGACCTGCGCATCGAAGCATCTTATAGCCCGGAACGCTGTCGTTTGCTTTACCAGGCCGGCCTGCGGGCTGTGGCCTTCGGCGTCGAAAGTGGCTCCGACCGTGTCCTGCGCCTGATGAACAAGGGTATAGATGCCGGGCTGATCCGCCGCATCAACCGTAATTTCCATGAGGCCGGCATCTCGACGAGCTGGATGACTTTTCTCAGCCATCCCGGCGAAACTGTGCACGAGGCAGGGGAAACCCTGGCCCTGATTGAGCGGCAAAGGGCCATGGTCGATCAATTCATTGCCGGCGAGTTCAACCTGACGCCCGGGTCACTCATTTCCTGCCATCCTGAGCAATATGGCATCGCTTCGGTTTACCACACGCAGGGTGATGTCTTCCGGCTCTTTCCTCTCTTCAATATGGCCGACAGTAAGGCGCAGGCGGATGATCATGAGTGGCTCGAAGAAAAAATCGACTCCCTTTCCCGACGCTACCATCTGGACCATTACCCATGGGCCGGCTCCATTTCCACCCATCATTCCTTTCTCTATCTCCTCCATGATGGGCCACGGGTTTTTGCTCAGCCCTGGCCATACCCGATAAAAAAACGGCGCAGTAAGGGGGGAGCGGCTCCGTTTAAGCTGAAATTCTCCCTGGAAGAGTGTCAGCGCCGGGAGCAGGCTTTTATGAACAGTTATCTCAGCGAGGCCTTGCAATTGGGAAAGAAGGACGGGCAGGCCCCTTTGAGTTTTGAGCATTTTCATAAGGCCCTGCGAGGCAGGTAATTATTTCGGTAAGCTCTGCGCCGCATCTTTTTTTGCAGTCAATCTGCAACCGGTGACTGCTCCCTGGAATATAAATATAGCTTTGTGACAAAAGGGGGATGAGGCGGGAAAAAAATTGGATTAATCAAGAGTGGTAGAAGAGATCAATCTCCTTTAAGAGAAATACGTTGTGGAGCCAAAGAGCCAAAGCGAACTGCACTCCATCCAGATTGAGACCACCAGTCGCTGCAATCTGGATTGCGTCACCTGCCTGAAACCTGCATATGGCAATGTCTGGCAGGAACGGGATATGGACAAACACCTTTTCAGCCTCATCCTTTCTCAACTCCCGGCCAAGGTATCTGTTCATCTGCAGGGATGGGGAGAACCGCTGCTGCACCCCGATACGCTTTCCCATATAAGACAACTGAAGAGCAGAAACAGTGTTGTCAGTTTCACCACTAACGGTATCGTTATGCACAAAAGCATGGCTGACTCTCTTGTCGACTCAGGTCTTGATGGGCTTACTTTTTCCATGGCGGGAAACAGTGCTTCCACTCAAGACAGTCTCCGGGGAGTTGATAGTTTCGCTCTTCTGCAAAGGGCAATCTGTACCTTTATTGCTGTGAAAAAATCCCGTGGTACAAAGTTGCCACGCGTTGCCGTGAGTTATCTGCTCACCCCGGAAACAGCAGGGGAGCTACCGAGTGCGGTTTTCTGGTGCCGTAAAAACGGAGTTGATGCCTTTGCCACCGTCCATCTTACCCAGGCAGGTTGTAGGTCTCAGCAGAAATTGCAGTTTATGATGTCAAGGCAGGAAGCACGACGGTATCAGCTCTTGCGAATCCGGACCCAGCTAAGGGCACTTTTCTGTAAAATGCGACTGGATCTTAGACCTTTTCAGCCAACACTGGTTCCGGTCTGCGATAAAAATCCGCTCAACAGCCTGTTCATCAGTGCTCGCGGAGATGTTTCTCCTTGCGTATTCCTCTGTCCACCCCTTGAGCAGGAGATGACCTGGTACCATAAGAATCTTAAGATTAGGCAGAAACCACTCAGTTTTGGCAATGTGCAGAACATGAGTCTGGCTGACATCTGGGAACATCCGCAATACCGTCAATTTCGTGATACGTTCAGGAAACGAAAGGATTACCATGACAGCAAGCTTACCGGCATCAGCTGTTCGTTTGCCGGCAGTGCACAACTTGATGCAGCGGTAAAGGCGATCACACAGTATTTGTCGAAATATCCACCACCTCATTCATGCACGGCCTGTGCTAAACTCGATGGTTTCTGAGGTGTCTCACTGATTGTGTTGAGGGTGTTTTCTGCCGATTTCTTCCAGGTTGATCCCCTTGGTCTCTATTCCCAATTTCACAGTGACCAGAGCACTGATAAGAGAGGTCCCTGCCAGGATATAGTCGAAAAACGAGGTGCCGATGTCCGCCAGCAGCACCGGGAAAAGGAAGGCTGTCATGACTGCACCTATGTTGGCAAAAGAGGCGGCAAAACTATGACTAATATCAGTTTCCTGCCGTACTTGTGTGAGAGGTCACCCAGTGCCGTGGCTCCAATCAGGATACCGAAAAGAGATGCAGCACTGACAAATGTTTTGCTGCATATTGCCACGGGAAGTCAGGCGTAAAGGACTTCACAGATATCTGATTAAAGTGGTTCCATGAAGTTAAATTTTTGACGTAAGCGGGGTGCCATCCGCAGTTTTTCCTGATACATGGCTCTAAGCGGGAAAAGGCCGTTGTTGACCTTTTCCCGCTTAGAGCCATGTAACCTCAAGCATACAAATTATTACTTGAGGTGTTTTTAAATCTGATATTCAGGCTGAAACATCAGGTATCTTATGTATAAATGTGCTTAGGATTTCAATTGGTAATAGATAAGGTCAGATGACCACTTTCCTTTTTAGCATCTGCGATTGTGTCCGTAAATTTTCAGCCAATTTTCTCAACTGGACACTTAATTCAATAAATGCATCAGCGCTATTTCGGGTGCTGCGCTCAAGTTTCGTAAAAGAAGAAACTCCTTTCTCAAACCCATTCGTTAAGCCACCTAATGTGTCCGATATCACACTGCAATCACACTTCATTTTCTGCATGGATTGCAATGCTTCATTTCTGTTGTTTTGAATAAGTCTTTGCCTGACGACGGTTTCTTTGATGAAATCATTGGGGAGTATATCTCTGTAGACTTCAAATTGTTGCATATTCTCGGGCATCGGTGCGTTCATATTAATCTCCAACTATAAGAAGAATTACCATAATTGCGGTGAGCAACGAATCAGCTGTTTCACCGATTATGACTGAAAATATTGGTATGTTCAAAAGTCTCGGTACATCAGTATGCGAGTGGTAAGGCTGCGTTGTATGCTTTTTAATTGTGCTCGAGTTTCCCCGGGAAAAAGCTCCAGCCCAGGCAGAGTCTCTCATCAAGAACATCCAAGTGTGCCGTGGATGGGTTGCTACCATTGCATCCTCTCTCAATGCTCTGTTGTCATGCGATTCTATAATGCTGCAGCACAAGCAACTATCTTCCGGATAATAAATAATCTCAGGATAAGGAATCTGTTCCCTGAAAGATTCATCTCAAAACGACCTGACCGTAAGAGAAGATATAAGAACTATGTACTGCTGGAATGTTTTTGTCAGATGATGAATTCGTTATTTTATCGTTTGGACTTTTTTTGCAGCAGTCTGGGAACTTTGGCAAGGAAGGGAAGGGTAGAGGGGGGATGGGGCGCGAAGTGGTGAAGCCTTTACTTAGCGGGAGAACCGCAGCTTTATGCGGTTATTGAGGGAGTGCAGCAGGAAGATTCGGAGCTTTTTTTGTGGTCGTTTGTATGAAGAGGAGTACTATAGAGAATTGGCCAGGCTTGATTGCAGTGTGGAACCTCAGTTGAGGAACTGTATGTTCCTTTTTGCAAGTCTGCCTGAAAAAAGCGAATTCTCTTCAGTCTGTCAGCTTCCGCATCCCACTTTCAAAAATCTTGAATTGGCTGTCTCCAGCAGTTTTTGCGCAATACATGGCGATATCCGCATCCTGAATAATATCTTCAATCCTCTCATAGCTGGCGATATTGATAATCACACCTGTGCTGGCTCCGATGGTTACTGAATAATCATCCCATTCGTAAGGCAGGATGAAACTTTTCTGAATTCTTCTGATGATAGTTATGGCGTTCTCCGGAGTGGATGACGCTTCAAGCAATATGGCAAATTCATCTACGCCCATGGGGCCAATCGTATCCATATCCCGAACGGTGGCACTCATTCTGTTAGCGACCTCTTTCAATAACTGATCACCGGCCTTATGCCCCAGGGTGTCATTAACAGGTTTAAATTTGTTAAATCGAAATAGAGTAAAGTAGACAGGTTGTCCGGATTGCGTTTACTCCAGGCTAAGGCATGTTCGATTCGGTTATACAATAACCGGCGATTCGTCAGGTTGGTCAGCGGGTCGTGAAGGGCCTCATGTGTCAGGCGTTCTTCTGCTCGTGTTCTCTTGATTATTTCTTTCTGCAACAGTTTTCTCTCTTCCTGTAATTCGCTGGATTGGCGCTGTGTTCTGTTGTTCAGATTTTTCATCCAGCCAACCCCCATACCGGCTAAGGCTAAGGCAAAGGCGGAGCCGGCAACAAGAGTTGGCATCAATTGATCGGATAGAGAATTTCCCTGGGAATAAAAAAGAACAAGATTTAACGGCAAAGAAATTAGGCCATAAAGTAATCCATCACGAATTTTGAAAAACCAGCCAAAGACTGCGGCGGGTATAATGTTGAATGCAGAAGCATCGCCAACAAAGGGATAAATAGTTTCAAAAGAAATAGCATATAATGCCATACTACTCGTAGCGATGAGGATCCGATCACGGAAAGATGATATTTTTATTGTAAAAGATTTGATTGTTTCGCCCTCCCGTGTGCCCGGAGTATTACGCTGGGAAAAGGGTATTTAATAGTGTTGAAGTTGTAAACGGTGCTGGTGGTTAAGTGTAAAACGTGTGGTAACGGACAGGAAAAAAGCAGTTTTTTGCCGATAGCTTGTTGACAGTAAAATTTTCTCAAGGATAAAACGCTCTGTCTTGTAGCGAGAAGAGTATTTATTGTCAAAGGTCCTTTTGCTGCGTGGCCCGGTTATGTTGGGCCTCTTCTCGCATTTTTCCTCCATAACCACTCTCTGCTTATACTGGATGTTATATTGCTAGAGATATGGGAACGTGTTATATCTCACTTCCAATCCCAAAAGAGCAGTTAAGATAAACATATGGTACCCGTTAACGGGTTGTTAATTAAGGAGAATATTGATCATGGAAAGAACATTTGCAATTATTAAACCAAACGCTTTTGCAGCCGGAAACGCGGGTAAAATTATCAGCCGTATCTACAGCGAAGGGTTCTCTATAGTTGGTATGAAGAAACTCTATCTCAGCAAGCTGGAAGCAGAGGGTTTCTATTATGTACACCGGGAACGTCCTTTTTTTGGTGAGTTGACTGATTTTATGTCCAGTGGGGCCTGTGT
>JAHJNL010000050.1 GCA_018820855.1 Pseudomonadota bacterium | reverse complement strand
CATCCTCCACACCCCGCTCATAGGTTCGAACACGAATCCCGCCATCAGCCAGGGGCTGGACAAAGTTTACATTGGTGCCAGCCGGCTGAAACATATCGTGAAAACGGATTTCATGTCCCCACTCCTTTACCGGTATCTCCATCCCCTCATCCACAAAAAGCACAGCATGAGGAACACCTGAGTTCATGAAGAAAAATGATCTTTCCTTGCCGCCAAGGCTAAGACGAATCCCTGTGCGAAAATCGAAGGGCGGCGTCATAAGCAGGCTCACCTCACCGTCGTCGCCAAGGATCTCGGCCTCGATTATTCCGGCCATGGTCTCGAAGGACATCTTTTTTCCGGCAATATTCTTGGCAAAGGCAAAACGCGCGGCGCAACGGGCGCCGTTCCCGCACATCTCGGCCACTGAACCATTTGCATTATAGAAGCGCCAGCTGAAATCAGCCTTGTCCGAGTTCTCGATAAAGATCAGGCCATCTGCCCCTACAGAAAACATACGGCGGCATACCCTGCTCACAAATTCGGCTTGCATGTCCTCCGGTACCAGATGCTGGCGGTGATCAATGATAATAAAATCATTGCCGGTGCCACTCATCTTGGCAAAGGGTATCGGGAAGTTAACGTCCATCGTCTTTCTCTAAAAATTCCGGAATAGACTCGCCCTGGATAAGTGATTCCATGCTCTCGCGCTCACGAATGACGGCAAAACGGTCTCCTGAGACCATAACCTCGGCCACACGGGGACGGGAGTTGTAATTTGAGGACATGGTAAAGCCATAGGCCCCTGCACTCATCACTGCCAGCAGATCACCCTGTTCCACCTGCGCAAACTCACGATCCTTTGCCAGAAAATCACCTGTCTCGCAGATCGGTCCCACGATATCCACCACCTGACTGGTCCCTTCCTTCTCCTTGACCGGTATGATGGAGTGAAATGCCCCATAGAGACTGGGACGGGTCAGATCATTCATTCCCGCATCCACCACCACAAAATTCTTTTCCTTGTCACCGCCGCGATTGGTCTTGGTGTACTGCACCTCGGTGACGAGGATGCCGGCGTTGCCGACAATGACCCTACCCGGCTCAAGAATCAAGGTGGCTTTGAGACCGCCGAGCTCCTCCTTGATGGCCTTGGCATACTCATGAGGATGGGGCGGTTTCTCATCATCATAGGTGATCCCCACACCGCCGCCGAGATCGATATAATTAATGATGATCCCCTTTTCCGCCAATCGGCCGACAAAACTCTTTACTTTACGCAGGGATTCAACAAAGGGTGAAATCAAAGTCAACTGGGAACCGATATGACAACTCACGCCCATAACTTTAATATGTTCCATCTCTGCTGCTTGCTGGTAGATTTCCAGTGCCTCATTGATAGGGATACCGAATTTGTTCTTAGCCAGCCCGGTGGAGATATAGGCATGGGTCTTCGGGTCCACATCAGGATTCACCCGAAAGGAGATGGGGGCCGTTACGTCCATTTCTGCTGCCACCTTACCCAGACGGTGCAATTCCTGTTCAGACTCCACATTAAAAAGAAGAATTCCTGACTTGAGGCCGTAACGCAATTCCTCTTCGCTCTTGCCCACACCGGAGTAGATTATCTTCCTGGGGTCGACGCCTGCCTGCAGGGCACGGAACAATTCTCCGCCGGAGACAATATCGGCCCCGCCGCCATACCCGGCAAAGAGAGAAAGAACTGCAATATTCGAGCAACTCTTTACCGCAAAGCAGGTAATATGATCAATATCGGAAAATCCGGAGTCAAAGGCCTGGAAATGTCGGGACAGAGTGGCCTTCGAGTAGAGATAAAAGGGAGTCCCGACCTCACTGGCGATTACGGACACTGGAATATCTTCACAGCAGAGCTCGCCGTCTTTGTATTGGAAGTGATTCATAACTGATTTATTGAACTGTTATTCCGGTAGAATAACAGCCCCCTGAACGATAATAAAAATGCTACAGAACAAGCTGCCTTTGATCGCCCGCAAGGGGGAAACCCAGGAGGAATCACCCAAACGACGGGTACAGGTGTCCATGGGGGCTGCCATCAGGCTCATGTGATGTAGCTGCAGTTGGTTCAACTTAATGACGGATCCCCGCTTCCCGTGATTTTTCACTCTCATTCGGGGGGGTCATCTGGTCATAGGCCGTAACCGAATAATAAAAACTGCGATCCTGAGGCACATCCGCGTCCTCGAAAATAGTATAAACAGCCTGGACCTCTCCAATGAGCTGTGCCTCACTTTCATCTGCGGCACGGCGATATACCCGGTATCCATGGACATCTGCTTCCGGAGATTTATCCCAGAAGACCTTGATTCCCGCTGCTGTTCGTACCACCGTGACGCCGCCGGGCGAAGCCGGAGGAGTCATATCGAGAGGCATTGCACTCACTGCTTCTGAAAGACCGCCGCCCACTGCATTTTCATCCACCATAATTACGGACTGAATCTTGTAATGATACGTTTCACCGTTCTTTACTCTTCTATCAACATAGACATTCTCACTCACTGCTTCGCCGATACCGGCAAAACTCACATTATCACTGCTGCGCTGCAGTTGATAACGCAAGGGATAATCGACCTCCTGGCCGTCCATGAGTCGAGTTACCGGCTGCCAACGCAGAGTCACACTGCCATCTCCGGCCTCGGCCTCAATCCCGACAGGTGCCTGTGCCGGTATATGCCAGACAAAGGATACAATATTGGAATCAGCACTGGCCGCCCACCAGCTGGTCCGGGACTGCACCTTGAAAAAATATTTATGGCCGGAACGGAGCAAAGCTGTCTCATACGTTGCCTGACGCCTTCCTTCGGCATCGACAACGCCTCCGGGAACCTCCACCGGTTCACCGAAAGGAATGGGGCAGGTTGAACAATAATCATCCATCGGAACCACGGCCCGATACATATCAAAGGAGGTGATATTTGTGAGATCACTTCCCTGAATGGTCTCCACCGGATAAGTCCAGGTAAGGGTGACGCCCTTCTCGCTCACCGAGTAGCGTAAATCCTCAATGGCCTTTGGCACGATGGAATCCGGAGGAACAGGTTTTGTCTTATAACCACATCCCCCTGCCAGAAACAAGGCTCCGGAGAGAAGTATCGCTCCTGCAATATGCGTTCTCACTGTCATCTTTTATTCTCCAA
The DNA here is from genome assembly GCA_018820855.1 of Pseudomonadota bacterium. Taxonomy (GTDB): domain Bacteria; phylum Desulfobacterota; class Desulfobulbia; order Desulfobulbales; family Desulfocapsaceae; genus Desulfocapsa. The sequence goes on along the minus strand of JAHJNL010000050.1, from coordinate 21,481 downwards.
TTCCCATCTGTTTTTCAGCAGCTCGTACTGCCTCTTCCACCCGCAAATTTGCGGTCCCCCCTGTCGAAATCCTGGAGTTGATAGAACCTTCGACGCTCAGTACTTCAAAAATGTCCTTGTCAATGACCGGGGAAAATTCTCGGATCTCGTCAAGTGTGAGGTCAGTCAGCTCACAGCCCTTATCGATACAAACGGCAACAGCCCTCCCCACAATACCATGGGCCTCACGAAACGGCACATTGTGCAGGACCAGATAGTCGGCAAGGTCAGTGGCCGTGATAAAACCGGTTCTGGTGGCCTCTTCCATCCGTCGCGTACGAAAGCTGAGATTGCCAAGGAGCTCGGCCATTATGGCTAGCGATGCCGACACCGTGTCCACGGCATCGAAAACCGGTTCCTTGTCCTCCTGCAGATCACGATTATAGGTGAGAGGAAGCCCCTTCACCAGAACAATCAGCGACATGAGACTGCCCGTCACCCGCCCGGTCTTGCCCCGAATCAGTTCCGGGATGTCAGGATTCTTCTTCTGCGGCATGATGGATGAGCCGGTACAGAACTTATCGGCAATATTAACAAAAGAAAATTCCTGGCTGGACCAGAGAACCAGCTCTTCTGAGAGCCGTGAGAGATGGAGTTGAATCAGGGTGCAGCAGGAAACAAATTCAATGGCAAAATCACGGTCACCGGAAGTGTCCATGGAGTTGGCACTCACCCCGTCAAAGCCCAGGAGTTCAGCAACCTGTTCCCTGTCAATGGGCAAACCTGTTCCAGCCATGGCGGCTGCACCCAGGGGAAGGATATTGATCCGTTTGCGACAGTCCTGAAGACGCTCCTTATCTCGGCCGAACATCTCGTAATAGGCCATCAGGTGATGAGAGAGCAACACCGGCTGAGCCCGCTGCAGATGTGTATAACCTGGCATGACATGACCGAAATATTTCCTGGCCTGCACAACAAAGGCCCGACGTACGTCATCAAGCAGCTCCATGAAGCGGTCACACTGCTCACGGAGATAGAGGCGCAGGTCAAGAGCTATCTGATCATTACGGCTGCGCGCGCTGTGCAGCTTGGCACCGGCAGCGCCAATATCATCAATAAGGGCCTTTTCGATATTCATGTGAATATCTTCCAGTTCACGCTTGAACGAAAAGCTGCCCTCGTCGATCCTGGTCTCAATGGCCGTCAAACCATCAATAATGGCGACCAGTTCCTCTTTTGCCAGCAGACCGTTTGCCGCGAGCATGGTGGCATGCGCCTTGCTTCCGGCAATATCGTAGCGATAAAGACGGGAATCATAGTGGATGGATGCCGTAAAGGCCTCCACCGAGGCGGCAGTGGCCTCTTCAAAACGTCCACCCCAGAGTTTTTCAGATCCGCTGGTCATAAGTAACAACTTTTAAGTAAAGATTGGATACGTTAAAAAAGTATTTGAACTATCCACTGACCACTGTCAACTATCCACTACTTCTGCATAGCTGCAATGCGCAGCCGGAGTCCGTTGAGGCGGATAAAGCCACCGGCATCGGCCTGATTGTAAACCACATCTTCCTCAAATGTGGCAAAGCTCTCCTGATACAAAGACTGGTTGGATTTTTTACCAACGGCTGTGCAATTCCCCTTGTACAGCTTGATACGTACGGTTCCGCTCACTGTCTTCTGGCTCTCATCCATGGTGACCTGGAGAAGCTGCCGCTCAGGTGAAAACCAGAAACCATTGTAAACCAGCTCGGCATAACGGGCAACCAGGGAGTCCCTGATTCGCATGACCTCGCGGTCCATGGTCATGGTCTCGAGGTCTCTGTGGGCCGTGCGCAGGATAGTCCCGCCAGGAGTCTCATATACACCGCGAGATTTCATACCTACGAAACGATTCTCCAGCAGATCCAAACGACCGATACCGTTTGCACCGCCGTACTCATTCAGTTTCTGCAGCAGAGCCAGAGGTTCCATCCGCTCGCCATTAATGGCCACCGGATCGCCCTTTACAAATTCCATCTCCAGATACGTGGCCTTGTCAGGTGCCTTTTCCGGAGAAACAGACAGTTTATACATCTCCTCATCCGGTTCATTCCATGGATCTTCCAGAGGTCCGCCTTCAAAACTGATGTGCAGGATATTCTCATCAGAGCTGTAAGGATTTTTCTTGGTGGTGGGTATCGGGATCTCATGTTTTTTAGCAAATTCCACCAGCTTCTTCCTGGAATTCAGATCCCAGATCCGCCAGGGGGCGATAATCTTGAGGCTGGGATCTATCCCCAGATACGCCAGCTCAAAACGGACCTGATCATTCCCTTTGCCTGTGGCACCGTGGCTGACAGCATCTGCCCCTTCTTCATGGGCAATGCGCACCTGCTCTCTGGCAATAATGGGTCGTGCCAGGGACGTTCCCAGAAGATACGATCCTTCGTAGATGGCGTTACAGCGAAAGGCTGGAAAGATGTAATCTTCCACAAACTCCTTTCTCAGATCAGAGATAATTACTTTTTCGGCACCGGTGGCCATACCTTTTTTCCGCACCGCATCCCAGTCTTCTGTCTGGCCGACATCTGCAGCATAGGCAATCACAGGGCACTGGTACTCCTCGGCCAACCATTTCAGGATCACCGAGGTATCCAGACCGCCGGAATAAGCCAGTACAATCTTGTTCACATCCATCATCGACCTCCGATCAGTCGCTCTAAAATTGCTTTGTGCATGTGCATCTTGTTCTCTGCCTGGTCAAAGGCCACACAACGATCCGACTCCAGGACCTCTTCCGTAATCTCTTCTCCACGATGGGCAGGCAGGCAGTGGAGGATAATAGCCTCGGCCGGGGCCTTTGCCAGCAACTCGCGGCCCACCTGGTAAGACTGGAAGATCGAAAGACGCTCTTTCTGCTCGTCTTCCTGGCCCATGGAGGCCCAGACATCAACATTGATGACATCAGCCTGAGCCACGGCCTCTTCCGGACTGCGCACGAGTGTAATCGGCTTCACCGCTTCCTGCTGCGCCGCAGCCATGATCTCCGGATTCGGGTCATAGCCTTCAGGACAGGCGAGAATCAGTTCAAAACCAATACGCCCTGCAGCCTGAATCCATGAATTGGCCATGTTATTGCCGTCACCTACCCAGGCTATCTTCAATTTCTCAATGGGGCCCTTTTTCTCAATCACGGTCATGATATCGCTGAGGATCTGGCATGGATGATGGAGATCGGTGAGGGCGTTGATGACAGGAACCGAAGAGTAAGCTGCAAGCTCAGTCACCACCTCCTGACCAAAGGTCCGCACCACCATGGCATCCACGTAACGGGCCATGACCCTGGCCATATCCTTCAAGGGTTCAGAGCGGGCCAACTGGGTATCACGGCCGGAAAGAAAGATCACCTGCCCTCCCAGTCCGTACATGGCTGATTCAAAAGAAACCCGGGTCCGGGTAGAGGGTTTTTCAAATATCAGGCCAACTGTCTTGCCGGCAAGATGCTGATGGACAACACCGGCCAATCGCTCCTTCTTGAGCTCCATGGCCCTGGCAATGAAATCTTTGAGTTCTGCCCTATTAAGATCCTGTAATGACTGTAAATGGAGTACCATGAGATTCGTCTTCTTTGCCAGCGGAAATTTCTCACTCCGCCTTTTCACCTGTAAGCCCCCAAGCACAATCGCATTAACTCTGGGGGAAAGAGAACATATTTACCTAATACACAGATGTTTTGCAAAGACTTTTCGCGGGGGAATAAACTCACCCCTCACATTTTTAACAGTTCACCAGGACCTATAAACCTTGACAAAACTCAGAGCTGCAAGAGTTTACCGGCACCTCAGACAAACGAATAGAGGCAGACTTCGCTCACTGGTTTGCGACTTCAATTTCAAGGCCTTATTTTATAAAAAGACCCACAGAGATACAGATGAACCCTACTCATATTCGGCCAGTACTTCTGCCAAAGCTGTCAGCAACTTATCAATCTCGTCCCTGCTGATAATCAACGGTGGCAGGAAACGAAGGGCAGCATTACCGGCAAAGTTTATCAGCACCCCCCGGTCAAACATCTTTTTGACCATGTCGCCACCCTGGGCAACGCCTTTTTCAGTAAGCACCAGCCCCCGGATCAATCCCATCCCTCGTGCGCCTTCGGCAAGAGCAGGAAAACGCGCGGCCAGATCTTCCAACCCTGCCTGCAGATATTCACCTTTGGCCTGGACCTCGGGGAGGAAACCATCCTCCAGCATAATCTTCAAGGTAGCCACCGCCGCTGCAGCCACCACAGGATTACCACCGAACGTGGAAGCATGTGTTCCGGGAACAAAAGCTGCAGCAATATTCTTCCTGGTGAGCATGGCGCCGATGGGCAAACCGTTCCCCAGAGCCTTGGCCACAGTCATAATATCAGGCACCACCCCCAATTGCTCATAGGCAAAAAGAGTTCCGGTCCGCCCGATTCCGGTCTGAATCTCGTCAAAGATGAGGAGAAGATCATGCTTACGACAGAGCCCCTGCAATCCCTTCAGATACTCTACATCCAGGGGTCGCACACCGCCCTCACCCTGTAACGGTTCACAGAGAATAGCACAGGTCTGATCCGTGATCATGGCCTCCAGGACGTTGAGGTTGCCAAAGGGCGCATGGGAAAACCCTTCGGGCATGGGTTCAAACCCCTTGTGAAACTTGGTCTGGCCCGTGGCAGCCACAGTGGCCAGGGTCCTGCCGTGAAACGATCCGGCAAGGGAAATAATCCCGTAACGATCGGGACCGGCACAGATTCTGGCCAGTTTAAAGGCTGCCTCATTGGCCTCTGCTCCGCTGTTGGCCAGGAAAATCCGATCGGCAAAGGAGTGGGCAGTCAACAACTCGCCCAGCTCCGTCTGCGGCAGGGTGTAATAGAGATTGGAAACATGAACCAGCTCCCGCGCCTGCTTACAGATGGCTTCGGTAACAGCCGGATGACAATGGCCCAGACTGCATACTGCAATGCCTGCCAGACAGTCCAGATATTCCCTGCCTTCAGCATCCGTCAGCGTACACCCCTCACCCTTGACCATGACGGCCGGATATCTTGCGTAGGTTCCGATAAACACCTTATTGCTCCTCTCAGCCCAGTTGGTATTTTCTCCACTCATCAGACGATCTCCGTTCCTATGCCTTCCCGGGTGAATATTTCCAGAAGGATTGCATGTTCTATTCTGCCGTCGATGATATGAGTCTTGGCCACTCCCCGACTCAAAGCATCTGCACAGCAGCGAACCTTGGGAATCATTCCCCCGGCAATGGTTTCATTGTCAATATAGCCTTCCAGCTCCTCCCGTTTCAACGAACGGAGCAGGGTCCCTTCCTTATCCTGGACCCCAGCCACATCGGTAAGCAGAATCAATTTGGCTGCTTTCAACTCACCAGCCACGGCCCCAGCCACCAGATCGGCATTGATATTGAAAGCCTGGCCGTCTTCGCCGACACCCACCGGAGCAATAACCGGAATAAAATTCTCCCGGTCCAGCACCTGCAGAATCTCGGGATTAATCTTGGTCACCCGCCCCACCCGACCCAGGTCAATGAGTTCCGGAGGAGCATCTTCCAGAGCTTCAGCGCTCTTCTTGCTTACCTGCAGTTTTTCGGCACAGACAAGATCGCCGTCACGACCGGAGAGGCCGACAGCCCTGCCCCCGCAGTGATTGATATTCCCCACAATCTCCTTGTTTACCTTGCCTACCAGCACCATCTCCACCACGCTCATGGTCTCGCCGTCGGTGACCCGCATCCCCTGGACATAGCTGGGTTTGATCTCCAAGCGGTCCAAAAGCAGGTTAATCTGCGGACCGCCGCCATGCACAATCACCGGGTTGATACCGATCTGTTTCATCAGAATCACGTCCAGGGCAAACTGCTTTTTCAGATTTTCATCCACCATGGCATGACCGCCATACTTGATAACCACGGTCTTATGCCGGAACTCCTGCATATAGGGAAGGGATTCAATCAAGCCCCTGGCCCTGTCAATACTCTCCTGCATATACCTATCCCCTTTAAGAATTTTGCTAACGCTTAAGTCCCTGGCGAACCGTCATTATCATTTCTGCCGGAAGCAGAATTATCATTTTCAAATCAGCTGGATACAAGCCTATCTTCCTGATACCCCTTATTTTACAAACTAGGTCTCACGAAGTAAAGAAATCTTTCTTCACTCCCCCTGTTCAGGATTTCTTTACATTCCTCCTACACCCGGGTATATTAGGCCTAGTATTTGCAATAAGATCATTCTTAATCTGTATCATAGGGAGATTTTTGTGAAAAACCACCGACTCAACATACTCTTTGCTCTCATATTTTTTCTTTTTTCATGCAGCAGCTCGCTCTGGGCCACGGATGCACCCATCGTTATTGAGGCAGACCGCATGGTCTCCCTCGAGCAGGACAACAGCGTCCTCTTTACCGGGAATGTCGATGCCAGTCAGGCAAATGTCCGTATCCGCTCGGACAAGATGACCGTCTACTATACTCCTGCCACTGACGGAAAAAAGCAGGAAGTCAAACGCCTCAAATGCGTGGGAAACGTCGAAGTCACCAAAGATGAATGGCTGGGAACCGGAAAGCAGATGAACTACCTCGCCAAAGACCGCAAGATCGTCCTCAGCGGCGACGCCAGGGCCTGGCAGGACAAAAACCTGGTAACCGGCGACACCATCATCTATTATCTCGACGAAGGACGATCCGAGGTAGTGAGCGGCTCCTCCTCGACCACCGCTGGAGCAGGATCCAACGGAGAAAAGAAACCAACACGGGTTAAAGCAACACTCACCCCTCAATAATACTATTCTCTTTCAACACATTATGGCCCAGCTGGAAACCGATAAGATCATCAAACGCTACCGCAACCGTACCGTTGTTGACGGAGTCAGCCTCCAAGTCAACACCGGAATAGTTGTCGGACTGCTGGGCCCCAATGGTGCAGGAAAAACAACCTCTTTTTATTCCATTGCCGGCTTTATCCGTCCGGATGGAGGCAGGATACTGCTCAATGGCGAAGACATAACCAGGCTTCCCATTCACAAAAGGGCCCTGAAAGGAATCTCCTATCTGGCCCAGGAGCCCTCTGTCTTCAAGAAACTGACAGTGGAAGAAAATGTCCGCATCATTCTGGAGCCGCTGGGGCTGACAAAAAACGAAATCAACAATCGAATAGATGAACTGATGGCCGACCTCAAGATCGAGTACCTGCGCGAGAATCAGGGCCATGCCCTGTCCGGCGGGGAACGGCGACGAGTGGAAATCATGCGTGCTCTCGCCACCAAGCCCGACTTTATTCTTCTGGACGAACCCTTCGCAGGCATCGACCCCATGGCCGTGGCAGACCTGCAGAAAATCATCATAGGCCTCAAAGCAAAGGGTCTGGGTATCCTGATCTCGGATCACAACGTCCGGGAAACCTTACAGGTCTGTGACTTTGCCTACATCATGAATGCCGGACAAATTTTGACTAGCGGCGTGGCCGATGATATTATTGAAAGTGAAGTGGCCCGCAAGATGTATCTGGGCGAAAATTTTAGCATGTGATATCCAATGGCCCTTGAACTGAGACAACAGCTGAAGCTGTCACAAAAACTGGTAATGACCCCCCAGTTGCGTCTTGCCATCAAGCTCCTGCAGATGAACAGGCTGGAGCTCACAGATGCCCTGCAGGCAGAGATTGAACAGAACCCTGCCCTGGAAGAAGACCTTTCCACCCAGGAGACACAGGACAACCCTTACAGCCTCTCCTCGACGACGGAACATCAAGGGGATAAACCGGAACAGGACTACACGGAACGGGTGAGTGCCGGAGACACCATGCCGGAGACCAACTGGGAAGACTACGCCAACAACTTTGACTCTAACTTTTCTTTTTCCCACGAAACTCCTCCGGCAGACGCTCCGAGCCAGTTCGACTTTATCTCCGAAAAACCAGGACTCCTGGCCTATCTCCAATGGCAGCTGGCCCATTGTGAACTGGACGCGGCTGAAAAAGAAACAGCACTTTTTATTGCCGGCAACCTCAATCGCTACGGATTCCTGGAAATCAGCCTGGAAGAAATCATGGCAGCCACTGACTGCGACCATGATTCCGCAGAATATCTCCTGGAAGTAATCCAGGAGATGGACCCTCCCGGTATCGGTGCCCGTGATGTAAGCGAGTCCCTCTTTCTCCAGTTAGAACGTATGGGAATGCAGGATTCCCTGGCAGCAAAGATCGTCAAAAACCACCTGAATCTTCTGCAGACACGCAATTACAAGGAAATCAGCAGGGCTACCGGGGCTAAGAGAGCTGAAGTGATCAAGGCCATTGATTTCATAGTTGCCGAGCTGACTCCCTATCCGGGACTGCCATACAGTAAGGAGGATACCAACTATATTACCCCGGACATTTATGTGCGGAAAATTGATGGTGAATTCGTTATCCATCTCAATGAGGAGGATATCCCCAACCTGAAGCTCTCTTCACAGCTCCAAAGCCTGCTTGACGTGGAAGCGGGTATGGAAAAAGAATCCAAACGCTACATCAAAGAGAAGCTGAAAGACGCCGGCTGGTTCATCAAATCTCTGCATCAGCGCCAACGTACCATTTTCAAGGTGATGGAAAGCATTCTCAAATTCCAGCGTGAGTTCTTCGAGCATGGTGCAACCAAGCTCAAGCCCCTGATTCTGCGCGATGTAGCAGAGGACATCGAGATGCATGAATCCACTATCAGTCGGGTGACCTCAAACAAGTATGTCCACACCCCTTTGGGTATCTACGAACTCAAATATTTTTTCTCCACCGCCATCCCCAGGGAAGGACGTGATGATCTGGCGGCCGAATCAATTCGCGAACGTATCCGCAAAATGATCCTGGAAGAAGACCCCTATAAGCCGCTCAGCGACAACGCCATTTCCGAAAAACTAGCCGAAAACAATATCCAGATCGCCCGCAGGACTGTTGCCAAGTACCGGGAACAGATGAAGATCCTCCCAGTCAAGCACCGCCGCAAACCTCGGTAGCTGACAAGAAATCGCTTTCCTCAACCAAGCGCCAGGAAGCCAAAAACACCATTTCGGTTTTATCACTGCAACCAGGCCTGGCCAGGAAAAACGGCTTGCGGATGCTATACCGTTTTTCACAGGCAACATCTGACACTTGCTCAGGTGGCGGCCAGTCCTGATTCTCCTTCAGGCTATTACCTCACTGTTCTATCTGTTCATCCCTTCCCCCCATATCATGCGCAGACCCGTGTTCTGTTCGCCTGTCACATAATCGAAGTTAATAAATAAGAATGTTTCAGGTCCGGCTACCGGCTGGCATTGATTCTGTTACCTGACAGAACGAAAAATAACCCGAAGATACTTGGCAGCAAACATGACCGTTCAACCTATCGATATATATACAAAATAAATTGCCTCATATCGCAGCCAAGCAGGTGGGGTGATGCCTCACCTGTAATTAATCACTTGACTTAATCGATCGATTAACTAACATTATTGCATAACAAAAGAAAGACTGAAGAAATTGAACGGAAGGAGGAGCAGTGGGGCAGGACGAAGTAAAATCAGAGCTCGGGACTCAGGAGCGGCTTCTTGAAGCGGCAATGGATATTTTCGGCAGAGACGGCTATGAATCGGCGACCACCAGGAACATCGCCCGCGAAGCCGGAGTCAATATCGCTGCCATTCCCTATTATTTCAAGGGCAAGGAAGGATTGTACCGGGCGGTTATAACCCATATTGTCCAAATGGCTGAGACCCAGATTTCCGACCTGGTGCAGGCCATATCCCACCTGACCTACACCGGTGACAGAGGAAAGGAGCAGGCCCTTGCAACCCTGGTAAAGATGATGGAAAAAATCATCGATTTTATGGTGGGTTCATCACAAGGGCAACGCGTTTCCCGGATTATTCTGCGTGAGCAGATGTATCCGACCACCGCCTACGAATTGATCTTCAAGGGATTCATGGAGCCTGTTCTGAACTCAGTTTCCACCTTGATAATAGTCATAACCGAGAATCCGTCGCGACGAACAGCCACGCTGCGGGCAATGGCCATCATAGGGCAGATTCTTGCCTTCCGGGTGGCCCGGGAGACTGTTGTACGTTCCCTGGACCTGAAAGGATACGACCCCGACGAGATGGATGAAATCCGGCGGATAATCCTGGAGCATACCAAGAATTTGCTCAGATCACTCATGTGAGACGAAATACTAATATGCAAAGAGAACAGTTATGAAACAAATGTACTGGGAGAGTAAGACTTTTATCTCGTTGCCGCTCCTCTGTCTGCTGGCCTTTGTTGTACCGGGATGTACAGTGGGACCTGATTTCCAGACACCGGATATTTCGGGGCTGATGCAGGATGAGTGGCAGGAAACGGACCATGATTCCGGAAGGTTCGACAACGCGCGTCAGCCGGAGAGCGAGTGGTGGCAGCAATTTCATGATGATCAGTTGAGCGCCCTGATAAACCGGCTCGGATCATCGAGCCTGGCCCTGGCACAGGCGCGTGAGCGAATTGTGGAGGTAACGGCGCGCCAGGGAGTAATCGGGGCAGACAAAAGGCTGCAGCTCGCAGCCGCATTGGGCTACACCCATGCTGAGACCGGAGATGAGGCGGTTTCCATGCTGGGGCTGCAGCCCGGGAAAAGTCTTGACGTCTATTCGGCAGGAGTGGTTGCCGGCTGGGAACTTGATGTCTGGGGGCGGACGACCCGCCTGCTTGAAGCAGGGGAAGAGGACATTCGTGCAGGATACGCTGACTTACAGGGCATGATGGTGTCTCTGGCAGCCGAACTGACCCTGGCCTATATAGAGGCACGCACAGTTGAAGCCCGACTGGATAAGCTGCGCGAGAATATAGAGCTGCAGCGCAAGACACTGGATCTGGCTAAAAGCCGTCTTGAAGCGGGCAATGGCTCGGCGCTGGAGGTTGTGCGGACGGAGCGTCTGCTGAGCACTACCCGATCCCGTCTGCCCGAACTTGCAAGGAGCCTGACTGTGGCCCAAAACCATATCAAGGTGCTGCTTGGCTGTTCCCCGAAGGAGCGGGTACTCTATCCCGGAGCGCTGCCAGAGGTACCTCCTCTGATCGGAGTGGGGCTACCAATCGATCTTGTGACGCGACGAGCGGATATCCGCCAGGCAGTGCATCGTTACCATGGAGCGGTGGCCCGTATCGGTGCAGTGGAAGCGGAGCGGTACCCCGCGCTGTCCCTGTCCGGCACACTTACCTTGTCGAGTGACAGTCTGGGCGGGGTGCTGGATACCGATTCGCTGATCTATTCCCTCGGACCGGGACTGCGGTTTCCCATTTTGACCGGCAACCGCATCGCCAGTAATGTGGCGGTACGCACATCCCAGGCGGAACAGGCACGTCTTGGCCTGGAGCAGCAGATCATAGCAGCGCTCTCCGAGGTGGAGAACGCCTCTGTCGGTGTTGTTCGCAGCCAGGAACGGGCAGCGGAAGTGACCCAGGCCGAGAAATTTGCCAAAAAGAGTGTGCAGCTGGCGGATGAGTTATATCGCGCGGGCTTAAGCGATCTCTTTCAGGTGCTCGACAATCAGCAGCAGCTTGTCACAATCCAGGAATCGTTACTGCTCGCGAGGCAGCAGGCGCTCTCCGAGGTTGTTTACCTGTATCGGGCCCTTGGCGGCGGCTGGGAGAATACACTCCAGCAGCAACAGGCTGAAACGAACTAAAAGAAAAGGGTAGGCGGATATGAAAAAACGAATTCTCAGGCTGGTCATCCTGGTCCTCATTATCACTGCGGCGATTTATGGCTTTCGCCGCTATGAAAACAATAAACTGGCGGACAATGCAGGTCCTCTTAAAATCTATGGGAGTATCGACATTCGGGATGCGGCGCTTGCCTTTAACGAGCAGGAGCGTATTGTCGAAATTCTCGTGGAAGAAGGTGCCCGTATTGAAGTCGGACAAGTCCTTGCCCGGCTCAAAACGGATCGCCTTGAGGCCACCATTGCCGAAATGAAGGCCATGACAGATGCACAGCAGCAGGTGGTAAACCGGCTCAGAGCAGGAAACCGTCCCCAGGAGATCGAACAGGCACGGGCTGAAGTTGAAGCGGTTCAGGTGAAAGTGGATAACATCAGACAGGTCATGACGCGACTGCAGAAAACTTCGGGAAGCGGTGCCACCAGTGTGCAGGATCTTGACGATGCCAAAGCGAACCTGATGGTCGAACTGGCGCAGCTCAAGGTCCGGGAGAAGGCGCTGAATCTGGTGCTTGAAGGCCCCAGAAAAGAGGATGTGGCAGCGGCTGAAAATCAGCTGCAGGCTCTGCAGGCCAATCTCTCGCTCCTTGACATCCGACTTAAGGACATGACGCTAACGGCCCCTTCCTCAGGCATTATTCAAAGCCGGATCCTCGAGGTTGGGGAGATGGCCGGGCCGACCAGACCTGTCTTTACCCTGGCTCTCACCGATCCGAAATGGGTGCGCGCCTATGTGCCGGAACCGCAGCTTGGTCGCATCAATCTTGGCATGAAAGCCAGTGTTTTCAGTGACTCCTTCCCCGGTCAGCCAATAGAGGGGTGGGTCGGTTTCCTCTCTCCGGTCGCCGAATTCACGCCGCGAACAGTACAGACGGAGGATCTCCGTACGAAACTGGTTTACGAGGCGAGGATCATTGTCAAAGACAAGCAGGATCGATTGCGTCTCGGCATGCCGGTCACCGTCATTGTCAACGACAGTGAAAAATCCGGAACTCATGATACGCCTGCGACCGGTGCAAATCTGCAGGCCCCTGCCCCTGAAGATGGCGTGTAAGGAAACAGAGTGACTGACGCGCAAATAAACGATGATCAGGGCACAAAAGCCGATGCACAGGAACAGGCCATCCTGTCCGCCGAGTGTGTGTGCAAGGAGTTTGCTGTAAAGGGCAAGCCTCCTGTGCAGGCCTTGCAGGATATTTCGCTGCATGCCCTCAAGGGCAGGGTCACCGGTCTGGTTGGGGCTGATGGTGCCGGCAAGACCACCCTGATCCGTATCGCCGCCGGATTGCTCGTACCGACCTCGGGACGGGTGACTCTGCTTGGGCTCGACAGCGTTGCCGACAGTCTGGAGATTCAGAGCCGGATCGGCTATATGCCGCAGAAATTCGGCCTCTACCAGGATTTGACCGTGATAGAAAACATGGAACTCTACGCGGATCTGCAGGGTGTGCCTGGTGCCGAACGCGCCCACCGTTATGACCGGCTTCTTTCGATGACCGATCTGGCAAAATATACCAAACGACGGGCGGGTGCTCTTTCCGGTGGGATGAAGCAGAAACTGGGGCTGGCCTGTGCCCTCATTAAATCTCCCGAACTTCTGCTCCTCGACGAGCCGACGGTGGGTGTCGATCCCATCTCCCGCAGGGAGTTGTGGAAAATCGTCTACGAACTTGTCGAACAGGATAACATCGGTGTATTTGTTTCCACCGCCTATCTCGATGAGGCCGAGCGATGTTCCTATGTCCTGGTTCTCCATCAGGGGAAGCTGTTGGCCGAAGGCAATCCGGAGAGTTTTACCGGCAGGATGAAAGACCGGGTCTCACTGGTTGTGCCAGCACAGGCCGACAGACCGCGCCATATCTATACCCGACTGGTAGGGAGCAGAGGAATTGTCGATGCCACCATCCGTTCGGGCCGGGTCAGGGTGGTGCGGGAAGATACCAGCGAGACGCAGCTTGCTGCAGCCTTGGATGGAATGCATGCCAAAATCGAACCCGCCGAACCGAATTTTGAGGACGCCTTTATGGCCCTTATCCCGCAGACGGAGGGCCATTTTCAAGTCGGCCGAGGAGAAGGCGAGGGGGCCGGGAAAATGCAGGGCAGCAACGATGACATCGTCGTCAATACCCGTGAGTTATGCAAGCTGTTTGGTGATTTTCAGGCGGTGAAAAAACTCAGTTTTTCGGTGAATCGTGGCGAGATATTCGGGCTGCTGGGGCCAAACGGTGCAGGCAAAAGCACCACCTTCCGTATGCTCTGCGGGCTGCTTCCGGCAACTTCCGGTGAGATCAGCGTCGCCGGGCACAACCTGCTGCGGTCGGGGGCCAAAGCCAGAGCGCGTCTCGGTTATATGGCGCAACAGTTTTCTCTGTACGGTCAGCTCAGTACCTTGGAAAATCTGAGCTTTTTCGGCAAGGTTTACGGCCTTTCAGGAAAACGCCTGAAGCAGCGTATCAATTGGGCTTTTGATGAGTTTGGCTTGGGGCAGTGGCGTGACAAGGCCGCTTTCGCTCTGCCCGGTGGCTACAAGCAGCGGTTGGCAATGGCGGCAGCCCTGCTGCATGAGCCGGACATTCTCTTTCTCGATGAGCCGACTTCAGGGGTTGACCCTTTTGCCCGCCGGGAATTCTGGCTGCGCATCAACAGCTTTGCCGAACAGGGAGTCACTGTAGTGGTGACCACCCATTTTATGGAAGAAGCTGAATACTGTGACAGGATGCTCATCATGAGCCAGGGAGAGACTCTGGCCATGGGTACCCCGGCAGAAATCAGGGATCTCGTTCGCTCGCCGCAGAATCCCCGCCCGACCATGGATGATGCCTTTATTGGCCTGGCGGAAGGAACAGTTGACAAGACTTCAATTGCTGCAGGTACAGCTGGTAATGAAGAAATGGCTCAAGGGGATCTGTCATGATCCTGTTTCTCATGCGCATGCGCGGAATCCTTAAAAAAGAAGCGCTGCAGATACTGCGCGATCCGAGCAGTATCGCTCTGGCCCTGGTCATGCCCCTGCTTCTCCTCTTTATCTTCGGCTACGGTGTCAATCTCGATGCCGAGCACGTTCCCATCGCCATTGTCTCAGATGACCGGGGAGAGATGGCCCAGGACCTGATCGCCAGATTCGAACTGTCGCCTCATTTTGAGCTGTATCAGGTTAAAAGTGAGCTTGAGGCGGAATCACTTATCCTGAGCCGGGACGTGGATGCCATTGTCCGGTTGCAGGATGATTTCTCCTCACAATTACTGCGTGGTACCCAAGCACCTGTCCAATTGATCGTCAACGGGATAGATGCCAACCGGGCCCGCCTGATTCAAGGATATGTCAGAAATATCGTCAACAACTGGTCCCGGATGCGACAGGAGCGTGGTGAGGCCGGGGCCGGCCCTCCAGTCTCGGTGTCCCAGCGGATCTGGTTCAACGAGGGGGCAGAGAGCCGTAATTTCATGATTCCGGGACTCATAACCCTGATCATGACCCTGATCGGGATTCTCCTCACCGCCCTGGTCATTGCCCGGGAGTGGGAGCGGGGTACCATGGAAGCAATGCTGGTGACGCCGTTGCGCCGGGTGGATATTCTCCTGGGCAAGATTATTCCCTATTATATCCTGGGAATGCTCGGCATGGGCATGTCCGTTGTTGTGGCGGTGACGGTTTTTCAAGTGCCCTTCAGGGGATCGATTACGGCACTGCTGCTGCTCAGCTCCCTTTTCATGCTGGCCTCTCTGGGATTTGGCCTGCTCTTGTCAGCAGCCATTCGTATTCAGTTTGTAGCAGCACAGATATCCATTGTGGCCGGATTTCTGCCAGCCTTTTTTCTCTCCGGTCTGATTTTTGACCTGGACAGCACTCCGCCTGTTATCCAGATTGTCAGCCATATAGTGCCGGCCAAATATTTTGTCACCATCAGCCACACCTTGTTCATGGCAGGTGATATCTGGTCAGTCCTCCTCCCCAACGGCCTTGTCCTTGCGGCCATGGCCGTTATTTTTCTTGGCCTGGCCTATCGTAAAATTTCCAAACGGTTGGAGGGGTAATGCAAGCGCTGCGTCGGATACTGGCCCTGGTGATAAAAGAATTTGTGACGATCCTGAAAGATCCCAAAAGCCGGTTTGTCATCATCGGCCCGCCAATCATTCAGTTTTTCGTCTTTGGTTATGCCGCAACCTATGATCTGGAGAATGTTCGTTATGCTGTCTTCGATGAGTCGCGTTCCGTGCTCTCCAGACAGCTGTTGTCCAAGGTGGAGGGGGCAGGAATGTTCCGCCTTAGCGGCTATCTGGATGATGATAAGCAGTTGACCGAGAGCATCAACAGCGAAGAGGCCCGACTGGTCATCCATATCGGTCCGGAGTTTGAGAAAAAACTGCGATCCTCGCAGCCGGTGGAGGTACAGGTTATCGCCGATGGCCGCAACCCGAATGTCGCCCTGATTGCACTCGGCTATTTCGGTACCATTGTCGAACAGTTCAATCGTGAACTCATGCAGCAGGGAGTGGTGCAGCGGGACGGACCCGCCCTGCAACTGGTCGAGCGCTCCTGGTTCAACGGCAACCTGCGAAGCAGATGGTTTATCGTTTCAGCGCTTGGCGGCATCATCAGTATGGTGGTGGTGATTATCCTGACCAGCCTTTCGGTCTCACGGGAGCGGGAATTCGGCACCTTCGACCAACTTCTGGTGGCGCCATTTACGCCGCTTGAAATCCTGATCGGCAAATCGCTGCCGGGCATTGTCTTCGGAATGCTGGATGCTCTGATTTTTTCGGCAGGCGCGGTCTACTGGTTCTCTGTACCCTTCAGGGGAACCGTGACGGCGCTTGTGGTGGCGCTGCTCTGTTTTCTCATCACTATCGTGGGCGTAGGTCTGCTCGTATCATCTCTGTCCATGACCATGCAGCAGGGTTTGCTCGGTTCTTTTCTCTTCATCATGCCGGCAGTCACCCTCTCCGGTCTTGCCACCCCCATTGAAAATATGCCGCTCTGGCTGCAACGGGCCGATCTGATCAATCCGGTTCAGTATATTATCATCGCACTGAGAAATATTTTCCTCGAAGGAGCGGACCTGTCCATGACCTGGCCCTACCTCTGGCCGCTATTGCTGATTGCCTCGGTGACCCTGCCGCTCTCCGCCTGGCTGTTTCGCCACCGTGCTGTGTAATTGTCTGCTCCAACAATCGCCAAAGTGTTTCACCTCGCCCCCGGCCGTCACAGAAAAGACGCCATTGCCACAAAACAGGCCGTCTGCTATTATGTCATGGATATGCTGATGCCACCTGACTTAAGCAGCAACTATTCGAATGGTCATCATCATTCACACCGGCATCACTCTCTTCCACAGCTGACAAACAGATCACAACACTATGAGCCGTCTTGAGCGCATCTATGCCTTTCACCAGAAGCTGAAAAACAACAGGTATCCAAATGCTCAGACCTTGGTCCAGGAATTCGAACTTTCCCGGGCCACTGCCCACCGGGACATCAGTTACATGCGGGACCGCCTCCTTGCCCCCCTGGCCTTTGATGCCAGCCGCAAGGGTTTTTATTATACCGAAGACGACTTTTCCCTGCCCTTTGAAGACAGCCCGAAGCTCCTCTTTCTCATGGGATTGCTCAACAAAATGGCAGATGAGGCAGGACTGGGCAGCCTGCCTGAGATAAAGAAACTTGAGAAACGACTGAGCGGACTCATCGCCCCCGGCTACGACCAACTGATGGACAACGTCCTCTGCCAGTGGATAGAGGTGGAATCCCTGACTCCATCCATTTTCGAGACCATTGTCGAGGCCGTGGTCAGAAACTGTTTCCTGGAAATCGCCTACCGCTCAGTCAAGGGGGAAAAAAGCATCCGCAGCCTGGAACCGCAGCGACTGATTAACTACCAGGGCCGCTGGTACCTCCTGGCCTTCTGCCTCCTCCGTCAGGATCATCGCCTGTTTCACATGGCCCGGATCGAGACTGCGGCCATCGGCAAAAAAAGGACAGGGAAACTGCATCGGGCAGCAGAATCATTTTTGGATGAATCTTTCGGGATATTTCTTGGAAAAGTCCGCTATCATGCAAAAATTCAGTTCACCGGCATGGCCGCAGAACTGGTGCGCCGGCAATATTGGCATGGAAAACAGGAAATCGAAGAACTGGAGAATGGGATCTGCCTTTCCCTGCCTGTCAGTGACGACAGGGAAATACTGATGAAGATTCTCCAATACGGGGCCAATGCCAGAGTCCTTGCCCCTGAATCATTACGTAAACGAGTCACAGAAGAAATAAACAATATGACTGAGACTTACAAACACTAACTAACTAACTGTTTTTATTCCAATGGTTTTCAGCTCAACTATCTTTCTTTTCTGTTTTCTCCCCCTTCTCCTCACGGTCTATTTTTTTTCGCCAAACCGAGCGAAAAACAGTATCCTGCTGGCAGCAAGCCTCTTCTTTTATGCCTGGGGAGAGCTGTTCTACACAGGCTTGATGGTTTTCTCCATAGGGTTAAACTATATCTTTGGCAGATTGGTTGACACAAGCCTGCTCCACAAAAAACAGTTTCTTGCCCTTGGGGTTGCCTGCAATCTGCTCCTCCTGGGGTTCTTTAAATATGCCAATTTCATCGCCGACAACCTCAACACTCTCCTTGCCCTCTTCACTCCTGCAAAAATAGAACTGCATGCGGTGCACCTTCCCCTTGGGATCTCCTTTTTTACCTTTCAGGCCATATCCTATCTTGTGGATGTATATAGAAAGAGAAATCCTGCGCAGAAAAACATTCTCAACCTTGGCCTCTATATTGCTCTGTTTCCGCAGCTCATTGCCGGCCCAATCGTTCGTTACAACAGTGTTGCCCGGCAACTTGCATCACGGACCATCACCCTCTCTTCTTTTGAGAGCGGAACGACACGGTTCATATACGGCCTGGCCAAAAAACTTCTCCTGGCAAATCCTTTGGGAGAGGTGGCAGATAGAATTTTCCTCCTGCCCGCAGATCAATTGCCGGCCGTTGTTGCCTGGACAGGGATACTCAGCTTTACCCTGCAGATCTATTTTGATTTTTCCGGTTACTCTGATATGGCCATCGGTCTTGGAAAAATGTTCGGCTTCACCTTTCCTGAAAATTTCAAATACCCATACATTGCCAGATCACTGCGAGACTTCTGGAGGCGTTGGCATATCTCACTCACCACATGGCTGCGAGACTATCTCTATATTCCCATGGGCGGAAACAAGAGATCTCATGGGCGGGTTACTTTCAATCTGCTGACGGTTTTTGTTTTATGCGGACTCTGGCATGGAGCAAGCTGGAATTTCCTCATCTGGGGCCTTTGGCATGGTCTGTTTCTTTCCCTGGAACGATCACCCTTTGGCAACGCACTTGCAAAGTCGCCCGGAATAGTCGCCCACGCCTATACCCTGCTTGTCGTTATAGTGGGGTGGGTATTTTTTCGCTTTGACGCACTTGACGGAGCCACAGACTATTTATCCTCCATGGCCGGAAGCAATGGCTTTGCAAACACTCTGTACCCAATCCAGTTGTATGTGACCAACGAAGCACTGCTTGCTGCAGTTATAGGCATTATCCTCTCCACCTCTCTCTTTACCGTATGTGAAAAATATATTCAGCGGGCCACATGGTCCAGTGGGATAGCAAGACTTGGCCTTGTCATCCTCTTGTTGAGTCTGTCCCTGTTGAAAATTTCCTCAGGAACCTATAACCCCTTTCTCTATTTCAGATTCTAGAGGTCGGTCACACGATGAATATCAGCCAGAAATTCACATCCCTGAGCCTAATTTCCCTCTTTCTCATAGCAATCTTCACTCCGCTTATAGGGTCAGTTATCCAGGAAGATAAGACCATCTCCTATACAGAAAAAAGAAAACTGGCTCAACTTCCGCAAAGACCTGCCAACAGAAAAATGCTGGAGAACTACTCCCAGGAATTTGAACGCTATTTCAATGATCAATTTGGCATGAGAGAATTTTTTCTCAAATCCTTTTCCAGGGTCAAAATGTTCATTGGAGATTCCGAAATCAGTGGTTCCGGCAACAAAGTCCCCACCAAAAACACTGTGGAGGGAAAGGAGGGCTGGTTTTTCCTGAACCGTGTCTGGGATGGAGACCCCATATCAGACTATAGAAATATTTCCCTTTACAGTGAGGTAGATCTTTTGCGGGCAACACTTCTCTTTGCGGCCCGAAACCAGTGGCTGAAAGAACAGGGCATACGCTACCTACTGTTTTTTGCCCCGAACAAACACACAATATATTCAGAATACATGCCTGACTATATTGTCAAACAGGGGAGTATCTCCTCCATGGACCAACTCTACGACGCTCTGTCACGTCTGACATCGGTCGAATTCGTCGATCTTCGCGAGACCCTCTTTGCCGGAAAGGAGAAGGCGCATCTCTACTGGAAAGACCAGAAAGAAAAGGCTGCGCTCTACTATAAGACGGACAGTCACTGGAATGGTGCAGGGGCAGATCTTGCCCAGTATGAAATTGCCAAACGCATAGAAAAAATGTTTCCCGGCCTCATCACTCCCGCGAAAAGGCCTTTGCATGATTTCATTATGTCCAGTTTCACCGGGGATATCAGTCTTATCATGGGACAGGATGACAATGCCGCCTACGGGCCAACCATCTTCACTGGAAAATGCAGCAAAACCACACGGGAAGAATTCAGGGAGAGATATCATACAACCAGCTGCGAGACAGGCAAACTGAACAGCCTGATTTTTCATGACTCATTCTACCCGGCTCTCAAACCTTTTTTTGCCGATTACTTTAAAACAACAACCTTTCTCTGGGAAAGCATGAGCCAACGAGCCGTCCTGGAACAACTGAAGAAGAGGAAGATAGATCTTGTCATTGAGGAAAGGGCCGAACGATTTTTACCCTTCACACCAAGGATTGTCTCCGAACGCTACGACTCTTTCTGGGCACTCCATTTTCCTCTCTGGAAAAAGATACTCTTTTCCGTAGACGCGAAACAGGCCGCAAACGATCTCAGGCAAGTTACAAGTCATAATGTTCAGTTAACACAGGACACCACTGATAATTCTCTTGTTCTGCAGGCAACAACAAATGACCCGATAATGTATATAGACACCATTCCCTTTGAAAAAGGAAAACTCTATGTACTGCATGTGGAATTAGAGAGCCCGGAAAACTCGCAACTGCAGGTTTTCCCAAGCAATCAGGATCCTTCCACACCATTTCCGGATAAGAAATATTCGGCAACATACAAGACAAGGAAAGGGTCAAATGTTTTTTACATCCCTCTTTTTTCGGGGAATATGGGTAACCGCTTACGCTTTGACCCTGGTGAAAAAAGCGGGCTGTACCGTCTGAGAAAATTTGAGATCAGGGAACTAGATCCCTCCTCTTTCAAAGAAGTCAAATAAGGCATAAGACTTCAGAGCAGATCACCAATGAGACGAATATCAAAACAATCCAGAGCACCTCAACGAAATGAGTCCCCCTCAATCTGGTGCATAACGCAGGAGATTACAGTATTAGCTTTCACTGCCCCGACTGTGTATCAAAAGATTTCAATCATCTTCAGCATGCTTCTCAGTATGTTCTTCATCGTGACCATGCTTCAAAAAATGTTCTCGTTTTTCCTTGTCCCCTCTCTCTCCAAACTTTAGCTCTGTGCCCAAAACCGGCAGTCGTATGGATTGTCTTTGACTGTCATAATTAGACACTAGCGCCCACGCCCATGTGGCGACAATAAAAACAAATATGATTGCAATAATCGGCTGTGCTGATGAAATGGCATCCGCT
>JAHJNL010000004.1 GCA_018820855.1 Pseudomonadota bacterium | reverse complement strand
TAGGCAAGCGCCGCAGTAAAAATGGCATAGTACCGGTGAATACTGATTTTGATCTGTACAGCATGGGAGCAGACGGTGACAGCAGGCGACCTTTCACAGCTAAAGCCAGTCGGGATGATATCGTCCGGGCCAATAACGGTGGTTATTTTGGACTTGCTGCAGACTATTAGGTTATTCATGTAATGGAACTAGGTGCGTCTTTTTTTAAGAGTAAACTCGGGAAACGGTTTTTTTTCCTTTTTCTCTTTTGTGCCTTTATTCCCACAGGCATTTTGCTGCTATTGTCCTATCAGAGGGTTATTGGGCAAATGAAAGAGCAGAGCCTGTTGCGTCTTCAGAACGAGACAAAATCGTATGGACTTTCACTGTTTGAGCGGCTGGCTCGAATGGAAAATTTATTGAGTATCTGTGCAATAAAGCTATCCCTTACCGACAACCACCAAAGACCTGCTCTTGACAATGAATTGAAAGAGAATGTATCTTCTTTGTTTGACAGTGTATATCTCGTCGTTCCTAACGGCGAATATGCTCCAATTGCTGGTTTCCTGGCTACACAAAAACTGAAAGATATTGCTGTGCAGTACAGCCCAGGAAACCCCAAAAGTCAGATCCTCATTGGCCAGTTCAGTGAATTTGTTTCTCCGGTATATATGCTTGTGGCCTTAGACAAAAAGCAGCCGCAGGACGGTTTTTTACTTGCCGAAATCAATACCTCTTTTTTGTGGGGGATTGGTTCGGTAATGTTATTGCCTGCTATGACGGAGTTGGCAGTCTATGATGATTCAAACAGGCCGGTGATACTGACCTATGCGGCACCAGCAGAGAGACATCGGCTGGTTTCTCGTCCTTTGCATGCCTCTGACAAGCGACTGTTTGAGTATGAGCGGGAAGGCTCTTTGTATCTTGCAAGTTCATGGACGTTGTTTTTGCAGTCAGAGTTTGATGCTCCGCTCTGGACCATCATTTTGAGCCAGTCAAAAAAAGATATACTGGCTCCCATGACGGAGTTTAGGCAGGTATTTCCGCTTGTTAGTCTTCTTTTTCTGTGGGCGGTTCTCTTCCTTTCCATGTACACTCTCCGAAAGACTCTTGCACCGCTTAATAAATTGAAGGAGGGTACACAACGTATTGCCAATAAAGATTTCACAACTCAAGTTGATGTGGATAGTGGCGACGAATTTGAAGAACTGGCGGTTTCCTTTAACTCCATGTCTGCCCGGTTGAATAATCAGTTTAATGCTCTTGCCGTTATTGATCAGATCAACCGCGCCATCCTCTCTTCCCTCGATCCATCAATTGTTGTTGCTACGGCCCTGCGAATGATGAGTGATTTCTTCAACTCCGAGGTGATATTGTATGCCCGTATCAATACAGAAAATCCAGAGACATTGGCATTATCCATTTTGGAGAAGGGAGGGCGGGCAACTCCTGATAGTGAAAATACGGATATTACATTGGGGGAGAGAGAAAATATTTTTGCTAATGACGAGTATACGTTACTTGATTCTGTAGAGCAGATTCCCCGCTTTCTTTCCTCATTTGTTGCAACGAGTAACATTTTTCTGTCTCTCCCCTTGTTTATCGAACAAAAACTTGTTGGCGCGGTTATTATGGGCCTGAATATGGTTGATCAGGCAAATGTTGAAGAAGAAATCAAGCAGGCAAGGCAAATAGCGGATCTGTTAGCTATTGCCTTGGCGAATGCCAGTCTTGTCCAGGAACTTGAACTGTTGAACATCGGCACGGTCGAAGCTCTTTCCCGTACGGTGGATGCAAAATCGGAATGGACAGCAGGGCATTCTGAAAGAGTTGCTGAACTTTCTGTAAAGGTTGCCAGCGTCATGGGCTTTGACTCGAAAAACATTGCGTTACTTTATCGTGGGGGGTTGCTCCACGATATCGGTAAGATAGGGATTCCGCTGACCATTCTGGATAAACCAGAGAAACTTGATGATGATGAGTTCGATACAGTCAGGAGTCATCCGCTCATTGGTGAGAAAATTCTCCAACCTATTGATGTGTATAAAAACATCTTGCCGATTGTGATTCAGCACCATGAACGGTTTGATGGGAAAGGTTATCCTTATGGTCTGTCAGGCAGTGATATAGACATTAACGCTCGCATCCTTGCTGTGGCTGATGTGTATGATGCGCTTATTTCACAGCGTCCCTACCGGCAGGGATGGGCTCGGGAGGATGTGTTGATTTATATTGAAGAGCAGGCAGGCAAGATGTTTGATCCTGATGTGGTTGATGCCTTTATGGCCATAGCCTACTGAGGAGAGTTGTGTTCTCAAGTGGTGTTTGAGAGAGCCGTGAAAAAAATGGCGTATTCCCTTCAGGCACAATTCGGCAAAATGACTTTTCCCCCCCAAAAAAAAAGGATAGATTGTGGGGGGGATGCCTGCAAGTCAATAAAGGTTAATGGGAAGTCGTTGATGGCAGGAAAACCAGTCAGATCGCCAGTACTTTTTTAAGACTGGCAATCTGTGCCTTTTTCCCGAGAACGATCAAGATATCACGAGCCAGAATAAGGGTATCTGGTCTGGGGTTAAATAACATTGTTCCGTCCCGGCGCTTGATGCCAATGACGATGATATTAAAATCATTGCGTATGTTGGATTCCATCAGGGTCTTTCCCTGGAGTTCCGCATTGTCGCTGACCGGCATCTCTTCCATTTGCAGGTTATATTCATCAACCTGCATGGTCATTTCGAGAAAATTAATTACATTGGGGCGAACCACTGCATGGGCCATTCGTTTTCCGCCAATGGAATAAGGAGAGATCACACGATTGGCCCCTGCCCGTTTTAATTTTCTTTCTGATCCTGTTGCCCCGCTGGAACGTGCCAGGATGTCAATGCCCGGGTTGAGTCCCCTTGCTGTCAGCGTTATAAAAACATTGTCGGCATCTGTTGAAACAACTGCAATCAGACCGGCAGCCTGATGAATACCGGCTTGTACCAGGATGTCATCCTCTGAGGCCTCTCCTTCTATGCCGTAGAAGCCATTGCCGATGATTGTCTGCATCTCCTCAGGATTGCTCTCAATCACCACAAAATTCTTTTCGTTTTCATAGAGTGTCTCACAGATGACTTTACCGATACGGCCATATCCGCAGATGATATAATGATTTTTTAAACGAGCCAGTTCCTTTGCCATCTTCCTTTTCCCCAGAATTTCACGGAGGCCGCCTTCCACCATGGCTTCCATAAGTTTTGAAAATATATACATGACATAGCCAACACCGCCCAGTACCAGCAGCACGGTAAAGATCTTGCCTGCCGGCTGCACCGGTACCATATCGCCATATCCAACCGTGGATACGGTGATAACTGTCATGTAGAGGGCATCAATAAAATTATTGTGCTCAAAATACATATTGCCGACAGTGCCTGTCAGCAGTATTCCTAAAAATACCAGTAAGGCCCTGAGTACCTGTAATGCGTTTTTACTCATTGTTGTCCTGTGGGACCTCTTTAAAAGAGGTATCCGAATGGTCTTGCCGAAGTTCATATTGTCCGATACAGGTAAGAATACTCACCGAGTGTGTTTGTGTGCAACGGAAAAATAGTCGACGACTATGTCTCTTTGTGTCGGATGAGAGTGATAAGCGCTGGTGAGGACCTTTTGACTGATTTCTTTTTTGCCAGAATCCGCCGGCTTGTATTAATAGTTGATTTTCATTTTCATTTTACCAGGAAACTGTGTACAATCAAATTTCAATATATCCTTACTTCTGAATACTTTCCCAGGGCCTTTGCGCATGATGAATAGAGACGAACTGCAAGAGCGGATTGTTGCAATTTTAGTAGATGACTTTGAGTTTGAGAATCCGGGGCTAACGGATAATCTTCGTGATGATCATGGTTTTGACTCCATTGATGCCATTGAGTTACTGGCAAAAATAGAAAAAATCCTCGGTTTTCAGTTGGCCAGAGAAGAAAAAGAAAAGGCTATGTCCATCAGAACCATCAACGATATCCTTGATTATATCGAAGCCATACAGGCATCTCATCATAGTTGAATAATTCATAAAAAATAAAAAATTAATCTGATTAATCAGGCAGTTTATGAAAAGACGAGTCGTTATCACCGCCTGTTCCGCCATCACCCCCATAGGTTATAGGCGAAGCGACATTATAGAAAGTCTGCAGCAGGGCAGGTCCGGTGTCAAACCCCTGCACGATGATGGTCTGCTCACTCAATATATCCATTCCAGAGTGTTTGGCACGGTTGATTATCCCATTGATTACGGTTTTACGCGTAAAGATACCAAGACCATGGGACCTGTGGCCTTTTATGCCTGCCAGGTGGCAAAAGATGTCCTGGCCGCCTCTGGTCTGGAACAGGAGTTTATCACCTCCGGACGATTAGGTGTGTCGTTTAGCTCGACCCATGGCAGTCCCACGGTGCAGCGTAATATTTACAAGACCTTTTTCAGTCAGCTGCAGTCCGAGTTTTCTTCCATCGGTGCAGTGGATTATCTCAAATCCATGGTCCATACCACAGCAGTGAACATTGCCAGGATGTTTGGGATCACCGGCAGGATCATTGCCTCGTCTACGGCATGTACAACGTCCAGTCAGTCCATTGGCTTTGGCTATGAGACGATCAAGTACGGGATGCAGGATGCCATGATCTGCGGCGGTGCCGACGAGTATGATACGACAACGGTGGCGGTTTTTGACAACCTGTTGGCCTGTTCAGTGGATTATAATGACAGACCCGAATGCACGCCTCGCCCCTTTGATGCCAAACGTGACGGTCTGGTGGTGGGGGAAGGTGCAGGGGCCGTGCTTTTGGAGGAATATGAGTCCGCAAAGGCGCGCGGGGCTGATATCTTAGGTGAGGTGATCGGTTTTGCCTGCAACAATAATGGCGGTGATCTTATTCTGCCCAATCTCGACGGGATAACCGCAACCCTGCGTCTGGCTCTTGCAGATGCCGACATCAGGCCCCAGGATGTGGATTTTGTCAGCGCCCATGCCACAGCCACAAAAATGGGAGATGTTATTGAAGCCCAGGCCATTAACGCAGTGTATGGCAGCAGACCGCTGGTAACCGGACTGAAGAGCTATATGGGCCATACCATGGGCTCCTGCGGAGCCATTGAGATGATCCTGACCCTGTACATGATGGAGCAGGGCTTTATCGCTCCTACTTTAAATCTGGAATCGGTTGATGAACGCTGCAGTATGCTCAACCATGTGCGGAAAATCACCAACACAGAGACCAGGATAGCCGCCATACAGAATTTTGCTTTTGGTGGCGTAAACACCTGCCTGCTCATTGCCAACGGCAGAGAAGTAGGTGCGTAGCCCAGCGCAGAGTTGTCGGGGGGGCAGAGTCATCGATTTTGTCGTGACCATGGCCTGCTGGGTCTATTTCATCCTGGGATTTGTATTCTTTTTCTCTTTTGGTTACGCGGTGGCATTTCTATTTGCCGGCAACCGGGAATATGCTTTTCAGCGGCTCAATCATCTCTTTTTCAAGGGTTTTCTGGGGCTGCTCCGTACTCTTTCTCCCCGGCAGGACTGGAATATTGACCGGAATATAGGAGCAATCGAATCATCGATTATCATCTGTAATCATCTTTCCTATCTGGATCCGCTTATTCTCATATCCCTGCTGAGCCGCCAAAAAACCATTGTAAAGACAAAGTTTTTCCAGGCACCGGTTTTTGGCTGGCTGATTAAGATATCCGGGTATCTGCCTTCCACTACTGAGGGAGTGCATGGGCTGAGAATGATCGAGCAGGTTGAAAGAATGGGAGATTTTTTGGCAAATGGGGGAAATCTTTTTGTCTTTCCGGAGGGAACCAGAAGTCGTGACGGAAACATCGGTCCCTTGCATAAGGGAATTTTTAAAATTGCCCGCATGTACAGATGTCCCATCTATGTATTGAGTCTGTGTAACACGGACAAGTTGTTTACACCGGGGAAATTTGTCTTTAATACCAGGCAAAAAAACAGTATCAGTGTGCAACTCCTGGATCGTATTGATCCCGAGGCAGAGCCCTGCCCGGTATCAATTGTTGATCTGGAGAAACAGGTGCGGGAGATTTTCCGGGTTCGGCATACCTCCTGTGGACAGGAAACTATGAGCAGCATGCAAAGCGGGAGAGTGGAATGAAAGTTCTTTTGATATCCATGCCGGATGTGGTTCCTGTCATTGTCCATGAAGCGGCAATCCATATGCCTAATCACGGCATTGCCTGTGTCGGCGGCAATATCGACAAGGAGCACGATGTCTTTCTTGTGGATCTGGTACGGAAACGTCGTTCTGTCAAAAAATATCTGACCAAAGTAATGCATAAGGTCAGGCCGGATCTGGTCGGGCTTTCGGCCATGGCCTGGCAATATGATACCTGCGTGAAGATAGCACACCTGATTAAAGAGCTGCGGCCCGAGGCAAAAATTGTCATTGGCGGCTACCATGCGACTCTGATGGCTGAGGAGATTGCTGTATCCCCGGAGGCAAAGTGGATTGACTTTATGGTCAGGGGAGAGGGAGAGGAAGTCTGTCGCCGTTTGGTCAATGCTCTGGATGGCCGTGACACCCTTGCTGAGATCCCCTCACTCTCTTACAAAAAAGACGGTGGCTTCATCCATAACCTAAGGGGGAAGAATCTTGATCTTTCCACACTGAAACTGCCTATCCGTGACAAGCGCAGGCTGACCTGGGGCTATCATGTGATGAACTCAAGTGTCGAGATGATAGAGACCTCCCGCGGTTGCACCCGTTCCTGCAATTTCTGCAGCATGAAGCATATGTATGGGCGAACATTTCGCACGTATCCCATCAGCCGTGTCCTGGAAGATATAGACGATATCTATTACAAGCGAAAAGTCAGGTGGATTTTTATTACCGATGACAATATGGTCCTGAACCCTGCCCGGGTTATGGAACTCTGTGATGCCATTATTGCCAGGAAATATAAAAAACTCCATCTGCTTGTGCAGGCAGATTGTATCACAATGGCAACGCGCGAAGACATGGTAGCCAAGATGGCTGCGGCCGGTTTCTGCTCTGTCTTTCTAGGTATAGAAAATGGTTCAAAAAAGAATCTGGCGGCTGCCGGCAAGGGAGATATTGTGGCTGCCTCGAAAAAGGCCGTTGAGAATTGCCATAAGTACGGAATGATGGTAATCGGAGGCCTTATCTTTGGTTTTCCTGAGGATGATGTACAGGCCATCAAGGAAAATTATGAATTTTTTAAGAATATCGGAGCTGACGCAGCCTATTGCCAGATCATCACTCCGTATCCGAAAACCGGTATGCGTGAGCATCTGTTATCGGAAAATCTGATCACCAATAAGACAAATTATAAAAAATATAATGGGCTCTGGGCCAATGTACGCACCAAGTATCTTGATGCTGAAGAACTGCAGTACAACTACTGGTATCAGCGTCAGGTAGTGCTCAGCTGGTGGAATCCCCCCACACCGGCGCGCAAGCAGGGTAAGCTCTGGACCGGGATCTGGCGGTTTATCTTTAAACCATTCCTGAAGCTGCATTATCGACGAGTGATGAAGAAATATGGCTGGGAGGGGCGTTATCAGCGGGAAGTTCAGCGTTGGGAGCGGATGAACACCTTTGATGATCTTGAAAAATATTGATGGCGTTGTAAGAAAGATGATTTTCTCTGTTTAGCCATCAATCGGAACTCGGGTTTTTTTACAAATTTATTACTAATAACCTGCTTGCAGGTGAAAATGAAAAATGCAGCTATATAATCTGGAATTTACTGAGCAGGAAATAAAAGAGGCAGTGGCCGCAGGCAGGTTATTGTCCATGGAGATCGAATTCAGCCGTATCTGCAATTTTCGTTGCTCCTACTGCTATGTTCCCGAGAAACGTGAATGTACAGGTGAGCTGTCACGAGGTGAAATTAAGGATGTTCTCCTGCAGGCCAGGGACCTGGGTGCACGGAAGATCATCATTTTAGGCGGTGAACCGAGTATTTACCCACACCTTGTTGAAATGATACAATTCCTGAGTGAGCATGACTTTGAAATTGAAATGTTCACCAATGGTACCGGGGTATCGCCTGAACTTGCGGCAATCCTGGCAGACGCTCAGGTGCGGGTAGTCTTGAAACTGAATTCGAGAAACAGGGAAATCCAGGATCAATTGGCAGGGAGAGCAGGAGCATTTGACATCATCCAACGCGCATTTGCCAACCTGAAACAGGCCGGTTATCCGTCGCAGGATCTGTTTCTTGCCCTCAGCACTATAATCTGCCAGCAGAATCTCGGCGAGCTGCCGGACATGTGGCAGTGGCTGCGTGATGAGGGGATAGAACCTTATTTTGAGGTGATTACTCCCCAGGAAAATGCTGTCGAAAACAGTTGGCTGTCAGTTGATGCAGAAGAGCTGAAAACTTTATTTTCCCGGCTCTCGGCTATTGATAAGGAAAAATATGGTCGTCATTGGGAGCCGCAGCCACCACTGGTGGGCAATAAGTGTATGCGCCATCAGGTTTCCTGTTTGGTGACAGCCAACGGGCATGTCATGCCCTGTGTCGGGGTTACTATCCCGCTGGACAATGTGCGCGATAACCGACTGGCTCATATCCTGAAACACAGTGAAGTCATTAATAATCTGAAAAATTACCGGCAAATGATCAAAGGTGAGTGTCGTGACTGCGAAAAGGCAGAGGAATGTTATGGCTGCCGTGGTGCAGCATACCAGCTCACCGGTGATTATCTGGCCTCAGATCCTACCTGTTGGCGAAACGCCATGGCAAAGAAAACTGTGGCGTGTAAATAGGTTATGGCGCCTCATTCATCTTTTCCTGAAGATGTATTGATCATCGGTTCCGGTGTCGGCGGCCTGAGTACTGCAATTATACTTGCTAAGCTCGGTTTTGCTGTTACCGTTCTGGAGAAGAACACTCACCCGGGCGGGTTGCTGCGCAGCTACACTCGGGACGGGATCGAGTGTGCTGTTGGGGTGCACTATCTAGGGTCGCTCGATCAGGGACAAATCCTCAGAAAATTTTTTGATTATTTAGGGGTCACTGCTGCGATTCCGGTGACGCGTATGGGGCAGGATGGCATCATCGATCGTTATATCTTCGATACCTCCTCCGTGAACTATCCGGCAACATTTGATTTGCCGGAAGGACTTGATGCCTTCGAAGAGGCGCTCAAACAGACTTTTCCCAAAGAGCGGGAAGCAATCGTCAGCATAGTAGATCCTATACGCAAGGCAGCCGAGCAGTTGCATGCGCTGGATTTGTTGTATGCAAGGCAAAACGATTTTTCCTTGCTTGATCAGTCCCAGCCTCTGGGCAAAATTTTAGATGATCTTGGCTGCTCACCAGGATTACGCAGCATTCTGGCCATACCATCCTGCTGGATAGGCGTGCCGTTACATGAGTGCCCGGCCTACTATCATAATACGGCGCTTGCCTCCTATGTCTCTTCCTCCTATCGTCTGCAGGGGAGTGGCTCGGCTATGGCTGATGCTTTGGCTATGCGTCTGCAGGAGTTGGGGGGCAGAATTGTTACGGGTGCGGAGATCAGCAAAATCCATGTCAGCTCCCGTGTGGTTACCGGACTGCAGTTGAAATCCGGAGAGTCTTTGCCTGCCACGACTGTTATTGGAGCTGTGCATCCGAAGGTTGTTCTGCAGATGCTTCCGCAAGAGGCGGTGAAACCATCATATCGGCAGCGGATCAGTGGCCTCGAAGATACCCACGGTATTTTTTCAGTTCATGCCCGCGTGGATGCTAACAGCCATCCTGAAATTCCATATAATATCTTTAAGGTAGATACGGATTCAGACGGGAACGTGCCTGATCTCAGGTATTATCAAATCCGGAAAAGTGAAAAGGAAGATGTCAGTCTCCTTTCCATCCTTACCTCTGGGAAGGATGAATTATGGGCGCCTTGGCTGCATACGAAAAGCGGCCGTCGTGGTAATGACTACTGTGAAGCAAAGGAAAACCATGCCCGGCAATTGCTCCGGGAGGCTGAAGGACTGTTTGGTTCTTTCAAGGGCTTAAAGATACTCGACGCCTATACTCCCCTGACCATGCGGGACTGGGTGAACAGCCCCGGAGGCAGTGCTTACGGCGTGCTGCGTTCTTCCAGCCAGCTACTGGCCACAGCCATGCTGAATCGCACCTCTGTAAAAGGGTTGTATCTTGCCGGCCAGAATGTAATGGCTCCTGGGATTATAGGGACCATTATGGGGTCTTTCAGTACGGTCAAGGCGATTCTGGGGGCGGATGAGTTCAGGGAAGCAGTCCGCCTGTGAGGCGGAGAGGGGTATGCCGGATGCGTAATGAAACCATCCATAGTGAAAGCATCTTCAGGTGGTTGTTGTGATACGGGTTGGTCTGTTTATTATCTGCACCATTTTTTTTGTTCGCTTTTCCTGGCGGGCCTTAGCTAATCCGGGGACACACGGGTTTTACCGCTTTTTTGTTTTTGAAGGGATTTTACTTCTGGTCTTGTTGAACCATCCCTACTGGTTCAGGGACCCTTTTTCAGCGCAGCATCTGTTGTCCTGGTGTCTTTTGCTTACTTCCATTTTTTTTGTTTTCCACTCCTTCCTGACCCTTAAACGACGTGGCGGTCATGGGGAGCGGGAGGAGATGCCGGAGAACCACTCTTTTGAAAATACCGTTCATGTCGTGGAAGAGGGACTCTTCCGATATATTCGGCATCCGATGTACAGTTCCCTCCTTTTTCTGGGCTGGGGGGCTTTCTTCAAGCATATTACACCGCTCAATACTGGATTGATTCTCTTGGTGAGCGCCTTGCTCATCGCTGTCGCAAAGGTGGAAGAACGGGAGAATATCCGATTTTTCGGGCCGGTGTATGAGGAGTACATGCAACGGACCAGAATGTTTGTTCCCTGGGTGCTGTAATTCCTTATCCTGTGACTGCCCGATACTGATTCATGCGAAGCAAGAGAGTGTCCTGCAAGGCGTAACTCTTCTCTTGCCCTTCCTTCATCATTTGCAGACTGTCTCTCACGATGTTTTGCTGTCAACACGACAGCAAACCTTTCAATTTTGTTGATCTCAGTCGGTAGAGAATCTGCGCTCCACCTGTTGGATTAGGTTTAACACGTAATGAGTCGTCGGCATGTTATCCTGGTATGACTGTTGATTGCTCCATTGCCTGGTGGTATAGAAAGAAAGGGACAACAACGGGAGGGATTCCATAACTCATTCATTGGGTGGATTCTGTGATAATAAGTTTTGTTAACGATGGGAAATGTCGTATGATCAGTATGTGGTTCACATGAAATCTGCCAATGAAGGTCTTTCTGTAAACAGGGCACAGCTGTGGTGGAAAAAAATATCTTTATTTGGGATTTCCTGTATGGGTATTGCCGCCTAAATTGTCATTGACAGGTTGCAGGTAAACATGGCCTTGGATCAAATTCATTCTCCTGGTCCCTCCTCTTATGATGATCAAAAACAATCCGGCAGAAGGCGTATACATATTAAATAAAGGAGGTGCTGTGAATTTATTAGCATCTTTAATCATGTTGGTTCTTGTTTTATCATCTGCTGTCATGGCTCAGACAACACTTACATTTACAACGGCTGACAATCAGGAGCATAGTCGCGCTCAGGCCATGAATGGAGTGCTTACAGAATGCTTTAAACGAATGGGGATAGTGCTTGAAATTGTTTCCATGCCGTCCAAGAGGTCACTGGAAAACGCCAATAACGGCACAGAAGACGGAAATTTTCTAAGAACAGACGGCATAACACTGGCATATCCGAATCTTATCAAAGTGCCGGAGAAAATTGCTGTGAATCGAATTGTGGCTTTTTCAAAACATACAGATATTCCAGTCAACGGCTGGGAAAGCCTTCTGGAATACCATGTGGTTTATGTCAACGGTTGGAGAAATTGCGAGCGGGAGCTGAAAAAGGCCAAGGAGCAGACCGTTATTAAAAATGAAGAACTTCTCTTCACATTTCTGGAAAAAGAGCGGGCAGATGTTGGTGTTTTTGGGCAAAGCACTGGGCTGGAAGTGTTAAAAAAACTTGGTTATTCCGATATCAAGGCATTGCAGCCGCCCATAGATGTCAGTGATATGTTTTTGTATATTCACAAAAAACATGAAGACTTGATTCCTGAAATTGTAAGAACTCTTCAAGAAATGAAAAAAGATGGCACGTACCAAAATCTGGTTCATCGGGAATTTCAATAAAATAACATGCAACTTGATGAAAATATAAACAAAAAGTTTGTTTTAGGACGGAGTGTTGTTCGAAAATTCATCTTATATATTTTACTGTTCAGTTCTACTGTCACGTTGGTTTTGATAGTGATTCAGCTCTATGGTGACTACAGGTACGGCCTTGATTCCATAGAAAAAAGCGTCACCCAGATTGAAGTTAGCTACCTTGACGGTATTATCAACAGCCTCTGGCTCTCTGATACGGAACTCTTGCAGATCCAACTTGAAGGGATACTGAAATTGCCTGATATGCAGTATGTCGACGTGGTGTATGAAAATGGAATGGTCGCAAAAGCCGGCGAGATTCAAGCTGCACATGTGGTAAAAAAAGAGTTTCTTTTGTCTTATACCTATGGCAACAAAACGATTCCGTTGGGAAGGCTTCATATCGTTTACACCTTGGAAAATATTTATGATCGCCTGACACAAAAAGCCATCGTTATCATCGTTTCACAAGGTGTCAAAACATTTATGGTCTCAGGATTTATCTTTTTTGTTTTCTATATGTTAGTTGCCAGACATCTTCAGGCATTGGCAAGTTATGCCAATGCCTTGGATCTGCATACCTTGGAAAAACCTTTTGTTCTGAAGCGTAAGCAACATAACAGGATAAAAGATGAGTTTGATATACTTGTAAAGGCTATCAATGAAATGCGAATGACGTTGCAGGCATCCTATCGTCAGCTTCAGGGGGAAATCATTGAACGTAAGCAGGTGGAGGCGTCACTGCGGAAAAGTGAAAGTCGCTATCGAGGGTTATTTGAAGAGGCGCCCATTTCGTTATGGGAAGAAGACTTTTCGGCTGTCAGGAAATACATTGATCAACTGCGTTCTGCCGGTATTACTGATTTTAGGTCCTATTTTATAAGCCATCCGGAATCCGTCGATACATGCGCACAGCTGATTAAGATTATAGATGTAAACCGGGAAACCCTCAAAATATTAGGGGCTGGCAGTAAGGAACTGCTTTATGGAAATCTGGATACGGTGTTCGGACAGAAGTCCTATGAGGCATTTAGAGAAGAACTTATTTGTCTGGCTGAAGGAAAATATAATTTTGAGTTACAGACTGTCAATAAAACGCTTCAGGGCAATGAAATCCAAGTGATATTGGGACTGACAGTGGTACCCGGCTATGAAGATACATGGTCGAAGGTCTTTGTTTCACTGTCTGATGTGACTCAGCGCATGCAGGCAGAAGCTGAATTGTCGCAATATCGCAATCAGTTGGAGGAACTGGTTCAAAAACGAACTGAAGAACTGCAGGAACAGACCGGGAAAGTAGAAAAATCCATAGATGAGCTCCAGAAAGTAAACAGTGAATATGATGCTGCAAACAAGGAGCTGAAGGAATTTGCCTATGTGGTATCCCATGATCTCAAAGCACCGCTCAGGGCAATCAGT
The DNA here is from genome assembly GCA_018820855.1 of Pseudomonadota bacterium. Classification (GTDB taxonomy): domain Bacteria; phylum Desulfobacterota; class Desulfobulbia; order Desulfobulbales; family Desulfocapsaceae; genus Desulfocapsa. The sequence continues at coordinate 28,872 of JAHJNL010000004.1, read as the reverse complement.
CAACTCACTCACTGGCTTTCTGAAGATTATTCCGCAGGGTTTGATGCAGAAGGGAAAGAGCAGATGCAGTTAATCCTGCAACGAGTCAAACGTATGGATGGACTTATCGATGGTATTCTGCGCTATTCGCGTATTGGTCGAATTAAAGAAAAGGAAAAACGCTTGGATCTGAACCTCCTTGTTGAGGAGGTGATTGACAGCATCGCACCGCGGGATACTATTCAGATACTCTTTGAAAATAAATTGCCAGTGGTCTTCAAAAATGCTATCCGGATGGAGCAGGTCTTTCAGAACCTTCTCGGAAATGCCATAAAATATATGGATAAGGATGAAGGGATTATCAAGGTGGGCTGTGTCGACGAAGGAGCATTCTGGAAATTCAGTGTATCTGATAACGGCCCAGGAATTGATAAAAAATATCATGAGAAGATATTCCAGATATTTCAGACACTAATGCCCCGTGATGAACACGAAAGCACCGGAATCGGTCTGACTCTGGTTAAAAAAATTGTTGCCCTCTATGGTGGTTCTGTCTGGGTGGAGTCGGAATCAGGAAAAGGGGCTGCATTCTTTTTTACGTTACCCAAAAAAGGAGAAAAAGATGAGAAGCTCTAAACCCATTCTTTTGGTGGAAGACGATCAGGTCGATGCCATGACCGTTAAACGGGCCTTGAAGGAAATCAATGTCACCAACCGCCTGGATATTGTGGATGACGGCGAAAAGGCCTTGGCCTTTCTGGAAAATCCTGAAAATGAAAATCCGGGTATTATATTGCTTGATCTCAATATGCCCAGAATGAATGGTATTGAATTTTTGCATATAGTCAAAAAAGATGACATGTTGCAAAAAATTCCCGTGATTGTTCTCACCACATCAAGAGAAGATCAGGATAAGGTTGACAGCTTCAAATTAGGGGTTGCCGGGTATATGGTCAAACCTGTCGATTACCTGAAATTTGTTGAGGTGGTAAAAACAATTGATCTGTACTGGACCTTGAGTGAGCTGCCGGAATGAGCAGATACGTCCGCAAATGTTGGACCGCAACCTAACTTAATAATGTGCTATCAAATGGAGTTGGTTTCGATCAAAAAAGAGGGAAATTCGTGAAAGACAAAGCAATCCGTCTTCTTCTGGTTGAGGATGACAAGGTCGACCAGATGGCGTTTGAGAGGTATGTCAAAAAGAAGAAACTGCCCTATGATTACACCATTGCCGGGTCCATTGCTGAGGCAGAAAAAATTCTCAAATCAACCAGTTTCGATATCGTTATTTCGGATTATTGGCTTGGAGACGGGGTGTCTTTTGAACTCTTTGACCTGTTCAAAGAACTCCCGGTCATTGTAACAACCGGGACGGGTAATGAAGAAGTGGCTGTGGAAGCTATGAAGTTAGGTGCCTATGATTATCTCATCAAAGATCCTGGAGGTAATTACCTCAAAATCCTTCCGGCCACAGTGAAACTGGCACTGAAACGGAAACAGAATGAAGAGGAATTGCGCAACTATCACGAACGTCTTGAATCCATGGTGGAAGAGCGAACAGTCAAATTACGTCAGTCGCTCAACCGGGAAAAAAATTTAACTCAGATCATCGAAAAATCACTCAATGAAATTTACCTCTTTGATGCGGAAAACTATAAATATTTGTTCGTAAATGAAGGGGCTCGGTCAAATATGGGGTACTCCCTGTCAGAATTCATGGAAATGACTCCCATGGATATCAAGCCCGAAATTGCTAATTCTTCTTTTACGCAAAGAGTCGCCTCATTAAAAATTGGGCAAAAAGAAAAGCTGGTTTATGAGACTGTTCATAGGCGTAAGGATGGATCGACCTATCCTGCAGAGGTGCATCTCCAGAAAACAGAGTATCGGGCCAGGCCTGTTTTTGCAGCCATTGTCTTAGATATAACGCAACGTAAGAAAATGGAGCAGAGATATCTGGAACTGGTGGAAGGAACAATTGATCTGATAATCCAGGTGGATGCTGATAGAAACCTGCTCTACGTCAACCACATGGGTAAGGAAATATTGGGTCATGATCCTGGAAAACTAGTAGGGAAAAATGTTTTTGACTTTATCCATCCGGATGATCTTGAAACGACAACAGTCTGGTGTGAAAATTGTTTCAATAAACAGATAATTCAGTCAAAGATTGAAAACCGACTGGTTAACCTGGAAACAGGCGTTGTCCATGATATGTTGTGGACCGTAAGTTTTTCTTATGATGAGCAGGGAAAGTTGCTCTTCATTAGTGGCATTGCCCATGATGTTACTGAGCGAAAGCAGGTGGAACGGGCTATTCGCAAAAGTGAAAAACAGTGGGATCGAACCTTCAATTCGTTTTCCGATATCGTCACTCTCCATGATACTGATCTGCGAATAGTCAAGGCTAACCAGGCAGCATGTGCCATGCTTGCTTCCCCCTGTGATGAGATTATCGGGTATCACTGCTATGAACTCTTTCATGGCTCAGAAGAGCCCTGTCCGGGGTGTCCTCTTGTGGAGACCAAAAAGAGCCTAGTGCCCTGTAGCCGAGAGATGTATTATGGGAAACTGGGAAAGACCTTTCTTGTCACGGCTGCTCCGGTGTTTGATGATCTGGGTGAACTTGAATATATTGCCCGCGTTGGCAAGGATATATCTGACTTGAAAAATCTTGAAAAGAAATTGGCCCAATCTCAGAAAATGGAGGCAATAGGCACAATGGCCGGTGGCATTGCCCATGATTTTAATAATATTCTTTCTGCAATTTTAGGATATGCCGAATTTATTCGAGAGGATGTTTCGGCAGAGAGTGAGATTGGAAAGAACATTGCAGAAGTCCTTGCAGCTGGGAAACGGGCAACAAATCTTGTCAGGCAGATTCTTACCTTCAGTTGTCAGGCTGGCATTGAAAAACAGGTCATCCACCCTCATCTGGTTGTCCGGGAAGCACTGAAAATGCTGCATGCGACCATGCCGGCAACGGTTGAGATAAGAGAAGATGTTGACCCTGATTGTGGAATGATAATGGCTGACCCTACCGTCATCCATCAGATTGTTGTCAATCTCTGTACCAATGGCCTGCATGCCATGAATGAGCAGAAGGGGACCTTGAGTGTGGGCTTACAGAAAAGGGGAAAAAGTGGCGGGGAAATCCTCAGTGAGCGGGGCGTGCCGACTGGACCCTTTGTCGTTTTGACTGTCAGGGATGACGGATGTGGCTTGGAGCCATCCATCATTGATCGAATTTTTGAACCCTATTTCACCACCAAAGAAGTGGGGAGAGGAACCGGTCTGGGGCTTGCTGTTGTCCACGGTGCTGTCGAGGATTGTAACGGATTTATTGAGGTGGAAAGCAGTGTCGGAAAGGGGACGCTTTTTTCCGTTTATTTACCGATAACGGCAGAATCAACTGTTCAATCAAGTGCTGCAGAGGAGAAAAAGAGGGGGGGGCAAACCACTGGCAACGAGAAAATATTGATGGTGGACGATGAACTGCTTCTGGTGAAAATCAACAAAAAACGTTTGGAAAGCAGAGGGTATCAGGTTACTGCAGTTACAGACAGCATGGAGGCCCTGGAGAAGTTCCGCAGTCAGCCGGATACGTTTGATATGCTCATCACCGACCAGACCATGCCAAGGCTCACGGGTGCAGAACTGGCCAAAGCGGTGCTGGAGATCAAACCGTCCCTGCCTATTATCATGTGTACCGGACACAGTGATATCGTTTCCGAAGAAAAGGCCCTGTCCATGGGCATAAAAAAATACGTTTTCAAACCGATACATGGAGACGAGCTTCTTGAGGCCGTCCGCGAAGTGCTGGATAAAACATAAGATTATTCTTTGAAAAAATCGTGTGGCCCGTTTGTTATTTTTTGAGACCGTCCCTGTCTGAGATGCTTTTAGCTTTTTGGGCAAACCAAACCGCACACCTGCTTTTTCTGTTTTTGAATTAAGTTGTGCGTACGCGTATTGGCTCGATAATACCAATGTGCTTTTCAAAATTTGTCAGACTTTGAATGACAGGCCAGGTGATTTCCTGATTTTTCGGAATAAGCATAGTGCCATTCTTGGCAAAAACATCTTCAACCGCAATCATGCCGGGAATGATATCTTTAAAACTCAGGTTTTTGATTGTGGCATGCACCTCCTTTGGCCTGTGCAATTCCAGGATATTCAGTATGTTGGGGTTGTATTCACCCGATCGTTTTCGCATACGCTTAAGGGCCTGCAGATGCCCCAGATCCTGCTGACGCAACAGGTCGTATTCTATGACCGCCTTCAGGGTTTCGGCACCAAGGGTAATCTCTTCTTCCAGAGAATCTTCCTTGTCACAACAGTCAAAAGAGCGAAGCTGGTGTTCGATCATTGCCGCGACTTTTTCCAGCCTGGGAATCTTGCGGATGAGCTTGCTGCCAACATTTGGATGATTTTCATACATCTCCTGTTCTTCCGCCGAGAGTGTGATGCCTGCATGGAGTTTGTGTAAAATATCAGTGGGCAGGGTGATGCATCCTATTTGAGACATCAACGCTGCAACTTCATATTGCCAGGGATTGGTTAACTGGAGTTCTTGGGCAATGTGCTTAACCATGGATTTGATACGGTATCCACTGCTGAAGGCAGTGGCATTGGCAAGGCTGAGCAATTCGGCCATAACAGAGATACTGCCTTTCAAGGTCTTGTTCAGGAGCTCTTTTTCGGCGGTAATAAGGTTGTACTGTCTTACTGCAAGGGCAATGGATGTTGCTAACACGGCAGTAGAACAGGGTTTATTCAGGAAGCGAAAGATCTGACCTACGTTCACTGCTTCAGTAGCTGTTTCCTGATCAGCATTACCGGTAAGCATAATGCGAACCGTATCAGGAAAAGTGGACTTCACCCTGCTGAGAAGTTGTACCCCATCCATGCCAGGCATGCGCATATCTGAAATAATAACGGCAAAAGGCCCCTGCTCTTTTAATTTTGCCAGGGCGTCATTACCACTTTCCGCCGTTGTTATATTAAAACGTTTTCGTAACTGACGCTGCATGGATTGCAGAACGTTAGGTTCGTCATCGACCAGTAAAATTTTATCAGTCATCTTTGTTATCCTGTTCAAATGATTCAGCACAAAGTTCACGCCAGTGGTCTATTTTATCATCTAGTCCCATGGCCTGCAAGTGGACCATGGCTATTTCATGGGGAGCACCAATAACTTCATCAGGCCGGTTCTCATAATAAATGGCATTGGCTACATGCACAGCAAGTGCAGGGTTAAATTGCCTGTTTGGGTAGTTATCCAGACGATGGTGAAAGCCAATACCCTCAACTACCGGTCCGGGCATTCCCCATAAGCCCATCAGATATGCTCCGATATCCCCATGAACCGTATCAAAGATCTCCTTTTCAGCTGTACGCAGGCAGATATTGTTCTTTCTGGCAAGCAGGACTGCCTGTTCATACTTATCCTCCATTTGCGCAACTAATACCAATTTGCCGATGTCATGGAGGAGGCCGGCCAGAAAACAGTAATCAATAAGTTCCTTGTCGTCCGACTCACTCAAGGCAATCTTCTTGGCAAAGGTTCCTACTGTTAGGCTGTGTGACCAGAGTTGTTTGATAGGAAAGATCTTTGAGGAGGCCTTGGTCTGAGAGAAAGCCCCAACGCCCAGAACCAGGCTTTTAACAGTGTCAAGTCCTAAAAAATTCACGGCACGGGCCGGACTCTCTACCTTTTGGCATAGACCGAAAAAAGCTGAATTTACCAACTGCAGAACCTTGGCGCTCATAGCCATATCTTCTTCTATAATTTTTGCAACTTCTGCTATGGCGATCTCTGGGTTTGCCATGGCCTTGCGCAGTTTTGCATAGACCTCAGGCACACTGGGCAAGGTACCAAGCTGGGTAATGATTTTTTTCAGTGCATCCTGGGAGATGAGCTCATGCAAGGCACTTGCCCGTAGCAGTATAGCCTTAAGATGCTCCGATTCACACGGTTTGGCAAGAAACTGATGGACAACGCCCACTGTGCGCAGTATCGATTTTTCATCGGCCTGTCCTGTGAGCATGATCCGGATGGAATAGGGGTGGAGTTTCTGTATTTCTGTGAGCAATGTTGCCCCATCCATGCCAGGCATACGCATATCGGAAACCACCACGTCAAACTCGGTACTTTCCATAATCTCAAGCGCCTCTTTGCCACTCTCGGCAAATTGCAGATCAAATTCTTGCCGCATTGAACGCAGCATGCGTTTTAATCCTGAAAGGATATTGGTTTCATCGTCTACAAAAAGGATCCTTTTTTTTCTCATTTGCTTTCTCCGTCTTGCAAAGGCAGTTGGATAATGAACGTTGTGCCTTCATCCAATGTTGATTCAACCTCAATGGTTCCCTGGTGTTTGTCAACAACCACATCGTGGCTTATTGCCAGACCCTGGCCTGTACCTTTACCCACTTTTTTGGTGGTGTAAAAAGGATCAAAGATTCGGAGTTGCACATGACCAGGCATGCCGGCTCCAGTGTCATGCATACGCAGTTCTACCCCTTTTGCAGTCTTTTGGGTGATGATGGATATTGTGCCCTTGGCTCCCGCCGGGTTATCACCTAGTTTTTCAGCTATGGCATGGGCCGCATTGACCAGCATATTGAGGACAACCTGGCCCATTTCATCTGCCAACAGCGGAATTTTCGGCAGTTGCGGATCCAGATCGAGCTCCATGTCGGCAACGTATTTCCATTCGTTACGGGCTACCGTCACTGTAGTATTGATAATTTGATTAAGATCCAGCTCTTTCTTAGTCTTGCTGCCCGGATGGGAGAATTCCTTCATGGCCTGGACAATGGATCTGACACGTTTCACGCCCTCATACGATTGGCTGATGGCCAGGGGGATCTCTTCGGTCAGGTAGGCCCAATCCAGCTCTTCCAGGGCCTTGTTTATTGCAGCACTGATTTCCGGCGTGGCCTTCTTTGCAATTTCCTGAATCTGTGTCATGAACTCACTGATATCCCGACACGTTTCATCGAAAAAATCGATATTGGTGCCGATGAACTGGGTGGGGGTGTTTATTTCATGGGCAATACCGGCAGCCAGTTGTCCCACTGATTCAAGTTTCTGAGCATGAAGAAGCTGGGACTGCAGTTTCTCCTTTTCCAGCGCAGCCTTTTTTTGTGCATTGATATTCCTGGCAATGTGGACGGAGCCGAGAAGAGACCCGTCAGGGTCATAGTAAGGAGTCACACTGATCTCGCAGTGCCCGCCCAGACGTTCTTCGTAGATTTCGGCCCGGTGAGGCTTGCCGTCCTGAAGGAGTTTGCTGTGCGGGCAGTACTCGGGCGGCTCCTCTCTGTCATGGGCACAAAGAAAGCACTTTGTACTCAACAGTTCATTGTAGGACTTGCCGAGTTGATTGAGCATGGTCTTATTCATACGAACAATGGTGTGTTCAATATCAATAATGGCTACCATATCAGGCATGGAGTCAATGGTGCGTTCCCATTCCTGCTTTGCATGGAGAACCAGGGCTTCCTGGACCTTACGTTCTTGTATCTCCTGCTCGAGCTGCCTGTTCTGCTGCTGCAGCTCGAGGGTCCGTTTCTGTACCTCCTGTTCAAGACTGGCCTGGTATAATTTTTCCTGGCGAAGATGTTTGGCACGTTCCAAGGCCTTGTTGATGCTGTGGGCGACAATATCCAGATCCGTTATCGGTTTGGTGAGATAGTCCCAGGCCCCGGCGCGCAGGGCCTCGATGACATCTCCCATGGTTCCCATGCCGGAGAAAATAATCACCGGCATATGCGGATCTTCCTGCACCACTGTCTGGATAAGCTGCATACCGTCCAGTCTCGGCATGCGCAGGTCAGTAAGAAGGATATTCGGTTTTTCTTCTCTGAACAACTGCAAGGCCTCGCTGCCGTTACTGGCTTCCAGGATGGTATAGCCCTTTCCTGTCAGATAATGAGCTGTTGTTTTACGAACAAGCGGATCATCTTCAGCAATCAGAATTGTCTCTGCGCGCTTACTCATTTTTGTTATTTCCTTGCTCCTGTGATCGGCAGTTCGATGATGGTCTTGGTTCCTTTATCCGGCAGGCTCGTTAGCTGCAAGGTTCCACCATGCTTGTCACAGATAATGGAATAGGATACGGTAAGACCAAGGCCGGTTCCTTTGCCGATATCCTTGGTAGTGAAAAATGGATCAAAGATCTGGAGGCTGATCTTTTCCTCTATACCCGGGCCATTGTCTTCCACCTCAATCACTGCCATCTCATCGCGTTGTTTTGTACGGACAATAATGTGCGGGGCTGTCGGGCCTCCATTTTCTGCCATTGCCTGGCAGCTGTTTTTGATGAGATTGATAAGAACCTGTTCTATTTCCATGGCCATGCAGTTGACTTCCGGCAGGTCTGGACTGTATTCTCGTATGAACTCTACATTGAGTATATTGTACTCCTTTTTCAGCGAATAATCGGCCTTGGCGAGTTCAATGGAATGGTCGATGAGATCAGTCAGACTGACAGCAGCGCGTTCACTTATACGGGGGCGGCTGAACTGGAGCAGGTCAGAGATAATATGTGCTGCCGTGGTGGCAGATTCTTTGATGCCGTTGAGGAAGAAATCCAGTTCTTTTTTCTGCAGGTAGCTCCGGACATTGGCTAGTTCTATGCCGCATTTGGCAGCCAGCTGCCGATTCTCTTCCTGCTCCGGGTCAAGTCCCATCTCAATAAGCTGGATTGATTGGAGAATTCCTGAAAGCGGAGTGTTTATTTCATGGGCAACACCTGCGGCAAGCCCGGCGATGGTAGCCATCTTCTCATTGATAATGAGCTGTTCCTGCAGCCACTTTCTGTCGCTGATGTCATGCAGAACAGATCTGCTTTGTATGATCCTTCCTTCTTTGTCTCGAAAGGCCGAGAGGTCAAGGGTTACTGACAGGGGAGAGCCATCCTTGCATTGCAGCTTCAGTTCTCTGTTTGTAATTGTTCCTGTTCTGTAAAAGGTGGGGAAGATGTTGTTTTTGACCTCATCCAGACAGTCGGGGTGGTAGAGATCAAAAACCGGGCGGCCGATGATTTCTTCTCTGCTGTAGCCCAGGGTTGTGAGCAGGGTCTGGTTGCATCGAATAACCTGTGTTGTGTCGGCATCCGCCGAGACAAACATATCCAGGGCGTTATTGTAGAGATCGGCGTATTCTGTTAATGCATTTTGCAGCGCTTCCTCTGCCTGATCGCGCAGCCGGATTTGCTGTCCTGTTTGCCAGGCATAGACCCCGAAACCGGCCAGACCCAGGAGCCATACGAGGCCGTAGCTCATGATAAAGATGGCAGTCGCATGAAGAGACATAAGTTTCCACCGCGGCTCCATAGGCACAGAGACGCTGATGCCGCCACGCAGATCGCCCTCCTTGTAGCCTTGTGTCGCGTGGCATTTCAGACAGCTGTGCTCGGTTCTCAGCGGTCGCATCAGGCGCAGGTAGTCAGTGCCCCCGATTTTTGCAAATTCGCTTACCTCGGTCTTGCCCTGTTCAACTGCCTGCAGCGCTTTGGTCTCCCAGCTATCCGGTCCATTTTCAGGGCGAATAGGCTTGAGGCTGGTGATATGGTTCTGATGGCCGTAGTATTTGTGTCCTATCTCATATGCCTGGCGTGTCATGTAGGCCGGATTGACCAGGGTCAGTTTTTGCCCGGATGTGGTGGTGATGTCACGATTTTTTATGTGCGACAGGTAGGGATTGGGTGGCGTCTCTTTGCTCACCGGCACATAAACACCACCGTGACCGGCGGCCCAGCGGCGGTATACCTGATCCTTTTCAAATGAGCGTGTCGCCTCAATATATGCCGATTGCAACGTGTTCTGGTACGCTTCGAACAGATGCCAGCACGCCCCCATGACAATCACTGCCGTCCATCCTGCTACGAGAATGAGGGTGTTGCGTTTCATGAGAAAAGGCGATTTTTGAGATGGACTCACTGTCTTCATGACACCTTTTTTTTTGCTGTGCTTTTCATATCCCCACTTCTCTCTTCAGGCTTCTTCTGCATTAAGCCCATACCTGACAGCAAAAAGCTGATGGTTAATTTCATATTTTTGAGCACTTGTTCTGCTACTTATCAAGAATGGTCCGTATCTCCCGGGCCATTTTACTGATGGAAAGGGGTTTCAGAAGAAAACCTCTGATTCCCATGGTCAGTGCCTTGTCGTTATCGACCATGGAACTGTAGCCGGTGCAGAGGAGGATCGGCAGTCCCGGACTGATGGAGAGCAGCTCCTTTGCCAGCTCCGTTCCTGGCATCTGCGGCATGGATTGGTCAGTGATGACCAGGTCAAAACCGGCAGTGTCTCCTCTCATTTTTTTCAAGGCCTCCTGAGCGGAAGAACAGCAGATGACAGAGTAGCCGAGATAGGTAAGCATTCGCTCGGCCAGTAATCGCAGGTCCTCTTCATCGTCAATGAAAAGGATACGCTCACTGCCGCCGGGAAGGGAGACGACAGCCTCGGTTTCTCTGGCGACGGCCTCTGTCACCGGAAAGAGGAGCGTGAACGTCGAGCCCTTGCCCGGTTCACTCTTGACTTTGATGGTGCCGCCCCAGTCAGTAACGATGCCATGCACTACGGAAAGACCAAGGCCGGTACCTTGTCCCTTTTCCTTGGTGGTGAAAAAGGGGTCGAAAATAGCGCTCTGGGTTGCCAGGTCCATGCCGCATCCATCATCGCTGACCGTAAGCTGCAGATAATCCCCGCCTGGCAATTGGGGGTGTTTGTGCAAATCGTCTGCGGTGATGGTGAGGTTATCAAGGGTTACTGTAATTGTCCCCTTTTCGTCGGGCAGGGCATGAAAGGCATTGGTGCAGAGGTTGGTGATTATCTGATGAATTTCAGTGGGGTCAGCCAGGATCATTGTCTGTTGGGCATTGATGTGCTGAGTTATCCGGACTGTTGCCGGCAGTGTTGCCTGCGTAAATTTCAGGGTCTCTGTGATGGTGAGCGCAGCCTGAATCGGATGGCGCTCAGTATCATTCTTGCGGCTGAAGGTCAGGATCTGAAGTACCAGATCTTTTGCCCGACGACTGGCCTTTTGTACCTGATGCAGATAGTCAGTCAATTCAGAGTCCATTTCTGTCTTCAGCAGAGCAAGATCGGTAAAGCCCATGATGGCGGCAAGGATATTGTTGAAGTCATGAGCAATGCCGCCGGCCAGAGTACCGATGGCTTCGAGTTTCTGGGCCTGCTGTAATTCAGCGGTTTTTTTCTGAACCTCATCTTCAAGAAAGGACTGATATCGTCTGTTTTCCTTGATCAGTCTGACTCGTTCCAGGGCACGGGCAGCAGCATGCTCCAGCAGAGCCATGTCAGTAATCGGCTTGGTTACATAGTCTCGGGCACCAAGTTTGAGAGCCTTAATGGCATCTTCCAGGGTACCCATACCGGAAACGATGATAACAGGGGTGTCCGGGGATTCTTTCTGGACAGTAGAGAGCACTTCCATGCCATCGATCTTCGGCAGGCGGAGATCGGTGAGGATAAGATCAGGATGTGCCCTCCGGAATATCTCCAGGCCTTCTGCCCCATCCCCAGCCTGGAGGACTAAGTGACCAAGTCCCTGCAGGTAAGAGGCGATAGCCTTGCGTACCAGTCGGTCGTCCTCAATGGTAAGAATGGTGATGGAGTGATTTGCCATCATAAACGAGGCCTTAGATTTTTGATCAAAAACAAATGCATGAGGTGTCGTGGCAGGTGATTTGTGATAATCGCAACGCCATAAAGGTTAAGGAGGAAATTCTGTAACGGGCAAACAAAGATACATATTCTCTCATCTGATAATAGTCTATGATAAAGAGAGGTCAGGAGTCAAATGAGAAGGGGGGGGGACAGTAAATTTTGAAAAAAATCGGCGGATTTCCTGATGACAAATGCAGAACAGCTTGATACTTCCCCGAACCTCAATGCCACAACGCTTGTATGGGGCTTGACTCTTTTGTTGGGGGGAGCTCACCATGAGTATGCAGGGTTGGTATCCAGACAGTGTGAAGCAGCACTATGCTGCTGGGTGGAGGAGAGGCTGCTGCTGCAGGCCGTCTGTGTATTGTTCTGTGCATGGGGAAAGTTTTGTGAGTCCTGATTTGCCCGTGATTTCAGTAAAAGGTATTCCCTGACTTTTCCTGTCTCATCAGGTCAGTACTCAGATAACGCTCACCAGTATCCGGAAGGATGGTGACAATGGTTTTGTCACAGTTTGCCTCTTGCTGTGCCAGTTGCATGGCTGCCCAGGCAGCTGCTCCCGAGGAAATGCCGACCAGCAGCCCTTCTAATCGGGCAAGCAGTCTGGCCGTGTCGATGGCATCGCTGTTTGTAACGGTAATGATTTGATCAATGAATTCAGTCTGCAGGATGGAAGGAATGAACCCAGCTCCGATACCCTGTATCTTATGAGGCCCGGGCTTGCCCCCGGAGAGGACCGGAGAGTCGGCAGGTTCCACTGCGACGGCAATGAGATCAGGATTCTTTTCTTTGAGCCTTCCGGCCACACCGGTGAATGTGCCTCCGGTTCCGATCCCTGCCACAAAGATATCAACCTTCCCTGCTGTGGCCTGCCAGATCTCTTCAGCGGTTGTGTCCCGATGGATTTTCGGATTGGCCGGGTTGTCAAACTGTCTGGGCATGAAGCTGTTAGGCGTATTCAGCAGCAGCTCTTCAGCTGTTTCAATGGCTCCTTTCATGCCTTTGGCTGCAGGAGTGAGGATGAGGCGGGCTCCCAGGTGTTTGAGGAGCGTTCTCCGTTCCAGAGACATACTTTCCGGCATGGTGAGAATTAAGGGGAGTCCCTTGTTGGCACAGACAAAGGCCAGACCCAGGCCGGTATTGCCGGAGGTGGCCTCGATAATGGTAGTTTCTTTTCGGATCAGACCGTCTTGTTCTCCGGCCTCAATCATGGCCAGGGCAATACGGTCCTTGACACTGCCCATGGGATTACGGGATTCCTGTTTGGCCAGAACCCGGGCCCGGCAGTCCGGACAGAGTCGGGAGAGAGACAGAAGCGGAGTGTTGCCGATTGTGGCGGTTACTGAACAGGTCATGGACAAAGGCTCCTTCAATGAAGAACTAAGATTGATACTCCGCAAAGCGGGGTGTTATGTAACCTGTAACCTTTCACTCTCAACTGTTAACTCCGGCAAAAGCCGGTTCACGATGTCCCTCCTTTTCTTCCGGAATAGATCAGTTCCGGTCGTTTGAGTACAACCCTGGTGTCAGAGGGAACACTTTCGGTCAGCCAGATATTGCCGCCGATTACTGATCGGGCACCGATTTCAGTATCACCACCGAGAATGGTGGTGTTGGCATAGATGATCACATCATCTTCTATGGTAGGGTGGCGTTTGACATGCTGCAATGTTTTCCCGGCATCCTTGGGCAGGGACAGAGCCCCCAGAGTTACGCCCTGATAGAGGCGGACATTGGATCCGATAAACGTGGTTTCTCCGATAACGACCCCGGTGCCATGATCGATGAAGAATCCCGGGCCGATGGAGGCACCCGGATGGATGTCGATTCCGGTGAGACTGTGGGCGTGTTCAGTCATGATTCGCGGAATGATGGGAACTTGCAGGAGGTAGAGTTCATGAGCCATTCGATAGATAGAAGTGGCCAACAGCCCGGGGTAGCAGAAGATTACCTCGTCGGAACTTGCGGTTGCCGGGTCCCCGGCCAGTGTTGCCCGAATATCGGTGGAGAGCAGGGCCGAGATGCCGGGCAGCGATTCGATAAAGGAGAGCGCCATACGGTGCCCCCGCTCTTCGCATTGAGTGCAGGGCTGGTTGGTGCGGCGGCAGTCGTGACGAATGGCCATGATGATTTCATCGGTCAGTCGCTCGTAGAGTTCTGTGGTCTCTTTTCCCAGATAATACTCGAGGTTGGAGGCGTAGATCTTGGTCCTGGTGAAATAGCCGGGAAAAAGGATTTGCCGGACCTGGTAGATGATGTCGATAATCGCCCTGTGCGACGGAATGGGGACAGGACCCACATGCTCAAAACAGTCTCCGCTCTTCCAGGCGGCCACCAGGGTTTTGACCACTGGTGGTACCTTGTCATGAAGGCAGGCGGAACTGAATGTCTCGTGATCGCAGTGTTCCGGGATATGAATGTTCGATGTCATTTCCCTTCCTGCTCTTCAGCTCTCGGCATGGAGGCGAGTTCTTTTTTTATCTCTGTTACTGCCTGCTGCAACGGCATGCCGCTGCTCAGCTTTGCCTGGGGATTGATGGCCAGCAGTTCTTCCCAGGTTGCAATGGCCTCCAGGGGTTTGTCCATGTCATAGAGCAGGACAATTCCTTTGTTCAGGCGTGCGGGTTCGTGGCCGGGTTGGATGGAATAGGCCTTCTCAAAGGACTCAATGGCTTTATCGGGTTGTTTGTTTTGGCGGTACATGACCCCCATGTCTGTCCAGACATCTGCATTGTTTGGCTGCAGAGCCAGAGATTGCGTATAGGCCTTGATAGCCTGGGTAGGCTGCTCGGTATCGTAGTAGAGATGGCCGAGTCTGGTCCAGGCTTCTACGTTGTCTTTATTGGCCGTGACCTCGGCTTCCAGATTGACGATGGCCTCCATCTGCTGATTGCTCAGTTGGGATGAGGTGTCGGTAGCGGCTGTCCCCGAGACTTGTTGGGATGAAGTGATGGGTTTTAGTTTGTATACGGCAAATATGGCTCCACTGATGAATCCTGCTACAAAACCGATAAGCAGGGCATAAATTAAGGTTTCTTTTTTGACCAAGCCGCTCTTTTCTGTCATTTTCTGTTATCCTTTATTCAATGTTCAGGCGTTGCAGTTCATGGGGAGGGGGGGACCGGTATGGTTAACCCACCGTGCTGTAAGGGGTCGCTGGACTTGCATTGTAGCATAAAATTTTCACAAAGGGGAGAAGCAAGACCCATCCACTCAATACTTCTTCTTTATATGAAATACTGTTACCGGAAAGTATAGCCAGGATCCCGCCTCTGTCAAATCGATTCTGTGCAGGGCTGAAAAGAGATTGCCCCCCACCACCAGGCTGATAATGTGTGGTTCCTGGATTATTATTTTCCTTTTCTTCTAACTATTTGGTACCATATGTATCAGGTTTTGGAAACGTACGGAAACTGTTCTCTGTCGGTCGCTGGAGTGGTGACTGCAGGCAAAATCATAACTGATACATACAGGTGAGTACAATGTCCCCCCCAAAAAGAGCAAAGCAGTGCAAGGCCGCAAGTAAAATTCTGCCGTCAGAAATGTGTCCGACCACAGTGGAATCGCTGAAAAAAAATATCCTTCACCATGTGATGAGTTTTCAGGGGCGTGACCCGGAGCGGGCCGGCAAGAGTGATATCTATAAGGCGCTGGCCTATACCCTTCGCGACATTCTGACCGAGAAGTGGATCGATACCCAGAAGGCCTATTACGATAAAGAGAAGAAGCGGGTCTATTATCTTTCCCTGGAGTTTCTGATTGGCCGTTCGCTGAGCAACGCTATCATCAACCTGGGGATCTATGATCAGGTGAAGTCTGCCGTGGAAGAGCTGGGTTATGATCTCAGTATCCTGGCCGAAGAGGAAGAGGATGCGGCTCTTGGTAACGGTGGGCTTGGCCGTCTTGCCGCCTGTTTCATGGATTCCATTGCCACGCTCAAGATTCCCGCCTATGGCTATGGGATTCGCTATGAGTACGGCCTGTTTTACCAGCAGCTGATCGATGGTTATCAGGTGGAGAGCCCGGATAACTGGCTGCGTTACGGGACGCCATGGGAGTTCGATCGGAAGAATCCGGTCTTTCCCGTCCATTTTTACGGCCGTCTCTCCACCTACCAGGATACCGAAGGGAATTACCGGGTGAAGTGGGTGGACACCACAGATGTCATGGCCATGCCCTGCGACATCCTGGTCCCCGGATATGAAAACAATCATGTCATCAATATGCGTTTGTGGACAGCCCGGGCGTCCCGGGAACTCGACCTCAGCTACTTCAGCCACGGTGATTATATCGGTGCTGTGCAGTCTAAGGTCAGTTCCGAGACCATCTCCAAGGTCCTCTATCCGCCAGACCACAATCTTGCGGGTCAGGAGCTGCGCTTGAAGCAGCAGTACTTTTTCGTGGCGGCCACCTTTCAGGATATCATGCGCCGCTACAAGAAGAAATATCACGACTTTACTAAATTCAGTGAGCGGATAGTAGTTCAGCTCAATGACACCCACCCGGCCATTGCCATTCCCGAACTCATGCGTCTGCTTCTGGATGAAGAGGGACTGCATTGGGAAAAGGCCTGGAATGTCTGTATTCACACCTTTGCCTATACGAACCATACCCTGATGCCCGAGGCTTTGGAGAAGTGGACCGTGGAAATGATGGACAGGGTCCTGCCCCGTCACCTGCAGATTATCTATGAGATCAATCAACGCTTTCTGGATAGTGTCAAACAACAGTATCCCGGTGATGTTCATCGGCTGCAGACCATGTCCATCATCGAGGAGAGTGGTGAGGGAAAAAAAATCCGAATGGCTCACCTGGCCATCATCGGCAGTCATTCGGTTAATGGTGTGGCCGAGCTTCATGCCAAACTGCTGAAGGAAAAT
Organism: Pseudomonadota bacterium; assembly: GCA_018820855.1. Taxonomy (GTDB): domain Bacteria; phylum Desulfobacterota; class Desulfobulbia; order Desulfobulbales; family Desulfocapsaceae; genus Desulfocapsa. Next base: position 12,310 of record JAHJNL010000004.1, on the reverse strand, counting down.
ATATTTCCCAGATTCAATGAGTTTTATCCCGGCAAATTCAATTCCAAAACCAATGGTATCACTCCCCGGCGCTGGCTGCTCCTGGCCAATCCGGGACTGGCCAAGCTGATCAGCAGCCACATCGGTTCCGGCTGGGTCACGGATCTGGATCAGTTGCATGGCTTGGCTTCTCTGGTGGACGACAAGACATTTTGCCGGAAGTGGCAGGAGGTCAAGCTGGAAAACAAGAAGCAACTGGCCATGCTCATAGGCGAGCTCTGTGGAGTGGAGGTCGATCCCTACGCCATGTTTGATGTGCAGGTGAAGCGAATACATGAGTACAAAAGACAGCTCCTGAATTGCCTGCACATCATCAGTCTGTATCATCAGATGATCCAGCATCCGGAGCGGAATCTGGCACCGCGGGTGGTGATTTTTGCCGGTAAGGCTGCACCTTCTTACTGGATAGCCAAGCTCATTATTAAGCTGATTACCTCTGTGGCTGATGTGATTAATAATGATCCTCGGGTCGGGAAGCGGCTGCGAGTCGTCTTTCTTCCCAACTATAATGTCTCCCAGGCCGAGGTGATTATGCCGGCGGCAGATCTCTCGGAACAGATATCCACTGCCGGTACCGAGGCCTCGGGTACAGGTAATATGAAGTTTTCCCTGAATGGTGCGCTTACCATCGGTACTCTGGATGGTGCCAATATTGAAATTCTGGAAGAGGTGGGTGCAGAAAATATTTTCATCTTCGGTCTGACAGCAGAAGAGGCCGAGTATGAACGTCTGAATATCAGCCGTTCGCCCCAGCTGATCTGCGATGAAAACCCGGTGGTAAGAGAGGTGCTGGCAAGTCTGCGTAATGGAGCTTTCAGCCGTGGTAATAAAGAGCTGTTCAGGCCTCTGGTGGAGAGTCTGATGAATCCTCAAGATCCCTATCTCCTGTTACGCGATTTTGAATCCTATCTGGAATGCCAGGAACGGGTGGGGGAGGCCTTCGGCGATCAGGAGCAGTGGACGCGGATGGCTATACTCAATGTGGCGAGGATGGGAAAATTCTCCACAGACCGAACCATTCGTCAGTATGCAGAGGAGATATGGGGGATTCCGGTGGAGAAGCTTTCCTGATCTGACTGGCGGCAAAGGAAAAAGGTGTGGCAAAGCACGTTTTATGCTATAATGCTTTTTTTTTAGGGGGTAGGGCTCAGCCTGCCCCCTTTTTTTTATGTTGAGCATAAAAAAAGGCGATAACCGGTTTAGTGGTTATCGCCTTGAAAGTCCTGGAGGCGGCGAGCGGATTTGAACCGCTGAATCATGGTTTTGCAGACCAGTGCCTTAGCCGCTTGGCTACGCCGCCTGGATGTGCCTGAGCGACACGAACCGAACTTTATACCATAGTTTGTTTTTTTCACAAGAGGAAAATGGTGATGGATATTGATTCACTGGTACAACGAAACAAGAATGACCTGGCGGTTTTGGAACAGGTCCTTGGTTATCGTTTTACCGATCTGCGCCTGTTGCAAAAAGCTCTGATTCACTCTTCATTTGCTTTTGAACAGGCCCGGATCGATAAAAACAATGAAATTTTAGAATTCCTTGGCGATGCAGTTCTAGACCTGGTCATAGGACACATCCTGTGCAGACATTTTCCGGACATGCAGGAAGGTGAATTGACCCGTCTGCGATCATCTCTGGTCAATGAGAGTCATCTGGCGGCCATGGCCCGGGAAATTAAATTGGGAGACTACCTCTGTCTGGGAAAAGGGGAAGACGCGTCCAATGGCCGAAAAAAGTCTTCTATCCTTTCCTGTGCCTATGAGGCACTGATAGGGGCAGTCTTTGAAGACAGTGATTATATCACAGTGGAAGCGCTCGTCGGTCGTTTTTTTATTCCGGCCATTGCTGCAAAAAAGGAAGAGTTGCTGATGGCAGATGCCAAAAGCAGGCTGCAGGAGGCATTGCAGGAGAAGTTTAATGAAGCTCCTTCCTATCAACTTGACTTAGAAGAGGGGCCTTCCCATCAGAAGGTCTTCACTGTCTCCGTTCTGTTTCGTGATACCCCCCTTGGTACCGGTGTGGCCGGATCGAAGAAAGAGGCGGAGCAGCGAGCAGCAGCAGCGACCCTAAATGAACTCGATGATGTGCTCGCCAGGTTTTCAGAGTAGGAGAGGTTCAAGGAGTGAAGGCTGAAGGGATCTTTTGACATTGTATTGTTTGTAGACCGGTAATCTGTTTATTCCTTCAGCCTTATTTATACATGTCATGTCCGACCCCCTGAAACGATATCAAATATGACTCTCGTTATTCCTGTTTTTATCCCCCACCAGGGTTGTCCGTGTCATTGTCTCTTCTGTAATCAGCTCTCCATCAGTGGAAAGGGAGAACAGGAAGCAGATGGTGTAACCCAGGTTCGGCAGACCATCGCAGAATGGCTTGGCTATTCCCGCTGTCACAGTGAGGTGCAGGTGGCCTTTTATGGAGGTTCTTTTACCTGTCTGCCTCCGGCCCGGCAGGAGGAATTGCTGGGTGCTGTCCAGCCCTTTCTCCGAACAGGAGAGGTGGCCTCTATTCGCCTCTCCACCCGGCCCGACTGTGTAGATGAGAAGGCATGTGAGTTTTTGCTGGAGAATGGAGTCAGGACCGTGGAGCTTGGCGTGCAATCTCTGGATGACAGGGTGCTGCTGGCATCGCAGCGGGGGCATAGCAGTGAAGACTCTGTAAGGGCTGCACGGATCCTGAAAGAGCTGGGGATGGAGCTGGGGATTCAACTTATGCCGGGTCTTCCCGGGGAGACAAGTATCTCTTTTCTCGGTACCTTGAGGCAGGTAGTAGAACTCGGACCAGCCTTTGTTCGACTCTATCCGACATTGGTCATTAACGGTTCCGGCCTGGCTGAACAGTATCGTCGGGGCGTTTATCGGCCCATGACCATGAATCGGGCAATCGCTCTTTGCCGCCGGGCTAAAGAAATGCTGGATCAGGCTGGGATTACAATTATACGCATGGGCCTGCAGGCTTCAACATCACTTGAAAAAGAACTTCTGGCAGGCCCCTATCATCCCTCGTTCGGAGAATTGGTGGCAGCCCGTCACTGGTTCAGGCGGGTGCGCAGACTGCTTGCCTCCTGTCCGCCGGAAAGTCGATTCCGGCTGCATATCTCGGATCGCGATCTTTCGGCCTTTGTCGGTCCGAAACGAATAAACATGAAGCGCCTGCAGGAACTGGGGCTTGAAGGACGAATGGAAGTCAAAACGGATAAAACCATGCAACGGGGTACAATGAAATATGTTATCGCTTAATCATCTGGATGTCCGTTACGGAGAAAAACACCTGTTTAAAGACCTTTCGGTCCAGGTTCACGAGGGAAACCGCATCGGACTGCTGGGGGTCAACGGAGCCGGGAAATCAACCTTGCTCAAAATTATGGCAGGGGTCAGTACCTGCGATGACGGAGTTCTCAGTCGGGCAAAGTATTTTAGCGTGGCCTATCTTCCCCAGGAGTCCAGTGCCCTGGTATCAGGTCAGACCCTGTATGAAGAGGCGGAGAGTGCCTTTGCCGAATTGCTGGAGTTGCAGAAGGAGGCAGACCGTCTGCATCAGGATCTTGCTTCGGTGGATCATCAGTCGGAAGAGTTTGCCCAGATGCTGCAGCGGCAGGGGGAAATCCAGCATCGCCTGGAGGGAAGCGGTATCTATACCATGCGGGCCCGGATTGAAAAAATCCTGTTGGGCCTGGGCTTTCACCAGGATGATATGGACAAACCGGCCTCTTCTTTTTCCGGCGGCTGGATCATGCGTCTGATGCTGGCCAAGATGCTGCTGGCCGCGCCTTCGCTTCTTCTCCTTGACGAACCCACCAATCATCTGGATCTCAGTTCGCTCACCTGGGTGGAGGATTTTCTCCGCTCCTACAAGGGAGCTATGGTCATTATTTCCCATGACCGGACTTTTCTAGACAAGGTGACCACGACTACCTGGGAGCTGAGTCAAGGAAGGCTGTCGATCTATAAGGGCAACTATTCCTATTATGAGAAGGAAAAGGCAGAACGCCGAACCATCGAGAAAGCCGCTTATGACAATCAGCAGGCACAGATCAAGCAGACCATGCGATTTGTCGATCGGTTTCGCTCAAAATCCACTAAGGCTAAACAGGTGCAGAGCCGTGTCAAGCAGCTGGAAAAGATGGATCTGATCGAAATTGGGGATGAGGACAGACAGATCCGTTTCAGCTTTCCACCGGCTCCGGCCTCGGGCAGGGATGTGCTCCAGGTAGAGCACTTGTACAAGTCCTTTGCCGGAAAGGATGTGTTTAAAGATGTGAGCTTTCAGTTTCAGCGCGGTGACAAGGTGGCCATGGTTGGAGTGAATGGGGCAGGAAAATCGACGTTGCTCAAGATTATCAGTGGTGTTATTCCCATGGATTCGGGTGAGGTGAAGCTGGGGTACAATGTCCAACTTTCCTACTTTGGGCAGCATCAGGCCCAGGAACTCTCACCCTCGCTCACTGCTCTGGAGACCCTGTCACTTTCTGTCAAAGATATGCCTGTCACACGGATACGCTCCCTGCTGGGTGCCTTCCTCTTCCGGGGGGAAGAGGTGGATAAAAAGGTTTCGGTTCTCTCCGGTGGGGAAAAGAGTCGATTGGCCCTGGCCAAGATGATTGCCACGCCAGCCAACTGCATGCTCCTGGATGAGCCCACCAACCATCTGGACATGAGTTCCCAGGAGGTGCTGCAGGAGGCCATGGCCCAGTATGACGGGTTTGTCCTGGTGGTTTCTCATAACCGCTACTTCCTTGACAGTTTTGTTAATAAGGTGGTGGAGGTGAAGGACGGTCGGGTTGCTGTGTATGAGGGGAATATCAGTGACTATCTGCAGAAGATAGAGGGCGAAGCAGCTGAGCAGGAGAGTACGGAGAAAAAGGAAAGTGTTTCTTCATCCTCGCCAAAAGAGGATACCCCGCATTCACAAGGGTCGCGCAAGGAAAAACGGAAGCAGGAGGCTCACGATCGCAAGGAACGCAACCGAAAGATAGGTCCCTGGAAGAAGAAGGCTGAAGAGGCAGAAAAACAGGTGGAGAAGCTCGAAAATGAAAAGATAGAGCTTGAAGCCCTCATGGCCGATCCGGATCTTTATCAGGACCAGAAGGCCTGGACAGCAACGTCTCATGACTATGATGAATGTGTCAGCAGGCTCGAGCACTGGTATGAAAAGTGGGAAACCGCGCAGGGAGAAATAGAAAGGCTGGAGGAAGAGTAGAGTGCTTGGAAACGTAGCAAAGCAAAGTTAAAAGTTTTTATATCTACGGTTCCATTCTCTGCAACTCTCAAAGAAGGGACAAATCTTTGCCTGGTTCTTCTCGTCTTAGTGTGCTATTGATGAGTAGAGTGTGCTGAATTCATAGGGATATTTTTTTTAATAGTTACCAGGGAGAGCAGGTGTATGGCCAGCTTACAGGATTTTTTCGATGAAAAGTGCAGGCTGCCATCACCACCTGCCATTGCCTTAAAAATTCTTGAGGCAGTTCAACAACAGGAAAATTCTTTTGATGAGCTGGCTCGGATTATATCCGCAGATCCTGCCTTGAGTGCACGCATCCTGAAAATTACTAATTCCTCTCTTTACGGACTCCTGCAACCTGTCAACTCTCTTTCACAGGCTACAGCCCTGATCGGGACTGATGCCCTGAAAAATATAGCCCTTTCATTTGCAATTGTTCAGGACTTTCAGGATGTACCCCACGGCAGTTTTGACCTGAATCTTTTTTGGCGGCGGGCTATTACTGCGGCTGTTGCTGCAGAAGTTCTGGGAGAAAGAATTTCCTATAAAGATCAGGATATCTTTGTCTCTGCCTTATTACAGGATATTGGGGTACTGATTCTCTTTCTTTCCGATCCCAGTGGCTACGCCACGGTTTTGGATGATAAGCGCGTAAGCGGGAAAAGTGTCTCTGCAACTGAGAAAAATCAATTTGGCCATGATCATGCTGAGATAGGTTGTCTTTTTCTTAAATCCTGGAATCTGCCTGATTCGATCTGCCAACCTATCCGTTTCCATCATGTCGGGGCGCCGGATGCAAAGTATAGGCAGGCGGCAATGGTGCTCGGTTTTGCTGATAAGATTTCAGCGATGTATCATGGGGTGCGCAGTAACAGTAAATCAACAGATGTGCATTCCGGTCTGGCTGAGAGTTGGCAGCTTACTGACGTGCAGATAGATTCTTTGATTGACACCGTCGGTGAGAGGGCCCGTGAGATTCTGGACCTGTTTGCCATCGATCCAGGAGAAATTAAACCCTTTTCGCAGATCATGCAGGAGGCCAATGATGAGCTGGGCCGACTGAATTTCTCTTATGAGCAGATCGTTCTTGAACTGAAGCAGGCTAAACAGAGTGCTGAGAAACTTGCCACGGAGTTGAAACAGGCAAATGACAGTCTGCGTGAACTTGCCTTGCACGATGGTCTGACCGGTCTCTACAATCATAGATATTTTCAGGAGGTGCTGGAGGTAGAACTGGAACGGTCCGGCCGCTACAAGCACCCCCTTGCCCTGCTGATTTTGGATATTGATTTTTTCAAAAAGGTCAATGACAACTACGGGCATCTTGCCGGTGACCATGTGCTGCAAGAGGTGAGTCGTGTACTTGTCTCCCTTGTGCGCCAATGTGACTTCGTTGCCCGTTATGGCGGAGAGGAGTTTGCTGTTGTTCTGCCTGAAACCGGTGCTCACGGCGCAAAGTTGCTTGCTCAGCGTCTACGCAGAGGAATTGAGCAGAAACAGATTGAATATAACGGGCAATTTATTTCTGTTACAATGAGTATAGGAATTGCTGCCAGCGATCTGGGTAAGTCGGTAATGAGCCGTACAGCACTTATTGAGTGCAGTGATCAGGCCTTGTACAGAGCCAAACAAAATGGGCGGAACAGGGTGGAACTGGGAACAGCGTGAGAGGAAGGAGCCGGGTCAGTTAAGTATCAGCTGTGAAATGTCAGCTTTCGCTGGCAGTATCTCAGAAAATCTTATGTCTGTAAATGCCGGGTGATTGTTCAGAGAGCTTTGCTATGCCTGTCGTTTTGAGGGGGCTATTGCTTTTGTGCTTTGATACCTCTTGTTCAATGATTTTTTCTTATTATCGGCATGCATCTCTTGCTTCAAACCAAAAAAAGGCCGCTCACCCAAATGGGTGAGCGGCCTTTTTTTGTGATAACAAAACCAGGCGCGTTAAGCCGGGATATATTTGGTCAACGGACAGTTCTTACAGCCTTCTTCAGGCAGATCACTGTTTGTATGGACCTTGGTGATGATGTCGGCAACGGCAGTTTTAGTGTCCGGGTACATATTTTCCATGCCGATCTTACCCAGCAGGTGGGTCCGTTCCATGACGGCAATGACCTGGCCTTTGACACCACACATGGCAAATCCGAGTCCTGCTGCTCGCAGGCGATCAACGATCATCGCCAGGGCTTCCTCACCTGAGGCATCCATCTCATTGATCCCTTTGGCATCAAGCAGGATGTAACGGAGCTCCGGGCGCTCGGTTCTGAATTTGGCCACCTGTTCATCGAGATAGCTGGCATTGGCAAAAAACAGGGCACCGTCAAAGCGAACCACCGAGATATGACGGCAGCCTTTGAGACGATAATGCTCTGCATTCTTGAGGGCCTTGTCTTCGTCCATGGAAAGCTCGGCCACAACAGGGCGCATGGATTTGTAGAGGAATACGCCCATGGACAGGACAAATCCGACCATGATGCCCTTGTCAAGATGCGGGGCAAAGTACAGGGTCACCAGAAAGCTGAGGATGGAGATGACACCGTCGTACCATTGGGCCTTATAGGAGTGGATAAATCCTTTGATATTGATGAGTCCGATAACGGCCATCATGATAACTGCAGCCAGGGTGGCCTGGGGCAGATGATAGAGCAGGGGGGTGAAAAAGAGCAGGGTCAGAACCACCATCAGGGAAGTAACCACGGACGAGATGCCGGAGACCGCCCCTGCCTGCAGATTGACTGCTGAACGGGAAAATGAACCGGAAACCGCATAACTGGATCCGACAGATCCCAGTATATTGGCCAGGCCCTGACCAATGAGCTCCTGGTTGGGGTCAAGCTTCTGACCGGTCTTGGCAGCCATGGCCTTGGCAATGGCAATGGCTTCCATGAAACCAAGCAGGGAGATAATAATCGCAGTGGGCAGCAGTTTGAAAAAGCTTTTGACCGTCAGGTCGGGCATTGCCAAGGTCGGCAATCCTTCAGGGATTTTGCCGACAATGGCACCGCCGCCCATCATACTCAGTTTGTCGGTGTCAAGGACAGCGTTTTTCATCTTGAGGCGCCATGTATGGCCATCGGTCTTGACGTCAGCAGGGATGCTTTCTTTTGGGTAAAAGGTGTAGGTCTCTCCCTCTTTGACCGCTTCAAATTTCAGATGCCTGAGATCTGAGCGGAGCAGGTGTGCTTCCTCTTTGCCCTGATTCATGAGAACGGTCAGGATGTTTATTTCGTTCTCAAGGTTGAGGCGTTCCACAGAAGGACCTCCACCATGGCTGCCTGATTCCAATTTGCGCAGTTCATCGACAGCATTACCGAGTTTGGCACGCTCTTCGCCATGTGTGTTGATCTGTGTTGTGATCTCGTTATACTCGTGTATTTTTGCTTCGATACCAGGGTATTGGATTGCAGAAACAGGAACATAGGCATCGTTGTTGAAGCCGGTAAAGTACGAGATCAGGGTGGTGATGGCAACAGCGACCAGTACACTGGGGATTTTTGGGTTGATCTTTCTTAAGGTGACCATGATGACCACGGCACTGATGCCGTAGGCAAGGGTGGGGATATGGGTGTAGTCCATTGCTGCCTGGAAAACCCGTGTCATGGTTTCATAGTGATGAGGCGCCTTGTCCACATAGACTCCAAAAAATTTGGAGAACTGAGACGAGGCAATGATAATGGCTGCAGCATTGGTAAATCCGTTGATGACCGGATGGGAGAGGAAATTAACCACCATTCCCAGTCGCAATACACCAAGGGAGAACTGGAAGATACCGACAACCAGAGCCAGGACGATAGAGTAGGCGATGAATTCAGGAGACCCGGCCGTGGCCAATGGTTCAAGGGATGCTGCCGACATGAGAGAAACAACGGCCACCGGGCCGGTACCCAGTTGCCGACTGGAGCCAAAGAGTGCCGCCACCATGGGTGGAAGAAAAGCGGCATAAAGGCCGTAATAAGCGGGAAGGCCGGCCAGTTGCGCATAGGCCATGGACTGAGGGATCAGAACCAGTGCAACCGTAATACCGGCCATCAGGTCCAGCTTGAATTCCTCCAGCTTGTACCCCTTGAACCAGAGTAAGAATGGGAAAATTTTTGCAAGGATCATAGTGAGTGGACTCTTTTGTTATTGTAGGTTGATAAAAATGGGCTTCGTTTCTTGTTACCTGCTTGTCAGCATGCAACGACAAGGTCGTTATTAGAGGACCAGCCCTGTAGAGATTATATGTTTCCAATCGAAGCAGACCATCCACACTAGTAAAAAAGAGAAGGCTTGCCTGCTTTTTACTGTGCAGCTTCCTGACGATCCCTTCCGTGAAGTTTTTCACTATAGCAAGCAATAATAGCTCACCCTCGGTCTTGAAATGATAGAAAATTGCTCCGTCAGCGACACTGGTAATCTTGGTGGTCTCGCTCATGGAGGTATCCCGGGGACATTTCTCAGAAAAAAATCGGGTGGCAGTTTGCAGGATGGATTCTTTTCTGGAACGTGGGGGTTGCATTGCTCTTAGTGGAAGGTTGCCTGTGCTGACTGACTGCACATTCATTTTTGCTTCTGCATTTGATACTGTTGAAGTTACTTTCAGTCAAGTTTTTTTTGACAATTAATTGAAAACTTACCTATCTTTTTCTAGGAGAATCGGCATGGTTACTTAATTGTTTAGAAAATATGTGGTGCATATGCAGGGAGAAGCTTTGAGAGGAAAATTCAATAAAAAATGAAATTGACAGAGAGGAAGTGAAAGAGGAAAATCAAATGAATTTACAACTGGCTGTTCTGAAAAAAACCTTGCTTGATGGTCGGTTTTCAGGGTAGTTTGACAGTCTTTTGTCGAACAGATGCGATTCTAAGAGAGGTGTCGGGCGTCAAGAAAAATGCCTCTGTTGCAGTTAACCGTTCTAACCAATGAGATCAATTATGAAAAAAAACATGATGCGACTGGTTTTGTGTCTTTGCTGTCTGGTGTGGCTGCCGTCTTCAGGCATAGCCAAGGCCTCCGAAAAACAGGCTGAGATGGCCTTTTTGCCTTTTACCATCAATAGTGCCAAGGATATGAGTTACCTTCGTGAAGGGATGAGGGAAATGCTGATCAGCAGGCTTTCGGCAGAAGCAGGTATTGCTGTCGTCGACAAGGCTAAGGTGGATGCGGCTCTGAAGGCGAGCGGCGGTTCTCTCGCTGCTGATAAGGTGGCAGAATTCACGAAAAAAGTGGGTGCTGATTATCTCATGTATGGTTCTGTGACGGCCCTGGGAGGCGGAATGAGCTTTGATGCCAAGGTTTATTCGACAGCAAAAAACGAAAGTGAAACATTCTATGCCACTGCCACTTCCGAAGGAGAGGTGATGAGTGCCATCGACTCTCTGTCCTGGGATGTGGCAGCAGGTGTTTTTGGTAAAAAACGTCCGGCAAAATATGCAGCAGTGCGCGCCGATGAACCAGCAGCAAGTCCTTATGAAACCGCCCATCCTGATAGAACCTACATGAAGAGCGGTGGAAATTATGGTGGTGCTTCAAGTAAATGGATAGATGGCGGTCAGCGCTTTGTTAAGGCCTCCAATGTGGATCTTGCCCTGGAAGCAATGGCAGTGGGGGATGTGGATGGTGATGGCATTCTGGACGTGGTCATGGCTGACAGGCAATATGTCACGGCGTACCACCTTAACAACAACCGCCTTAATGAGTTTGCCAAGACCAAACTTCCTGCCCGTTACAAGATTCACGCTGTGAATGTGGCGGACCTGAATAATAACGGAAAGTCTGAAATCTATGTCAGTGCCGCAGATACCAGCACACCTGGTTCATGGGGGTTGGAATGGAACGGGACAGAGCTGACGACCCTTTTTGCGCAGGCCAGATTTTATATCCGTCCGCTTATGGTGCCGGGTTTTGGAACCATCCTTGCCGGGCAGAGATCAGGTAAAAATGCCAAGGCCATTGGCGGACCCCTCTACAGCCTCATACAGGACGGTGATAAACTGGTTGTTGACGAGGTGTTACCGTTACCTGAGACCCTGGTGATCTTTAATTTTGCCATCGGTGATCTCGATGGTGACAGTGACTGGGAAATTGTGGTCCTGGATGAGTTCAGCAAGCTGCGGGTCATGGAGCCCGGTGGCAAGATGCTGTGGAAGAGCCAGGAATATTACGGAGCAACAAAACGCTTTGTCGGTGGTGAGAATCTTCTTAACAGACCTACCTCCAGAGACTTCGATGAATTAACTGATGGGAAAGGGGAGCAGTTCCTGAAGATCTGGGTTCCTTCCCGAATTATCATCAAAGACATGGATCAGGACGGGATTGATGATGTAATCCTGAATAAAAATGCCTCCACCCTGACCACTGTGGTTCGAGAGGTGCAGACTTTCCCTTATGGTACAGCCATGGGACTGAAGTGGAACGGTCTGGGCCTGGAAGAGATCTGGCAGACAAAGCGTATAGATGGCTATGTGGTGGATTATGAATTGGAATCCCAACATCATAAAACTGAGGATGGTGAGGACAGGCTCTATGTGGGTGTGGTGACTCAGGGCGGGGTTATGAACATGCTCAGCGGCGACACCTCGACACTGTTGATCTATCCGTTCAAGGCCAAAACAGAAGAAGACAGTAAATAAATAAGAACTGTCTCTGTGGCAGATATTCTTTTTATTAATGAATAGATACAGGTGAAAATGTGACGAAAAGCAGCAATCCACTCTGGATGTCCGGAAACGAGGCCATTGCCCTGGCTGCCTACGAGGCAGGGGTAAAAGTGGCCTCGGGGTATCCCGGGACGCCATCCACAGAGATCATGGAAAATCTTTCCAGGTATGAAGGTGTGTATACTGAATGGGCCCCCAATGAAAAGGTTGGCCTTGAAGTTGCCATCGGCGCCTCTTTTGCCGGAGTTCGGGCACTGGCTACCATGAAGCATGTGGGCGTCAACGTGGCTGCCGATCCGCTCTTTACCGCTTCCTATACAGGTGGTCGTGGAGGATTGGTTGTCATAACCGCCGACGATCCGGAGATGCATTCGTCTCAGAATGAGCAGGATAACCGTAATTATGCCTATGC
>JAHJNL010000049.1 GCA_018820855.1 Pseudomonadota bacterium | reverse complement strand
ATATCTGCGACCGGTGTCCTGCAGGTCAAGGCGTCAAGTAGTGCTGGTGAGCTTGCCGCCTTGAGTATTCTTTACGGCGGCAAAACCTATTTCATGAAATGGGATCCCGTTAAAAATATTTTTTATCGCAATATTCCTGGAGTCTACCTGCCGACATTGGAAATCATTTCCGATCTTGGCAGCAGTGTAACCGTTGCCGTACAGCCTCGTTAAGAGAGGGGGGAGGGGGAGTCCCCTGGCGGTCAGTAGACCGCCGGGGGAATTCTTTTAGCATATCTTTATCTGGTATTTTGAAAAGACGACGCAGAGGGGATGTCACATGGCAAGAACAATGCATTTTATACACGACTCAAAGATTGTCCTGGTGATCTTGTCCGTATTGCTGTCGACGTTACTCATAACGACGCAGGGCATGGCAACAGTTAATCAAGGGTTCAGTGCCAAAATGGTGACAACCGTTCAGGGAGACACTTCAGTGGCGCAGATGAGTCTCAAAGGGGAAAAACTCTACCTGCAGGTCCTTGGTGGAAGGGTCTTTTCTACCATGATTGCCCGTTATGATAAGGGCGTCCTCTGGCTCATGGCCCCGGCTGCCAGGCTGTACACAGAAATGGCTGTTGAGGCAATCGGCCTTGGAGTGCCGCATTTTTTCTGTCCGGATATAAAGATTGAGAAAACCAGAATGGGCGAGGACATAGTCGGTGGAATCAAGGCGGTCAAATACAAGGCGCATGTGTCCGTGTCAAACAGCAAAAAGGAATATGAAGGCTTTCTGTGGGAATCAATTGACCGGCCAGGTTTTCCCTTGAAATGGGAAGAGCCGCAGACTGTTACCACAGTGGAGTGGCAGGAACGGGTTTTTGCAGAAATTCCTGACGTTCTTTTTGAGGTGCCGGAAGAGTATCGAAAAATCAAGCTGCCAACAGACAGGCCCATGTCGGAAAAACATCAGAGTCAGAGTCAGAAGCAGTAACAGGGCTCTCTAACAGCGGCTGGATCAAGTTGATGCATTGACTCGAACTATATTGTGTATATAAAAAATGCACAGTTAGGTCGTGGAAAAGTTCTTTTGGCGAGCTGTTTGTAACTCTTCCGAAATGTTGCCGTGGTCTGGCTCCAGGCCATTATCTTTTGCTATCCATCGCGTCCCTGCCAAGTTTTTTTGCATATTCAAATATGAGTTTTCTCTGATCCCTGCTGGTCGGGGTTGCGGGAGTCTGTTTCATTATATCAAGCACCTGCTTAAGACCGAGGCCTTTTTTGAGCAAATACGCGGCAATAACGGTTCCGGATCTTCCCACACCGAACCGGCAATGGACAAGCACTTTTTTACCCGATTCGATTTGTCCGTTCAGCCATTCAAGGGCGTCATCCAATTCATCTAATTCCGGGCTGTATGCATCTGATATGGGAAGCCAGTAAACAATAAATCCGGCAGCCCTTTCCTCTTCGTGCAGATTGCCGCATTCGGTGCAGAGATTCAAAATGACCTCAACGCCGGCTTGTTTTATTGTGTTTAGGGCCGCCTTTGATGACGGGGCGGCACCTACGGCTATGTCTCTTGTGATCCATCTCAGTTTGTAATCAAACACAGGGTCTGCTCCTTCTCTTGGTAGAGAATGTAATTCATATTTGTAATACATCGTTGTGTCAAATCATCTTTATCTGCTTGCGGCAGACACTGGAAAAGACATGTACTGATAGAGCAGAAATCTATGACAAAAAAATACGAATGTGCCAGATAGGCTCAATAATATTGGATAGTAATGGCTTTAATGTTCTCAGAAAAGTGTTGACTCCTAATTTGCTGTATTGTAGTTGTGTTATGGTGAAGCTGAAGAGTGGGTGAAGACATTCTGTTCGGACTTGTTCGATTTGATTACAAAATAGTATCTGCTGTTCCTCCACAGGGCTGACAACAAGACGATACCTGGTATCGCCTGCGCTTCTGGATGGCTTTTCCAGGCTGTCCGAAATATTGGTGTAGGAAGGTGAATTCTTATCACCTGGGAAGGAGCTCATATGTTACTCTCTTTTAATCCCGCCATAGATGGTGACCGCTTTATCTGGAATCTTGCGCCCTGGGATGCGGAGCTTCTGGCCGCCATTAAGAAAGCCCAGGCTATCGTCCTGCCCCAAACTGTTACTCGTGAATTTTATCGGTTATGCAAGGAAAACTGCGCCAAGGTTTTTCCCAACTATGACATGCGGTGTTCTTGGGAGGGCAAGGTGGGTGATACTCTTCTCTTTTGGACATTTGGTGTTGCTCATCCCCGGACCATGGTGTTTCCCAGACTGGAATCCATGGTGAACGAGCATCCGGAGATGATGGCTAAACCGATTTTACCCGATTTTCCCTTTGTGATCAAGGGAGCCTGCGGGGGGGAGGGGAGATATGTCTGGCTTGTCAAGTGTCAGGAAGATTTTGACAAGACCCTTGCCAGGCTTAAAAAATGTGAGTTGGAGGGCGTCTTTGGTTTTGTTATTCAAGAGTACCTGCCAGGCCTGAAAAGAGATCTGCGGGTGGTGGTAATCGGGGATGAAATTATCAGTTATTGGCGCAACCGAGAGGGGTTTTTTCATAATGTCAGCAAGGGAGGCACAATCGATTTTGAGTCGGATCCTCATTTGCAGAAAAAAGGTAGAGAGGCCGTGCATGAGCTCTGTGTGAAAACCGGTATCAATCTGGCCGGGTTTGACCTGATCTTTGCAGATCCGGATCGAGACCCCCTTTTTCTTGAAATTAATTATACTTTCGGTCGGGTGGGCCTTGGCGGCAGCGAGGCCTTTTACACCTTACTTGAAAAGGAAGTCAAGAACTGGTTGGCCAAGTAACCAGCGTGTTTAAGCAGATCCCTGCCGAAAGAGGATTTCACTGCGACAGGTTGCCAATTCCACGGGTGCCGTTCAAGGCCGGATAGGGGGCTGTTTCCTGGCTTTCTCCAGTTTTTCTGAGGATGGCAAGGCGTGCCCTCATCGCCATGATTTCCGCCTGCTGGAAGGCAATGATCTCTTCTGCCAAACGACGAGTAAGCGGGTCTTCACCATGAATCAGCACCAGCCTGGCCATATCGATTGCGCCTTGGTGATGCGGGATCATCATGGCCAGGAAATCGATATCCCAATTTCCTGTGTAGCCCGGCGCATGCATGTCCACCATCATTTTTTCCATATCTCTGGACATTTCTATCACAAAAGGATGAGAATCAGGCCCAATAAGGTGCATACCCTGGGATTCGCTGTGTGGCATCGGAGGCTGCTGATGATTGTGTTCCCCGGCAAAGCCACCTGAGGTTGCCAGGAAAAGTCCTAAGGTCATAAGCAGCATTTTAATTTTTATGTGGGTTTTCATCAGTGGTTTCCTCCTATCCTGAATGCATCGCCAATCCCGGTCGTATGTACACCAGGTTGATACTTTTTTTGTTGCGCAGATTTCCGGATGGCAGCAGCAGGGAGCCTAATGGAATCTGTTTGACAAATACAGGCTGCAGGGGGTCTGCAACATTAAAAACAGTGCAGACGGTCTGCCCTTCATTGGGCGTCCCTGGAAGTTCATCCTGTTCATGGGCAATATAAACCAGGTCATGGGCGGGATTGGTCCAGATTCCATGCGCTTCTCGCCCATGGCTGAAAAAACTTCCCACCACCTTCCGCTGTCCGGGTTTTGCCGTGCGGTCAAGAATCATAATGCGACTGGAGGGTGCGCCTCCCGGGCCGCCGTCATCTACACGGCCAAGACTTGCATACACAACCTTTCCCTTGATGTTTTCCACAAACTCCACATGATTGGGCCGAGCTTTAGCCCCCAGCGATACCAGATCAACAAGGGCCTGTCCCTTATAGATGGAACGACTGGAAAGAACATCGGCAATCTTATGCGAAAACCACATTTCACGGCCGTCAGGTGTGATCTTCTGGAAAGGGGTAAAGCCATAGGGATCTTGTGCCTTGATATCAATAGTCCTGATACGTGTCGGATGGCTGAATCCGTCGCTGTCCACATTGGTCTGCAATACGTCAATCTGTGAGACCTTCTGTGAGATGACAAATGCAACTCCCCCATCTTTGGAAAACCAGACCTGGGCTGGTCCGTAAAGTGTTGGTTGGAACAAACGGATCGCATTGGCAGCCATGCCTGTCGATTCTTTTTTTGCCTTTTCCGTATCCAAGATGGCAATACGATCTTCTCCCCGGAGGGCGACCCAGATCTCTTTTCCATTGCGACTGAAGGTGGGTTCGTGAGGCTCTCGACCTACCAGAATTCCACTGGTAATAATCTCTTGGTTGGTGATATCCCCTGCTTTCGGGTTCGGACGGTTTCCTATGAGCGACATTTTCCGTGTATCAACCAGATATATATTACTTGTACCTCGACCGGTGGTGGCAATCAGTGTTTGATCCGGTGAGGGGGCTGCACCGTGAATATTGATGGCACCGTGGTAGAGGGCCTTTGTCACCATTCCGGTATGGGTTGGAGTCACTCCACCTGTCGCGAAGCGAAAGGGCGGCCTTGGATCTTCATCAAAGCTTGTAAGATTCACAGAGTGCTTGACGCTATTCGAAATGGGATCAATAACGGTAAGGGTATTTGAATCTTCATTGCAGATGAACACAAGGTCCCCTTCCTGCACCGAAGGATTGGCTGTTGCGCTGCCGAATGCTTTGCCGAAAGGCATTGTCGATGCCAGTACAACACCACCAAGGGTGATCGCGCCTGTCTGTAGAAATCGTCTACGTGTTAAGTTGCTATTTGTATTAGACATATTATTGCCTCCTGTTCATAGAACTAGTTTTCCCCAGGTTGTCACTGCCGTGATCTCAGGAATCAAGAGGTTAATGACTCCATGAATATTCGTTGGGTTATTCTGCCCTTTCCGAAAAGTATAAGACAAGAAAAGGATGAAGTTGTCATACTGATGTAAAAAGAATGTAAAGAAATGTCAGTAGAGCAGAAGATGAGTTACGGATACTTCTGCGCTACAGGGAAGAAAGAAAAAATGTCCACCCATCGAAAGGCACTCATCAAGAGAATATCGTGCTGCATCCCCAAAAGAACAGTTCTTTGTCAAGATTAACAGGACAGATTATCTGCAAACTCTTTCTGCTGTACCAGTTTGATATCTTTAGCCTTTGTTTCAATCTCAGCCAAGTCAGAGGTGTGATCAGGCCCGGCAATGACCAGGAAATCCCTGGGACCTATAGAATCGCCGGAAAAGAAATGATCGGGGGGCTCTCTGGGCAGAGAGTGCAGACTGCGGGAAAATAGAATACTAGCGGGTCAGACCGATGTTTTCTAAACAAAACAACCATGGTCTGACCCTGAAAAAGCACGAAAATAGTTCTGGTTTAAAGGTGTTGCATTGCCATCTATGTGTGATGTTTTCTCTGTTTTCAGAATGATTGATTGCTCGTTCCAAAGACCTCGAGCTTGCGGCATTCCGGTCTGATCTTATTACTCAAGGAGCTTTGGGCTGTGGCCTATGCTCTCAGAGCTCCTTGCTCTCTGGATGTTTTTGAGGTTACCCCTGGTCAGGCTTCAATATATCTGTCAGGCTGTTGAGGTTGTCTCCTTTCAAACCGATATCTGCCAGTAACGAGTCTATTAAAGGTGCCTGTCCGCGGTAACGAAGGGCGCTGTTTACAAGCTGGTCGCTTAAATTGCCTGTATGTTCCGAATGGCTGTCTCCTGAAGCGGCAAGGGATTGAGAATTGTTCAGACCGTCTACCTGGATAATTTTTATCCCGTCAATATGTTCCATCGGTTTTACGCTTTCTTTTATAATTTCAGGTAAATGCTTTATCAAATCAAGGCGGATCTGCATGGCTATCTGCTCGTTGGAGAGCATATTCCTGGCTTCATTGAGGGCCTTTTCGCCTTCAGCATCGACTTGATATCTGATTTGTGCGGCTGCGGCCCTGAGCTTCTCAGCTTCAGCTTCTCCACTGGCTTCAATACGTTTTTTGCTGGCTTCAGCATTGGCAGTCGTTGTAATTGCTTCGGCTGTATCAAGTGCGGCAATCTTTTCTGCTTCGGCGGCTACCTGGACAGAAATCGCTTCTCTTTCCGCAATTTTCCTGGCCTGTACCAGTTCAACAGCTTTGATTCGTTCGGCCTTTTCTGTCTCCTGAACAGTGATAACTCTTTCTGATTCCCGCATGGCTAAAGCTCGCGCCTTATCTGCCTCAGCTTCAGAGAGTGATTTGGCTTTGGACTTTTCTGCAATGGCAATCGCTTTATCCTGTTCTGCCAGTTCAATGGTTTTGGCTTGTTCAATCTGTGCTGTTTCAATCGTTCTGTTTTTGAGAATATCCTTCTCCTTGATAATCTGTTCCCTCAAAATATTATCGGTTTCAATTGCCTGCTCAGCGGCAATAGTGGATTGCTTGATTTGCTTATCAGCTTCGATTCCCGCTTGTTCGGCTTGCTGCCTTTTTAGAGCCTTTTCCTGCGCAATTTCAGCTGCCTGGGTGGCTCTGCGTATTTCAAGCTCCCGTTGCTGATGCAATTCAGCGTATTCTTTTTCCTTGGCGATCTCCAATTGTTGTCTCTGGGCCTCAAGATTTTTGGTTTCAATTGCTACTTGAGTGTCCATCTCAATATCGTTTCGTATCTTCCGTCGTTCTTCGATTTCCTGGGTGAGCCTTGTGAGGCCTTCCGCGTCAAAGGCATTATCGGGATTAAAAAACTCTTTACTGGTCTGATCCATTCCGGTTAACGAAACCGATTCCAGTTCGAGACCGTTTTTGAGCAGGTCTTCCGACACGGCCGACTGGACTTTATTGACGAAATCAACTCGTTGTTCATGGAGCTCCTCCATTGCCATTTCTGCGGCTACAGCACGAAGCGAGTCGACAAATTTACCTTCGACAAGTTCTTTTAATTCGCTTGGGTTCATTGTTTTCATGCCAAGCGTCTGGGCAGCGTTTGCAATGGATTCCTCGGTCGGCTTGACCCGTACATAAAACTCTGCCATGACATCGACCCTCATCCTGTCCCGGGTAATCAGCGCCTGCTGATTTTCCCGTTTTACTTCAAGACGAAGGGTATTCATGTTCACCGGGATAATTTCATGCAACACAGGCAGGACAATGGCGCCGCCATTGAGGATGACTTTTTGGCCTCTGAATCCTGTGCGGACAAATGACACTTCTTTTGATGAGCGTTTGTACAATCTTGCCAGTACGAAACCGACGGTTAGAAGCGCAATGAGGATGATTGCTGCATTGGTGAGGATAAACGTTAACTGGCCCATTGGTATTCTCCTTTTATCTTTGGTGAGATTGAGACATCCCCAGGAGTTCCGACAAGCAAGAACTATGGCCCGTTACGTGTCTTTGTCTCCATTCGACTGCGATAGTTCTGCACTCAGACGATGCTGCCGGGACTTTTCATCCGTGTGGTGCAGGAAGACAAATTACGGCGTACTCTAAGCAAGTTCTCGCTTGGTTTGACTCTAGTCTGTCAGTACACTGCTTGTGTTGGCAATTACTTTAAAAATTGAACCGTTCTGGCTTACAATGATTGTTTTGTCACCCTGTTGAAAGCTCGCTGCAGGATTGTCAGGAACAACAAGAATGTAGTGGGTCTGGCCGTGTTGATCTTTCAGTTTCGCCTGAGCTGGGTTGTTGTCTCTGGCGGTACCCATGGTGATGGTGGCAATTTGGCCCAGGAAACTTTTTTCAGAGACAACGTAGGTTTCATCTTTTGGCATATACTTGCCTAAGAGCCCACCGCAAACCCGGACAGTTGGCAATGCGCACATTACTGCCGGCACTGAGGCAATGAGCGAGGGAATTGTTTTGCCCAGAATCTGGATCGCTGTGAACTGAACAATCAGGCCGCTGAGGCCAAAGCCTGTCAAAAAAATAATAAAGAGCATTATGACCGGCACTTCACCGATTCGGAACCATGACAGTAATTTTATCAGTGAGTCTGTCCCCCCTCCTGGCTCAGTCATGTCGATATCCGCGTCTATATCGGTATCGAATTCAGGCAGTACAGAATCGACCATCTCAGAAATACCCATGCCGAGGCTTGCTGAAATCAATTCCAGTAAGGCGATGATAAGCATGATCGCCAATGAGATTGTGAAGGGGGAGTTCCCCGGAGAAAGAAAGAAGTCTACCATCTGACTTTACCCTTTTTTTCCTTTGATTGCGGCTAAACGCTCCTTCACCCTGTTCTTCCTGGACATGTCTTCCAGTTCGTTCATTTGCGCCGCACTTTTTCTGTCTGTTGCTGCAATGCCCGATGAAAAACCAGTAGTATCAGATAACACCCTTGCAAAAGCTGATTCAGCACGGCTTATTTTTGTCTCAACAGAGGAGGTCTTTCCACTTGCGGTGGGCAATTCTTTTTCTGTGTCTTTTCTACTGGTTTTGTAGAGATTCAGCTCATCCCTCATTTCCCTTTTTTTGCCCTGAAGAGCTGCGATATACCCCTCCAATTCTTTTTCTTTGCCGCTCAAATCGCTTATCTGGTTCTCGAGAATGGGAATTTGTGCTTCCATATCAAGCTGTTGTGCTATTGCCGTTTCTGCAAGGTCGTCTCGATTTTCACTTACAGCGAGCTCGATCTTTTCAGACAGTTCTTCACATTTCTGGTTGATCTGCATAAGTCGTGAATTTGCCAGATGTTTATTGGCAATGGTTTTTCCAAGCTCACTACGGACGTCTTCAATGGCGTCGTCAACTTCCCTTATTGCTTGCTCCATAACAATTTCAGGAGCAACATTTTCGACTGCATCAACGAGTGCATTAAAACTCCCGCTGATAATTCGTCCCACGCGGCCTGTTATTCTTTCTTTCATCAGTTTAACCCTCCCTTGTCTTTTGGTGTGCTGTTGATGATCTGCGTCAATTGTTCTAGAGATTCTAGATGGTTCCTGATAGCATGTGGCGTGTAGCTTGTCTGCTGTTTAGAAAGCTCAAGGTGCAATAACGATTCAAAGAGACGGAAGACTCTGTCAGTTGCTCCTTTCTCAAATTTAATAAGATTATTATCACGGTCACTGTCAGGATTGAGTGCGGAAAGACAGAATGCATAAAAATCAGGCATCCACTCCAGGATCCGAGCTAAAACAGCAGAGTGGTTGCCCTGTGTATGCTCTGTCTCTTTAACATATTCGATAATTGGATCCAGCTCTTCCTTTATCGTTCTGTAAGAGCTGGTAAAGTCGTATGGGACTTCTGACTTTTTCTTGGCATTTTCAATGATTGCCCGAAGTTTATCGCTTGGTGTGTTGGCTCCTTCGATCTTTAATTGGCTGATAAACTCAGCATCTTCCTGTGATATTCGTGCTCCTATCTGTACCTTTTTCATAAGCGTAACCTCTTTCGTCTGTTTGCGTTATATAGACTTTATGTGCAAACGATAACATATGCAAACAAAATAGTACAAAGATTGATCGGTGACCAGGTGAAGTTACTTTACTTTTACTGTGTTTGATTGAAATATCTTGTGATCTCAGTCTGTTGTGTGTTTGTTGGTAGTCTTTCGGTTAGACGAAAATAAGAGTGGTTTTGTCTAAAAAAAGCTGCAACTAGTTGTTATGGAGATGTGGGAGAAGAGCCTGTATACATCGTGCCCATAACAACATAACGAATCAGGCCTATTGTTGACCTGTTAGAGAAAATATACTGCCAGGTTATTGGCAAACTAATACTAATTCTGCATAGAATTCTCAGGAGTTGGATAGTATGTCATCAAACATGACAGGAGGAGGGAGCGTATCTTCCTGTCACAACATCAGCATGGTGTGAATTGAGTTTCTCTTACAACAGAGTAGTCATTGTTTATCCTTGCCAGCTGAAACGATGCGAGTGTATGGGATATTATTGTCGAACAGGTCACCATATCGTTTAAGGCAGAATCTTAAATGCAATATATCTGCCACAGATTCTGAGGAAGAACTGTCAGCTGACCGGGATACGTCATTTTGTTAGCCAATAAAAGTTTTATTCAAAAGAATAAAGAAGCTATGCGTACTGCCTGTCGCAGGAATGTTAACTAACTGTGATCAAACAAAACTGTCTTTATACGCAGAAAATTTTTCAACTGACTGGAATGTATTGTTTTTTAAGTAACAAATCAATAGAAAATATTAAATCCGCTGGAGCGCCTGATAATACGGAACTTTTTAGAGAAAAAAGGGTGCTCAGGTCTTGCAATATGGGAATATGATACCGCAAGATCTGACTAGGAAAAGTGGATTAGCTGTTCGTTTCACCACGTATTTTTCTCCATGGTCTTTACTAGCTGAAAACATGTAATTGCCGATAAGGACAAGTTTTATCTTCCTGGATTTACGGATCTGAAGACTTGTCTCTTTGGGTGTTGGCACAGAGAATTTGTGGCAGACAAGGTAATGGTCACGCTGAAGCCGGCCGGTGCACAGTTTTTTGCCGCAACAGTGCCTTGGCAGGCCTCAACACAGGTTTTGACTATTGCCAGACCAAGGCCGACTCCGCCTGAGTCTCTGTTCCGGGAGGCTTCTGGACGGAAAAAGGGTTCGAAAAGCTGGTTGATCACGTCTTCCGGTACGCCGGGACCGGCGTCGCGGATCTCCAGGATCACGCTATTTCGCTCATTTTTGGCAGATAGGGTAATCGGTCCGGCATCTCCGGCATATCGCACACTGTTTCTGATGAGATTGGCCAGAGCACGGGTCAGGAGTTCCGGATCGGCAATAGCTGTCATTTCCGGATCAATTCGGTAGCTGATTTCAACATCAGGGGGCTGTTCACGTTGAACTGCTTTTTGGACTATGGGGAGTAGTTTTGTGAGCTCGGGATGGACTTTTTTCTTATGCATTTCCGCTCGGGAAAAGGAGAGCAGTTCGTTGATTAGGTCTGCCATGTGTGTCACATCTTCCATCACATCCACCACCCGTTCCCGGTTCTTTTTGTCAACCCGCTGTTCCAGGATACCAAGTCCGAGCTGAATTCGGGCTATGGGAGAGGCCAGCTCGTGAGCAACATCTCCCAGGAACCTTTTCTGACCTTTGAGGAAACTGTGGAGGCGCAAGGTCATATCGTTGATTGCGGTTGCGAGGCGGCCAATTTCGTCTTTGCGGTGTTCTTTAATTTGCACGTCAAATCTTCCGCGGGCGATTTCTTCCGCCACACTGGTCATGCGGGCAAGTGGTCCGGTAATATGCCGGACAAAAGGAATCCACAGCACTACGGAGATCAGGACGATCACAAGCGCAACGATCATCCATGGCAGGGGGTCAAAGAAAAAACCGTTTCCGGTTGGGGAATCCGAGACGGCAAGGAGCATGGCCAGGCGTGGTGGACTTGCCGCTTCCGGTAGAACTGCTATCCAGACACCCGTCCAGTAGCGGGTGGGATTTGTGGTCCGCATCATAAACCTGGCTTCAGAGTCGTGTTTCGGGTGGCTTCTCCTGATCTCTTTACTTTCTTGGTTGTGATCCCGCTCACGGTCGCTGGTGTCATGAAAACGATGATCTGATTGTGCTTCAGAATAGCTTTTGTTGTGTCTCAATCGTGGGGATAAGTCTTCCAGTGACGGTTTGCTCTTGCGGCTGCTCATGATCTTTTGAATTACGACTGGCGGGACGGAAAGATCAGTTGGTACTGTCTCTGAGCCGTTTTTGAATACCATCGCGAACTGAACCTGGTAGATGTCACCGTGACGGATGAGTATTTCGGACCAGTCAGCTTCAGGGCTCTTGTTCAGATCGTGGGCGATAAGATTTCCGGCGATTCGTATTCTATCTGAGGCCTGGCGACCGAGGAGGGTGTCCAGGTCCATATGGGACTGGAAGGTAAAGAATACGGCGAGTACCGAGGCCACAAGCACCAGGTTCAGTAAGGACCAAAGGAGGATTTTGGCGAATAAGGAGGAAAAGAGTCTCATGATTGCAGGTTGTCTGGAGAGCAGAACATATAGCCCGCTGTGCGAACCGTTTTGATAAATCTGGGCTGCCGGGGGTTGTCACCCAGCTTACGTCGAAGCGATGAGACGTGGACATCAATGGAACGGTCGAAGACTTCATAACAGCGGCCGGCTGTGGCTTCCATAAGTTGATCTCTGCTCAGTATCCGCCCGACAGCCTTGACCAGACAGAGCAGCAGGTCAAACTCTATGGGGGTAAGGGAAAGCTCTTCTGTTGCCAGGCGGGCCGTTCGCGAGTCCTGGTTGATGGTTAACTCGCCCAGCATCAGTATCTCATCCACAGTGGCTGGGGAGGCCGGTGACTGTCCGGTTTTGGTGTATCGACGTGTCACGGCACGCAGGCGGGCCAGAAGTTCACGGGTGGAGAAGGTCTTGGGCAGATAATCATCTGCTCCCATTTCCAGGCCGACGATTCTATCGGTCTCATCTCCACGGGCGGTCAACATTAAGACCGGAATGTCCGATTGCCGACGCAGCCTCTTGAGTACCTCAAAACCATCCATTTCCGGCATCATGACATCGAGAATGATGACATCAAAGAGATCGGAACATGCTTTGTCCAGTCCCTCCCGGCCCGTGTGAGCACTCGCCACAGCATAGCCCATTGGTTCCAGATACTCTTGTATCAGGCGGCACAATTTTTTGTCATCATCGATAATAAGGATGTTCATTCAGAATAATAGGTCTGTGGCATATGGCCTGGTTCTTTTATTAAGTGTTTTCCCTGCCCGCTTTGCTTCTTCCTCAATTGTTCCCGCCAGGCGCCGTTGAAGCAATACCTTTTACAATACCTTTACAATAAAACCGTTCCCTCATCATAAAATCTTTACATCTCTCCTGTATAGTTTTTTCAAAAGCGAGGAACAATTCCTCAAAATAAAAACAAAACAGAAGGAGATAATTATGGATTCGATTCGCAGACAGAAGTTGACAAGATACGGGATGGTGCTGCTGGTTACAATTTTCCTGCTTCCCGCGGCTGCAGGCGCCCGTATGCATGGTGATGGCCTGTCGGACAGTGAGGCAGGCAAGAAAGGTTCTGCTATGTCTCATTATGGCATCTGGCATGATGCCGCAATGGTCACGACCCTGGGGCTCAGCAATGAACAGATTCAGCAGATTAAGGAAGCAGAGTTTTCTCAGCGAGAGAGAGGCCTGGCCCTGCACGGACAGCTTGACATGCTGCGTCTGCAGATGGACAAGGCATTTGCCTCAGACACTCCTGATGAGTCGTCTCTGCTTGCAGTTGCTTCCCAGGTTGCCGATCTGCAGGGACAACTCTTCATCGAGAGGATAACATCCCGTCTGGCCATGGAAAAGCTGTTAAGTGCTGAACAACGCGAAAAGCTGAAAATGGAACATGACAGACATGACGGCAGACATGACAATGACTGGCATCATGCAGCCAAAGGCGGCTCTGAGAAAAAAAAACGGTAATATGAGGAAAACTGGGAGGAGGCACTTGAGTTATCAGGCTGCCAAGACTGCGGCAGGCTGATAACCATTGCCGAAACCTTGATGGTGGTTTCACAAAAACTATAAAAAGAAATTAACTCTGTCAGCTTTATTACTCTGTGAGGCTGCAAAGAGTTTGTCTGGGTTTAGTAATCGTTAGAAGAGGAAGTTCAATGAAAAAAAATTCTCATAAAACATGGCTCTCACCCTGTGTGGCCCTTACCTTTGTTATTGTCGTCCTGACCGGGATCCTGATGTTATTTCACATTAAGAACGGATACCTGAAAAGTCTTCATGAATGGATCGGTCTTCTTTTCGGGGTGGCGGGTATTGTGCATCTGCTGCTCAACTGGCCTGTATTCGCCTCCTACCTGAAGAGGCGAGGGGCTGTGTTGTCAGTGGTGTCAGTTTTGCTGCTCTCGATGGTTTGCCTGCTTGGTGGTGAAAATGAGCGTCATGATCAAGGCCAGCACGGTAACCATATGCAACCATATGGTCTCCAGCAACATGGCAAGGATAACAGGAGATGAACCAGCCGGGTTCTGTCAAATCCATCAATTACTTCAAGGCGATGGCAATCTCTCAGGAAGCACAGGGGATCAGAACAGGGAGAAAAAGAGCTGTTTCAGGAACTCCCATATCTTTACCAATATGACCATTGTTTTTTGGAAAAAGGAGGCAGGGGATTCACTTGTTTTTCCGGAAAGCTGGTCTTCCAGCCGGTCGGCACGGGTATCCGGTGCGGGATGGCTGGAGAGGAAGGAGTGGTCGGCTCCCAGGGTTGCAAGCTTTCTCAGAACCGATATGGCCGCTTGTTGGTCATATTCATTGCCAATGAGAAAGCCCAGGCCGTAATCATCAGCCTCCCGTTCTTCCTGTTGAGAGAACTGCGCATTGACAACGGTTTCTGTAAAACTGCCGAGGATAGACCTGGAAATATCGCCAGCCAGGTTGTCCTGAGAGGCAATGGCCTTGCGCAGAGCACTGCTGCCATAGGCCATCATCAATTTCTTCTTGATATGGTTGTTTACTACATGTCCCATTTCATGGCCGATGATGAAGCGTAGTTCTCCGTCATTTGTCATGTCCATCAGAGCACTGTTGATGCGGATGGTTCCGTCAGCCATGGCAAAGGCGTTGACCTGAGGAGAGAGGTAGACCTTGTAGTTGAAGGTACGACCCTCTTCTTCAAGGTGATCGCCGACCAGCCTGTACAGACGCTGACCATAGGGGTTGTCGGGAGGAGCAACTCTGTTGGAGCTATCGGAAAAATCTGCTGCCCTTTTTGCCAGCTGCCGGACCTCGGAGTCGGAAAGAGTTACGGCCTTCACCGCGTCTATTCCAGCTCCGGCGATCATTGCAACATCGGTGTTTTCGCAGGAGGTGGTGAGGATGAGGAGAAAGAGAAGGCCAATCTTTGCTGTCGTTTTAATGTTGCAGAACGGGATATATTTGCTCTGAATAGATTGGTACGCCACGAATATTTTCTCTAATTGATGATGTTTTTTTAGTTTCAGATAGAGGGTGACAAGAGAGAAGAATAGGGAAAAGGACTGCTTTTGCCAAGAAAAAACCTTAAGTTAACGGTGGACACAGACGTTGACCCATTGTCCTATGAGCATCCCGATATTTTCAATATATTGGATCTCCTCACGTCAGAGTAGCGCCGCTTTGGAAATTGTGCTGCTAAACCAGAATTTCGCTTAATTTGAGAGAAAACTCTTCTGCGTTGAAAGGCTTCTGAATAAACCCACTGCACCCTCGCTTCAGAATCTCATTAGCTTCCCCATCAATGCTGTATCCGGAGGCAAGCAGTACCTTTACATCCGGGTTAATCTTTTTTAAGTGGTCATAGGCTTCACCGCCACCCATGTTGGGCATAATCATATCCAGCACTATTATGTCTATCTCCTCTTTATTCGCTCTATATACCTCAAGAGCCTCTTTTCCATCCTTAGCTGTCAGTACCTGGTAGCCAATGGCTTTCAACAATTCCTGGCCTACTTCCAGAACAACCTGTTCGTCTTCTACCAGGAGGACAGTTCCGGTTCCCTTGGTGATCTGGATAGCAGTTTTTACAAGTTCCTGAATTATTTTTTCCGATGCGGACAGGTAGATAGTGAAAGTGGTTCCCTGACCCTCCTTGGATTCCACTTCAATATAACCGCCATGACCCTTTATGATTCCGTAAGCAGAAGCCAAGCCAAGACCGGTGCCACGGCCCTTCTCTTTGGTGGTGAAAAACGGATCAAAAATGCGTTCCAGAGTGTTTTGAGCCATACCTATGCCGCTATCAGTTACTGTGAGCTGCACATAATTGCCGTTTTTTACATCATACGCTTTGCCTTTCATGTCCTTGGCGGTTAGATTCACGGTCTTGAGGATAAGATTTCCACCGCCGGGCATGGCATCTGCGGCATTAACAAATAGATTCAAGAGCACCTGCTCTATCTGTCCAGGGTCAGCTTCTATGGCAAATAAGTCTTCAGTAAGCTCTTGATTGATAGTAATTTCTTTTCTGGTCCTGCCAAAGGTCTCAACACTTTCTTCAACCAGTTGATTCAAATTGACGGGCCTGATCTCATATTTGCCCTTCCTGGCATATCCAAGCAGGTGTGAGGTGAGTTTGGCCCCCTTTTGAATCTGTTTTTCAATCGTAATTAATCGCTCATAATATCGGCCTGTAAAATCCATATTCATGAGCATTAAAGAGACATTGCCCTGGATACCTGTGAGGAGATTGTTAAAGTCGTGGGCAATGCCGCCTGCTAGAGTGCCGACGGCCTCCATCTTCTGAGCTTGTTGGAGTTGGGCTTCGAGACGTTTGCGTTTTGTCACATCACGGATAATGCCCTGGTATCCCAGAATGCTGCCATCGTCACCACGCCGAACACTGGAGGTGAGCAGACAATTCATCTCTGCACCGTTCTTCTTGCAGAGCTTTATTGCATAGTTATCGACAGATCCGTTTTGTTCTACTTTTTCCTGGAAATGAGCCCTGTCGTCCGGGGTTACGTAAATATTTCTGACGTCCAACCCAATCATCTCTTCTCTGCTATAACCAAAGAGATCAAGGGCGGCCAGATTGACATCAATGAACCCTTTTTCTCTGTCAGTCATATAAATTGCATCTCTGGAATCTTCAAAAAGGGTGCGATATTGTTTTTCGCTTGCCACTAGCGCTTGCTCCATCTCCTTACGCTCGATGATCTCTTTGTCACGGGAGGCAATTGTTTCCTGCAGGTCTTCCGCCATCTTGTTGAAGGCATGTCCCAAACCTCCTATCTCGTCTTTTTGCTCAATGGTTACCCGTTGTGATAAATTGCCCTTGGCCAGTAGGCCCGATGCGGTTACCAGACTGCGAACCGGGTTGGTTATGCCTCTAGCTGTGGCCAACGAAACGAGTATGCCTATAAGCAAGGCTATTGATGAGACAGTCAAAACTGTATTCCTCAACGTATCCGGCGCGTGCATAAATTCCTTGTACGGCAAGGTTGCTATTATTGCCCAATTCCTTCCCGTAACCGGCGTATACGCGACATATCCATCAATGCCCAAAATAGTGGCACGGCCAAAGCCGGATTGCATAGCTGTGATTTGTGAGAGTATCTCTTTCGATTCCTTTCCCTGGACAGTGACCTTTTTCAGAATATTCTCTTTCTGAAAATGAGACAGTACATTTCCCTGGTCATCTATAATCATGAGAAAACCTGTCTGGTCGAATTTGAATTCGCCGATCTCCCGGATCAATTTTGGAAGTGGAATCTTCCCTGCAATAAATCCTTCAAATTCTCCAAAAAAACTTTTACGACAGAAAGCAAAGTGCATGCATGCTTCGCATGGTGTAGAGGCATCAGCATTTGCAGTAGAAAAAATGCTGAAGACCTTGTTAGGCTCCCAGGTGGCTTGTTCGAAGAGTTCGGTTTCACTTATGTCAGAAAACGCCTCCAGCCTCTCACTGTTAACCAGCGTTACTTCCTCAAATCCATCCTCGTTAATGTAAGAAAGTACAGGGAAATCCGTCATGACGCTGTCAAAATATTGCAATAGCGCAGGTTCTTCATATTCCATGGAGTATGCTTGAATCGCTTGGGCCATGGCAATTTTCTTGAATTGCTTTTCTTTGGCATCGATGAGTGCTGTCAGGTGTTCAAGGTAATATTTAGCAATAAATGTTAGGTTCCTTTGTTGACTCTTGGTCAGGGAGTCGATCATCAGGAAATAAGTGGAAAAACCTAAAGTGAGAGAAAGAAGAAGAACGAGTCCAATTTGCGACGTCAGGATCTTTGTGTTGATTGATTTGAACACGTCAAATTCTCCGAAATGAATTTCTAAGCGGTTTTTTCGACCATCTACTATTCTGGAATCGCCCCGTATTCAGCAATAAGCCTCTTCCCTTCATTGCTGGAGAGAAAATCTACAAATCTCTTGGCAAGCCCTTTAAGTTCTCCTTTGTAGACTATACCAAAGGGAACCACCAATTTGTATCGGCCGCTTCTTATGTTTTCGGCTGAGGGATAAACACCATCTACCTTTAGTATTTTCAGGTCGTTACCAATGGTCATAGACAAAGGCAGGAACCCGACGGTCTTTTTATGTCTTGTCAAGGTAGCAACAGCCTCCGGAGTGTTGTAGATCACTTTGGCTGCTGGTTCAGTGATATCCTCTAATCCGGAGATTTGTTTATTAAGGACTATTCTGCAAGAATCCCCCACTTCTCTTGTTATTGCATAGATCTTTTGGTCTTGACCGCCAAGTTGTCCCCATACATTGATTTTGCCAGAGTATATGCCGATTATATCTTCAGTCTTCAGGTCTTCAACACCGGTCACACTGGGATGTACAACGAAGACAACCGGAGATTTGGCGAAGCATTTGTAGGTGAGGCCCAGTTGCTTTTCATTTTCCTTGAGAGGACGGGCAACCCTTGCCAGGTCAATTTTCCCGGCAGCGACAGCTCTTATCCCACCGCCCGAGCCAATGCTCTCAGGTACCTCGATTTCACCACCTCCAAGTTTCCCTTCAAGGACTTTGGCTACTTCCCAGAGAAGTTGCTGACTATCGCCTGTGCCACCTATTACAATCTTCTGTCCTGAAAAGCCGCGTATGATCTGACTGGCCTTGGCTAAAAAAGTCGGTGGAATTTTGTAACCTATCGCATCTGCTGCATTTGCATTAATTAAGATGCGATGATGCTCCAGAGTGGTAATGGGAATATCTTTGGGCTCTTTGCCTGTGGTCAGCATTTCAATGGCCGCAGGAACACAGAGTCTGCCCAATGCCTCGTAGTCGACCGTGACAGAAATCATGCCCACAGATTCTCCTTGGGAAGTAAGTACTTGTATTCCTTCCAGGCTGCTGGAGACTACGGGAAGCTTGGCCGGTAGGGTTACCCTGCCAACGTGTGCCATGTTTTGGTAAACCAGTACTTCTATGGGCACCCATAAGGCATCTATGCCTTGACTGATCAAATCCGAAATCGCCGGTTCTATTTGATCGACCTCTGTAATGGTTGCCTCTTTCAGGGTAATTCCTAACTCGTGAGCGTCCTTCTTGGCGCATTCGACCTCTGCGACCGGCACCGGATTCATGGGGTTGTAAATAACTCCAAGGACCTTTAGGTTAGGAATACCTTCTTTGAAAACTTCTAATTTATATCTGCCGTCAATCCAATTACTGCTTCCGGTGACATTTCGCCCCTGCTTTTCCCACCTATCGGAAATTCCTGAGGCAACTGGGTCGGTAACCGATGTAAAGACAATGGGGATGTCTGTTGCTTCTTCCAATGCCCAAATGGTAGGCTTGGTGCCAATGGTGCAGATTAAATCTACCCGCTCATTTTCCCATTTCTTGATAAATTCTTTGGCTGTTTTCTCGTTGCTATAAGCCCTTTTCAGATCAAAGGTATGTGGGATTCCGCTTAATTCAATGCCTGCTTTGAAACCCTTAAGGGCCGCTTCATCATGATCGGTCTCGTGCCACATCAAGATACCGATTTTCCAAGGTTTGTCGTAATAAGCACTCGCAACACAGGGCATCGATATAATCAAAAAACCTATCACAACCATCAACCACCTTTTCATCTTATATCATCCTCCGTTTTGACGATGTTCAACATGTGAGCCTTCCATGGTGCCATGAGAGTTGGCTAGCAGGTTATGGTAATGGTTACAGCTGTCTTGTTGTCATCATATGTGTAACTAGATGCAAGAAGAACAGTATTGCAGCATGATATCTCTCTGCTCAGCATACTAACTACCATGAAATTCGCTAGGAATATTATCATTTAATATAATAATAAAACACATT
Source organism: Pseudomonadota bacterium (assembly GCA_018820855.1). GTDB lineage: Bacteria > Desulfobacterota > Desulfobulbia > Desulfobulbales > Desulfocapsaceae > Desulfocapsa. The sequence goes on along the minus strand of JAHJNL010000049.1, from coordinate 28,459 downwards.
GTAATAATTGAAATAAATCTATTATTGGTTGGGTTTTCACGGGTGGAGTTTTATGCAGGGTGAGTAAAAAGGGTTGCTGAGGAGGCCAGGATTGTAACGCTAGATGATGAAGATAGTCACTGATGGTGACAACGGATATGCTAACGGATGCGGACAGCACAATTTGCCTCGCTGACAGGAGCCGATCACAAAAACAATTACCAGTCATCTTATCGCCTAATCAAGAGCAGCCAAGCAGGAATCAGTAGATCGCGGTGTAGATATCGATAATCTCCTGAATCAGGGGCAGGCGCGGATTGGTCGCTGTACAGTGGTCTTCAAAGGCCTGGTCGGCCATGTCCTCTACGCTGGCCAGATATTCCTCTTGAGTAATACCGTAGTGCCGCAGTTTCCGGGGCAGTGCCAGTTGTTTTTGCATTCGGATTATGGCGTCGGCCAGTGAGGTTACCCCCTGTTCCGGAGTGTTGGCTTCGAGACAAAGAGCTTTGGCGACTTCCTGGTAGCGTTCGTGAGCGATGTACCGGCTGCCAGGGGTGAGTGGATTAAAACGGCTGGGGTTTTTCACGCCGTTATAGCGAATTATATGGGGAAGCAACAGGCTGCTTGCCAGATCATGGGGGAGTTGAAACATGAAACTCAGGGAGTGGGTCATGGCGGAGTTGAGACCGAGCAGGGCATTGTTTGCGGCCATTCCTGCCATGGCGGCAGCATTGTAGATTTTTTCCGTAGCTTCTTTACTTGGCTGCCTGATAGCGGCTGCCGGCAGCCAGGTGAAGATCAATTCTGTGGCCTTCATGGCCATTGAGTCCGAGTAGTCCGAGGCCAGGGCCGATGCATAGGCCTCAAGGGCATGGCTGAGAATGGCCATTCCCGTCAAGGCCATGTCCAACGGTTCCGCGGGAATGGCAAAGGTGGGATCAATGAGGACACAGTCGGGAATGAGTTCGCATGACCGTAGATTGAGCGGTTTGTCTCTGTTTTGATCATAAATGGTGACAAACGAGTTCATTTCCGCCCCTGCTCCCAGGTCGGTGGGTACTGCAACGAGGGGTATCTGTTGTTGCGGTGGATCTGTCCGGCAGTCGGAGAAATCATTGCCTGGAGTATGCAGCGGAGAGTGGGCCAGGGTGACCTTGGGCCGTTGGTAAAAAAAGCGCATGGCCTTTGCTGTATCAATGATGGTTCCGTCTCCGAGGGCCAGAACAGCGGAGGGACGAAAGCGGTTCATGCACTGCATTCCCTGTTCAATGGAAGACAGGGTCGTCAACTCTCCTACCTCATGGAATGTCTCTGCTTTTACCCGATATTTCTGATTATTCAGATGGTGGAGAATTGTATCCATGTGGCGGCTGTTGACAAGAGCTTCTTCTGTAATGATCAGAATTCGCTCTGCTCCGGCAAAGTTTTTCAGGTAGGTCGTACAGTTGGGAGAAAAAAGTATCTTTTTTGGGATCTCCCATTCTCTTTGCCTGGGCGGGCGTTGTCTGATAACTTTATGTGAAAGGAGCTTATCCACAGAAAGGGTAGCAGTGGTGGGGTTTCCGTTTTGCCGGTCCAGGGCTGAGGTGAAGTTACAGTCTCCCTGATGAGGGAGGTGGCAGATATCTCCATGGGTCGCCGGACCGTTCAAGGTTGTGTGTGTGGCTCCCAGTCGGGTAGAAAAATCTGTGGCCAAGGAGTAATTCCGGGTATGGAGAACTGCTGTATGGGCAGAAGTACCAAGTTCCAGTACAGCCTCGCAGAAGCACAGTGCTTCATACCAGCTTTCTGATGCCAGGAAGGAAAGAACAGGGAAAGGCTTGGGGCGGGAGAGGGGGTGTGCCGGGCCTATGCCTGCAATTTCGGTGCAGATGATTTTCGTGTTAAGCGGGACGGAAAAGCCTGCCATTTCAGCAAGGGTACAGGCGTCACGGCCAATGCACTCCGGATTTGGTTCGCCACTGTCTGGGTGAAAGAGAAGCTGCTCCAATTGTGCCCTTTCATCTCGATTTGCCAGGTGACATGATTTCTGCGAGAGTAGATCACGGGCTTGAGAATAGATTCTATTGCAGATAATCACAACTTGCTCAGAGGTGCTTATCAGACCGTTGTCAAAACTTTTCGAGGAAATTATATCTGTTATTGCTTGTTCCAGGTCCGCTGAACGATCGATAAAACAGGGGACGTTGACCTTTCCCACGCCGAGGATGGGGACAGTGGCAGGCGAGGGAGGACACGGAATGAAGTTGTTTTCATCCATGAGAATAAGGGCAATATCCGGGTGCTTGGCAAGGGTAATAATACTCTTCTCTGAGCTTGCAGGCAGCCACTGGATGCAGTGTGGAGGCGCTCCGCTTTCTGTTGCCGCTTCTTGCATGAGCTTTGCTGCGGCTATGGAAGAGGACTGGACGGAGGGGTGAAAAGAAAATATCACTGGATTGCGTGTCTTCGCACTGAGAATTGCCTGGAAAAATATTGTGGCAGTTGGGTGTTCCGGCGGGACAAAGGTTGCCAGTATGCCAACCGGTTCCGAAAATATCTGATACCCGGAAACCGTGTTGTCTTCAATGAGACCGACTGTTTTTATGTCTCGCAGCTTCTGCTCAAGGCCAATGGTTGCAAAAATGTTTGTGATGGACTTGTCTTCTGCAATACCCTTGCCTGTCTCTGACACAACCATTTTCGCTAAGGCGAGGTGTTTGGATGCGCCGACTCTTGCCATCTTGTTGACGATTCTGTCGATTGCTTTCTGATCTAGCTGGAGATAGGTATCCTGAGCGGATATGGCCTGAAAAATGATTTCATCAATGTGCTCGGCCTCTGTCAGGTTGGCGCTGTCGGTCTGAAACATGGTTTATACCTTGATGAAAAGTGAAATAACGAAATGGTAATCAGTGTAATTGGATCAGTATTGCTGGATTATCGAGCTTTCCAGGTGCTTTTGTCAAGCCCTGGCGAAGGACAGATTGTCGCAGTTACCAGGTGAAAAGGAGAAATGGTAATTATTTACTGAATAAAATTAGGAGGAAAGACAGGGTGAGGGGACTTGCAGAAAAATGCCCATTAGAGAGTAAAGGAAATGAGTCAAGGAGTTGGGGGGTATTCGTAAAGATTCCGTTATGCTAGCAACTTGCATACTTTATGGTGAAAAAGATACGTTGAGTCTTTTTTTCCGTGGAGGGAGAGGCTTGTCGGGACTGTAATACAGTCCCGACAACCTGTGAATGGTCTCGGGAGATTTGTAAAGGGAAAAGTTGAGCATATTTTCGGGGTACGCTTTTAACTGTGAGAGCCGATCTCCTGCCCATCCCTTATTGATCTTGAAAAATGCGATGGACCTCTTTGAGCAGGTTAGTCACTTCCAGTGCGGCATCCGAGCTCCTGCTGAATTCAATCACTGATTTGCCGTGCATGAGAGATTGGGCATAGGCCACCCGGTTATGGAGCCGAGACTGGAGCAGAGGCACGGAATAGAGTTCACGGATATATGTGCCGATTTCTTTGCTGAGGGTGGTTCGTGGGTTTACCCGGTTAAGGAGAAAGTAGGAGGGGATTTTTCTGCCGACCTCTTTCTGCACCTTTTCGCAAGCATCTATCGTACGCTTGGCTGATCGGATGTCCAGTGGTGAGGCCTGGAGGGGAATGATGATGAAATCAGAAACGGCCATGGCCTGAAACATGACGTGATGACTGTGCGGTGGCGTGTCGATAAAGATGAAGTCGAACTTGTCTTTCAGTTTCGTTGCCAGGCTGCCTACGTCTTTTTTCGCCTCGTACAGGTTCAGGTTGGGCTTGGTGTGGTCCTGCAGGGTTTCGATACAGCTTTTTTGTTCATCCGCGTCGATGAGTGCCGTCCTGTAATTCAGTGCTGCCGTTCCCAAGGCCAGGTTCATGGTCGTGGTACTCTTTCCGCAGCCGCCTTTCTGGTTAGTCAGTGTGACAATCATCGTTATCCCCTGGTTGTTGTTTTGTTATGTGTTGATCTTATTGTATTACCGGCATATTCCTTGTTTGCTGAAAAAAAAGTAAGAGAAGACAGTGGCTGGTGCCTGCTGTCAAGGTGTTGGTGTCACCCACAAGGGTACTGGAAAAGTCCTTTAGGGGTAACTGTTATTAGAGAAAAACTGTCAGTTTTTCAACAAGAAAGGTAAACTCAACTGGTTAATCTTCAAATTACACCCTGAACTTGACGATGTTACCGCTCTTCAGTATGCTGAAAGGAGTCAGTATGCCACCTACGGCCTAGAACTGTCCTTTGTCTCTTTTTATCTTGAAATTATTTCTCTGGAGAGTCCTCCATGACCGCCCCTGGCAAAAATTGGACCCTTGGCAATATCCTCGCTACCTCCTCCGCCTACTGGCAGGGCTGTACCCTGCAGGCCGGTGTGCGTCTGCAGCTGTTTACCGCCTTGGCGGGGTGTTCCCAAACAGTGGATGAACTGGCCGGAAAACTGGGGGTGGACAGAAGGGGACTGGAACATCTCTGCAATGCCCTTACGGCCATGGGTCTTCTTTGCAGAAGCGGCGCAGACTACCGGAATTCCGAGGCTGCGACCACCTTTCTCAGTAAAGATTCACCCACGTACAAGGGGCATATCATTCTCCACCATCATAATCTGGTCGATGCCTGGGCTCAACTTCACACTGCGGTGAAACAGGGGATCCCGGTGCAGGAACGCTTTACCAGTGAGGAAGAAGATCGGGAAAATTTTCTCCTGGGGATGTTTAACCTGGCCATGGACATCGCCCCCAGGCTTGTCCCTCAGATTGATCTCACAGGCCGTAGCCATCTCCTGGATCTGGGGGGCGGTCCAGGGACCTATGCCATTCACTTCTGCCAGGCTAACTCTTCCCTGACGGCAACCATTTTTGATCGAAGTACCACCGAGCCTTTTGCCCGCAGAATTGTGGATCAGTTCCATCTGGGGGATCGTATTGCTTTTATCCCCGGTGATTTCAACAGGGACTCCATCAGTGGCGGCCCCTACGATGTTGCCTGGCTTTCTCACATTCTCCACAGTAATGGCCCTGAAGAGTGCCAACAGCTGATTCACAAGACAGTGGCTGCCATGGCACCTGGCGGCCTTATCCTGATCCACGATTTCATTTTGGAAAACGCCAAAGATGCTCCCCTCTTTCCTGCCCTTTTCTCTTTGAACATGCTGGTCAACAACCCTGAGGGGCGTTGTTACTCAGAAGAAGAAATCTGTGCAATGCTCAAAGAGGCAGGTGTCCGTAACATCAGTCGTCATCCCTTTCATGGGCCGAACGATTCGGGGGTTATCTGTGGAATGGCAGGTGAGAAGGGGTGATTGGGACTGGGTGGAGTTTGTACGCTCTACAATTCGGCGGATCTCTTTTTCCGTTCATCGGTAAATGACCACCATGGAAGAGGCTCGCCACCTTCCATAAAATGAATAACCGACATAAATACATCGATGACACAGGGATCATGTCTTTTTCCTGATTTTTTGCAAAGCTCTTTGTAGAGTGCAAAAGCCTCTTTTCCAATTAGCTGCTGCGGATGGTCAATACCGAGCAATTGGAGATCTGCCGCCATTGCTTTACCAATATTGGGGAGCTCAACAAGTCGTGCTACTTTATCTCTATCGGGGTTTTTCATCTATAAGCATCGTGGTTAGTTAATGAACAGCAGATTTCCTTGGAAAATTATCTTTTCGTCCAATCTCTGCATCATGTGTAAAATTTAATCCTTGTTAGTGTATTGAGATTAGCGAAGTTTGCAAAGGATATTGTGGAACCACTGGAACTGCTTTATAAAACGATAAGTTATAACCGATGACCTGATGAGGTTCAGATGGCCGGTAAAAAAATGGTGACTATCAGCACAATGCATAGCCGCTATAGTGATAGATCAGACTTCACGTCAAAGGGGCATATTGCAAAACTTGCCTTGTCGCTTGCCTGTGTCCTGATTGTCCTGGCTTCTGTATCCTTGACTTTTATCGGTCTGGTCGCATCGAGAGAGGCCGACCGGCAGGCTTCTTCCAATCAACAACTGCTACTGGACAGCGCACTTAACTACCAATTCGCCTTGATGGCTAGAGACCAGCTCAGTCTTGCCCGTTGGGATACTTCGGTACTCAAGATCAGTCAAAACTTCGACCGGGACTTTGTCATTGATGAGTTCATGGATTCGCTCTGGTTCGATTTTGGACTTGACCGCAGTTTGCTCGTTGGCCCTGACAACAAGGTTCTGGCTGAGAGTTTCGAAGACGATGTTCGCTTTAACACCAGGCAACTGACAAGCAATGATCCGCTGTATCAGATTGTAGAACAGGCACGGGCTACCTTTTTTATACACAGGATTACCATCCCTGGTGGCTTTGGCCAGCAACTCATTTCATCTGTTGCACCCGGAACCCAGGCAGCGCAAGGTTTTCTCCTCCTTGATGATCAGGTCGTCATGGTCAATGCAATGGCGATTGTCCCGGATGACGGGGTCTATGCCTTGGCGGAAGGTAATCCGGTTGTTCTGGTGTCAGCAATACATCTTGGCAAGGATTTCCTTGCTGATCTCAATGATCAACTCTCCTTTTCCGACCTGACGTTTATTCAGCTTCAGTCATCGTCCTCTGATCAGCCACTGCATAAGATCATCTCACCAAGCGGCGAAGTGCTTGGGGCCATTTCATGGCACAGCGCAATGCCTGGGCAGCAGATCTGGCGTACGGTTATTCCGGTTATTGTCGTGCTTGCCACTTTTCTTGCTCTTGTCGCCATTGCCATAGCCTGGAAAATCGGACAACTCACCCGCTCGCTGGCGACCAGCGAACAGCACAATTTTCATCTTGCAATGCATGATACGTTATCCGGTCTAGCCAATCGCCTGCAATTCAAACGGGTGCTTACGACTGCCCTGAAGGAGGATATCCCCACCACGCCATTTACCCTGATCCAAGGCGACCTTGATCGTTTTAAGAAAGTAAATGACACCCTCGGTCATGCTGCCGGTGACACTGTAATAAAAACTGTTGCCCATCGCCTCACCGAGGCTGTCGGCTCAGCTGGCTTGGTCAGCCGTGTGGGTGGTGACGAATTTGTGATCTTTTTGCCCGATTGTGTTGAGCGTTCTCGCGTGAAAGAACTCGCTGATAAGATTATTGCTGCTATCTCCTTGCCGGTGGAAACAGAAAACGGTGAATTTGCTGAAGTCGGTATCAGTCTGGGTATTGCATTTGCCCCGGACAATGGCAGCACCAGCGAAAGCATCATGGCAGCGGCAGACGGTGCGCTTTATATGGCTAAGGACCTGGGGCGGAACCGAGCAATATTTGCAGATGATGTCTCCGCGAAGTATCAGTGACAGCTCCGCTGCAGCTGAAGAATAATCAGTCGGCTTCCTTCATCAACCAGTGATACTCTCGGAAAAGTTCTGAGCCTCCATGGTCAGCCTCAACTGAAAAAAATTAACCACTGTGATTATTGTGTGCTCTTATTGTTCCCCCTTTCGGCGAGGTGATTTCGTGCGAAGCAAAATGGTTATTCTGCTCCTGCCAATTCTATTTTTTATTTCGGTAGCGTCTGCTGCCGTGGCTGTCGACAGAGGCGACAGGACCTATGATGTCATCATTGTCGGCGGTGGTATTGCCGGTCTGACTGCCGCCTTCTCTCTTGCTGACTATGATCTGCTCCTTCTGGAAAAAGAAAAGCAGGTTGGCGGGCGGGCCACTTCAGGACAGTATCAGGGAATATCCTATGCCAGAGGAACCGAGTACCTCGGCAAACCGGAAGCCCCGCTCGCAGAGATCATTTCAACCCTTGGTTTGACCTTGCGAGAGATTCCAGCTCCTGCTGATGTTGTCTCCCACAGGGGGAGAATGTTTTTCGGGGATTATGGCAAGGCACGTCTCCTGATAGATAACAGCAGCCTGGGAGGATTCAACCGGTTTGCCGAAAAAATTCTGACGGCCTATGAAGACTACGACGATATTCCAGACACTGTTCTGCGTGGCGAACTCCAGAGACTGGATACTATCACCGCCCGCCAATGGTTTGCAGAGAACAGTTTTGCCCCGATCTACAGTGACATATATAATGTAACCTTCAGAGGACTGTTTGGTGCGAACATTGATGAAATCTCGGCGCTGAGCGCCTTACCCGAACTGGCTTTTGATTTTGAGGGATTTGAACGTCTTGATGAGGATGATGATCTGGCTGAGGAATATAAAGACGACAGGAATTCCACCGGAATGTATTCTTTTGACCGCGGCATTGCGGAAATCCCACTTGCAATAGCCAGTCATCTCGGAGACCGGCTGCGGACCGGAACGACGGTGACAGCGGTAGAGCGGACAGGAGATCTCTTTGCAGTGACCTGCGCTCAGGCAGGCAATACGAGAATTACTTATCGAGCAAAGGCCGTCATTCTGGCCACTCCTTCCGCCATTACTTTAAATATTGCCGGCGGGGTACTCGGTGAGGAGCAGCGGCAAATCCTGGGCAGTGTGAGTTATGCCCCTTATGTAACGATTGCCTTGTTCAGCGAGGCACCAATTTTCAACCAGGCTTTCGACCTGGCAGTGCCGGACGGACTTCTCTTCACCGATATTTATGATGCTACCTGGATTGCAAGACACTTCAATGCCAAGGCCAATACCCAGCAGAGCTGGGTCACCCTGCTCTATGTCGCACCGGTGTCCTATCGCAATACGGCGTTGCTGAGCATGCAGGACCAGGAGCTTATGAGCACGGCCTTAACCCAGCTTGACCGCATCCTTCCAGGTTCATCAGGGCTCATTAAGAAATGGGAGATCACTCGATTTCGATACGGCTATCCTGTCATGACTCCCGGGAGTTACCAACGGATGACCCGGCTGCAGGCGATTACCGGTGGTGGTCTCTATCTTGCCGGTGACTATCTGGTATACCCGACCTTTGAGGCTGCGGCCTCATCCGGCCAACTTGCAGCACGTAGGGTGATGGACTGGTTTGAGGACTAACTCTCTTACTGCTGAGTTCGCCCCAGCATGGAACTGTTGAGTCTTTCTTCGCCTCACTCGCCTGTTTGGGTAATCAGGAACAGATTGATTGCTGTCGCTGGTTTTAAGACATTGTACTGTCAATCTTACGATTCGCAGGTAGCTGGCATTGGCTGCCGGGCTATTTAGCTTGCCCGGCAGCCAATGCAGTTACCGATGAGATCTTGGACTTATTCGCCAAGTCCCAAGGCCTTGCGTTTTTGTCTGATCCGTTTGTCAATGAGCTCGGCTGCTTTGAAGGGATCGGGTTCGATACCGAAGCAGGCCCCGAGGAGATTGTCGAGCCCCTCAAGAGCCAGGTTGGTTACCAGGGCAGAGCCGGTAATGTTGGGTGGATGGCCAAGGTGGGTGTAAATTCCGGAAGCAACACAGTACATGCCAATGGCGGCGGCTTTCTCCGAATACCATTCCGGAGATGATCCGGCCAGCGGCAGGTCGGAAATATCCACCCCAATTTCATTGGCAAGGAGGGCGGCAAGCTGCAGGATTCGTGCATTATCAATACAACTACCCATATGCAGAACCGGCGGGATGCCTAAAGAACCACAGATTTCCTTAAGGCCGGGTCCAGCCATCTCAATGGCTTCCGGCACTAGAAGTCCGGCTTTGCCCGTCGCACTGGTCACGCAGCCGGTTACCAGTACCAGGATGTCTTTTTTGATAAGTTCCTTGGCCAGATTGACATTGCAGTAATCCTGTTTGTACTTGGGGTTGTTACAGCCGACGATGGCAACCGCACCTCTTACTTTCCCTGTCTTGATCGCCTCAATGAGCGGTGTCAGGGTGCCGCCCAGTGCGGCCAGAAGCGTTTCGTTAGAAAATCCGGTAACCATATCAATGGGTCCTTGGGGAATTTCAACCCGAGCTTTATTGCGTAAGGGAAAACGCTCAATGGCCATCCGCACGACCTTGCGTGCCTGCGCCATACCGTTATGCATTTCAAATTTTACATGCTCGGCCCCGGTAAATTTCGCCTTGTCTGCGGTGGTGATCATTTTGGTGTGGTAACAATTGCCAATAGTGACCATGCTGGGCATGATGCACTGATAATCAACGACAATGAGCTCTACAGCGCCGGTGACAATGGCCAGCTCGGTCATCAGGTGGTTTCCGGCAAGGGGAATGCCTTGGCGCATCATCAGCTCATTGCCGGTACAACAAAGGCCTGCCAGGTTGATACCGACGGCCCCTTTTTCCTTGGCCAGGGCAATGAGTTCCGGGTCGTTGACCGCTTCGACAATTTTTTCGGAGACAATGGGGTTATGGCCATGCACAAGAATATTGACCTGATCTTCTTTGATAACACCGAGGTTCACCGTGGATTTTCTGGGGCTTGGCGTTCCGAAGAGAATGTCAGAAATCTCCGTGGCGATCATCGATCCGGCCCAGCCGTCGGCCAGACAGGTGCGGGCGCTGTGCAGCATGGTATTGACGGCATCATTATCACAACCCATATGGGTGCGGTGCATCATTTCGGCAATCTCGCGATCAACGCCGCGGGGTGTAATGCCAAGGTTCTGCCAGAGTTGCTTTCGTTTTTCCGGAACCCGACATGAAAAAGAAAGCTCCTTCAGCAGGCTGCCGTAATTAGAATAAAACTCACCGGCTAAGTCCTTGGCCACGTCAAGAATTGATCGTCCTTCGATGGCAATCCCCAACTCCTTGGCAATACGGAGCAGCTTGGCTTCATCCTTGATGGTATAATCCTTGGTCAGTTCGTGCGCCACGTCATGCAGTGCCTCAATACAGTCACGGCCATGGTCGGAATGGCCGGCAGAGCCACCGGCCACAAAGCGGCCAAAGTTACGGGCCACTATTACGTCGGCATCGGCACCACAGACACCGAGAGGGGCTTTTTTGCTGATGCGGCAGGGGCCCATGGTGCAGTTTCGGCAGGAAAGGCCGCTTTCACAGAATGTACAGTGAGGAGTCTGCCGCTCCAGGCGATCCCAAGCAGTCTCAACTCCGTCTCGTTCAGCCTTGCGCAGCATCTGCCGTGCGTCATCCCAGATCGATTTTTCTTCGATGGATTTTTTTTCTTTTGTCATACTCTTCTCCTGTCGTGATGGTTAGTAACAGTAACGCTGTCCTCAAAACTAAGCAGTTGGCATGGGGAGCAGCGGAATTGCAATCCGTCTTCAGGCTATTGTCGGACACTACTCCCTTTATTGTAGCGAAATTATATAAACCTTTCCGTCGCTGAAAAATTGATCCCCTATAAAATTTTTACCAATGAGAGGTATTACAAGTTGTTCCCTTTGGTGGCTTTCTATCTTTCCAGTATCATTGAGGCCTAGATACAACAGTTCTCGTTCTGTATCTAAATCAGGAGCAATTTTCGGGATAATGCCCCATTTGAAACCATCATTGGCATTGACCATAGCAACATAGATACTCTTTCCATTTTTCAATAAAAAGTCTGTTCGCCATATTTTGATATGACGTGCATTCCTGAGCCAATTTGCTCCAGGTATTTTTGCAAAACCTATATCCTGTATCTTTGCATTCCAGAAAGAAGGTGAAATCGGCGCAGAAGGGTGCGGTGTATTGAATATCAAGGCCTTGACTGCGTTGTAAAATGAAGACATATCAGCCTGATCGCTCAGTGTCCATCCTGCCAGCTGGAATGCTGAAAGCACATGGCTGTCATCTTTGGCCAGGAAAATATAATTTATTGGCTCTTGTCTACGTCCGCTCACTGTCTCAGTATATTTCATCTGATTAGTTGTGAAAATATCTGTGCTTTTTGAAACAACAATCGTGTTCTTTGCTGGGACTGCTGCCAGGGGAGGATGGTAATACATTGAAAATCCGGTATAGAACAGGACTGCTGTGAAGAGGAGAAGGATAGAGATTGGACGGGCTCCATCAACAGGGGGAATGGACTGGTCACTCCTTCTTTTCATCCTAAACCATTCGGAAAAAGAGACAGCAATAAGCAGCCACATTGCTCCGACAAGAAAACCGCTCCATACGTCGCTTATGTAATGTACCCCAAGATATATCCGACTAAAGCCAATCGATAAGATGAGGAGAATTGTTGCGAAAAACAGATTTACCTTTCTCTGCCAGCTTTGGGAAAAGCGCATGAGGAGGTAGCACACAAACCCGTAGAAAGCGACTGCTATAGTTGCATGTCCGCTTGGAAAAGAGAAGGAATGTTCTGCATATACTGACAGCTCCGGACGAGGACGATGAAAGGCAACTTTTCCTAAATATGTAAATGCCTCACTGCCGCTAACAGCGAGAAAAAGAGGGAAAATATAATTCTTCTTCTGCCATAACCAAAGTAGTGCGATCGAGATGAAAATAAAAACCAGGATAACCTGGCTTTTGCCCAGCAGGGTTATCCAGGAAAAAACAGTCGTCAGGAAATCAGTGCGCAAAACAACAAAAAGACTTGCTATGCGGGTGTCTGCGGCAATGATCGGGTCAGACGTTATCAAGTCTTCCATAATCCCGGCAAACAAAATAAGCACATAAATAAAGGCCAGTGTCATTATGGACAGGGTAAGGCCTGAAAAGAGTGTTGTGTCAAATCGTGCCTGCAAAAATGAGATGCCGCGCGGATGTCGTTGCATCCATAACAGCACATGTTCATTTTTTGTCAGCCCCTCTTTGAGAGATTGGCAGATGGAGATAAAAATGTTCCAGAACAGTTTTCCTTTGCTGAGAATCAGCCATTTTAAGAAATAGAGGAAGCCGCCAAATATCAGGAAAAAGGCAAAAAGCAGACCAGCCCGAGACAACCACAATTCCGCGAGATTCAAGGATTGGGCAAAGATATAGCCAGCCAAAACCCACACAAATCCCCAGCCGGCTGCACCAAGAATATTCCAGAACATGAATATTTTTGGGTTCATCCTCAGGCTACCGGCAATAAATGGAACAATCTCTTTGACGCTGGAGATGAAGCGGCCAAGGAAAATGCTCTTTGCTCCATGGGTGTCCATGAAATATTCTGCTTTTTCAATATGGTCGCCCTTCAGTAACCAGAAACCGCCTTTCAGCCATTTGCTGCCGTATTTTCTACCAAGGTAATAATTTACATTATCTCCAAGAATTGCACCTAACACGGAAAACCATATCAGATCGCCTGGATCAAGATAGCCACGTGCAGAAAGTGCTCCAAGAAAGAGAATAATTGTCGATCCGGGTAAAATCAGGCCTATGCCGATAGTTGTCTCCAGGAGTGCGGCAAAAAAAGCAATCCAATAACCTCCAACACTGAAGTGCTCGATTGCCGGGATTATTTTGTCAATGAGATCTGTTGCCACAAATTGTCCTCATCAGTGCCACCGAGGAGGCTGCACCTTTATGTTCTAAAGCTAAAAAACAGGCTGTCAGGCTGTTACATATCGGGTGAAACCATTCTGATGGGATTTGATTGCCGACCTGTTTGCAGGCCAGATGGCATGCTCGTCCTGTCGGCAGAGAGTTCCTGCAGGTTAATTATGTCAAAATCGATGTTGCGGGTTGTTCATCTGTAACCGGTCAGTGCAATCGGGACCGGGCCTCATCAATATCTGCTGTAATCGTGAAAATTTTATTGAATCCGGACAATTCAAACACCTCTTTCACCAAACCCTCCAGGCTGCAGAGAAGAAGGGAACCCTTTTTTGCCTCAATTTTCTTGGCATAGGTTAACAGGCCGCGTAGTCCTGCACTGCTGACATATTCCAGTTTACCCATGTCCAGTATGATCTTGTCGCTGTCCCGTGTTTCATTCTCCTGGATGAAGTCTGTGAATTTTTGCACGGTAGCTGTATCCATTCTGCCAGAAAGGCGGATGATGAAAATATCCTGTTCCTGTAACCCGTTGATTTCCATCCAATCCCTCTGTAACTGAAGTATTTTTTGCTTTCCCTGTGAATATTTCCTATAACTCGTTGTATCTGAAAACAAACCTGAATGCAACGCATCCAGGTTTGTTTTTCAACAGAGGGGAATTACCTCATCTTTCCATCTTGTTGGAGTCTTCTGTATGACGTATCATTTATCCATTCGCCAGCTCATGCTCAGCATCCTGCTCTTCATTATTCTCCTGCTCCTGGCTGCCATGGCGATGATTGCCGACAACAACATCAAACAACTCACCGCCAATGATATAGGTGTTGCCGAAGATGCTTTGCAACAGCTGCTGCAAGAGAATTTCGAACAGTCCAGGCGTATTCTCACCAGATATGGTGAAGAACGGGTTGCCATGACCGCAGAAAATGCTGCAACCCAACTTTCCCTGATGCTGCAAGGCTATGACCAGACGAATTATAATTTCCTGCGCGGATCTGTCCCATTGCGTGAACTGGCAAACCAGAAAATCTATTCCTCTGAGGGACCGGTAGGGTATCTGGACATGTACGACACTAACGGTGTCTCGGTGCTGCATCCAAACAAAGACATCGAGGGCAGGAATTTCAGTGAATGGAAGGATCAGTATCCTGATATGTGGGAGCTGGTGCTCCGTTCTTTTGAGGAAAATGAGGTAAGTGGCTACTACACATTTCTTGATGCAGAAAACAGAAAACGTCAGAAGTTTCTTGTGTCGTACAGGGTGGCAGGAACCCCCTTCATCGTTAGCGCCACAGTGGTGATTGATAAATATTTTCTCCCCGTGCACCAGGCCCTGCGCCTGGAGGGGCAAGAAATTGCTGATCGATCCAGGCAGACCATCAAGGAATCAGCAGATAAGCTCTCGAAAAAAATAAAGATCCGGGTCGGGATTTGGGGGCTGGTCCTGCTCGTTATCAGTTTCATAGCCGGTTTTTTTCTGTCTGCCGCCATAAGTGATCCTGTGAGAAGGCTGAGCAGGGCAGCCCGTCGTGTAGGCCGTGGAAATTTTGCCGAGCAGATACCGGAATCCGGTCCCAACGAAATTGTTGACCTGGCCCACTCCTTTAATATGATGAAAGGGGAACTGGTGGGCTATATCGATCAGGTCAAAGAAGAAGCTGTAAGCCGGCAGGCCATGGCCTCAGAGATGCAGGTTGCCAGGGAAATTCAGACTTCCCTGCTGCCCAATCGCTTCCCACCTTTTCCCGACCATGGGGAGTTTTCTCTCTATGCAGTCAATGAGTCGGCCAAAGAGGTTGCCGGCGATTTTTACGATTTCTTTTTTCTCACCCCTGCAACCCTGGCCCTGGTCATAGCTGATGTCTCAGGGAAGGGGGTTCCGGCATCGTTATTCATGGCTGTGACCAGGACCTTGTTCCGGGCAATCTGCAAACATAATAAAAGAGATCCAGGGACAGCCTTGGCTCAGGTAAACAAGGCTCTGTGTGAGAACAATGATCAGTGCATGTTCGTTACTGCCGTCCTTGTCTATTATGATATCCGGACAGGTGACTTCAGCTATGCCAATGCCGGTCACGATGACCCCATTGTTGTCAAACCTGACGGTGATCTCCGCCTGCTTGCCAACCCCGGGAATGTGGTACTGGGTGTTGACGGAAGCCAGCAGTACACCACCAGCCATGACCTTCTGGCCCCTGAGGAAATGCTTTTTTGTTATACCGATGGTGTAACCGAAGCAGTGGGCGAAAATAATACATTTTTCGGCAGGAAAAGGTTGGAACAATACCTGCGTGACAGCGCAGGCCAGGAGCTCGATGCACTATGTGCCCTATTGGTGGGTGATCTGGACAGGTTCCAGGGAGAAAATCGTTTTGACGATATCACAATCCTGGCCCTGAAAAACCAGGGTGATGGCCCAGAAAGCCAGATTTTATAAAGCAAGCCGATCTGAAAGATTATTTCAGAATTTTATACTATTTTATGTGAAGGTTGGTTAAATAACACCTTTCTCTATGAAGGGTGGATTGAAGATTATGAAGAAGGTGCTGGTTCTCTATTATTCGCAAAGCGGGCAACTGAAAAGGGTCCTGGACAGGATTGTCGAGCCGCTGCAACAGAGCGATGAGGTGCAGTGTGATTATCGCGAAATCAAACCGCTGCATCCCTATCCGTACCCATGGTCTTTTTATGCATTTTTCAATGTCTTTCCCGAAGCAGTATATCTCGATGGGTGCGATGTGGAGCCGGTTGAGGTGGAAGGAGAGTACGACTTGATCATATTGGGCTACACCTCCTGGTTTCTTTCGCCCTCCATTCCGATGACCGGATTTCTGCAGAGTGAACAGGCCAGGCGTCTTTTGCAAAACAAGCCGGTGGTGACGGTGATCGCCTGCCGCGACATGTGGTTGATTGCCCAGGAGAAGATGAAATCGCTACTGGCTGATCTTGGCGCCCGTTTGCTGGATAATGTGGCCCTGACGGATCAGGGCAAGTCACTCTATACCTTTGTCACCACGCCGCGATGGATGTTGACCGGGAAAAAAGATGCCTTCTGGTTCTTCCCCAAAGCCGGGGTTGCCGAGGAAGATATTGGTGCTTCGTCACGCTTTGGCGAGCGTCTTTGTTCCGCTTTGGGCAAAGATGAAGAGCAGGGTGATGCTCCGATGCTGCGCAATATTGGGGCCGTGAACGTTAACGGCAAACTGATTGCCACCGAGCGTATTGCCCATCGCAGCTTTTTGATCTGGAGTAAACTGATCAAAAAAGCCGGGGGACCGAATTCGCGGGCCCGCAATGTTGTCATCACGATCTATGCCGGCTTTCTGTTGACCTTGGTGTTGACCATTGTCCCCTTGAATATGCTGATCCGTAAGCTTATGTATCCGTTTAGAAAAAAAGCTCTCGATAAAGCCGTGGAGTATTATGAACAGCCGTCGGGGAGATAACAGGAAAACAGATGTCTCAGCAGGTTTATATTACTCATATCGCAGCATTCTTGCCCAATGCTCCCGTGTCAAACGAGGCAATGGAGAGTGTTCTTGGCCAGGCCGGCAGGCGACCCTCTCGTGCCCGTAAGCTCATTCTTCGCAGTAATCAGATCAAATCCAGGCACTATGCCATCGACCCGGCAACAGGTGAGGCGACCCATAACAATGCGCAACTGGTTGCCGAGGCCGTACGTAATCTGAAGGAACAGGGGTGTGATGTCAATGCCATCGAAGTCCTGGCCTGCGGAACGACCCTGCCCGATCAGTTGATGCCGAATCATGCCCTGATGGTCCACGGTGAGCTTGGTCTCCCGCCCTGTGAGGCAATTGCCACGGCAGGTATCTGTCTTTCAGGCGTGATGTCCCTGAAGTACGGCTATTTGTCGATATGTTCGGGACAGAGTCAGAATTGTGTGGCCACCGGTTCGGAGAATGTCTCTTCAATCATGCGTGGGCATCACTTTTCAGAGGAGATTGATTCGCGTGTTGATCTCCTTGCCAAGCCGACGGAGATCGCCTTTGAAAAGGATTTCCTGCGCTGGATGCTGAGTGACGGGGCAGGCGCGGTGTGGATGAGTGATACGCCGAAGAGTACAGGTAACTCTCTGCAGATTGACTGGATCTTCCAGAAGTCTTACGCGGGTGAACTCGAGACCTGTATGTATGCCGGCTCGGAAAAGATGGGAGACGGCTCTTTGCGGGGGTGGCGTCAGTATCTGCCGCAGGAGTGGCTGCAGCAGTCGATTTTTGCCATCAAGCAGGACGTCAAGCTCCTCAACGAGAAGATCATCGAGTATACGGTGACCAGACCACTGCAGGAGCTTGTGGTACAGGGGAAGGTCGATGCCAGTAAGGTAGATTGGTTTCTGCCGCACTACTCTTCAGGCTTCTTCCGCGATAAGGTTTACAAGGGCATACAGGCGGCAGGGTGTGATATCCCTCAGGAGAAGTGGTATACCAATCTCAGTTCAAAGGGCAATACCGGTTCGGCCTCGATATATATCATCCTCGAAGAGCTCTTTAATTCAGGCCGCCTGCAAAAGGGGGAGACAGTGCTCTGTTATATCCCGGAAAGCGGACGCTTTTCCACCGCCTTTATGAAGTTGACGGTGGTTTAGGTGAATAACAGCCAGGTGCCCCAACATAATATATCCACCTACGCCAACAACAAAAAGGCGATCTACGCCACCGATGAAAACGGCGAGTACACCATTGTTGCTTCATCGGGCTGGAATGTTGAAGAAGAGGCTACCAGGCAGGCACTGCTGGAACTGGAACGCTTGGCAGCAGATGCTTACGAGAGCGTGGCCTCAGGAAAAGTCTCGCCGCTCTATTTTCATATGTACGACCGGCGCATGGACCCGCAGACCCTGGCTCAGGCGACCGGCATGTTTCAGTGGCGGATCAAACGCCATTTCAGACCTAAGGCCTTTGGCAGATTGTCCGCAAGGATGGTTGCGCGCTATGCCGATACCCTGGGCATCAGCGTAGAGCAATTGTGCATGCTGCCAACAAGAGGAGAGAGTGGTGTCTAAGCAGGAGTTCGCACATGGTCACGCTGCGCATTGTGAAAGCGGGGTAATGTCGCTGATGATGCAGCATCACGGTCTGCCGCTTTCCGAAGCCATGGTCTTCGGTCTGTCGGGAGCATTGATGTTTGCTTACCTCCCCTTTGTGAAGCTTGGCGGTCTGCCGCTGATTGCCTATCGCAGTATGCCCAAATCCATTATCAAGGGATTGCAGAAAAATCTTGGCATCAAGATGAAGATGCAGACCTTTTCGAATCCTGAAAAGGGGACAAAGGCCCTTGACGCACTGCTGGTACAAGGTGAGATCGTCGGTGCCCAGACCTCTGTTTTCTGGCTGCCCTACTTTCCCGAAGAGATGCGCTTCCACTTTAATGCCCACAACCTGATCATTTACGGTAAAAAGGACGACGAATATCTGATCAGTGACCCGGTCTTTGAGGCACCGGTACGCTGTGTGACCAAGGCCATGCAAAAGGCGCGTTTCGTCAAAGGGGTGATGGCGCCCAAAGGGTTGCTCTACTATCCGCTTAAGGTTCCCGAAACAATTGATTATGCGGTCGTTATCCCTAGGGCTGTGAAGAAGAATGCCAAGGCGATGCTGAAGACCCCGGTGCCCATTGCCGGCATCCGTGGTATCCGGGCCTTGGCGAAAAGTATTGGCAAACTGGAGAAGAAAGATCGTCGCTATGCGAAGCTCTTTTTGGGCCACATTGTTCGGATGCAGGAGGAAATCGGTACTGGGGGCGCTGGCTTCCGCTTTATCTATGCATCGTTTTTGCAGGAAGCGGGCAGGCTGCTTGGCAGTTCACTGCTGGCTGAATCCTCGGAGATGATGACCGCAGTCGGTGACCAGTGGCGGGAATTTGCCCTGATGCTGGCCAAGGCGATCCGCAGCAAAAAGAGTCATTCCATTGATTTTCCCGCGTTGCAGATAAAACTCGAAAGTGTTGCCGATGCCGAAGCCGCCGTGTACAGGAAATTGCTGGAGGGTAAGCTGGTCTAGCCCATGATCACCATCAAAAACCTCGTCAAGCACTACGATAATCATGTTGCCCTGAATCATATCGACCTGAGCGTCGGCAAAGGCATTGTCTTGGGTCTACTGGGACCCAATGGTGCCGGAAAGACGACATTGGTTTCGATCTTGAACGGACTGGTCGATTTTCAAGAAGGGGAGATCGAGATTTTCGGGATGCCGCTTAACAGAGAGTTACACGCCATCCGCAAACGCAGCTCCTTTATTCCCCAGTCTCTGGCACTGTATGACAACCTGACCGTTCTTGAAAACCTGCGTTTCTTTGCCGGGATTCAGAAGATCAGCGGCAATGACCTGCATCACAATATCGACTATGCCCTGACCGTGAACCGGCTGTATCCGCTGCGGGATCAGAAAGCGGCGACCCTTTCCGGGGGGCAGAAGCGTCGACTGAACATCGCCATCGGGCTGTTGAACAATCCTGAACTCCTTTATTTTGATGAACCCACGGCAGGCATCGATCCGGAATCCCGTAATGCTATCCTGGAGACGGTTCGTTCCTTTAAAAACGATGGTAAGACCGTGGTCTATACCTCGCACTATATGCCGGAAATTGAAAATATCTGCGACGATGTGGCCATCATTGATCATGGCCGCATCATTTGTCAGGGCTCGCTCGAAACAATGCTGCAAGGGGAGAAAGGCGATTCAGTTCTTGTCGAACTGCTGCATGCCAGCAAGGCACAGCTGTCCGAACTTGCCGATAATCATAAAGGCGTGGAGGTGATCGATGCCGCGACACTGATGACGCACCACCTCAGTGCCAGGGAAATGGGGGCGCTACTCACTGCCCTGGAAGCAGAACATATTGCTCTGAAGCAGATCCGCTACGGCACCACAAATCTCGAATCTCTCTTTCTCCGTCTGACATCCCAAGGAAGCTGCGATGTTTAGGGCCATGCTGCTTAAAGAGTTTCTTCTTCTCTTACGTGACAGGCATGCCTTGGCTGCACTCTTTATCATGCCTTCGATCTTTATTCTGATCATGTCGCTGGCCCTTAAAGATACCTTGGGCAGTGACCGTGTACTGTCAAGCTATGCGGTGGTTGATCAGGACAATACGGCGCAAAGTGGCAGGCTCCAGAGTTTCTTGCGTGACAACAGTGCGCTGCAAGTGCATGAGGTGATTATCACAAACGCGGCCCAGCAACAGCAGGCCCTGAACGGGGCACTGCATTTTGTCTTGTCCATTCCGCAAGGATTTGCGCAAAACCTTGGTAAAGAGCAGGATGGCCCTTCACTGTTGCAGCTCACAGTTGCCTCCGATGTCAAGCCGGAGGTACTGGCATTTTTTCAGGCAGAATTGACAAAGGGGATCATGCGGTTGCGTCTCGAGAAGATGCAGGCAGAGCTTGCCCCTTTTTTGCCTGATGTGGCGCAGCGGCTTGAGGCAATGGATTTCGCTGGTGACGGTCTGGTGGCTGTGCACTTCAATGGTATGAAGGCAAATGAACAGCCGACCTCCACTCAGCAAAGCGTCCCGTCCTGGATCGTTTTCGGGATGTTCTTTGTCATTATTCCCATGTCAACGGTCTTTATCAATGAGCGCAAGCAGAACACCTTGATGCGCATGAGCGCCATGAATATATCGGTTCCCGTACTCTTTGCCGGGAAGATAGCGCCCTATATGGTCATCAACCAGATTCAGGTGTGGCTGATGATTGTGGTGGGAATCTTTGTCGTGCCGCTTTTCGGTGGAGACGCCTTGACCCTTGGACATTCTATCACCGGCCTGTTCATGGTTTCCCTCGGGTTGAGCCTGGCAGCCATAGGAACCTCGGTATTGATCGCTGTCATGGCCGGTACGGTGGAGCAGGCAACGACAATTGGCGGGATTATTAATATCTTGCTGGGAGCGATTGGCGGTATTATGGTGCCGAAATTTTATATGCCTCAGGCGATGCAGGACTTTGCCAACGTCTCCCCCATGTCATGGGGCCTGGAAGGTTTCCTTGATATCTTTCTCCGTGGTCTGGGGGTTGAAGCGGTCATCATGGAGTCTCTGGCGTTGACAGGATTCGGTGCAGGTTTGCTGCTTGTGGCCGGAATGGTTTTCAGTTCTAAAATGAAAAGGGGAGCATGAAAGGTTCGTTAGACAACACATTGAAAATTCGCTTGAAGGCGATGATCATTGAAGAGTGTGATATAGAAGATATCAGCCCGGAAGAGGTGGCTGATAACGTGCACATTTTCTCCGATGCAAGCGGGCTTGGCCTGGACTCGCTTGATGCGCTGCAGATCTCCGTGGGCCTGCAAAGCCAGTTCGGCATACGCCTGCCCGACAGCAAGGCTTTCCGCCGGCACGCATCAACTATCAATGACATGGCAGACTTTATCCAGCCGGAGTAGGCAGGTGTTCCTTTTTTTTTCATTTTGACAGAACTTGTATTGTCGCGTATGTTTTTTGCTAAATAAATGGTCTTATGGTACCGTACTTGTTCTTCCTGATCTCTATTCTATCCACGTTATGTTGGGGCAAATATGAAAAGAGTGCTCTTTGTTTTTCTTGCTGCGACGATTCTTTTTACCACCGGGTGTTCGAATTCTGATCAATGGGAGGGCTATGTCTATCCGGACAAAAAAAACCCTTTGTTTTGTCGGTCGAGTGGTAAATTCAAAAGCCTGGAGGAATGCAAAGAAATGTCCATGGCCATGTTGAAACGTACTGATTCCTTAGAGAAAGGTTATTACAATTGCGGTAAGAATTGTAATAACCAACAGGACAGCTTTTATCAGTTGAAATGCGAGGAGAAAGTTCGTGGCAACTGGTGAATTCAAATTGTAAGTGAAGGGGCAGGGCGCCAGATTGGTTTGATATCAGTGTGTTATGTGGTTTGTGTCCTCGTTGAAAATAAATATATTCCTTTTTTTTGCTATCACTCCACTCGGAAAAATCTGTTGAAAAACAGGGGCGAATGATCACAGCTTTTTTCTGAAAAGGGCCATCTTGTCAAGGGCCAGTTCTATATCCTGTTCGGTATGGGCGGCGGAAATCTGGAAGCGTACTTCTTCCTCACCCTTGGGCACCACCGGGTAATTGATGCCGGTGGCAAGGATTGCCTGCTCAAAAAGAAAGGAGACCAGCTTTGCGGTTCTGCTGGTATCACGAATAAGAACCGGGACGATGGGGTGATCGCCGGCAATGATCTCATAGCCCAGCTCAACCAGACCTTGGGCAAACAGATTGGTAAGATGTCTGACTAGAGTAAGCAGCTTTTCTCCCTCATCGCTGTCGAGGATATCAAGTGCTTTGGCGGCGGCGGCGGCTTCCCCAGGGGTGATGGGGTTAGAATAGATATAAAAGGGCGCGCTTTCCCGCAGAAAGCTGATAACTGTCTGGTCAGCTACCACATAGCCGCCGTTTACTCCTAGTGCTTTGCCCAGGGTGGCGATGAGAATGTCGGCCCTGGTCCCTGTGTATTCTTCCGTCCCCCGGCCGGTGGCGCCAAAGGCACCGATGCCGTGAGAGTCATCAATTACGGTGATGATCCCTTCCGCATATTCATTTTCATGATCATTACAGACTGCAACCAATCGATCGAGAGGGGCGTGGTCCCCGCGCATGCTGAAAATGCCGTCGGTGACCACAACAACCCGGTCGACTTTTCCTTTAAAATCGACAAGCTTTGCTTCAAGGTCATTCGGGTCAAGATGTCGGTAGATGGCCTTGGCTTTGGGTCTCGCCAGACGTATCCCATTGATGATGCAGTTATGGTTGAGCGCGTCGCTGATGATCAGAGTATTGTCGGTGATGAGCTGGGGGAGTACCCCCATAACTGTTGCATAGGCGGCGCTCATGGTGAGAGCCGCCTCCCGATCGTGGAAGGCGGCAAGTTTTTTCTCAAGTTCCAGATGGGGGGCAAAGGTGCCGCTGATAAAACGGACGGCTCCGGGGCCGGCACCGAAGGCGCGGCACGCTTTTTCTTCTGCGGCAATCACTGCCGGATGCATGGCAAGACCGAGATAGGAATTGGAGTTCATGCGCAGAAATTGCTTTTGCCCCTGGCCGGCCAGAAGATAGCGCCCCCCGTAACCATTGGCCGCAGGTTTTACCCCGCTAATAACTCGTTCATTGCCTTTGGTGATGCCCTGAGTTCGCAGCTCGAGGAGTTTGCTTTCAAGGATCGGTTTGATTTTAGAAAGCGTCATCAGTTGTTTTCCTGATTGTGTTGAGTGAGTCCGGCAATCATTGCAGAGGTCATGGTGGCCAGGGTATACTTGGGCTGCCACCCCCACTGCCGGCGGGCCTCGCTGTCGTCAAGTCGGTTGGGCCATGAATCGGCGATGGCCTGGCGGATGGGGTCGATCTCATAGTCTATGGTAACGTCGGGGAGATGTTTTCTTATCTCGTTAAAAAGTTCCTCCGGCGCAAAGCTCATGGCCGTGATGTTGAAGGCGTTGCGGGTGGACAACTGACCGGAATCCGCCTCCATCAGGGTAATGGCGGCGTTGATGGCATCTTCCATGTACATCATGTCGAGGACGGTTCCTTTTTTCAGAAAGCAGGTATATGGCTTATGCTGCACCGCGGCCCTGAATATCTCCACGGCATAGTCGGTGGTGCCGCCGCCGGGCGGGGTTTTGTAAGAGATCAGGCCTGGGAAGCGCACCCCTCTGCTGTCAACCCGGAAGCGGCTGAAGTAGTAATCGCACAGGAGTTCGCCCGCCACCTTGGTCACGCCGTATATGGTATTGGGGCGCTGAATGGTGACCTGGGGCGTAAGGTCGGGCGGCGTTGTCGGCCCGAAGGCGCCGATTGAGCTGGGATGGAAAACAGCACAGTTGTGTCGGCGGGCCGTCTCGAGAACATTGATAAGGCCGCCCATGTTAATCTCCCAGGCCAGCTGCGGCTTTTCTTCGGCCACGGCGGAAAGCAGGGCTGCCAGGTGGAAGATGGTGTCGATCTTGTGATCAGCAATAACTTGGTCGAGGGCGGCGGAGTCGCGGATATCCAGATTCAGATAGGGGCCGGCCTGCAGCAGTTGCCTGGGCGGAGGTCTTTTATGGCCGCAGGCCCAAACGTTGTCGGCACCGTAGCGGCTGCGCAGGGCAGGGACCAGTTCTGAGCCGATCTGACCGCTGGCCCCGGTAACAATGATTTTTTTCATGCCGCCGTCCGGGAATATAATTGTTTAACAAAAGGTAACTATGTTTTTAGCCTAGCCGTTACTTTTCCCGCTTATCTTGAATCTGCAATTGCCTGGCGTGCCGGAGTCATGGTTCCTGGGGATGTTTTTTCTCCACCCGCCTGTCAGGGTGTTGTTCATGATATTCTCCAGTTCATGGCCAGTAACAATTTCCTGACTGATCATAATGTCGGCCAGCGTATCACCATCAATGACATGTCGGATTTTATCCAGCCGGAGTGGCTAGGTCATATTGCTGTGTGTTCTTAACAATCCTATTTCGTGAGTAATGGGTCTTTTTTGATTCGGCATGTGTAACTGCTCCCTTGAAAAATGAGGGTGTGAGTGCTGAAGGGAGAAAATTCGCCTTATCCGAGTAGAGCTGTTACCCTCTGCATTACGCTGGCAATTAGAGTATGCAGTGTGGCTGAGCCGCTTGGCGTGAACAGCCAGACAAAGGCACCGCAATTCAATAAAACTGTTATCCAAAAGACCGAGCGGAAAGACTGTTTTTGCGACTTATGGCGCAACTTTTGCTGAGCGACCAGCGCTCCAGGCCAACCTCCGGCGAGAGAAAGTAAATGCAGGGTGCTTTCCTGGGTTCGCCAGGCCCCTTTCCTGGCTGCCGATTTGTCTATGGCATATATGATAAATGTGAGGAGGCTGGCGACTATATATAAGACAAAAATCAAAGGCGGAAGTTGAGCTGCAAGAACAGAGGCGCCGACAATGCCGAGAAAGAAGGCAGCGGCAACGATTGAGAATAAGCCTTTTTTCTGCTTTGTTTTCTGTTGAAGTCGATCTCCGACCAATGCCGCCCGGGCAACGCATGGCCTGCCTTGTTTGTCAGAAGACAACGTGTAGGTAACCATTTGATTGATTTCGGGGCGACGATTACGGTTGCTGAAGGAGGAGATATGAACAAAGACCCGCTCTCTTCCGCCAAGAGACGTAATAAACCCAAAACCCTTCTCATCATTCCAAGCTGTTATCTTTCCTTTTGTGCTCATATCGATTGTTTCTTGTTTGGGGAACAGGTGATGCTGTGCAGCGGAGCCTTTCTTCTCACCAATTACTTTAGCAGCAGGTAAGATCATCTGTAATAAAATTCTGCTAATTTATCATAGATGATGTGTGCTGGTCAAGTTCGCTGCTTGATTACCTTGATGATGCTGTTGTCTCAGATCGGAAATGGATCATGACAAAAAATTATGGCAAAATACTTCCTGGTAGGCTCTTTGCTGTTTCTCAATCCATCTGAAAAGAATTAAGAATTATATCGATTGCTCAGGTGAAGAGATCCGGAGAAGTGGCAATGATATGATCAGTGAGTTGCTTCATCTCCTCAAGCAGCGTCTGCGCGAGTTGTATCCGTTCCCGGATATCTTCAGGGGTGGCCAGACCGATGATCTGCAGGTGTTCCCGTGCGTGGCCGAGGTGCTTGGCCTGTTCTTCGGCAGGGGCGTCGGCTTGAATGGCAGCGCATGAAATCATCATGAAAAGGGTGATCCAGAATATGGATTCGCGGTACCCGTCTTCGTTGAACATCTCCAGAGTCCCTTCAACCAGATATGGGCGAATGCAGGCTTTGAGTTTGTGTTCATAGGGAATGGGTGTTTTATGAATGGTGAGGGCATAGTCGAAGGCCTCAATGGTTTTGGCGAGCAGGTCTTCTGCGGCGTCAGGGGTGACATGCTGTGAGCCCAGCAACTGATGGAGTTTCTCGAAGATCTGTTTTTCCTGATCCCATGCATCTGCAAGAAGTTCCTCGGCAGATTCATAGCGCTGCACTGGAGCGAGGATGGCCTCCATGATAAGACCTTCATGGTTGGTGTCGTCGATGTCCTGCTCAGTAATGGAGTCGAGAATGATGCCCAGATCAACATCGCGATATGCCAGAAAGGGGGAAGCAAAGGGCATATGGTGCAGCGAACCGACAAGGTGGGCGCCGATGAAGTCAGCACGGTCACCGTATTTATCTTCGATCCATTGACGTGCAATGTTGATTACCTGTTCGACGGTGCGTTCAGCTGACATGGCTGTTCTCCTGATATTCATGTGATAAAGGGGTGATGGTGTTAGGTCGCGTCATGGCGTAGAAGGTGAGCAGTGCAAGCCATACAGTGCCGGCTGCTGTTGGTATTCGCGGCACTGAAGAACGTGCTGCCGCAACCAATAAGCGCCTGCAGGGCAATGATCTCGATGATGAAAAGGGTGCGCGTGGCCGGGTTCTCTATAGTTGTCGGCAGGGCAATATAGCCGATAATGCCAAGGGTCATGAGGGCGAGACCCAGGGTAATGGTTTTTTGCATACCGCGTCGGTCGGACATGGCACCGGCAAAGGGACCGATGATTCCCATGCTGATGGCACCGGAAGCAAGCACAAGTCCGGCTTTGGCAGGAGTGAGCAGCAGTACGCTCTGCAGGTAGAACGGAATGATGAAATTTGTGACCCCCATGAGAATTCGTACGGAAAAACCATTCATGAAGTTGTAGCCCAGGGGTTTATTCCGAAGCAGTCGCAGATGGAGGAAACTTTCTTCGCGGCAGAGTTCGTGATGCAGCCAGCCGCTGATCACGATAATGCCGATAAGGGTGGCACCCAGCGACAGGATCAGCGGATCGTCGGAGCCACTGAGCCAGTGAATGACGATCCAGACCAGGGCCCCGAATCCTGCAGCCATCCAGAGCATACCCTGCCAGTCAAAAACGATTCCGGCACTGGCATCGTTTTTGACTCCGGAACGTTTGATCATGATAAAATTCCAGATCAGGGCGATGAGGCCGATGGGGAAACTGATCAGGAAAATCGAACGCCAGCTCCAGAGGTGAATGAGGATACCGCCGACGCCGAGTCCGGAAAGGATACCAAGGGCAAAGGTGGTTCCGGCAAAACCGAGAGCACGTCCGTGCATGGCTCGCGGGAAAACGCGCAGTACCATTACCTTGTTCAGGGAGAGAATAAGTGATGCTCCCATTGCTGCAATGATGCGCAGGGTGATGAGAGACGGGAGATTCCAGGCAAGACCACATGATCCGGAGGCAAGGGTGAAGATGACAACACCGGAGAGGAACATGCGCCGTATACCAAAGCGCCGCCCCAGCCAGGCAGATACAGGCAGGGTAAGTGCTGCTGTGGCGGTGTAGCAGATGGCCACCCATTTGACTTCTGAAAGGGTCAAATGGAGTTGTTTGCGGATCACAGGCAGGGCGAGGTTGACCACGCCGCTGTCAAAGGTGCACATGAAGACGCAGATCTGCAAGCCGATAAGCATGGTCCAGTAGAATGAAGCAGGCCGGTTTTGTTGGGTATCAGTCATGAAATGGTTTTCTGTTGTGGTGACAATGGCTTAGTCTGTGATGTCGGGTGATGTTTGTAATGTTTTCTCAACGTAGTTGCACAACCGGGTGTGAAATGCCTCGCATGCCAGTGTTCGCTCGGCACGGGCCTCTTTGCTGTCAATACCCAGGGCGTGCAGGAATTGTTCTAACTTTGCCATGGTCGCTGGCTTTTCTTCCTCTGTTCCGTCGTTCTGGATGACCATGGAGGCAACGACAAAAAAACGTGCTATCCAGAACATGGATTCACGATAACCGCCTTCGCGAAATATTTCTCTCGTGCCTTCGAGTAGATAGGGGCGAATAAAGGGCTCCAGTTTATAGGCGTAGAGTATGGGGGTTTTAAAAACTTCCACGGCACGGTCAAACGCTGAAACTGCATATTCGAGAAACTGCTCAGCCTGTCCCTGCGTGATTTCACTGGTGCCGGCGATTTTCAGGTAGCTTTCAAATAACTCATCATCTCCGGCCTTATGCAAAATATTGCGTAGCTGGAGGGGGCCGCACCTGTGGGTGGGTGGGTATTGGTGGATTCATCAGCGAAAAGGGAGGCGGCGCGGGCCGTGTGTCAGGTATTGTAGTGGGGAGGCAATTCGCGGCTGAAGCCGCTCCCACATATGCTGGCCAATTCTGTGTTTTTTCCAGAGCCTGGAGACATTCCGACTGGACT
>JAHJNL010000048.1 GCA_018820855.1 Pseudomonadota bacterium | reverse complement strand
ATTGAGTCAACGTTTGCTACGGTTCGTTTGAGGACGGCGAAAACAAGGGGATGCGTGGCCAGACATACAATTCTGTCCATGGTCTATAAACTTGGCCAGAGTTCTCAGAAAAGATGGCGAAAGCTGAGAGGTTTCAAGCTGCTGGCAGAAGTGATAAGGGGTGTTCAATTCAAAGATGGAGAACGAGTCGAACCATTACAAGAAGGCGAATTCGACAGGGCGGTCATTTGAGTATGTTTTCTCAAACACCAGAATTGACTATAACTCCAGCATCAGAGACCTTACCACTGCAGCAGCCGGTGGTGCCGCATCTGTTCTGCACCGGCTGCTACAGTGGCAACACCTTAAAAATAGGCCTCAAAGGTCAGGTAGACCTGGTCCATCTCTTCCGTTGGTGCATAAAATTGGGCGGTGGCAGGATCATTGAGATATTCAATCTTAGTCGGGGTGCCGAGCCACATACCGCTGTAAGTGTAGTCGTAGTCATAATGCTGGTAACCCAGGCGGATAAAGGTCTGGGCATATTTTGATACGGCCTCACCTGTGGGCAAATCGTAGATCAGGTAGGCCTCATAGACCTTCCCTCTGGTATAGAGTTTACTCTGGGTGTAGTCATCATGGCCGGGAGTGAAGGCGAGCCAGTTTTCTGATCCGTAGTTGAATTCGGCCCCGAGCTTCAACCCTATCTGATCAATATCGTAGCGCAGGCCTGCGTAAAACCCATAGCCGTCTTTGTCTTCGGGTTCGGCACCCCAGGAGCCGAGCAGACTGGCCCCCAGTTCATCTATGGCCTCGGCATTGGTATGACTCCACCCGAACGTAAGAAAATAGTTAAGGTTGGCCTGCTCCACCTTATCCATATAGACCAAGCTGGTGTGATAGATATCCCCCATATTGATCCGATCCAGGTTTGTACCACCGGTGTAATTCGGGTTAGCTGCCGCCTCGGCGATTTCTATGGGATTGGGATACAATGTATCCCCCGGAACATTGAAGAGATTAAAGGCACCAAAGGTCTGCAGATTCAAAAAGCGATTCCCCTGTTTCAGAATATCCCAGCTTAGGCCAGCAAAATCCGTGTCATCCATGCCGGTCCCGCTCTCCAGCAGGCCCGCTTCGAACCCACGACCATAACAAAAGCGAACCCGCCCATTCCCTTCCAGGCCAAATGGTGCCCGGTAGGCATAGCCCAGCGAGATTCCGTCAAAGGGGTAATCCATATAGCTGATGGGAGTTGCCATTCTGTGTACATTTCCCATTCTCAGATGGGCAGGAGGGCCATCGGTGGTGGGGCGACGGCCCACCGAAAACCAGAACGGGTGGCCACCAATATTGTTCCAGTTGACAAAGGCCCGGTCCACAAGGAGACTGCTGTCCGCTGGGGTGCGCCCACTGGTCCCGTCAAAAGAACGACTGCTGAGGAAGAAAGGGCTGTAAACGCCGTTAGCATCTTCAGGGAATGGCGAGGACTGCATGCCCCAGACCTTGTAACCGACGAAGCGTCCTTTAAATTCTACATTTTCCGTTGCCTTGACCCGCATATTCAGACGGACGCGGTTGCTGAAAAGGGTGTCATTTTTGACCGTATGGGCTGGTTGCATGAGCATGGCGCCACCCAACATGGCCTGCCTGGCTTCTGCCGTGGGGGCCATAGCCATGAAGCCATTGAAGGCATTTCGGATATCCGTTGTAGAGGAAGCCGCGGTCACGCCGAAACCACGCATAGCCATGGCTACTTCTCGGGCATTGAAATATGCGGGGACATCTGTGGAGTTATAATCCATCCTGGCACGAAAGTCGCCATATAGGCTGATGCGAGAAGCTAGATCCCACTCATCTGAACGCTCTTCCAGGTCATCTATGGTGGCCCGGAGTCCCTCAAGTGAAGAGGAACCATCCATCCTTGTCTTTTCTTGCTCGGCCATGGTTGCCTTGAGTTTCTGCAGTTGGCTGTTTAACTCATCAATCCTTCGAGATATATCCAGGGTATCAGTTTGTTGTCCGGCTTGGGCGACCATGGGCAGGGCAAGCATTCCTACCAGGGCCAGGGAAAAAAAACTCTTCATCATGCTCTGTTCCTTTTGTTTGGATTAGACAAATTTTCTGCCGGCGTCCTGACCACCTGGGTTAGATAGAAAGGCGCGAGCAAGCTATGGGACTTACCCTAAAAGGAGAATGAATGTTCATTCTCGTTTTAGGGTAAGTCAAAAAGGAAAAAGGAGCAAGAAAAAAAGAGAATGAATGTTCATTCTCTTAAAGGGGATATTTTTTTAGGGTCTCACAGAGCGCCAAGAGCATTCCCACACCTCGTCGAGGAGCTCAGGCAAAGGGGTGGAGAGAACACCCATAATCCGCATCCGCATCAAACGGGTGGCCCCTCCAAAAAGAGCTGTCTGAGCCACGGCAGGATGCATCTTTCTTAATTCTCCTTTCTCTATAGCCTCTTTCACCATTGTGTAGACAAGGGTGGCAGGCTGAGCATCACAGATAGCACCGGCATCTGAAAACATCTCCCAGTGGCGAAAAAAGAGAACGAAGTCAACCATCTCAGGAAACTTCTCAGTGCGTTCAAAGTGAGCGCTGATGATAGCCCGACACTTTTCAGCAATAGTCTCGTTCTCTTCAATGATTCTCTGGGTGTTGGTGGTAACATCGTTGAGGAGTTCACTATAAAGAGCCTTGGCTATCTCCTCTTTATTTTTAAAATAGCGATAGACAAGGCCTATGCTCACATCGGCCCTTTCCCTTATCTCGTGTACAGAAGTATTGGCATACCCCTTTTCTGTAAAAAGGAGCAAGGCTTCATGGAGGATTCTTACCTTTCGGTCTGAACTGTTTGTCGTATCTAAGAGCATGGGTCTGAAAGGAAGTAGAGGGTTGTGGGTGAAGGCCATGAGGGGGCCCGAGATGGTCGATGTAATCACCACTAGAGTAGTGTTATGGGGTAGAGCTGTCAAGAATGATCTCTCTGCCCACTTTTGCTGGAGACCTAAACCGGTCTCATTTCTTTTTCGTAAAAGCCGGTTTGAAAAGAAGCCAAGAAAAGGAGTATTCATCGGCACTGACGGGGTAAGTACCATGACTATCTCACCTGGCGCGGGCAAGGAACTGGTTTCGAAATAACCGGTGGGCCACCATTTTTTCAACTCCTTCTGCCAGTGTATGTAGGCATTACCTTCACAAAGACTGCCACCCTTTTGATGGAAGTGGGGGCTGAGTACAACAAACGACGCCTTCACGGGAGCAAATATTTTCAGGAGCTGCTCAGCACCTTGGAGTATGTGCCTCAATCGGTACTCAACCTCCTGCAGATGAGTCGAGGCAGCATGGAATTCTTTGACAAGATGCAGAAATCGCTTGTCAGTGCTCTTCGCAATGATCCACAGATCAGTCAACGGGTTGAGTTATTAAGGAGTATCCGGGGT
>JAHJNL010000003.1 GCA_018820855.1 Pseudomonadota bacterium | reverse complement strand
GGGTAAAACCAGAGAAAGAAACAGACAAGACCAATTAAAACAGTATGCAATTTCATGAAGATCCCAACAGAAGAATTCTCATAGGGGGTATGCAACAGGACTTTAGTCTTTTGACATAGCCCTACAGGAAATTTTCTTAGAATATTTTTTTACACAGCACATGCCAAAGGCATCATTCAACGGTATGCGGGAGCATATTCGAGACTCCTCCTGGAAAACAAGTTAACTCTGTTCTCTACCATTAAGCAACCCCTGTCCGAGGAATCTGCAGATCTGGAATTCTGCAGACTGCCCACCGGCACTGATTATAAAAAAGATTGAAAGGGTGCAGATGTCTCGTATTATTTTTTCAACATATGTTTGCAATAAACAACCTTGCCGTCACCAGGAGCGTAAAAATCCAGAAAAACGCTATGCTGCGCATAGCCGTTCTGTTCATAAAAGGCGCGGGTACCTGCATACTGCAGGCGCTGGGATGTATCCACATAGATCCGCTCTCCTCCGGCACTCCTAATGGCACGCTCGGTCTCCTGCAAAAGTTCCTTACCGATACCTCTACCTTGATAATCGGGATGCACAGCGATCCAGTACAGGTCATATCCACTCTGGGTACAGGGTATGGGGCCATAGCAGGCGTATGCCGCAAGCCGGCCGTAATGTTCCGCCATGATGAAATGATACCCGCTTACGTCACCTTTTCCCAGCCTTTCTCTGACCAGCTCCTCTGCCACATCCACCTCTTCTGCGGAAAAAAAACCGGTCACGGTCACAAGCTTCGCCACCCGCTCCGCATCAGCCTCTTCCACCTCGCGCCTGTAGGTGATACCATGGATTTTATTTTTAGCCGGATGTCGATTATCTGACCACTCCTGGACTGCATACGCAAGCCCTTTAAAAAAACGCATGGCATTGATACCCAGGGTACGGGTCCGATAGCCTCCCTCCTGAATCACAATGGTGGGAAGACCAAGAGCACCGATCATTTTGCCGTTTTGTTCGAAATCTTTTGCCAGAAGACTCCAGGTACCGGTCGGATCACCTTTGGCCGGATCAAGGCCAAGGGCAATAACAAGGAAAGAAGGGTTGAAGGCCTCGATTCTATCAAGGGCCTTGCGCAGTGCCTCGCGGTATTGCAGACCGTCAACATCCTCCGGCAAAGGCAGGTTGAGATTAAAGCCGTCACCTTCACCTTCGCCACATTCCTCAGCAAAACCGCTGAAATAGGGGTAAGCAAAACTCGGATGGCCATGAATGGAAACAGTAAGGACATCACCGCGCCGGTAAAAAATTTCCTGGGTCCCGTTGCCGTGATGATAATCGATATCAAGAACCACAACCTTGCCATACCCGCTCAGATAATGGGCAGCTACGGCACTGTTGTTGAAATAACAGAATCCGCCGAACACACTGCTTTCGGCATGATGACCCGGTGGCCGGACCAGGGCATAGGCTATCCGCCGGCCGTTGAGTACCTCGACGGCAGAGGTCAAAGCACAGTCCACTGCGCGGCGGGCAGCAGGGTAGGCATTTCTGTTAATGGGAGTAAAGGTGTCAATACAGTAATAGCCGGCAAGTACCGCCGGTTCTTTGGGCGGTCTGGTTTTGTTGCGTATGGGAAAGATATATGGATAGAGAGATTTTCCTTCATCCATTGCAGCACAGGCATGTTTCAGATAGTTGACCAGCTCAGGCGTATGAACCGGGTAAAGGTGGCGGTCTCCGAACGGCCGTGGCTTTATCTGCACAAACAGACCGCTCTCATCCAGCTTTTTGAGAATGGACTTTACGCGCACCGGCGATTCCACGTAGCCACGATCACGGACATGATGAATGTCATGACGGTCATTGACCACTACAGCAATCTGCTCAGTGGTCCGGCTGTCCACCCGGCTGCTTGCAATTTCAGGCTTCACATACATAAATGGTCGGAGTTGCACAGGATTATCCTTAACCGAGGCAACAACCTTTTCCACATACTCTGGTGAACAGAGGTCGGCATACTTGCGCTCAAGCACGGCCCGTACCACTTTACGGGTAAAATCCCGGCCTGGTGGTTTTCCGAGATCCAGTCCGTCATAAACCAGGTGCGGCATGCAACTGTCACCTGGTTTAACCGGCAATTCGTAGGCAGTATTGATAATGGGCCGGGCACCATACTGTTCATAAAACCTCAACCGGGAGATATTCTCCTGGAGAATGGCTGGATCGGGGCACAACTGTTCGTTATCCGGCAGACATTCAAAAAAAAGACCTTTCACCTTCAGGGCAGCGGACTCCTGCCGCACCCTCTCGTACAGGGCACTGCCCATTCCGGAACCGGCGCGTTTAACCGTGATGGCAATCCAGTCAAGATAGGTGAAAGACAGTACCGGCTCATGGAGGAGGATGGCAAAGCCGTTTACGCGCCCCTTGGCGTTGTCCGCCACAAAGAGAATGGTGCGAAAGCGCTGCTTGAAGGGATTGCGCAATTTTTCACCGATAGATTCAATCTCCTCTTCATCTGCTCCGCTGAATCTTGTGCGCAGGATATCTTTTACCTGGCGCAGCTCTTCCCTGTTGATTGGTAATGCATCATCATAGATGCGGCGTATGCGTAGCATGGCAATACTCCTGTCAGGCGCGGGTTGGGCGGATGTCTTCCAGTATACGACGAACCGCCTCGGTGAAAGAAAGGCCCGCCCGCTCAAGGGCAGCAGCAAATCCGGCATCCGGAGAGAGGCATGGGTTGGAGTTGACTTCCAGAATCCAGGGCCGCCCATCATGGTCGACCCGGAAATCAACCCTGGCGTAGCCATTCAATTTGAAGAGATGCCAGCACTGTTTCGAGATTTCCACCAGTTTCTCAAGCAGCAAAGAATCTTCCTCTTTAAAATCGAAACACCGGGGCGTATGCCGGTAGGCAAAGGATGTTTCGTCCCACTTGGCACTGTAATCAACAATGCGCGGCATACGAGAGGAAAAATCATCAAAGAGGATCTCCGCTACGGGCAGCACTTCCGGTTCATTGTTATTGGCCAGCAAAGCGATATTGAATTCCCGGCCATCGATAAAATGTTCGGCAAAACAGGTACCGCCAAGACTGGCCGCTCTCTGCCGGAGAGTACTGAGAAGATCTGCCTCAGACTCGGGCTGCACCACCGATTCTGCATCCATTCCGAGCGAGGCATGCTCCCAGAGAGATTTAACGATCCAGACACGATCGGCAACGGCTCCCCTTATCTTTTCTTCACCGGCAGGTACGGGACCAGCCCAGTCCGGGGTAGGCAACCCGGCGTGCCGGAGAACGTCTTTGGCGTCCGTTTTATTGGAAGTGACAGCGATGGCCGCAGCCGATGAGCCGGTGCAAGGAAGGCCCAAAGCTTCCAACAGAGCGGGAAACAGGTGAATCAGTCGTCCATGACCGTCCAGGGACTCTACCAGATTGAATACCAGTTCCGTCTTCGTTTCCCTGAGACGGGCAGCAATCTGCTCAAGATTAAGGGAGCAGGCAAGCACTTCCACACTGTGCCCGGCTTGAACCAGTGCTTCACGTACCGTTTCAACCTGAGCCAGCACATCCGTTGCATCCGGTCCATCGTCCTCCAATATGCTGTTATGGACAATAGAAATATTCATGAATGGATCCTGCGGCTGGCCGAGTCAAGTATCATTTTAATAAGAGTCAGATAAGTAATGCCTTTTTTGGTGCTGAGGATAGGCAGATCTGAATGTTCCGGATGGATGCCAGCGAGGGGGTTCACCTCCATGAACAGTGGTCGACCGCTTTCATCACAACGCAGATCGGCACGGCCTCCATCACGACAGCCGAGAACACGCCAGGCAGCAAGGGCTGTGGCTTCAGCCTCCTGGACAACGGGATCCTCTCTGCTGTCAACCAGTCGATACTCGACCCGTTCTTCGCATTCCTCCTTGTTCACATAAGAATAGACACCCTCTTCAGCGTTCTCTAGGAGAATAACTTCCATGGTGCCAAGAGCTTTAGCCTCCCGGCCTGTCCCGACTATACCGACGGTAAATTCTCGGCCCGGCAGATAAGGCTCCACCAGCACCGGCTGATGAAAATTTCGGACCAGCCGGTCAACTGCGGCGGCCAGCTGTGAAGCATCACGAACAATTGAGTCAGGGTCTATCCCCTTGCCCGTTCCTTCGGCCACCGGTTTGATAAAATAGGGAGGGGCAAAGGATATGCCCACCGTATCCGAACCGCTTTCAGCAACCAGGAAATCGCTTACCGCCACCTTCGCATCCCGCAGCACCCGTTTTGTCATCCCTTTGTGCAGAGTGAGACTCATGACCAGAGGATCAGAGAAGGTGTATGGAATGTTGTATACGTCAAGAATAGCCGGGATCTGTGCCTCACGACCGATCCCGTACATCCCTTCGGCAATATTAAAAACCAGATCCCAGCGCCTGCCCTCTGCCAGGGCCTGCATAAGCTGTCTGGCATGACCGATGCGTTCACACTGATGTCCCAGCGCGGTCAAGGCGGATTCAATGGCCTCAATGGTCTCGTCTCGATCAAATTCAGCAGTTTCCAGATCGGAAAAGCCCATTTCGAGATAGGCGGAGCGCAGATCGTATGTTATCCCTAATTTCATTTTTTTATCGTATCTTCTTCAAAAGATGTAAAAGTTATGCGCGACCTGGGCCGCGCAGCAAAAGGTGCCTTTCGCAGTCAGATCACGTCCGGATAGCGAAACAGTCTATCTTCATAATTGCGCAGCAGAAGATCACTCCCCTGCCTTCCGGCAACTGATTCCGGCAGGAGCGGAATTTTCCCTCCTCCTCCAGGGGCGTCAATAACATAGGTGGGGACGGCATAACCGCTGGTAAATCCCCGCAACCCCTGAATGACCTCCAGACCCTTTTCCACCGGAGTCCGGAAATGGGCCGAGCCGGTAATCGGATCACACTGGTACAGATAATAAGGACGGACACGCATACGCATAAGACTGTGCGTCAGGTTCTTCATTGTCTCTATATTATCATTAATACCGCGTAAAAGCACGGTTTGAGAGCCAAGAGGGATACCAGCATCCGCAAGCCTTGTACAGGCCTTCACGGTTTCCGGTGTACATTCATCCGGATGGATAAAATGGAGACTCATCCAAAGAGGATGATAACGTCTCAATATTTTTACCAGTTGCGGCGTTATACGCTGCGGCAGCACAGCGGGAACCTTGGTGCCGATACGAATGATCTCCACATGGGGAATCGCGCGCAGGTTTTTCAGCAGCCACTCCAGACGTTCGTCAGCAAGCAGCAAGGGATCGCCTCCGGAAAGCAGTACGTCACGGATAGACTTTGTCCGGCGGATATAGTCGAGCATCTGCTCGAACCGAGCCTTGGTGGCACGCACGGCTCCATGTCCCACCACCCGCGAGCGCGTGCAGTAACGGCAGTAAGTTGAACAGAAATCGTGTACCAGAAAAAGTGCCCGGTCGGGATAGCGGTGCACAAGTCCGGGAACCGGGCTTTGATTTTCCTCACCCAGAGGATCATCAGCCTCACCAGGTCCTCTGATAAACTCACTAGTCGTGGGCACCACAGTGCGCCGCAGGGGTTGCAGCGGATCAGCAGGATCCAGCAGGCTCAGGTAATAGGGCGTGATAGCAAGGGGCAGTTTGATATCAGAGCCATTGACAGCAAGTTGTTCTTCTTGGGAAAGCTGCAAAAATTTAGCAAGCCGTTCTCCTCCGCGGATGCGGTTGGCCACCTGCCAGTGCCAGCTGTTCCATTCCCTGGCGGTAACATGAGGGAAAAATGTACGACGAAATGTTTTTCTCGGTACGATGGATGTGGAAGGCTCTTCGGAAGCCGAAGGAAAGGGAAGAATTGTGGCAGGAGAATGGTGAAGACAATCAATTGTGCCTAACGCTTTAACGGTTTGACCTGGAGGTTCTCCATCCTCCTCCAGAAGAGAGCTGGACATTCCTGAAATATGACCCGAAAAAGCGGGGATTTCGATTTGCACCTGCATGAGAACTCCTTTTTATTTTTATTGTTATTTCGATATGTTACAATACAAGCATCTACTACTACTCTTTAATCGCTTTTTACGTCCTGCACAAAAGAAAGTCAATGGAAAAGCAACCGGCTTCTGTAATTATTTTTAACAAAATATTTAAGCTGCTTTTCAAAGAGTAATATGGTCTCATAACATCACGAATCGATTCTTCAAACGCATCATTTTATCTTTGTTTGCTATCCTTGAATCATTGTCTTTGCTCTCAGCTGTTCTGGTATTATTTTCTTTTTTCGCTTCAAATATCATAACGATATCTTAACATAACTAAGGTATCATTTACTCATACCCAAAAAATATCGTTCCGGGGGCCTAACCAGATTTTATAACAAGGTGAATTAATGGCATGGAACAAGACATTCAAAGTTGTGGCATCAGATTTTTTTTAGCGATACAATTTCAAGAGGTTATTAATGGATAAAGCAATCCCCCCCTGGGAAACAATCAGTGAACTCATCGCTGCGAAAAACAGCGTTGCCTTAACTAGTTTCATTAATGCACTCAGCCCGTCCGAAACGGCAAGGTCCATTTCGCGCCTGACAGAGAAAGAACAACTTCGTCTGCTCAGCATGCTCAGTCCCGAAGATGCCGCTGATGTAATCGAGGACATTTCGGAAGTCCAGGCCGCTGACCTGGTTGAAGATATGCCATCAGAACAGGCAGCAGCCATCATGGAGGAACTGTCCAGCGATCATCTTGTTGATGTCTTGGGTGAAATGGATGATGACGCCAGTGAGGCAATCCTTGCGAAGATGGACAAGGAAGATGCCAGGGAAGCAAGAATGTTTCTCGAGTACGCACCGGACTGCGCTGGTGGACTCATGATTTCTGAATTTCTTGTCTATCACACCAACGATACCATACAGGATGTACTCACTGATCTGCAGGCAAACCGCAGCGAATATAGCGATTACCATGTACAGTATTTTTATGTTGTTGATCAGGAGCATAAACTGGCCGGTGTTCTGCGTATCCACGACCTGCTGTTCCCTTCCCATGAAACAAGGCTCTCAAAGATAATGCTGACATCCCCTCTCTGTGTTCCGGACAAGGCTTCGCTAATAGAGCTGCAGGTTTTTTTTGAGGAACATCATCTGTTTGGCGTACCCGTAGTGGACGATGCCAAGCGGCTGGTCGGAGTAGTGCTCCCGGATGCCATTGAGGAAGCAGTCAACAAGAGGAAAACAAAAACTTTTCTCCGACTGAGCGGTATCATCGGCGGCGAGGAGTTCCGGACCATGCCCTTGCTCTCCCGTTCCGGACGTCGTCTTTCCTGGTTAAGTATGAACATTGTCCTCAATATCATTGCCGCAAGTATTATTGCCCTCTATCAGGATACTCTTGCAGCAGCCATCACCCTTGCCGTTTTCCTGCCAATGGTAAGTGACATGAGCGGCTGTTCCGGCAATCAGGCGGTGGCTGTTTCCATGCGTGAACTTTCCCTCGGCCTGGTTCGGCCAAAGGAGCTGATCTGGGTCCTGGCAAAAGAGGTGAAAGTCGGTATAATTAACGGAATAATACTTGGCTCAATCCTCTGCGGGGTCGCATATGCCTGGCAGGGAAATGCTTGGCTCGGAATTGTGGTCGGCAGCGCCCTGGCAGCCAACACCCTGGTTTCAGTGACCCTCGGCGGCATTCTGCCTCTTATTCTTAAACGGTTCAAATTGGATCCGGCCCTGGTTTCCGGTCCCTTGCTGACAACAGTCACCGACATGTGCGGTTTCTTTTTTGTCTTGAGTTTTGCCTCATTGGTTCTGCCAAAACTTGTCAACGTATAATAGCGGAAGAATATTACTATGCATGCAATAGGTTTGATTAACGACTTAACGGTTGTTCTTATATGTGCCAGCCTGGTAAGTCTGCTGTTTACTCAACTTAAGTGGCCGGTTTTCCTGGGGTACATCGTAAGCGGCCTATTGGTCGGCCCCAATCTGCTTCCCTTCTCTCCCGTCAGTGACCTGAACAACATCGAACAGCTCTCCCAGCTGGGAATCATCTTTCTGATGTTTCACATCGGCATGGAGTTTGATCTGAAAAAAATGCAGCAGGTCCTTTTGCCGGCCCTTCTTGCTGTGGCAGTGCAGACTGCCACCTTTATCTTTATCGGCCTGCAGGCTGCACCTATTTTCGGACAGGGTTCACTTTTCGGGATCTTTCTCGGCTGCCTCCTGGCCATCAGCTCCTCCATGGTAACTATCTCCATCCTGCAGGATCTGAAAAGCATGGAAAAACCCCATGCCCAGATGGCCATTGCCATTCTCATATTTGAAGACATCCTGGCTATTACCATGCTGGTAGTTCTCTCGGGAATCGCGGTATCAAATGCCATAAGCCTCACTACGATCACCAAGGTGACATTTTTCATTCTGATTTTTGTGGTGATTGTATTTTTCCTGGGAAAACTCCTTGCCTCAAAGGCCATCAATTTCCTGGCTGATCAGAAGAACGAGGAACTTATTACCCTCACAGCCGTTGCTTTTGTTCTGGGTATCAGTCTGCTTACGGTAAAATTCCATTTTTCCGAGGCCTTGGGCGCCTTCCTGGCCGGCTCAATCCTGGCTCAATCAAAACTCATCAAAAAAATTGAACATGCAGTGGAACCATTGCGCAATGTGTTCACCTCCATCTTTTTTGTTTCCATCGGCATCCTCATCCAGCCTTCACTTATTCTGCAAAAATGGCACATTATTTTAGGCATGAGTGTACTGGTCGTTCTCATAAAAATTGTCAGCGTATGGCTTGGTCTGGTCCTGGGGGGAGTAAAACCCGAGACAGGGTTTCGCGCTTCAGTGGTGAAATCGCAAATCGGAGAATTCAGCTTCATCATTGTCGCCCTGGCCATCAATCTGAAGGTTGCAGATGCAAGCTTCATGACTATTGCAGTGGGTATTTCCATATTGACCTCCATCCTGAGTCAACTGCTGGCAACCAAGGTGGATAGACTCCTGCAGTGGATCACTCCCGTTGTCCCTGGTGTACTTGTCAATCTCCATCATTACCATCATTCCATGGTGGAAGGCTTACGTCTCCGGTTGAAACGCAATGAATTCCTCCATCTCATCCGTACCCCCCTTCTCCATATTCTCTTTCACATTCTCTTTATCAGCGGCCTGATCATCAGTTCATATCTCCTGGTAAAGATGGTCGATGGCTACGAACCATTGCAGGAATATACAGTCTGGATTTCTTCAGGTATCTGGTTCATTGCGGCTGCCGGCCTGTTGCCGTTCGGCAGTGCCATCATAAAAAACATACATGGACTGGTGGTGGTGAGTACAGAGGCCGCCTTTTTCAACACCGGAGTGTACCGGAAAGTTGAAGAGCGATTCCGCACCCTCCTGCATCACGTCATTTCCGCCGCAGTTATTATTGCCACGGCCGGCTTCTATTTTTCCATGGCAGCATCCTATATGCCCAAAGGTACAGCCCTGGCTGCCTTTATTGTCGTTACCATAGTTTCATTTCTTTTTTTCTGGGGGCGCATCATTCTGTTAAATAAGCATATTGAGACATTTTTCTTAAAAAGCTTTGAAAGACAATTGAGCCAAGAAGAGGAAGAGAGAAAAAAAGAACTTACTGAAATTGCAGAGAAATACCAATGGCCTGTATCTGTCAGCGAGGTGGAGATTGACGCCATGTCCAGCGCTTGCGGCAGGAAGATACGTGAGCTCAATATCCGCGGCCTCAGCGGCGCGACAATTATCGGCATCTCCCGCAATGATTTTATGCAGTATGACCCCGGAGCGGAAACCATGCTGTTTCCCCAGGATCATCTGTTTCTCTTCGGCGATAAGGAGCAAACCGAAAAGGCGGCATCTTTACTTTTACAGCAACGACCTGAAGCTGAATCGACCTCAGCAGAGAAGACCATTGAAATTGAACGTATTTACGTCAACCAGGAATCTGAGCTGAACGAAAAAACACTTGCCGGGGCCAATCTGCGACAACATTATGGCTTGACCGTGCTGGGCATCCAGCGGGGAGAACAGCGCATCACTTCACCTCGATCAAATTTTATCATCAATCCCGGTGACATCCTTTTTGTCATCGGCAATGTCGGGTCGATCAGTGAGCTGCAGAAACCGACAAGCTAGCCTTCTCTCTTCTCATCCAGAAGGCAAACAGGAACAGACCTTTCCATGGGTCTTCGCCGGATTTTTTTCAGGGCACAGCCCGCGGTTCCGCCTTGCTCTGGGGGGACTTTCTCAAATTCCATGAAATTTTCCACAATAAAAAAATCCCCTGTCGATTGCTCGACAGGGGATAAGCTGACAGTACTTCTTGAATCAAAAAGACTCTTAGAAGGTCATGCTCAGATTGTTGTACAGCAGAGTAATGTCGTTTGTCTCCAAACCAGCCTCAGTAGAACCGAGTTTGAAGAAATCGCCACTGGCAAGATACCCGAAGTGCAGATTGTAGGTCAGGTTATCCAGGAGTTTGTAACTTGCGCCAAGATCAGCCTCCCAACCGTAATCTGAATCATATCCTGCCATCTCATCGGCAGCCATGGCATAACCAAGGGCGCCATGAAGACCGAGTTTCTCGGTGGCCTGGATGTCAGCAGCACCTACAAAACCATGGGCACCAGCAGTACGAGCAGCAGTGCCATACTCGTTATCAGAACCCATATCGTTGTTCAGCAGAGAGGTCTTTGTACCGGTGAGAATATAGAGGGGCTCGAAATCAGCACCAGTACCACTGCCTGTGCTGTATGCATCAAGATCTCCGTCAGTGCTGCCGTTCTCATCACCGGAGATGTAGAAGTACATGAAGTCGGTCTGGGCGGCACCGAAGTTGACCTGCAGGTCAGCCATGAAGGCAAGACCGGATATGTCGTACTCAGTGTTTGCAGCGTCGTTCATCTCTTTGGTTCCGTTGATGTAGTCAAACTCCACCTCGAGACCGAGCATCTCGGTGAACTGGTAACCACCGTACCCCTTAACACGCCATCTGTCGGTGGTATAACCAACCGTACCGACATCATCCAGCGTGTCGTAGTCAAATTGTTCATCACCATAGTAACCAACAGCAAGGGAGGTCTTTCCGTAACCGGTGAAGGCCCCGTATACCTCATAATAGTCGTAGTCGTGACCATCGTCGTTGGTGTATGAATCTTCCTCTGTGATTTTCTGATAGAAGGCATACATTTCAAAATTATCGCTGAGCATCTTACCGGATTTCCACATTATTCGATCACCGCGGGTGGCGGTATTGACAAAGGAATTCTCCCAGGCACCGGCAGGACGACGACCGATCTCCCAGATGCCAACGGGTGATTTGTAGACCATCCACAGACGACGGACTGAGAAATTGTTGCCATTGCTGACATCGGTGTCATCCTGGCTTCCCCAGACACCCCAGTCGACAAAACGGATACGGGACTTGATTGTGATGGCATCGTTAACAACCAGATCAGCATCGGTCTGGAATTTGTGCTCAAACCAGGCATTTCTGTCACCGTCATCCTTGCTGGAGGTGTCTTGCATTTGAAGTCCAAGCCCACTGTTAATACCCAGGCCATCACTTATAGAATAGCCTTCGAGAATATATTCGCCTTTCACTTTCAACTCCAAGGCAGCAGCGCTGGTGGAGATTCCGGCAACCAAGCCAAGGGCGGCTGCTGTAAAAAATACTTTTTTCATCTCTTCACTCCTTAAATAAATAAAGATGATTTAATGGGACAAGGAAACAATTTCTTGTCCGGTACGAATAAGCAAAAAAAGATGTACAAAAAAAACTCTCAGGTACAACTTTTCATTCATAGCGAACAACTCATTGACACCTTGGAGGTCCTGTTGATTGACCGAAACCCATAGTAATTGCTGAAGGACTGTATATTCAGCCTTGTCATTTCATCTTATGAGATATCACGGCATATGTGCCAGCTGCACCATTGCCCACATTTCTATTGATTCAGAACGACCCCGCTCTGAATCAATCCCCCCGTCTCCCCCCCTCGACGGACCACCGTTACCTTTTGTCATTTCACCGCCGCCAGCAGGCCTTTCCTTACTAAAGGGTCTTTCAGTTTTCCCGGTCTCAAAACCGATACCGACAATTTTGTTTCCCGCGGAAGCGCGACACGGGACTTGGAGTTCGTAAATCATATAATCTGCCTCCATCCCAAGAGAGACATACACTCCCATTTCTGCTGCCTCACTCATGAATATCGTGGGGACCTGACCGCAATCTTCCTGGCTCTTGAGAATAGACAATGTTTGCTTGCTGTCTTCCAAAAGGTCTTGCATGCTATTCCGTGGCTTATAATCTCGCATCGTTCCCCGCATGAAGTGATTCTGTTTTGCCAGTGGAAACTGCACCCCGAATTTCTTCCTAGTGCCACCGGCATCATCTATCCAAGTGATAGCGCCGGCCCGTAAAAACATCATCTGACTTTCCTTGCTCCTCAGTAATAATCGAACATAAATATTGTCTTCATCATTCATTACAGATATCAGCACCCTGGATTTTTCATCAAGATATTGACCAGTCTCGGACCAGTCCGCACCACTTCCGTCTATGGTTATTGGTCTGGTTCTCCACTGGCTTTTCAGATTAACTGTATCATCGCATCCGGATAGAGGCAGAACTGCCAGAAGCAAA
The DNA here is from genome assembly GCA_018820855.1 of Pseudomonadota bacterium. Classification (GTDB taxonomy): domain Bacteria; phylum Desulfobacterota; class Desulfobulbia; order Desulfobulbales; family Desulfocapsaceae; genus Desulfocapsa. Next base: position 1,437 of record JAHJNL010000003.1, on the reverse strand, counting down.
ACAATCAAGAGATCCATGTGTCTGCCTCCATGAATCATCGCCGCTCCCCTCTGTTCATGGGTAAGTGACCATGAACATGGCCCTTCTGTGCCATCTTCATGTGGAGTATTTCAAATTTTTCAAGTTGTTCTTTACTCAGTACTGTACTTAATCTCTTCATCATCTCCTTATGCTGCACAGCCGTGGCCTCTTGAATGGCTGTTATCTGCTCAATATTAAACCCTAAATTATTCAAGACGACCTCATGTTTGGCGCTCTCCTCTGCCATGATTCCTGCCACCTGACTTACCTGGTCGCCACTCATTTTCAAGGAATCCTGCACGAGAGCCAACTTTTCCTTCCCCGACATCACAATGAATTCAAAGGGAGGACTGTTGAAAACTTTTTCTTTCAAAATAAGAAGTTGATCCTTGTTAAAAACAGCTGCAAGACTTTCAAGACTCAGTTGTCTGAATTTTTCAGTAATCCCGTGCAACAGACTCATATCACCATGATTCAAACCAGAATGTTCAAAAATATCTGCCATGCCATGTTGGTTGCCGGTAAGTATTTCCTGCACGGCTCTGTTCTGTTCATCAGTGAGATCCAACGCCAGTTGCATCATATCAAGAGATCCCCCACCAACAGGAGGAGCTTCAGGGGGGGGCTGTTCATAGGCCAAGGCGATCCATGCCCCTAACAACACAGCAAAGACAGTGAATACGATACAGTTTTTTAATTTCATAATATGCTCCTTTTTCAGAAATGTACGATTAAGACAGTGACCGGAATCAAGAGTTAGTGATCAACTGCGTTATGATATTTTACGTTACAGCATTCTTTTTCCGGTTGCCGTTAAGTTTCAGTTAAGTTTTGTAAAGTTTTATGGAATTGCTGCAGGAGGAGAAGAATATTGGCAATACGATATCCAATATCAGCAGTTGAAACAGTTGAACCAGTTGAAAAGCTAAAGAAAAACTCTTTGATGAGTAAAATGGAACACACACAATGCCCTTCGCTATAGACGAAGGGCATTACGTGCAGCACCTCAGAAACCTGAAGGAAGGAAGATATTTTCTAAAGGAGTTAAAATCGGAAGGGTACCTGGAACAATGAGAAGTTTCGCTCAAGATCGAGCAACGAGAAAACTTCAAAGAACAGGATCAGATAGATAAAAATCCGGGCCCAGAGGCCCCCCGGCCTTGACGGCCCCTTAAAGGGGCTATTTCCCTTTTACCCACGGGCATAAAGGGCATGAAGAATGAAGCTGAGCAGACACGGGTCAAACTATATCGAGGCCGATTACAACCGCAAGAGGCGTCATTCTTCAATCGGTTATAAAATCTCTGCGGAGTTGGAGAGAGACAAAAAGGATTACAGAGTGTGACTTAACTTCGTGTCCACCATTTTAGGGAAAGAGCAGCTTGTTAGTTAGCGCCTCATTCTGCTAGTAACTAG
>JAHJNL010000047.1 GCA_018820855.1 Pseudomonadota bacterium | reverse complement strand
TTTTTTCGTCAATACACCGTGGGTGATCTCGCCTCCAGGGTCAATGCCATCACCACCATCCGCCAACACCTCACCGGAGCAGGGCTCAGCTCCCTTCTCACCGGTTTCTTTTCTGTTTTCTACCTCATTGTCCTCTTTTACTACAGCGTCAAACTGGCCTTTGTCGCCGTCCTGACAACCATACCGCCCTTTCTTGTTACCGTATGTTCCGGCTACTTTGACATCAAATACGGACGGGAACTCCTCAATATCAAGGGACGGATTTCAGGCATTGTCCTCCAGTTTCTCACCGGACTTGCCAAGCTACGGGTGGCAGGGGCCGAGCACCGCGCATTTTCTGTCTGGGGAAAGGCTTTTGCAAAGGAAAAGCAGGCCGCCTACAAGGTGGGTATGGTCTCCAACATCTTCTCCACTTTCCACAGCATTTACCCGATCATAGCCATCGGCATTATCTATCTCGTAGCCTCTTTTTACCTTAAGGAAAGCCTCAGCACCGGTTCTTTTATCGCCTTTGTTACTGCTTACGGTTCATTCATGGGCGCCATCCTCGGTCTTGGCTCTACACTGGTTACTGTCCTGCGTGTCATCCCGCTCTATGAACGAGCCCGTCCCATTCTTCTCAATCAACCGGAAATCAGTAAGGATCATGTACATCCGGGAGTACTTGACGGCAATATCGAGGTCAACAACGTCACTTTCCGCTACAGTGAGAACAGTCCCCTTATTCTGCAAAATTTCAGCCTGACTGTGAAACCCGGAGAATTTGTTGCCATTGTCGGTCCCTCCGGATCCGGCAAATCCACTCTGCTTCGACTCCTTCTGGGATTTGAAAAACCTGAAAAAGGCGTCATCTTCTATTCCAGTCAGAATCTGCAGAATATCGATGTCCAGGCCGTGCGTCAACAGATAGGGACGGTTCTTCAGGGAGGGAGAGTGATTGCCGGAGATATCTTTGTCAACATAGTCGGCTCCTCTCAGCTCAGCATTGATGAGGCCTGGATAGCTGCCAGACAGGCCGGCTTTGAACAGGATATCAGAAGCATGCCCATGGGAATGCACACCTATGTCTCCGAGGGCGGCACCAACCTCTCCGGCGGTCAGCGACAACGACTGCTCATTGCCCGTTCCTTTGCCATGAAACCGCGAATCATGTTCTTTGATGAGGCGACTTCCGCCCTCGACAATCAGACCCAGCAGATTGTTTCCACATCCATGAACGAGATGCACATCACCAGGCTGGTGATAGCCCATCGCCTCAGCACCATTAAAAACGCGGACACCATCTATGTCATCAACCGAGGGACTGTGGAACAGAAAGGCAGTTACCAGGAACTGATGCAGCAGGAAGGGCTTTTTGCAGCCCTGGCCAAAAGGCAATTGGTGTAATCACATGGAAAGAGTCGGTCAAATCATTCTGGTGAACGGACCATCAGGATCCGGCAAGACCACCCTCTGCCGGCAGCTGACAGAGCAGCTGCACTTTCCCTATGTCCATATCTCCATGGACCGTTTTTACGAGGGACTGACGCAACGTCCCATGAACGCTTTGCAGCGTGCCTGCTTGCCTGCCATCTACCAGGGTTTTATTGCCTCAGCAGCAACCTTTGCCGCAGCAGGCAACCGGGCACTGCTGGATATAGTCCTTGTCAATGACGCAATGAAGGTGCCGATTCTTCACCATTTTTCCTCTGTTCCCACATACCTTGTTGGCCTGAGCTGTTCTCTGCAAGCACTCCATGAACGTAATGCCGGAAGAAAAAGACGAAAGAAAATTCTCTCAGCAGAACAGATCTCCGCTGTCCATGAAGATATGCTCTACGACCTGCATCTGGATACAGAACAACTCTCCCCTTGCCAATGTGCGGACCTGATTATAAAACACCTCAATAACGGGCATCAGCCGACAGCCTTTACCCGCCTCAGCAGAGAATTCGGTCATGGCCCTTGATGTCACCACCCTATGCGCCGAAGAGGGCCTGGAGTTTACAGGACTCACCTTTGACAGGTACAAACACCTGGTCAAGCATGAGGAGGCCAACCGTCATGCCTTCTATTCCACAGGCGCCCGCATTGACAAGACACCGGTAGGACTCGCCCTGAGCGAACAGATTTCTCCTGAAATTGCCGAACTGAAATCCCTCTTTGTCCTTCCTCAGCACAGACGACAGGGAGTGGCAGGAGCACTTCTGAACATGGCTGAAAAAGAAGCCAAACATCGGGGATGCCAAAAGTTCATTATCCTCTACCAGGACCAGGAACCTGAGAGTGCTGCCATAGCCAATCTACTCAGAGCCAAAGCCTATTCTCCTCCCGAATTCAGTGGACTGGTGTGTAAAAGCCGTGACCGGGGCAGGATCCTCAATGCCCCCTTTCTCAAGAAATCCCTCCTCCCCCCTTCCTGTGAAGTCTTTTTATGGAAGGATCTGCCCCAGGCAGAAAAAACATTCATCAGGGACAGACAGAGACAAACCCCCTGGTATCCGGAAATTCTCTCCCCCTTCAGCAACGAAACAGAGATTGAATATCTCAACAGCCTCGGCCTGCGTTACCGCGGTGAGATTGCCGGTTGGGTTATTACTCACCGCATCTCAAAAAAAACCATCCGCTACACCACTTCTTTCGTGCGGGAAGACCTGCAGCAGTATGGATTCACCGCTCCCCTTCTCATCGAGGCCATCAAAACCCACATGGCCAGCCCGGAAAGCTTTGTTGCCACCGATGCAAGCTTCCTCATCCCTGCCCAGTTTAGCGGCATGATCGCCTTTGCCAGAAAACGGATGATTCCTTATCTGGAAGAAACCTTCAGCCTCTATAAATGTACAAAAACACTGTGAACGGGAAACGACATGTCTCTCCCTGCCTCGTATACCCTGCGCAGGAGGCTTTCTTTGATTGTTTTTAGGATTTCTGTTACCACCTTTCCCGGTTAATGTCATTTTTACACATACCCATATTGAGCTTTCCCCTCACCATCTGAGAATTATTAATAAGTAGATTACTTTTTAATTTGTTTTCATACGATGAGCTTGATAGTGTTAACACACAGATGGATCTTTATTTTATTAAACTCTCCTTGTCAGATGTGCCATTGACAACAGAGCGTTCCCACTGAACTAACTGTTGTTTTGTTATTCTTTTTTTTAAATTTCAACACCTTTGTCAATATCCTGAACAGAGTATGAAAGTCCTCGACAAAAATGCTGCCAAAGCAGCCCTGCGCGTTGTCCTCATCTATTTTTTCGCTGCCGGAACCGGCCTGGCACTTCTCCGTTTCTTCAACCCGACAATGGCTGAATGGGACATCGGTCATCTATTCAGCCCGCAAAACACTTTGTTCCTCTGCCTGACAGCTGCCCTTATTTTTTTCCTTGTATATCGGCTCAGTGCCCATCTTTATCGCAACATTCAACTGCTCAGTCAAAATGAAATACGCTATCATTCGCTCTTTGACAATATGCATAAAGGAGGGGCCGTGTATCGCCCCGTTGACCATGGGCGAGATTTTGTTTTTATCGACATCAACTGCAGTGGTGAACAAATCGACCAGGTAAATCGGCGGAAACTGATAGGGCACAGGGTAACGGAAATTTTTCCGGGAATCAGAGAGTCCAACCTGCTTAATGTCATGCAACGGGTACACTCCACCGGCAAACCTGAGTATTTACCGATTTCCCGTTACCGGGATAAGTATCTGGAAAGCTGTCGAGAAAACTATCTATTTCGTCTGGATTCCGGCGAAGTAGTAGCAGTCTACGACGACGTCACTGAGAAAAAACAGCTCCAGGAAAAACTGGAACAATCCAAGGGAGAACTCACCCTGCAGAATCGGATTATCACACAGTTTCTGACAACAGGTGATGACACTGTGTATCAGAGGGTCCTGCAGATTATCCTGAAGGCTCTGCGAAGCAGTTTCGGTTTTTTCTGTTATCTCAATGAGCAGGGGAAACTGATCTGCCCGACTTTGTCCGGTGAGTACCGGAAACTGTATAATATGCAGGACCTAAATATCATTTTTCCGCCTGAAAACTGGGATAGTCTCTGGGGACAGACGCTCAAAGACGGTAAAACAATGATGAAAAACAGCGCCTTAACCGTTCCTGTCGGCCACATAGCTTTGCAGAATGGACTGGCCGTGCCCATCCGCTACCAGGAAGAAGTAATCGGTATTATCTGCATTGCCAACAAGGATGAAGATTACACAGATGCCGATACCACCCTGCTGGAATCCATCTGCTCTTACCTTGCTCCTATTCTTAATGCCAGGCTCCATGCCCAATACAGTGAAAATCTTCGTTTCGAGACAGTTGTTGAACTGGTGAAAAGTGAGGCCAGCCTGAAAGAGGCCGAAAAAATGGCCAAGATCGGACACTGGGAACATCATTTTGCCACCGGTGCCCTATCATGGTCCGATGAAGTATATCGAATTTTTTCACAAGATGCCAAACAGTTCAAACCAAGTGTTCAAGCATTACTCCAGCAGGTTCACCCAGACGACCGTGAATTCGTCAAGCAAGCCTTCACTGCAGCCATAACGAATAAAACAACAGATGATGAAATCACCCACCGGCTGTTACTGGCTGACGGGACGATCAAATTTGTCCAGGAACGCTGGATCGCAACATACAATAACAATGGTGAACCGGTCAATTCACTGGGAACAGTACAGGATATAACGGAAAGGGTCCTGGCAGAAGAGAGCAACAGGAGACTGGCCACTGCCATCGATCAGGCAGTGGATGTGATCATGATAACCGATGAAAACGGAACAATCCAGTATGTCAACCCGGCCTTTGAAAAACTGACTGGTTATACCAGACAAGAGGCAGTGGGACAGAGTTCAAAACTCCTGAAGAGCGGCGAACATTCTCCGGCATTCTATCAGGACCTTTGGCTCACTATCAGTAGTGGCAAGGTCTGGCACGGCAGATTTGTCAACAAAAAGAAAAGCGGAGATTTTTTTACCGAGGAAACGACCATAACGCCTGTCAAGGATGATACAGGACGCATCATAAACTTTGTGGCGGTCAAGCACGACATCTCCAGAGAACTCGAGTTGGAGCAACAACTTCGTCAGGCCGTTAAAATGGAAGCGATTGGTACCCTCGCAGGCGGTATTGCCCACGATTTCAACAACATTCTCGGAGCCATCCTCGGTTACACCAGGATGGCTATGGATGGTCTCCCCGCTGAGAGCCAGCCCTATCTGGATCTTGAAAAAGTGATTCAATCCGGGGACCGGGCTGCCAGTCTTGTTCAACAAATTCTCCTTTTCAGCCGCCGCCAAAAAGAGGGCTTTGTTCCGGTCCAGTTAGAGTTTCTGATCAGGGAGGCGGTTAAAATGCTGCGGGCAACACTGCCGTCTTCCATTGTCCTTAAAGCGGAAATCGAGCCAGACTGCCCGTCGGTTTTTGCTGATCCGGCCCAGATCCATCAAATTCTGATGAATCTTTGTACTAATGCAAAACAGTCCATGCTTAGCAAAGGCGGAACCCTCACCATTACGTTAGCCAAAGAGAATTTTGCTGACAGCGAGCAGGTCATGCCCGCCAACCTGAGCCCTGACACACATGTCAAACTTACAATAAGCGATACAGGTAGTGGTATTGCAAAAGACAATCTGATACGGATTTTTGATCCTTTCTTCACCACCAAAAGCGTAGGTGAAGGAACTGGCTTAGGGCTGGCGGTTGTCCACGGTATTGTCAAGAGTCACCATGGCCATATCACAGTGGACAGTGAGCTGCAGAGGGGAACCACCTTTACTGTCTTCTTACCAGTGACAAAGGAAAACGAGTCTGTATTGCCACTAAAAGACGAGACAATGCCCCGAGGGAATGAGCACATTCTGGTTGTCGATGATGAGCAACATATGCTTATCATACGCCAAAGGGTGCTTACCAGTCTGGGCTATCAGGTTTCCACTTTTTCCAGCAGCATTGAAGCGCTGGCATCTTTTCGAGAGGACCCGCTCCAATACGATCTGATGCTGACCGACATGACCATGCCGGATATGGACGGCAAAGAACTGACAGAACATATTCTGGCCCAGCGTTCTGACATGCCAATCATTCTCTGCACAGGATATTCAGAACTAATTGATGAAGAGAAGACCCGTGAATATGGCATACGAGCGTTTCTCAATAAGCCGATCAAACAGACAACACTGGCAAAAACTATTCGGACGGTACTTGATTCCAGCGAACACTCAATAACATCCACAGGGACAAATTCACACCCTCAATCCTAACCGTAAATACAACTACCTGACATGTGACTATTCGACCTGCAGAAAAATATAATCCTAACCAAATTGTAATATGCCCCTAACAATGATATTTTATATTAACTGGATCTCTGACTCTATTTATAAACAAATGGTACAAACACTATCTATCAGCAAAGCCTATGAACACACACAAAATATTTCTGAGCAAGGTTGACCGGCAACATCATCCCACCTCAACAGGTGTCCATTGCTATAACTATAAAAGGGGATCCGGTAATGGCACGAATCCTTATTGTTGACGATGATAGAGTTCTCTGCACCATGCTGATTGAGCAGTTACAGCGCAAGGGATACGAAACCGACTCAGCCAATACCCTACGGCAGGGGCTCTCTCTGGCAAGTGAAGGTGGCTGGGACGTAATCCTGCTCGACGTACAGATGCCGGATGGCAACGGACTTGAATTTATCCCGGACTTCATTGGGGCTCCATTACACCCGGAGGTCATCATTATCACCGGACACGGTGCGGCTGATGGTGCGGAAAAAGCCATTGTTGGCGGTGCATGGAGTTATATCGAAAAGCCGCATGTCATCCGTGACCTGCCCCTGCATTTAACCAGGGCTCTGCAATTCCGCGAAGAAAAACAGCGCTTCAAATCTATACCGGTGGCCCTGAAACGACAAGCCATCATTGGCAATTCCAGTACCTTGTGCAGTTGTCTGGACCAACTCGCCAGTGCTGCTGCCAGTGACGTGAGTATCCTGTTAACTGGCGATACCGGCACAGGCAAGGAGCTTTTCGCCCAGGCTCTGCATGAAAACAGTGACAGATCCTCTAATCGGTTTGTGGTGGTAGACTGTGCGTCACTGCCGGACACCCTGATTGAAAGTACATTGTTTGGCCACGTCAAAGGAGCATTCACCGGAGCAGACAGAACACAGGAAGGGCTGATTCAACACGCCCATAAGGGTACCCTGTTTCTTGACGAGGTTGGCGAACTGCCGCCGGCAATACAAAAAACTTTCTTAAGGGTATTACAGGAACGAAAGTTCCGTCCCGTTGGCGGTGCCAATGAGATCAATTCCAACTTTCGTTTGGTCGCCGCGACTAATCGTAACCTGAAACAAATGGTTGCAGACGGTACCTTTCGCAGCGACTTACTGTTCCGACTCCAGGCCATGACCATCAGACTGCCGCCACTTAGAGAGAGACTGGAAGATATCCGGGAACTGGTCACCTATTTTCTCGGCAAACTGTGTGAACGATATGACCAGCAAACCAAAGGGATTGGTCCTGATCTTATTGAGGCCCTGATGAACCACGACTGGCCAGGCAATGTCAGAGAGTTATACCAGACCGTGGAACAGATCTTTGCCGAAACCATCGGTATCCCGACCCTGTTCAGTGTCCATCTTCCTCAACAACTGCGTGTCAGCCTTGCCCGGGCAACCATACAGCAAGGAGGAAAGAACAATAAGCTGTTTGGTTGTTCCCTCCCATCATGGAAAGAATATAAAAATCAGACTGAACTCCACTATTGGGAAAACCTGATGCAGCTCAGCGGTCATAATATCCAAAAAGCCTGCCAAATATCAGGTCTATCCAGGGCCCGTATCTATCAGTTACTCGACAAGCACGATTCTCCCTCTTCTCAATTATCCCCCCCGACTGATTAACAGCACATGCTCTTCACCTCCTGTCTACAAGACTAGACGCTGTCTAATCTTGTAAACAGAACCATCCTCCCAACACAAATCCTCTCACCTCACAAGTCCAGTTAACATTTTGATTTTACGTTAGAATGTTAACACTTTTCTTTTCAGCCAGGTTGGCATACTGTTTGCTTTGTGACAGTAAACAAACCGTTCTTTTAAAAGATCTCAGGAGACTCCTGTCATGAATGTTTTTTTTTATGCAGATACTGAATCTGCGGCAGCAGATCAATTCAGAAGACAACTTTTTGCCAGGAACAGCCTGTCATCCATAGCAGTTATTCCGGAAGGATCTCAGCTTAACAGCCATCATAGCCTGAAACTGCGCAGTGGTGATGTGATGATTCTCTTTGCAGCAACGGATAAGGAATTTAAAAATCTGCTCGCAATACACGATAAGTTTGACCAATTTCGGGTCATTCTGGTTCTGCCAAATCTGGATACTGAAGTCGTTGCAGTTAGCCACATGCTCAAACCGCGTTTCATCACCTTTATAGATCACGACATTGCAGATCTTGAAAAAGTAATCACCAGAATACGAAGTCGTTCGCTTGTTCAACCATGAAAAACCGCTGGTAGTCATAGAATGAACAATAAGGAGGAGTCATGAAATTTATTCAATTTTTCAAAAGGATCGGAGTCAAACTGATCACTACTTTTTTGGTAATCGGCATCGTGCCACTGATTATCAGCGGATACATCTGCTCCAAAAGCACCAACACTTCCTTGACCAAATTGAGTTTTCACCAGTTGACCAGTGTTCGTGAGATCAAAAAAAAGCAGATCGAGGGCTTTTTCGATCAGCGCAAAAACGATCTGAACGTCCTGATGGAAACCGTCAATACTCTGCAAGCAGAGGCCTTTCGAAAGCTTGAGGCACAACATGACCTGAAAACGTTAATGCTCAAGGATTACTTTGAAAAAGCATTACTCGACATGGAGATGTTCGCACGCAGCCTGGATGCAGTGAATCTTTATGACAATCTTGTCAAATACCATAAAGATACATTTGTCACAGCTGATGGGCCATATGACGTTACAACCCCTGAATACAAGCAACTCTGGCAGGAGTTTGGTCATAACGTCACTCAGTTCCAGAAAGATGCCGACTATTCTGATATCTTAATGATCTGTGCAACTCACGGACATGTGATGTACAGCGCAGCCAAAGAGGTAGACCTCGGAACAAATATACGCACCGGTCCTTATAAGGACACAGGCCTGGGTAAAATATGGGGAAAAACAGTTCACAGCAGGGACGTTTCAATCGTTGATTTTGAGCCCTATGCACCAAATAATAATGTCCCTACTGCTTTTGTGGGCGTTCCGATGTACACAGGAGAGACCTTGCGGGGGGTTATGGTCGTGCGGCTCTCCAGCGATAAGATCAATAATATCATGGAAATCAGGGCGGGGCTTGGCAAAACTGGCGAGACCTATCTGGTCGGACCTGACAAACTGATGCGCTCAGACTCCTACCTCGATTCTGTTAACCGCAGCGTGAAAAGTTCTTTTGCTAATCCGGCCAAGGGTAAAGTGGACACCGAGGCCGTCAGATGGGCACTTGCCGGTGAAGATAAAGCAGATATAACAATTGGTTATAATGATAATCCAGTCCTTGTCGTGGCGGCTCCCTTTAAGATTCTTGATCTTACCTGGGCAATTCTTGCCGAGATTGATATTGCCGAGGCATTCAGCCCTATTGATAATGAAGGAAATGAATACTATGCAAAGTACATCGAGGCCTATGGTTACGCCGACCTCTTCCTGATGGAACCTGACGGCTACTGCTTTTATACAACAACAAAAAAAGCAGACTACCAGACAAATTTCCAAAACGGTAAATACTCCGACTCCAACATGGGTAAGCTCTTTCGCGAAGTCATAAAAAGCAAGTCTTACGGAATTGCCGACTTTGCGCCCTATGCCCCCAGCAACAATGATCCCGCCGCTTTTATCGCTCAACCCCTTATTCATGAGGGTAACGTTGAGATGGTGGTTGCCTTGCAGCTATCCTCAGATGCCATAAACTCCATCATGCAGCAGCGTGAGGGCATGGGAGAAACCGGTGAAAGTTATCTGGTTGGTCCTGACAATTTAATGCGGTCTGACTCTATGGAAGACGCATCCCACACCGTCAAAGGCTCATTTGCCAATCCAGAGAAAGGAAAAGATAATACCGATGTCAGCAATGAGGCCTTGGCAGGCAACTCAGGCAGTAAGTTTGCCAATGATTATAACGGTGACGCGATATTGGCGGCTTACAGCCCTGTCAAGGTCGGTGATCTAACCTGGGGCCTGATTGCTAAAATCGACAAACATGAAGCGCTGGCCCCGGTAATGGCTATGCACAAGCTGATGAATCTGATTACCCTTGTCAGCAGTCTTATTATTATCCCCGTTGCATTCTTCATGCTGCGACTTATTATGGCCCCGATCAAAGTGGTGGTTGCTAATCTGCGAGAGCTTGCCCAGGGGGAAAGCGATCTGACCCAGCGTCTGAAGGTGGATTGTCCGGTCTGCTCCAAGGTAAAAAAGTGCAATACACCATCATGTAAGAGTTACGGTAAAAAAGGGATGTGCTGGGAAATAAGCGGCACCATGGCAGAGAATCCTGACTGCATCGATGTAACAAGCGGCAAGGTCAGCAACTGCGAAAACTGCAAAGTTTACAAACAGTCCAACTACGATGAGCTGCAGGAGCTCTCAACAAATTTCAACGGCTTTATTTTCAAACTGCAGCAGATGTTCAAAGAGGTAGTGCAGGGAGTGGTAACCATATCATCAGCTACCACTGAGCTGTCAGCCATTGCCGAACAAATGTCCGGTAGCGCCGCTAACGTCTCCGATCAGTCAAACTCTGTGGCCACTGCGGCCGAAGAGATGAGTGTTAATATGGACTCCGTTGCCGCAGCCACTGAACAGACAACCACTAATATGAATATTGTGGCTTCAGCTGCAGAAGAAATGACCGCCACCATTGCCGATGTCAACAACAATACAATACAGGCAAGTAAGGTGACCGCTGAAGCAGTTGAAGAGGCGAAAAGTGCCACAATCAAGGTCCAGGAACTTGGTCTTGCAGCCAGCGAAATCAGTAAGGTAACCGAGGTGATCACCGATATCTCCGGTCAGACCAACCTGCTCGCCCTTAACGCTACCATCGAGGCCGCCCGTGCCGGAGAGGCAGGTAAGGGTTTTGCTGTGGTAGCTAACGAGATCAAGGAACTGGCTAAACAGACCGCAGAGGCAACCGGTCAGATCAAATCCCGGATAGAGGGTATTCAGAGTTCAACCGAAGCCACGGTAGCACAGATCAAACGGATTACGGATGTCATCAATAACGTCAATGATACTGTCAACACTATCACCAGTGCAGTAAATGAACAGACTGCCGCTACCGACGAGATAGCGAATAACGTTGCCCAGGCAGCTCAGGGCCTAGCCGAAGTAAATGAGAACGTGGCCCAGAGTTCCGCGGTATCAGCTCAGATTGCCCAGGATATCAGCATGGTCAGTCAATCCTCCAGCGAGATGGCAACCTCAAGCGGTGAGGTCCAAAGCAGCGCTGCAGAACTCTCCAGCATTGCGGAAAAACTGAGAAATATGGTAAGTGGATTCAAACTGTAGCAGGAACTACACCAGAGCGACAGATGAAAATCTGCCGCTCTGGTCCCTTTTTGTCATAAACTGTCACGCAGGAAAAATCTAGCCAATTTTATCTCCCCTTATATCCTCGGCAAAGAGTGATTTCCCTCGCTCCATAGCACAAAAATCCCCACACATAGTACAGGTTTTTTGGTCTTCAGGCGCTCTTGATCGGCGCACAGCTTCTGCCTTTTCCGGGAACATGAGGAGCTTGAAATGTTCTTCCCAGTTTGTATCTCGGCGGCTGATCGCCACTTTCTTTTCAAGTTCCCTGCGCTCTGGATACTTGGCAATGTCACCAATGCGTGCGGCCAGACGCGTTGCCCGAACTCCTTCTCGCACATCATCAACGTTTGGCAGGGCCAGGTGTTCAGCAGGCGTAATGTAACAGATAAGATCTGCTCCGTAGCGTGCAGCACTGGCAGCTCCGATTGCAGAAGTTATGTGATCGTAGCCTGCCCCTGAATCTGCAGGCAGGGGTCCTAGCACATAGTAGGGTGCCCCGCCGCTCATCCGTTTTTCCAGCATGATATTGCCCTCGATCTCATCCAAGGGAACATGCCCCGGACCCTCCACCATCATCTGGCAACCCATGTCACGACCCAGTTCCGCCAGTTCACAGTTGATCACCATCTCTGCCATCTGAGCGCGATCATGACTGTCATGAATTGCCCCGGCACGTATTCCGTTGCCAAGTGAGAGGACCGCATCGTATTTCTTCATCAAGGCACATACTCGGTCAAATTGCTCATAAAGCGGATTTTCACAATTATTATATTCCATCCAGGATACCATAAAAGTGCCGCCCTTTGACACTAATCCTCCGTAGCGATATCCCTGTTTCCGCAATCGTTCTATGGAAAAACGATTAATTCCGCAGTGAATGGCCATGAAAGAAATCCCATCACTGAGCTGCCGTTCGATAAGTTCAAAGAGGTATTCACTATCGAGCTTATTGGGATTATGGTACTTCCTGCCTGCCTCGGAAAATGCCTGATACAATGGTACATTTCCCACCGGCAGCGAACAGCAGTCAAGAATCTTCCTGCGTACTTCATCCAGATTGCCTCCGGTGGAGAGTTCCATCAGTGTATCTGCTTTTTCCTCTTCTGCTGTCTGCGCCTTCTGCACTTCAAGCTCAAGATCTTTGATATCTGAGGAAGTACCAATGGAGGCATTGACCTTGGTACGCAGGCCGTATCCAATACCTACTATCTTCTGCTCTTTTCGGTTAGGGTTCACTGGGATGACAATCCTGCCCTCAGCCACCCGGTCACAAATCCACTGGGCCCCCAGTCCTTCCTGTCTGGCCACCTCTGCCATTTCCGCAGTAACAGTGCCCTTTCGTGCCAATTCTAACTGTGTTTCCATGATTCACCTTCTCCTTATGTCTCTACCGCCAGGGCATAAAAAAAGTCCGCATTGCAGTTTTCATGCAATACGGACTTGGGCGGACAACTTAATCCTTCTTTTCCCGGCAGGTCTTCTGACTACACGGATCAACCTTTGGTCACGCCTTCCCACCCTCTCTATTGAAAGATATCAGCAGTGGCATCCTGTGACCATTGTCCCCGCTTACAGCGTTGGCCCAACGTTACGGATTTACACCGTATTCCCTTTTCACCACATACTATGCGGCACCTGGAAAAGTATATAAACGAACATCATCTACTCTAATTTGATTTTTCTGTAAAGTCTCTCTTGCAGCCATTCCTTGCCAAGGCCTCTCCCTGTGACTATTATAAAACTATAATTTTTCAAGGTACCCTATAGTCAAAAGACCTTATAAACCGTCATCCTACATACAATCTGAATAATCCCCCCAATGTTTCCCCTAGACTTTCTGACAACTGTCCCCCACTCCCCAGGCGTCTATCAGATGCTCGATAAAAAATCTCGGGTGCTCTATGTCGGAAAAGCCAAGGACCTGCAGAAACGTCTCACCTCCTACACCCGCTTTGCAGGCTCAGATCACAACAAGACCACAGTGATGCTCGCAAAAGTTCATAAGGTTGACATCCTGCTCACCAACACTGAGAAAGAGGCCTTGATTCTCGAAGCCTCGCTGATCAAGAAGTACAAACCCAGATACAACATCATCCTTCGCGATGACAAAAATTATCCCCTTATCAAAGTCACAGTCCAGGAGAGTTGGCCTCGTGTCCATATGACTCGCAGGCGAAAAAAAGATGGGGCAAGATATTTTGGGCCCTACTCCTCAAGCTCTTCCATGTGGGCGACTCTCAGATTGCTGGCTAACATGTTTTCCTTAAGAAAATGCAAGGGCAGTACTGTAAAACCCAGGAAACGACCCTGCCTGAATCTGCAGATGGGCAAATGCCCAGGCCCCTGTGTAGACCTCGCAGATAAGGAGCAATATCAGATCCAGGTAAACAAGGTGCTGATGGTACTGGAAGGGCGTAACAGAAGCCTGCTCACCAATCTCAAAACAGAGATGACGGCAGCAGCAGAGCAACTTCTCTTTGAACGGGCGGCAGAGATTCGCGATCAGATCACCGCACTCTCCAAGACGCTCGAAAAACAGATTGTGGCATCCGACTATCTCAGGGATCTTGATGTCCTCGGCTACTGCCGTCAAGGGACCTCTATTGGTATTGCCATCCTTTTTATCCGGGATGGTATTATTTCCGGCAGTCGTAATTTTTTTCTCTCCGACCCCATGGAAACCGACCAAAGCATCCTGGCTCAGGCCTTGAACCAATTCTACGATCAGAACACCATTCCGGCAAAAGAACTTGTACTGCCCTTTGTTATTGATGATCTGGAAATTCTTAGCGAACGTTTTTCAGAACTTCTCGGCTCATCAGTACAGCTGAAAGTGCCCAAGCGCGGAGACCGTGTGCAATTGCTGCAGATGGCAAATACCAATGCTGCCCACATATTCGATGAAAAAGAAAAACAGGAACGTTCCTGGCTGGGACTCTCTGCCTCCATGGAAAAACTTCTGCATCTGGATCACAGCCCAGAGCGAATCGAATGTCTCGACATCTCAAATACCAGCGGTAAACAGGCAGTTGGCTCACTTGTCTGCTATGAAAAGGGAAATCCTGCCCCGACGCGATTCAGACATTATAAGATAAAGACTGTGCCTGGCCCGGATGACTACGCAATGATGGAAGAAGTCCTGCAAAGACGTCTCCGGCGTGGCGTGGCAGAAAACAGTCTTCCTGATCTCTTTGTCGTGGATGGCGGCAAAGGACAACTGGGAGTGGCCATGCGGGTCGCCGATGAACTCGGTATCCGTGGCCGACTTGACTGGATCGGTATCGCTAAAGAGAAGGACACAGAAGGAGAAAAACTCTACAAGCCGGGACGTAAAAATCCCATCCTCCTCCAGGCGCACAATCCAGTCCTTCTTTATCTCATGCGCATCCGCGACGAGTCACACCGTTACGGAGTAACTTTCCACCGTAAATTGCGCAACAGAGCGACCCTGGCCTCCACCCTGGACAAGATCCCCGGCATCGGCCCTGACCGAAAAAAAAGCCTGTTGAAACAACTCGGCAGTGTCGATCGAATTCGCAGTGCTGAAGTAGAAGAACTCTCTTCAGTCCCGGGTATCGGCCCGGAACTGGCATTAGCCATCCATAACCACTTTCAACACTAATCAATGCAGGAGCTTGGCATGGCCACCGAAGAAGAAATCCTGGCCCGCGTAAAACCCGGATGCATATGCAAGGGTATCAAACTCTGTGCAATTATTCAGGCAATAGAAGACGGAGCCAAAAGCTTTGAGGAAATTGCCAGAATTACCGGTATCGGTGGTGGTTCCTGCAAATCCGGACGCTGCATGGAAAAGGTCTCTGCCCTCCTTGAAGAACGGCTGCATCATGGCTGACCCTCTCTTCCCTGCCAGCCATTTTTTTCACAACCAAACCTGGCACATTGTGGTATCCGTGTTTACCTTATTTTTATTAGCAACATGCTTCCATCTTCAGATTGCTGGTTACAACGACAAGCTACAGACAATCAGACAAAATAAACAAGAGGGGAATTTAATGAAAACAAGTACCTATACTATAACCCCAGTTATCACCGCACTCTTCCTGTTTTTTTTCCTCTTCGTTTCTCCACTTGCCTTTGCAGGGGATGACAACAAAGACATGTCTCTGAGCCAGGATATATTGGTAGTGCAGGGAAAGGTAAAAAGCTTTAACCGGGAGAAGCAGACACTTACGATCAAGACAAGCAAAGGGGACAGAATGACCATCCTGCTCAACTGGAATACAGCCCTTGTCGGTTACTCCTCACTGCAGGAAATTGACAAGGATCATGGAGTAAAGATCTGGTACGTAGTTGAAGAAAAAAAGCATACTGCTGTAAAAATAGAAAAAAAGATCGAGGTCGGCTGTTAGTCAGGCAGAGAAAGCCTCATCATAAAATAACTCTTGGCGAGCTGTATTGTTTTTTCTGCTACAGCTCGCCAGGCAATACACTCTCAGGAGGTTGCTATGGTTACTCGGAAACTCACATATTTTTGGCTTCCTGTATTTCTGCTTCTCACCTTTGGCATTGCCCAGAGTGAAGAATACCAACAGAGTCCTTCGCTGTCAGGATTGACAACAGCAAAGGTCTATTTTGATGTCAACATCGGCATCCCCGAAAAACTGGTTGTCCGCCTCATCCTTATAGACAAAACCCTCTCCCAACTCCAGGCTGCAGGAGTAAAGCCCGAAGCGATTATCGCCTTTCGCGGCAAGGCCAGTAAGTTCGTTACCAAGGGGGACTTTTACGTTGAAAAAGAGGAACAGGCAGCAAAGGCTGAAGTCCATAAATGGTTGAAAAAATTTGCCGGCAAAGGCATTGCCATGGAGCAGTGTCTCATTGCAGCAGAGCTTAATGGAATATCTCCCAATGATTTCCGACCGGAACTGAAAATCATCCAAAACGGATACATATCCATGATAGCATATCAAAACAGGGGCTTTGCCCTAATCCCAATGGATTAAAGGGACGCAAGCAACTCGTTTTTACCCGTTACCTTCTGGGAAGCTGCACCACAAACATCGTGCCCTGGCCTGGTGTGGACTCAACGGACAGCCTGCCATTATGTTGATCCACAACAATGAAGAAGGAAACAGCAAGACCCAGGCCATTGCCTTCTCCGACCTTTTTCGTGGTATAAAAAGGTTCGAAAATTCGTTTTTTGACATCTTCCTCAATACCGGGGCCGTTATCAATGATCTCCACAGTTACATATTCAGCATCCTGATAGCCATTAATTGTGATTTCCGGGGAGTGTGATCCATCCGCATTAACAGGTCCGAAGGCCTGGGCAGCATTTTTCAGGAGATTTAACAAGACCTGTTCTATTTCAGTTCTGCTGCAGACCACCTCAATATCCGGCCGATAATTGCGAATAATACGAAAATTTTTAAAATCATATTTACGTTTCAGATCATAATCGGCACCGGCAAGCGCTATGACCCTATCAAGGATTTCTGCAAGAGCACAGCGTTGCATGGCCGAATCATTACACCGGGAAAATTGCAGCATATTCTGGACAATCTGTGCGGCCCGCTGACCGGAATCACGTATACCGGCGAGCATGGCATAGATCTGGCGATCTTGCAGATAGGTCTGCAGGGCCTGCAGTTCAAACCCACACTGCCGGGCAACTTCTGTATTTTTCTCAAGCGCAGGTGAAAGCCTCCGCTCTATATTCTGGGCAGCCTGAAGAATACCGCCCAAGGGATTATTGATCTCATGGGCCATTCCCGCCCCGAGTCCTCCGACAGACATCATCTTCTCAGTCTGAACCATCATCTCCTGTAATCGTGTCCTGTCTGTAATGTCGTCTATACGGATAACGGCACCATCTGCATCTGCTCCATATAAGGGATAAACAGTTATCTCACTATATTTCTTTTCGCCCAGGACAGGGCAGTTCTTCTTTTCGACAGTTATCGGCAAGCGTTCAAGAATGGACCTGTTTATCATTTCCAGACCCTTGCCCTCAAGGCCGGGAAAGATATCTGAAACCAACCTGCCCTGACATTCCTCGTCTGTCCTTCCTGTACTGCGAATGGCAGAACGATTCATTTTGGTGATGCGACAGTCACGATCAACACCGATGATGATTGATGGCATGGAATCAAGAACATTCTGTAGAAAATCACGGGTAAAGCTCAGTTCGCCGACAACGTGCTCAATATGGCCCGCCAGGCTGTTCACCGCTTCAACGGAACAGTTTAAGTCCTGATGCGGTACCGGTTCCAAGCGAACAGAGTAATTTCCATTTGCGATTTCCGAGAGCCCGCTGTTGAATCGTTCGAGGGGATTTATCAGTATGTAACGCATGATAACATGAATTCCGGCCACCAACGCACAGATCAAAGCCAGGCCCATAAAAAAGATCATGACCAGGGTCTGTTTTCTATGCCTGTGATCCTTACACTCGGCAACGTTAAGCGAGATGCGGCCAAGATATTGATCGTTATACAGGATATCCTTTTCTCTGAAAAACTGGATAGAATTCTGGCCAATGGAGTCAAACAGTATGCTTTTCTGTTTATCCTCAATGCGTATTCCCTGAAGATAAGGAATGCGCGAGTAGATCTTGCCGATATAGGTTAGACTCTGCTGATCAATATTATATAAAGGAGCAGAGAGCATTGAGGAAATCTCCTCAATGAGAATATCAGCCTGCTGATTCAGTTTAACCTTGGCGAGACGTTCTGAATAAACAGAATACCCCACCTCAGCAATCCCACCTACGAGAAATACGAGAAGTATCAGCCACAGGAGGAGATCCCTGACAATGGTCTTTGAAGAATAGGCAGAACTGTAGTAGAGTTTTTTAATCACTGTTACAGGCAATGAACTTGATATTAAGGCGTATATTGTTTGAAGAAGTTGACCATAGCATATAGAATCCAAATAGTATCTTTTTTTTTGAGAATTCTTAACGTCAAGATGATTGTAGAATAACTGAGCAAAAAGAGATTGATATTTGCGCTACTATGGGGCATGAATGACACCCCCTGCAGAAAATCCATCGGGGAACACGGCACAGAAACTGCTCTTAATAACTCCTTCTTTTAACAATACAGAAACAATGACATTTTCCCAAGAACCTCTTTTGATCTTTGACGGTGCCTGCGGCACCACCCTGCAGACTATGGATATTGATCCTGCGGCCTGGGACGGACTTGACGGCTGCAACGAATATCTCAACCTCTCCAGCCCTGAAAGTATCGTCACCCTGCACCGGAATTTCCTGGCTGCCGGTGCAATGGTGGTGGAAACAAATACATTCGGTGCCTCATCCGTTGTCCTTTCCGAGTACGGCCTGGAAAACAGGGTTGATGAGATTAACAGGGCGGCAGTGGCCAATGCCAGGAAGGCGGTTTCTGAATTTTCCACAACAACGCATCCTCGCTACATAGCCGGTTCCATCGGGCCCACCACCAAACTGCCTGTCCTCGGACATATCTCACCTCAGGACCTGGCCGCAACAGTGACCGAACAGATGCGCTCCCTTATCGATGCCGGAGTCGATGCCTTGATCGTAGAAACCTGTCAGGACCTTCTCCAGATCAAAACCGTTCTTGTGGCCGCTTTTGACCTCTTGGAAGAACTTAAAGTTGACCTCCCTGTCCTCTCCTCAGTCACTTTTGAGAGACAGGGTACCATGCTCGTGGGAACAGATATAGCCGCAGTCTGTGCCACCATTGCTCCTCTTCCCGTTTTTTCCCTGGGACTCAACTGCGCAACCGGTCCCACCGACATGGAGCCGCATATCGATTATCTGAGCAGGCACTGGCAAAAAAGAATTTCCTGCATTCCCAACCAGGGCATGCCGGAAGTGGTGAACGGCAAAACCCATTATCCTCAATCACCCGAGGAATACGGTCGTCACATGTATGACTTTGTCACCAAAAAAGGGGTCTCCATTGTGGGTGGATGTTGCGGAACCTCGCCGGATCATATCAAGGGTCTGGTGAAAGCCCTGCAATCGGCAGTCCCTGCCGACCGTAAAGAGGTGCTGAGATGAGCCAGGACAACAGTAAAGGAACGCTGGCTCAGGTGGCAAGTCTCTACCAGGCGGTGGACATCAGGCAGCAACCAGCCCCGTTGATTATCGGTGAACGTTCAAACCCCACGGGTTCCAAACGATTCCGGGAAATGCTCATTGCTGATGATTTTGAAGGCTGTCTGCAGGTAGGAATCGAGCAGGAACGCCAGGGCGCCCATATGATCGACCTTAATGCTGCCTGGGCCGGACGAGATGAAGAAAGCGACCTTGTTCGATTAGTGCAGATGTATGGCAAAACGCTCAAGGCACCGCTTATGATTGACTCCACCTCCCCTGCTGTCATAGCCAAAGCCCTGGCCGCTTACCCCGGCAGACCCATTGTCAATTCCATCAATCTTGAGGACGGTGAAAAAACACTGGACGAAATCTGTCACCTGGTCAAAAAATATGGCGCCTGTGTTACAGCGCTCACCATTGATGAACAGGGGATGGCCATGGACTGCGACTCCAAGTTCAATATTGCCAAACGCATCTACCAGTTGGTTACCGAACGACATGGTATCAGTGCCAATTCCATTTTTTTCGATCCCCTCACCTTCACCATCGGCTCTGGTGATGAGAATCTGCGCCAGGCCGCTATCGAAACCCTCAACAGTATCAAACGGATCAAGGCGGAACTGCCGGGATGTCACACCATGCTCGGTCTCTCCAACATCTCCTTTGGCCTGCCCGTCCCTGCAAGAAAGGTACTGAACGCTGTTTTTCTGCATGAGGCTGTAAAGGCCGGACTGGATGCGGTAATTATTGATCCGACAAACTGTATCAGCCTTGAGTCCATAGATGAGAAGAGTAGAACATTAGCCTTAGACCTTCTTTATGACCGGGTCCGCGGTGATGTCTCACCGCTCATGGCCTATATTCATTACTTTGAGAAACATAAGGTTACAGAAGCAAAAGAAGAAAAAGAAGAGAAAACACCGGAACAGCTTATCCGGGATCAGATCCTCCTTGGCAGCCAACAGGACCTCCCCGACATCCTGCGAATGCTGCTTGATCGCTATTCGGCCCTTGATATCGTCAATCAGCATCTTGTTCCTGCCATGCGGGAAGTTGGAGCGCTCTTCGGATCCGGTGAGATGCTGTTACCATTTGTCCTCCAGTCGGCCGAGGTCATGCGTAAGTCTGTGGACATCCTTGAGCCCTTCATGGATAAAAACGACCGTGGTGATGCACCCTGTATCCTGCTGGCCACGGTGCAGGGTGATGTCCATGATATCGGCAAAAACCTGGTCAACATTATTCTCTCCAACAACGGCTATAGAGTCATCGATCTGGGGATCAAGGTCACTGCTGAGACCATCATTGAAACCGTCTTGAATAATCCGGACATCGATATTATCTGTCTCAGCGGACTGCTGGTAAAATCGGCCATGATCATGCAGGAAAGCATGGGGAAGTATAAAGCAGCAGGGCTCAAACATCCTATACTCCTGGGAGGAGCTGCCCTGACCAGAAAATTTGTGGCCCAGGACTGCGTCCCTCTCTATGACGGCCCTGTGGTTTATTGCCGAGACGCCTTTACAGGGTTACAGGCCATTCAGGATTTTGAAAAAGGAAGCCTGCAGGCAACGACCTGGGAAGGTAAAGAAAAGAGCCATCCCACAAATGGCGGCAGGGCAAAAAACGATATTCCAACACTTGAATCCATCCCTGAACCACCTTTCCTTGGCAAAAAGACATTGCGTGTTGCACCGTCTGATTTTCTTCCCCTTCTCAACCGCCAGATCCTTTTCCGCGGCCGCTGGGGTTACAGACGGGCAAAACTTGATGAATCAGCCTATCAGGAGCTGTTGGATAACACAGTCATTCCAGAATTTGAAGCCATCCGCGAACAGGTTTTGTCGGAGCAGTTGCTGGATCCGAAAATCTGCTATGGCTGGTTTTCCTGTTACCGCAATGGAGAAAAACTGATCGTTGAGCACGAAAATACACAGTACACATTCGCCCTCCCCCGACAAAAGCGTGAGCCAGGAAGAAGTCTAGTGGATTTTTTCCGAACGGAAAAGGAAGGAAAAGACTGTGCAGGATTTTTTGTGGTAACTCTTGGTGAGAAATTCGCTCAGATATGTCAGGAACTCTATGCAGCAAACAAGTACCATGAATACCTGCTCCTTCACGGTTTTGGTGTGGAAACAGCCGAAGCCCTGGCCCAGTATACCCACAATCTCATGCGTGAAGAGATGCAACTCGGTACATCAGGTCAACGCTACAGTTTCGGTTACTCGGCCTGCCCGGACTTAGAGCTGCAGAAACCACTCCTCTCCCTCTTGAAAGCTGAAGAAATCGGAGTCAAACTCAGTTCATCCCTGCAAATGACCCCGGAACTGAGTGTCTCGGCCCTGGTGATCCACCATCCGCAGGCACATTACTTTGTCGTGTAATCTGAACACTTGGAGATCTTATAAACAGTGAATACCAAGCAGAGAATATCGACGTATTCATCGTTGTCCGAATTCACGCAAACAGGTATCTGATTGGCACCAAAGCTCAACCTGTTCAACCGGATTTGATGCGCACGCTCCCCCACAGGGTACTTGTCCCCATACTCTGGAGGATCCCTGTGGGGGGACGCATTTTAAAGAAAGACTTCAGCTTCAAGAGAAGCGGCTAACTTCTGTTATTATTTATTCTTATAATAAAAAAGACAGGCTATGGGCTAGCAACGTCTTTTTTTTAAAATTAATCACTAATTTTCAACTTGTTGCCAAGCCACTCCCCAGACCTACCAGCCCCTACCCAACTATACGAATTTATAAGAGGAGAGAACATCCCCCTGGAAATCAGAAAATTCTCCACTCGATCAGCAAAACAGTTAACTTTTTCTAAATAACTAACAGTAAGTAATTTATAAAAAAACTAACAACTTCACAGGGAAAAACCATGGTGAATCATTGGTTAACCAGACTTAAGATCGTCAACTATGCAATAGCCACACTATTTCTTTGCATTCTGCAGTGTTCTTCTTTTGCTGCTGAATCAGAAGTTCCCAAATCAGGCGGTGAACTTGTGGTAGGCCTCTATTCAACGCCCTCCAATTTGAATCCGGCAATCCAATCCGGTCTGGCCACTGCCTTTCCAGGTACTCAAATTTTTGCCGGCCTGCTTCGATTCGATAACGAGTGGAACCCACATCCCTATCTTGCAGAGAAATGGGAGATCTCAAAAGACGGATTGTCAGTCACACTTACCTTAGTCAAGAATGCACTATTTCACGACAAGAAACCCATTACTTCCGAGGATGTGGCCTTTTCCATCATGACCGTAAAAGCCCTGCATCCGTTTAAGTCCATGATGGCCTCTGTTAAGCGGGTGGACACGCCGAATCCTTACACAGTCATCATTCGTTTAAAAAAACCCCATCCTGCAATCTTACTGTCCATGTCACCGGCCCTCCTCCCCATCCTCCCGAAGCATATCTATGGAACAATTGAAAATGTAAAGAACCACCCGGCAAATATGAAACCAATCGGCTCCGGTCCCTTCAAACTGGAGAGCTTTGTCCCAGGAAAAGAGATCCGCTTGGTAAAAAACGACGACTTTTTTATCAAAGGTCGTCCTTATCTCGATCGCTTAACCATCAAGATTATTCGTAATACCTTAGAAGAAAGCCTGGGTATGGAAACCGGCGACATCCAGATGATGACAAGTTTTCAAGATTTGATGGAGTTAAACCACCTGCAAAGCCTGGATCATCTGGTGGTCATCAAAAATGGCTTCAAAGGCATCGGCCCTATTTACTGGCTGGCGTTTAACCTCCGGAAGAAACCCTTTAATGACGTGCGGGTTCGAAAAGCCATCGCCTATGCCATCGATCGAAAGTTTATTGTCGATACAACGTTTAAAGGCGAAGCTGTCATGGAGACTGGGCCGATTTCATCAGCTAATCCTTTTTACTCGTCTGATGTGAACCTGTATGAGCAGGATTTCGAAAAGGCCAATCAATTACTGGACGAAGCCGGGTATAAACGTGACAAGACGGGGAAGAGATTTTCTTTTCGCATAACCTATATGCCTGAAAAGACAGGCATCAATCAACACATAACTGATTATATAGGTGAAGTTCTTTTGAGAAATCTGGGTGTAGAAGCCATCATTGAGCATCCTGCAAATTTCAATGAATGGATCAAGAATGTATCCAACTGGGAATTCGATGTGACCATGGACGATGTATTCAACTGGGGAGATCCGGTGATCGGCGTTCACCGAACCTATTTGAGCTCAAATATTCGCAAAGGGGTTATCTGGTCCAATACGCAAGGCTACAGTAATGCGACAGCAGATAACCTCATGGAACAGGCCGCTTCAGAGCTTGACTTCCAAAAACGGTATGCACTGTATAAGCAATTCCAAGAGATAATCGTCGACGAGCTTCCGGTATATTCGCTCTTCCAACCGTTTTTTGCCATCGCTTACGACAAAAACCTTGCAGGCGCCAATCAAAGTATCTGGGGATTAATGACCCCTCTGGACACGGTCTACTGGAAACAAAAGAGCAAATGAAATTATTGGGGAAAAAAATTGTCTCCGGAATATCACTCAAGGTATTCCTGGGATTGTCATTGATCGTTCTGGTGGCATTTGTTTCCAACGGAATAGCCAAACGCTATTTCGATAAATCCGCCACACTATTCCAGTCGATTTCCAAGGAACAGCTCCCTCTCCTCATTACTGCCTCAAAACTGGCAAAGGAAGTCGAAGGACTGATCTCCGACGGATCTGATCTTGTTCTTAATGAAAACCCTATCCTTCTGGATTTCTTTTCACAAAGGATGATAATAGACCTTAAAATAATCCAAAGTCTCATCGCTGAATTAGAAGCGGCACATGTAAATGAAGCCCCGCAGCTGTTACTGCGATCGCAACAACTATTTGAAAATCTGCAGGATGTAGTGAACCTGGTAAAAGATGGTATGGGCATTGATCGACGAATCCTGCAACTTTCCATTCATATGAGGCATACATGGGAATCACTGACCTTGGAAAGTGAACCACTGCAGGAGGCATCGTCACGTCATATTCGAGAATTGTTCGTTCAGGTATTCAGTCTGTTGCGGGACGTGCCAAACATTTCTGACAGTCAGCGCCTTAAAGAGTATCAAAGTCAGATCCTTGAATTAAAAAATGAGATTGATGACGCATTGCAGAATGGACAGTTCGAGACAGTCTCTTTCAAGGACTATTCCAGTACCTTTGATCGATATGGTTCAGGCGAAAAAGGACTACTGGCCTTGACTGGAAAGCATCTACAGCGGAAGACATTGATTCAGGACAAGCTGACACAAATTTCATTCTTATCCGATGATCTGGTCAAACAGACCGAGCAGGTGTTCTCAAAGGTTTCATCAGAAATTCAATTGCAAAGTCAAAAAGTTACTGAAGAGATAGGGCTACTGGGAAGACTCTTCATGCTGATTCCGGTCATCGTCGTCAGCAGTGCCATCCTTATTTTTCTCTTTATCCGTCGTTCAGTCATTGGTCGCATTCTCAGCCTTGAGCAGAGTATGAAATCGCATGTAGATGGGAATCCCCTTCCCATTCCCGTTGAAGGGGAAGATGAAATTGCAAGCATGGCGCAATCGGTTTCCTATTTTATCGAAAAACGTAATGAATATGAAACCACCCTTCAAGATGCCAAACTGACCGCAGAAAGGGCTAATCAGGCGAAAAGCCTATTCCTGGCCAATATGAGTCACGAACTGCGCACCCCGCTCAATGCCATTTTGGGATTTTCCCAACTCCTGAGCCGCAGCGCCTCCCTTGCTCTCCATGAAATTGAGTATCTTGGCACCATTAGCCGAAGCGGCGAATACCTGCTCTCTCTGATCAATCAGGTTCTGGATCTTTCCACCATCGAAGCGGGACGGGTCATCTTAAAGGAATATGATTTTGATTTATACTGTCTTCTGAGCGAGATAGAAGAAATGTTCCGAATTCCCGCTGCCAACAGACAACAAAATCTTATTTTTAAACGGGGAGGCAAGGTTCCGCGATTTGTTCGTACCGACCCTGTCAAGCTCAGACAGATACTCATCAATCTGTTGAACAACGCATTTAAATTCACGGAAAATGGAAATATCACCGTGCGTGTGAATGTGCATGAAGGAAACAGCGTACCCTCTGACAAGTCACACACCCCTCTGAGACTCCTTTTTGAAGTGGAAGACACCGGCACGGGAATCGCCCCTGAAGAATTAACGAAAATTTTCGAGGCCTTTGAACAGGCAGAGGCCGGTCGTCTGGCCATGGAAGGGACGGGACTTGGGTTGACAATCAGCAGAAAGTTTGTTGAACTTCTCGGCGGTCAGATGAGCGTGGAAAGCGTGGTCGACAAAGGGGCCGTGTTTAAATTTGATATTCTCATCAAGACGGCTCAGGCCGCGGCAACAAAAGCAATAACACCACTTCGCAGAGTGGTTGCTTTAAAACCTGGGCACCCCAGACACCGTATTCTGGTCGTAGATGACAACTCCACCAACAGACTCCTCCTTATCAGACTCCTTGAGACCTTCGGCTTTGACCTTAAAGGGGCGGAAGATGGACAAAAGGCCCTTGAGCTTTATAGAAAATGGCCTGCCCATCTCATTTTTATGGATATAAGAATGCCGGTGATGGATGGCTTTGAGGCCACCAGACAAATCAAATCCATGGACAAAAAAGGTTTAACAAAAATTATTGCCATTAGTACCAATAACTTAAAGATCGAACAGGAAGCAAGAAAGGCCGCCGGATGTGACGACTTTATTGCCAAGCCATTCAGAGAGGCAGATATTTATGAGGCTATGGAAAGACAGTTAGGGGTTCGTTGGCTGTACGAAGACAATCGTGCTCCTGAAAAAGGGCCGGCAACCGACACGCCCGATGAATGGCAGAAGCAGATAGCCAATCTGCCACTTGAGTTACAGGAAAAGTTTGAAGATACGGTTTCGCGAGCGGACATGACGGCCATTGACCTCTTGATAGTACAGATCGGAGAGCTTGATCCCCGTCTTGGTGTCAAGTTGCAGGAATGGGCCCATGATTATGAATATGCGACAATTCTATCCCTGATAAAAGGGGCAAAGAGGGAGTGAGAACAGTATGAGCTTACGCAACGGAAATGTCCTGGTAGTTGATGACATAAAAGAAAATATCAGGATTCTGGCGCAGGCCCTTGAGAGCGAAGGCTATACTGTTCGCCCGGCCCTGACAGGCCAGATTGCTTTAGAAGCAGCTCGAAAAGAAAGCCCGGATCTCATTTTGCTGGACATCATGATGCCAGGTATGAACGGCTATCAGGTTTGCGAGGCATTGAAATCGGAAGCACGTCTCAAAGACGTGCCGGTTATTTTCATCAGCGCATTAGATGAGGTGACTGATAAAATGAAAGGGTTTGCCGCAGGTGGTGTGGACTATATCAGTAAACCTTTTCAGATGGAAGAGGTGTTGGCCCGTGTCGAAACGCACCTGACATTGGGGTATCTTAGAAAAGAGCTCGAAGACAAGAATATCCGTCTTCAGGAAGCAAATGAAGAACTGCAAAACGCACTGAATGAAATTAAAACGTTGAGAGGTATTCTTCCCATCTGCTCGTACTGTAAAAAGATACGTAATGACGATGATAGTTGGCATACAATGGAAAAGTATATTTCAGATCATTCTGATGTCCAATTCAGCCATGGCATATGTCAGGATTGCGCCCAAAAGTATTATCCTGATTTAATCAGTTCTGATGATTAAGAGATGAAGAATTGAATAAAAGCTAAGAGGGATACCAGCACAACTAAGCGTTTTAATAATATAAGTTTAAATTAATAAAATTTTACTGGCAATCTTTACTGCTGACAACCAAAATAGTTTTTTGGCAGGAGCATCGTGAATAGATTGAAGTGTAGTTGTCTATACTATATCTGACAGCCTCAAAAACGTGGCACGATCAAATCTGACATTCACTAGACATCTCAACCTGGAGTGCAAGTCTGGTGGTGGTATCTACGCTCTGGCAATTTCAACCAAACAATCACCGGCTCAACCTGTGATTGTTTGGTTCGAATAACGTCAGCTGTCGCCTGACGTTATTTGCGTTATTCGCTCTTTTTCACATCTGAAAAAAGATGGGAAAAATCAACGGGCTCTTCAACATCTTCGTTGTCCGGAACCCACACCTCTCTCTTTTTCCGCTCAATTTCCTCACGCGCCTCCTTAAAACACCGTTTAAAATAACGCTCGGGAAATCCAGGATCAGCGAGATAGCCGAAGATATTTTTCCGAGCCCGGCTGACTATTTTGGCAACCAACGCCTCCTTTTCCTCCGCTGAAATAAAATTCCGCTCATTGACATTGGTAAGGACAATCTCGGCCCCTAAGGCGGCACGAATCTCCTCAATCAATTCCGGCTCCCCACTCACCAGACTCCAAAAGGTTTCAGAGACCGAGACCACAGCATCGTAGCGTACTGTAACCTGCCAGCGATCACCGGCCACCCTGCGGGATTCATCATAAAACCGTACCACAACGCCGTTTGCCAGTTGCTCATCTTCCAGGTGTTTCACTTCAGCTTCCATTTCTTATGACCACTCATTACTCCGCGCGGTTCCGGCATATTGCAGAACCTTCTTTTATTCCCGTAATCGGGCTGCCAGACAAAAACCGGACCAGTACACCGTGAAAATAGGAGACTACTCCGATTTCACCGTGTTAAGGCGGAATTGATTGAGGGAAACCGTGGTCTGCCCCTTATTGTTATTTATAGGCAGATACTTGATTTTCTCTGCTTCATGCAAAACTTATAATTCTTTTTCTTGTATAACGCTCTGAATAAGGAAAGCATTTTCCCCTGCCTGCAGGTCCACTTTTGCTGGTACCGATCAAGTGCTTTTTTTGTATTTATAACGTTGCGATGAGTGGATAACAGGGGAACACAGAGCTTATTAACGAATAAACCCTGTGCCTTTCGCACGAAATTTCAACAAA
The DNA here is from genome assembly GCA_018820855.1 of Pseudomonadota bacterium. Taxonomy (GTDB): domain Bacteria; phylum Desulfobacterota; class Desulfobulbia; order Desulfobulbales; family Desulfocapsaceae; genus Desulfocapsa. Next base: position 8,950 of record JAHJNL010000047.1, on the reverse strand, counting down.
GCCAAACCTGGATTTTCCACTGAATTGGCCTTGTTCGACGATTTTTTACCGTTTGAGGTATGAATCTTAAAAGAGTGTCCCATTTACCACTAATGTGGTCTCTTTTCCCTTTATAGTTTTCTTAAAATCAAACTACCATTGGTACCACCAAACCCGAAAGAGTTATTCAAGGCCACATCAAAATTTGAATCTCTGGCTTCATTGGCCACATAATCCAAGTCACAACCTTCACCAGGATTGTCGAAATTAATAGTGGGTGGTAAAATTTGGTCTCTTAGAGCCAAGGCAGTAAAGATGGTTTCTATTGCACCTGCGGCACCTAAGGCATGACCAGTCATGGACTTGGTGGAACTGATGGCCAACTTGTATGCATGATCACCAAAAGCAGTCTTAACTGCATCAGATTCACCTCGGTCACCGGCTAGCGTTGAAGTACCATGGGCATTCACATACCCCACTTGTTCTTTCTTAATACGCGCATTTCTTATAGCATTATTCATGCAACGGGCAGCCCCTTCTCCACCCTGGGAAGGTAAGGTCATGTGATAAGCATCTCCCGACATACCATAACCAATAATTTCGGCATAAATATGAGCATCACGAGCTTTTGCATGCTCATATTCTTCCAGGACCACGACGCCAGCACCGTCTGACAAAACAAACCCATCCCGATCGGCGTCCCAAGGGCGAGACGCTGCAGATGGATCATCATTGCGAGTAGACAAAGCACGGGCAGCAGCAAAACCTGCCAAACCCAGAGGAGTTGCACAATGTTCAGCCCCGCCCGCAATCATAACATTTGCATCACCGTATTGGATCATACGGGCAGAGTCTCCAATGGAGTGAACTCCTGTCGCACAGGCACTTACGATGGAAAGGTTTGGTCCTTTAAAACCATATTTAATAGAAACATTACCCGAAATCATATTGATAATGGTCATGGGTACAAAAAAAGGCGTAATGCGTCGAGGGCCGGATTTTTCCAAAATTAGCGCTTGATTTTCTATGGATTTGATCCCACCAACGCCGGAACCGATCAACACTCCAATTTGAGTGGAATTTTCTTCTGTTACTTCTAGGCCTGAATCTAAAATGGCTTGATCTGCCGCTGCAATACCATAACGAATAAAGGGATCCATTTTTTTAACATCTTTGCAATTTATATAATCGGTAGCATCAAAGTCTTTGATTAATCCACCAAATTTAACCGAATATTTTGTTACATCAAAAGTGTCAATGGGACCAATACCCGATTGACCTGCCAAAATAGCTTTCCAGCTAGATTCAACATCATTCCCCATTGGGGTGATCAAGCCAACCCCTGTGATTACAACACGACGATTTTGCATAAAAAATCCTGACGTTAGATTAACAGAGGTTGAGATACCCTCCAGTTTGAGCCAAAAAAAATGGTGGTTTGAACTGACTTTCTGATTGATCCTGTTTTACCTAAATTGATTCAATCAATGACCCGGTGTATTTATTTTGCTGAGGCAAGTTTCTCACCATCAATATTCTCAACAACCGCGTCAAAATATAATTCCCGTTTTTTTCTTTCCAGTAACTATTTCCTTCACATAGATGGGTACCTTGAAAAATTAGAATTTTCGTTCAAAATCGAGGCATGAGATAAATTTTACCACAGGCATATATTTGATATTCCGAGGATACAATTTATTTCATAACGAAGACTTTGGGCGAAAAGGCAATTTTGCAAGGTGGCCAGATGTAACCGATATCTGGAGAACATTCGTCCTTTGCGCTTTACTTCGAGTAACGGGTGTAATTCTTACGGTATTCTTTCCATATGTATCATTTTTCGCTTCCTTAAGAATGAGCTATTTCGCACCAGCAACATACCGGTTGGTATGTTGCTGGTGCGAAAAAAAAAGTCCTCTGAAAAATATTGGCTGTTTTGATGTCATCTAACTTTTTAAATAAAGGATATAATCCTCTAGTACTTCAAGACAACCACTTAAAACCTGTTTAGATTTGTTTACTTTTGCTGTCCCCATACACCCTTCCCAAGAAGAAAATATGAACAAAGCAATTTGTTCTGCATTTAAATCTGAAGAGACTTCCCCTTGTTGTTGAGAGTGTCGTATCGCATTTTCGATGGATTTTTGCCATGCCAATTGAATTCTGATCAAATGAGCATTGAAATCTTTATCCAAAGAACTCATTTCTTGCATTAGGTTGTTCAATGGACATCCCAATTCTATTTGAATAGAAGGATTTACTCTAGATTCGCTTATAATTTTAAGCAATGTGTCAAGTGGCCTATGACTCAATTTTAGTGGGTCGAAAATTCTTTTTTTTAGCCATGCATAGATATAATCGTCAATGACTGCTAGTCCCAATGCTTTTTTGTTAGGGAAATGATGATACAAAGCGCCCTTCGTAAGATTTGTATCTTTTAGAATATTAGAGAGACTGGCAGCTTGAAACCCACGCCTATATATTTCGTAAAAAGCACATTCAAGTATCTTGTCTTTTGCGGTTTCTTGTGTTGAAGTGTCCATAATTGACATTACATACCAATCGGTATGTAATGTCAATTATAAATTTATTTCTTGGGAATATTAAACTGGAGGGGGCGCCGAACGGCAAGGGTCAGTCGCGCTGTAAAGCGTCGCCTGCGCCCTATCACCTGGCCATCCACTTCTGCAACGAGTGATACCGTAAGGGCCTTGGCAGCACGTAGTGCCGTGATGATGAACTGTTCCGTCTGATTGCTGATCTCCAGGGTCTTAAACGCAGCGACCGTCACCTCGGTTATCACGCCCACATCGTCATCTGTCACGTTCCTGATCGTGATCTTCTGATTCATGGGTTTCCTGTTCCTCTATATTGCTGGCCACCGGCTTGCGCTACCAACACGTGGGCGGGACTTGGATAATGTCATTATAGCAGTAATCCCAATAGCCGGAACCAACTTAATTTAGCGGTGCGAATCCTACGGGTCCGGTGCTAGCTGTGTTGGCCTGCTTTTACGAGTATAAGATACTTTTCAGACCTTTTAGCGTTGCCCTTGGGTTTTCTGCCATTGGAAAATGACAAGCATCGGGAATAACCGTTACTTCTATGTAGGCCTTTAAATCATCCGACCACTGCAATTCATTTAGAACCCTGTCCGGACTTCCACATCCTCGGTCTCCGTAGAAAGCATAAAGTTGCTTTTTCTGCTCTATAACCGATTTTCTAATATCAACGTGGCGAAGCCTTTCTCTAAGAAAGGGGGAGTAGTGAACTTTTTCAAGATTTAACATCTTAGGAATTACTTGCGTGTGGGCAGAAGTCGCATCGTTGAATAAAAGATTCTGGAAGAATGGTGCACCTGGGGCCAGAAAAGTTTCTATCAAAATAATTATTGGATCAACCCTTTTTACTATCTCGGCTAGCCGGAATGCGACCAGCCCTCCCAGACTATGTCCGACGATAAAACTATATTTTTCTATTTCCATGGAACCGTGCAGCCAATTAGCGAAATCGTCCACGTGGTGAAAGTTGGGGGTCATTTGGGTTGGCCAATCAACATAGGTTGCCTCACATATCGAATCTTGTTCTTTGTGAATCGATTGCCAGATTTGAGAGGTACAAGCATAACCTGGGATAAATAACCCCTTGAGCCTTTTTGATTTCATTAATTTAGAAACCTATTTGAGCAGCAACCAACGTTTGAGCTGACTTGGCGGGCCAGAAGCGTTTCCGTCAGCCACGCCTATTGTTTCCCGTCAAGTTCAGCGATTTGTTATTTTCTGTGCTTTATTATTTCAGGTCGAGAAGCATTATTCCTAGTAATTTCCTCACTTCGGGCTTTAGTTTGCAAAAGAGTTTCCGGTACACTGTTCTTACTCAATACATCAACTATCCACCCCAAACCAAATGGAATAGGCCCCGGATCAGTATATACATGGTAGAGCACGAGCGTACGGCTTTCAGTTTTCTCTTCTAACCGCCAGAACCCACTTGTATCACGAATAGTCTCCTCTGTTTTCAATTCATCCCATTTCTGTAATTGCCATTCTATCAAAGAGGAATGACTTTCAGGTTTAGTTACTATGAGCTTAAGGCGATATTTCTTTTTCTTCCCAAGCGGAAGTGACAAAATATAGTTAACGATTGATTCATTATGTTCCTGCCCGACTATTTCTATCTGATTAACATTAGGCATAAATTCAGGATATTTTTCGTATTCTGATAAGACTTGCAATACGATGCTTCTGGGGGCATTGATGATCCCTATTGCCTCAAATGTCCTACCGTTTTTGGTGGCGGTCTCGATTTCGCGAACAATTATTTCTCCTTGGGCAATGAGCACTTTCTCGCGATCAGCCAACGAAATGAAATCAGAGGAATTAGCGGCAACAGGAATTAAGAGAAGGCATGTGATCACCCAGGCCAGAAAGTTATATCTATGCCTTGTTGTATTCATTTAGTGCAACCTTATTGAAAATCTGGCTTTTTGACCTGCATGTCGAAAAATCATATTTTTGACTGTTCCCCCAGATATTTATTAACCAGTAGGACAGAGGAGTCATCGGGGTCGGCAGTTACTTCAAAACCAAACTTTTTGACAAACTGACGCATATCCAAGTTATTTTTGAGTACGGCCCCATGGATTTGTTTTATCCCGCGCGATTTAGCACGACTTATTAATGTTTGCATTAGCTTCGTTCCAAGCCCCCGTTCTTGCCATTCATCAGCAACGACAATCGCAAACTCGCACCCCTGGTTATCCGGATCGATCACGAATCGTGCTACACCGACTTCTTCTTCATCTTCATCTTTTTCTCCTTTGTACAGGATGATCAGAGCTTCCGCGTTGAGCGGATCGGGGTTCGTAAACGTCGCCAGATCCTTTTTGTTCAGTTCTTTGATGGTGCCGTGAAAGCGCATGTAGCGAGACTTGGCAGAAAGTTTACGAACGAATGCTTGTTCTATGCCAGCATCGTCAGGTGTTATATGGCGAAGTGTTAACTTTTTCCCATCATCAAGAGTCCAGGTTTCTGTGTTAGCATCATCTGCCATAATCTAGTCCTCAACCCCGGAAAGAGGAAAGAATAAATCTACAGGAGGGTATTGCTGTTTGTGGAAAATAACGTCGCAATTAGGCCGAACCGCTTTTTGGTGTCGGATGAATCGGCATGGTTAGGCAAGCCGTAACTGCGCCAAAGAAGCGTAGGCATTCCCTTTACTTATGTCAGGAATGATACTCAACTCGAGCACAGTGACCGCCGGGAGGTCAACGTGAAGGTCTTCCGTCTCGCTGGTTGCGCCTTGGGGACTGAAGTTCCACTGCTGCCGAACGATTTCCCGGTACGACTGCCCGCCATCCGGCGACCAACGCAAGACGTACTCTTGCGTGCGCTCTGTGCTGAGCTCGACGAAGTTCAGCCTGATCCGCCGAAGCCGTTGCGGATTTGCAAAGAGAAGCCGGATCGTTTGCTTTCCGGGACCTGCGGCACGCCACCCTGAGGCCCGACCAGGTAGCAACGCGGACTCAATTGGATGAGCGGCATCCTCCGAGGTGATTTCCACCTCCGCGAGCCCCTCCATATTCAGCCATTCATGGTCAAGAGGTGCGGTTTCTTGTTGAACTGGGGTGATGATTCGCTTGCGCATCGTTGTGTCTCCAGGTTTCAAGGTAGAAAAATTCCTAGCTGCCTAACGCTTTAATAACCAGCGACCAAGAGTGGAGGTCTGGTTTTCAGGCTTCTTCAGAGAATGAAAGAGGTACAGCTAAAGCAAATGCCCCAATAGCAACTTGGCTTGCATCCTCTAGGTTGAAACTCAGGTTCATAGTTATCTGTCTAACAGGAGTTCAGTAGTTTCCGTAAAACCCGCACGCCCGATATCTCAAAATGAGGCAATGCTTCTCTTCAAGATGCGAGACGTAGATGGGTTTGCTTCATCAATTGGGGTCTAAGTGATTATAATATATAAATCATTTAATATTGTTTTAGCAAGGTGCTAGTTTTATCATTCTGAAGTAGGTTGGAGAAAATAGACACCGGTCAACCCCCGATCCCATCATGATGACCCTCTTGACGGCATTAATAAACGATGATCCGTTAGAGCCGCAGTATCGAGACTATGACCTGAGGTGCTATTGGTCAGGATACCATGAATGCCACGTCAATCCTGACCTGCTGCTGCTCTACCGCAAAGTGGACACCGACACACTGCGGCTGGACCACCTTCACTCACACAGCCAACTATTTGGGTGAGATTGGCTCCCAGTAAGCGAATCCCTTATGTATCTTTTTCCTTCCATTACGCCTCACACCCCAAGACCCAAAAAAAACAAAGTAATATTTTTATTCTCGCTAAGAATAAGGAGTTGGGGTATTTTTATTTCGTTGGCGGTACTGATTTTTGGCAGATTGTTATGAAAGAAGCGGAAAAGCACCAATATCTTGGTGGGCTGCAATTTAGGCGACAAGGCCCTGGTGTGAACGAGCTGTCCAGGTTTGGCCGCTCAGTGTTGGAATGTATGGAAATACTATCGCTGGCTTTTAGTACGTGAGCAGAGTTTTGGCCTTCAAATGCTACACCATTAGTCAATATTCAAAATTCTATGGCGGATTTCGTACCGTTATGCAAGATGACCCAATTTACGACACCGTCTCCCGGGATGGAGCAGTAGCCGCTTCCTATTTGTTCCTGTTCCTGGACCTGCTGGAGCACATGAGCGGAAAATGATCCTTGAAGGCGGTATTGATGCCCAGCTCAGGTCTTATGAGTTTGAGAAAAGGATGGTCTTGAAAAAAGCCGCTTGAGAAAAATATCTTTTTTTTAGCGGACCACATCAATGCCTTCAGGCTCAGAAAAGTGAACTTTTAATGGTTCCTCAGGGAAGACCTGAAGACCACAATAAAAGATGTACGAGCCAGTATCGGTAAAATGTTATGACCCAACCTGCACAGTCAGCCACCCATAAAGGCCGTTACGAAAGCCTTCTTGATTTTGTCTCACCGGAGGATACTGTCTGCATCCCGATTGTTGCCGATCCGGATGCCATTGCCAGTGCCTTGAGTCTAAAAAGACTGCTCTGGAGAAAGGTTCAGAAGACCATTATCTGCCGGGTTAATGCCATCAAACGTTCTGATAATCTGGCTATGATCAGGGGCTTGAAGGTTACGCTCCCATACATTACCAAAACCGACCTTACTAAGGTGACGAAGTGGGCTCTTGTTGATTCACAACCGCATCACCATAAAGCTTTGAGCAACCTGGATTTCACTATTATCATTGACCATCATTCACCTGATCCTTCTCTGAAGGTCCCTTTCATGGATATACGCGAAGAATACGGTGCTGTTTCATCCATTATGACGGAATACCTCAAGGCTGCAGGCATCGTCCCTTCGGCAAAATTAGCGACCGCCCTGTTCTACGGCATAAAGACGGACACAGATAATTTTACCAGAACGTCAACAAGTGCTGATATCAAGGCATTTCGTTATCTGTATCCCCATGCCAATCTCAATATCATCAAAAAAATCGAATCATCAGAGATCAACAAAACAAACATCGCTGACTTTCGTAAGGCCTTCGAAGTCCTTACTATTATTGGTGATACGGCGTATATTCATATGGGCGTCGTTAAGGATTCCGATGCTCTGGTAGTCATTGCCGATTTTTTTCTGAAGATGGCTGAAGCCACCTGGTGTGTGGTCTCTGGAATTTACGGAAAAAAGGTAATCATCATTCTCAGGAACGCCGGGTTTCGTCTGGACGCCGGCAAGGTTGCCAAGCGTTTGTTTGGAGAGCTGGGTTCGGCCGGCGGCCATAAGAGTGCAGCGAGGGCAGAAATACCAACTTCAGCCTTTGCAGATAAAGCAGGAGAGCTACCAACAGAAATCAGTGACTATATTGCCAGCAAAATCAAAAAACGTTGAGCCTTTTCTCTTCGGGAAATATTGCAACACGACGGCTGTTCAAAAAAAAGAAGGGAGGCTGTGCAAAGTAATGTTCCGGACGCAGCCTTGAATATAATATCTGTTCGCTCGTGGCATAGAAGAAATCTGTTAGAAGCCCCATTTTTCGGTCAAAAAGGGGCTTCTAAAGGCTGAAACAGCCTCTTCTTTAATAGTATTTGGTATAATATTAGTACGTTGACTTGGTCCGGCCCCGTGTTTCGTGTTGCTTTTCATTTTGGTTCCCAGAATTGCCTCGTGGCTGACCAATGAACGTTAAATGCCGGATGGGAGCCTGGAGGCCATCATCTTCTTCCGGTCAATCTTGCGCCCGTCAATAATGAACGTTCCGTCGCCAACAGCGTGAACCGTGCGCTTCTCCTTGCGCGTGGTATCGAAGAATGCGGCAACGCCCTCTAACACGACAATATTGTGCTGTTCAACGAAGTCGATGACCTTGCACTCTATGTTGGCGAGACACTCCTTGATCAAGGGTGACCCGACGACTTTGCCCCGCACAGGTGTAAGCTTGAACTTGGCAAACTTGTCTGTGTCTTTCCCAGAGCACGTCCCTATACCAACCACCTTATCCAGCATGTCAACCGTGGGAATGGCAATAACGCACTCCCTATTTTTTCGCAACGCCGCGAAAGAGTGATTCCATTCACCCGTGGTGATGGCAAACACCGGAGTGAAATCCATCACCATAGTCCAGGAGATAGTCATGATGTTGTCTTTCTGCCCATCATGGGTTGACACAAGGACAACAGGCCCTGGTTCGATTAGGGTAAAGGTCTTGCTCAGTTTCAACTCACGCATGAGAGCACCTCGTGATATTCCTTTGTCCGATGGACAAGCCAAGCTCGCCCGCTCGATGTCATTAGGAGCCATTAAGATAGACCAGCCAGTTGCCCGACCGCCCTCTCACAGATCCCTGCGTGCGGTTTTCCCGCACAGGGCTCCTCAGTATTGTTCGCTTCGTACAAGCGCAAAGGTTATTCCCAATATCCAATAATCCGGGGACGCGG
>JAHJNL010000046.1 GCA_018820855.1 Pseudomonadota bacterium | reverse complement strand
GTTTTTTCTGTTTTCGTTGCCATGTGTTGCTCCTTTTCTGCGTTGTTTCGCTATATTTCGGTGTCGCGTTATTTCGCCATTTTCTGGGCCACTGCCTCGCAGGCCGCGATCAACGGATTTTTCTCCCCGGCGGACAGGGGGGTGATGGTTGACTTGACGGTTGTTTGCTGCGACCCTGCCGCCTTCATGGCCTGGATGGTCTTGCGCATCTCTTCCAGCGACAGGTCCTCCCCGATAAGTTTCATGGACTGGTCGAGGCTGAGTGAGGCGATCTGGCAGATCTGCAGCTTCTCAAGCAGTTCCGTGTTGTCCGGTGCGGCGGAAGCGAGCGCTTCGCTCTGCTGTTTTTCCGCATCGACTTTTTTGATGTAGCCGAGCGCCGCAATGGCCTGCTGACCATCTGCGGCACCGAGCAGCTTTTCCATCCGTTCCTGTGTGGTCATGCCTTCCATGGATGCTCCTCCGTAAATTTTTTTCTGTTGACGTTTGTCTATTTCTGCGGCCAGCATGGCCACTGCTTCATCAAATGGTGCTATTGCGTCGGCCAGGCCCGCGTCTATCGCGTCCTGGCCGTAAAAGACACCTGCCTTGGTGTCGAGGATCCTGCTTTCCGGTACCCCTCTGAATTCGGCAACAGATGCAGCAAAGCGCCTGCCGAACACATCCACAGACATCTGCAGCTTTTTCCGTGCAGCATCGGTCAGGGGGGTGTGTGGGGAGAGCTCCGCTTTTTTCTCGCCGAAGGTAAAGGTCTCATACGCAAACCCCTCCTGCTCGTCGTGCTGCGACTGATCGCGGAAAACGGCGATGCAGCCGACTGATCCGGCCCCGCAGTCGTTATCCGTGAGGATGACTTTTCCTGATGCGGCGGCCAGGTAGTAGGCGGCTGAAAAACAGTTCATGTCAATTACTGAGATGATAGGTTTCTGCTCGTTTGCGGCACGGATAAAACGGGCCATGCGCTCACAGCCCTGGGCAGAGCCGCCGTAGGAGTTGACATCCAGTATTGCGCCGAGGACATCGTTGTCACTCAGCATAGCCATTATCTGCTGCTGCAGGGAACGATAGCTCAAGAGTCCGGAACCGACTGACGGATTGCCGCCGTTGCGGTAGGTCAGGGAGCCGAGGACTCCGATGATCGCCGCATTTTTTTCATCCGTGGTGTTTACCGGCCTGGCCGACGCCATAACCGCACCCCGGTTTGCATCAGAGCCGATGGCTGGGAGCAGAGCGCTGAGATTGATGTCCATTTTTGTTCCGGACTTCCGCTCCAGCACACCGAGAACGGCGCTCAGTTTGTCCGGGGTGACAAAGAGCGGTGTGTTAAAAACCTCGGTGAGGATGTGTTCTATGGACATGATCTATTCCTTCCTGTTATTCAGTGGTTGCCGCATCGAGGATGATCTTTTCCTCTATCTTCTGCATGGCTCCGGAGTCGTTTGTCTGGCCTGGGTCACTGTCGTAGACAAGGCCGCGATCCCTGGCGTTTTTACGATCTGACTCCTGGCCCTTGTCGACACGGTAGATATTTCTTCCTCGCCGCGAAATAACGTTTCCACGGGTGTTTATTCCGTTGCGAATATCCATTTTTTCGGCAATGCGATCCTTGACCGGGTCGACGAAATCCCATCCGTGGGGATGCCAGGAGACGCGGTGGAATTTGCGCTTGTTTTGCAGATATTCTGAAATTGATACAGTCTTCAAAGAGCCGTTGAGAATTGCCGCAGGGATCCAGCGGTTGATGTATGGTCGGCAGTATTGAAAAACCAGGGTCCTGAGAATGATTGTTTCGCAGAGACGGCGGAACTCGATGAGACCGGCCCGCAGCGAGGTGTAGTTTACCCCCTCCAGGTCGCCGGTGAGCTGCTCGTAGGTGATACCTAAACCGGCGGCTATGAGGCGGAACTCGGTTTTCATGAACGCGAGATAATTGTTGCCGACATCACCCGGCTGGGAAAACGAAATCCTGTCGTTCCCGGTCAGGATGGGAAATGTTGCCCCGCCCACCTTTACTGTTTGGGTGCCGCTGGTAAATGAGGTTTCCTTACCGCCGACAACAGGATTGCGCGTGCGGTTGTGGTCTATCTGGTTATCTTTGTAGATAAATCCGCCGAATAGCGAGGCAGCCTTTTTGCGCTGGATCTCGAAGTCGTTATACTGGTTAATGTCGTGCAGCATGACGAGGATAGGAGACAGCCAAGATATTCCGCGTGCCTGACCTGCCCGTAATGGGCGAAAGACATGGCTGACATCTCCAGCCGGAACACCGACGCGGGTCAGGTCCGTACCGGTGAGGAACATCTCTCCGGGGTGATCGCGGTACAGCCAGTATTTATAGCGGCGGCCGCCCTTCCATTCGATCCCGTAGCGGATCTCATTGCCTTCCGGGCTGATGTCGTTGTAGCCGGCATCGAGATGATCACCTTCTATAACCTGGACCTGGAGGGGAACAAGTAGCCCGGCGTCCGGGTGAACGTGGTGGAACCTGCCGAGTCCTTCCCCGTCGCGGACCATTGATCTGCAGATGATTTCCTGGGTTCCGTAAAAATCAGAGACGCCGTAATAGTCAGCTTCCTGCTGGCTGTCATCCCACAGTTCCTGGATCTCGTCACGCTGTTCTTCGTTGTCGATGCTGTCCCATAACGGAGAGATATCGGTGCCAACCAGGTTGGAAACATAGGAGTCAATTCCCTTTTTCGCTGACGGATCGTTGCGTTCAAGGGTGCGGGCACGTTTGCGCAGGCTTGATATGGAAGACGCATTTCCGGACGGGCCAATGGATGACAGACCGAAGTCGGAGAGGCGGTCAGACATTGACGCGCCCTCATAGGCAGTCGGAAACGATTCTGCCGTTACAGGGACACCTGCCGGGCTAAGAATGGTGCCGGCAGGATAGTCGGCATGGATGGGGAGCGCAGGCATCATAGCCCCTTGCTCCCGAATATCTGGATGGCCGTGATGGTTTCGACAGTTGCATCTGCCGCCGCAACTTCTGTGGCGATTGCATTGCGTAACTCGCGCAGGTCCGCCAGTTTGTGGACCGGATAAGTTATCTGCTCTCCGTTGATGACGAACTGGACAGGCTGCTTGAAGGTGATAAGGTTGACAATTGCCCTGTCAATGTTGTCGATATCGGTCTGAGTGAATGCCATCTGTATGATTCCATCGCAAAGGTTACGAGAACTCCTTGAATATCTGATGAAATCATACACCCTGTTTTCGGCGATTCCGGCCTATCCCGCCTCACGGTTATTCTGTCCCGTTCTAGGGACGATATACGGCTATTGACAGGGGTGTTTCGAAGTGGGGGGGAATGAAACCGGGGGTGGAAAAATAGGAAGAGCCGTGGGGATGGCCACGGCTCTTTGGTGGGTTGGCGATGGTGATACAATCACAATCCTTGGTAACCAAATTAAACTCTACGGAATAGATACCTCTGAAAAAAGTAATTTAAAATTACCCATGAATCTTTGGCCTTACCAATGGTTTCCTTTTCAGTCTTTTCAGAATTACCTTGAAAATGGGTAAATATACCTATATGAAATTCCGCCTATCTATGGTTAGGTTAATGGCTATTCATTTTTGAATGGGTATGAGGAATGCGGTTTGTTTTCCATATTTCCTGTTTTAATATCGCAATAAGTGGAATAATGAACGGCAAAAGTAATAAGTGGAAAGTTTTTTCCACTTTAGACATCTCAATATAAGAATAAGTGGAAAAAAGCGAAATCTATTACAATCAATATGCTGGAAAGTTTCCACTTATTAATAATGTTATACAAAAATAAAATATGAGTAAGTTTAATATCTATGCCAGAACTGCTGAAACAACAAGTCGAGTTGCTTCAATAACTCACGACTCAATAGATGGCTCAATTTATTTAGCACTTGTTAGGGAGAATGAACAAACAACAGGTTACAAGGGGCAATTTTGTATTAAAGACCAAGCTGTAGAAAAAATAGCCCCTGTCACAGATGTAAATAAAATTGTAAAAGTATCATACCACACGTCTGGTATTATAAATTATCACAATTTATCAAACAGCCGAATAACTAGTGAACCTTTATACAATATCAAAAACCAATTCTGGTTTATAGATTACTTGGTAAATGACCTTAGACTGCTGACATGCTCTCCTTCTTCAAAAAATGCGATTTTCATCAATTTACCGGAAAAAGAAGGAGATGAATATTATAGATTTAGATTCTTTGTTTCGAATAAAAAAGTACAGAATCATATCGTTATAGATTTTTGTTCAGCTCTTTACTACTTAACTTTAGAGGTGTCATTGGGGAAAAGCCCTGAGAAAGAAAAGTTAATGCCATTTTATTATTTAACTCCGAGTGCAGGATTAAGGGAAGAAACAGACAAAATAAATTCTACTGTTATGTTTCATCAAAAATTGAATGAGACCAATGGAATAATTATATATGAGCCCAATATATCTGGCATATATACAATCATTTATCATGAGGAGCGTCGATCTATTCCCAAACGTGAATCTTTGATTCAATTAATAAATTCTGAACACCGAGTTGAGTTTACGAGCGTAAAAAAACATTATGCTAAATTTTATATCCGCAATAAACATACGGGTGAAAAAATTATTCAAAAAACAGATATATTTAAAGGCTTCCTGTTCGACAACAGGTATTGATTAGGAATTGTTTCCTATATATACAATTAATACAGTTTGTTATTGACCCAAGGCCGACCAAAACATTTGTGCCATCATGCCCATATAACAATGTATAATCGGATAGCCGGGGGTTTTTCTCCCCCAGCCTCCACACCACCCGGCATGCGGGTCCGCACCGGGCGGTTACCAAGAGTGTCGGACCGTAGCCGGACAAGCCAACCAAAAGGAACCATTTTGATTGACCTTGAAAATT
>JAHJNL010000045.1 GCA_018820855.1 Pseudomonadota bacterium | reverse complement strand
TTTGCAAGCAAGAGCAGAATAAACGGAGACAAGAGAAGAGATGTCAGAAAAAAAATTGTTTCTAAAAAATATCCATTACTTTCGGGCATTCGCAATAATAAATATTGTGCTTGTTCACGTTTGGACTATTCCTGAACGTTATAAAGAATCTCATCATACAACCTATACCTTCATAACCACCGCCAGAGAAGTACTGTTTCATGACAGTACGATATATTTTATATTTATTTCCGGATTTTTATTTTACTATTTATCTTCAAAATTCGAATTACGGCGATACTATAAAAACAAAGCGGCGAATGTCATATCTCCGTATATAGTTATGACATCACTGATATTAATTCTAAAAATAAATGAATACATACGGCCTGAATACAGCTGGTTCTTTTCGCTGAAAAAGATATTAACGGTATTTATTTATGGAAAAGCCCAGGTCCAATATTGGTATATTCCTTTTATAACTTTAGTTTTTATAATAAGTCCATTCCTCCTGAAAATCCCAAAAGATATTTTTTTAAGAATTGTTTTTATTGCGAGCGTCCTACCTTTATTTGGTACAAGAACAGCAACAGAACTATCATTCTGGCAATATATTTATTTTTTCCCGATATACTTGCAAGGTATGTACGTAGCCATGGACTATTCAAATATAATATTAAAAATAGACAGGAATAAAATATATTTAATACTTATCGCAATAACATCTTCTGCTTTTATTATAATTTCTTATTGGAATTCTTACTATATAAGTTCACCAAAACTTACTGAATCAGTTTTTTATATTCAGAAGCTTTCCATAACTTTTCTAATTATTCTTGCCTTTCAAAAATTAGAGAATAAGAACATTCCTATTTTAAACAATTTTGCCACATACAGTTTTGCAATTTATTTCACACACATTTTGGTTGGATACAACTCTGTGAGAACCTATTATTATCATTTTTTTACAGACTCATCTTTCTTGATTCTTCCAGCTTCCATCCTTTATGCCGTCATAATAACTTTTACAACTCTGTTTATCTGTATGGGTGTGAAAAAATTATTGGGTAAACAATCCAGATATTTCATTGGAGCCTGAATGCCCGTATGATAGATTCTGGGAAGATACCACCGGGTAAGCTACAGGACTTCCTTCGCCAATCCCCAAGTTCTGAAGAATCTCTCGAGAGTTAGTACCATAGCTCTTTATTCCTGACGGCTGCGTGGCGGATTTTGCCAGTATGCGACGGCCAGATCACTGTGAAGATGATTGCTACGCCCATACGTTGTTGGAGGCAACAACAGGCGAGTCTTTCCGGAAGGTGTTAAAAGAACGAGGGAAAGGCAAGACCGTACCGGCAAAGGGCTGACGCAGAGTTGACTGCTTTGTATTTTCAAGACATTTGGTAGGCATATCAGGGAACAGAGAAACCACAACAGGAGAAACCTTTATGAGAGCACTTGCGTTCATTTTTACCCTTCTTTTCATGTCCTACCCGTTGCTTGGGCATACGACCCCCGACAAGCTGACAACACCAGAGAGTTCCGCTCTCACCTGGCCTGCCGGGCTGCCGGTCTATGATCACATCATCATTGTTGTCGAGGAAAACAAAGATTACGAAGAGATCATCGGCCACGCCAATGCTCCATATATCAATAACCTGCTCAAGAAAGAGGGGGCAAACTTCACCCAGATATATGGCGAGGAACACTACAGTCAGGGCAATTATTTCTGGATGTTTTCAGGCGATAATCAAACCATCGGCTTCACCGACCATGTTCCGTCAGAAAAAAATCATCCAAAATATCCGTTTACAACGGCCAATCTGGGTGAGCAGTTGATCTATAAGGGGCTGTCATTCAAGGGCTATGCGGAGAGTCTGCCCGAAATCGGCTTTACTGGCGAAAAGGGATCGGGCGGCCTTTATGCAAGAAAACATGTGCCCTGGATCAGCTTTGCCAATGTACCCAATGGCACAACGGTTGCGACATCGTCGAACCTCAGATTTGCAGACTTTCCTTCCGACCCTTCCCAATATCACACCCTGCCCACCGTTGCCTTCGTCATTCCCAACCTGGACAACGACATGCACAACGGTCCCATCACTAAGAGCGTTGCCGCCGGCGACCAATGGCTGCAGAAGCATATCGATCCCTACTATCAATGGGCCAAGGATCACAACAGCCTGCTGATCCTCACCTTCGATGAAAACGATGACAAAAGAGGCTACCGCGGACTGACAAATCCACTGGTGGATCCGCAGTCCTGCATCGGCGAGGGACGCGATGAAGAGTACTGTGTTGATATGCAGAACCGCATTGTCACGATTTTTGCCGGAGCGCATATCAAGGCCGGCGATTACCCCGAGGGTGAGGGTATCACCCATGTCAATATCCTGCGCACACTGGAAGCGATGTATGGATTGTCCAGAGCAGGGGCGCAACAGGACAACGCTGCCGGAGGCGGCATCAGCGACGATTTCATTATCACTGACGTCTTTGAGCTCGCACAGTAAGGATGCATCTCACCAATCGTCGCCGGACGGCTGCACCACATGTCGCAGCCGCCCGGCCTGTTCGTTTGAATCTTGTGAAGTATTCACTCATTGGCAGGCAACTTTTATGGAAGTTCTCAATTTAAAGGAAAAAGGGTCTCAGATAACAGAGCTTTTCCGGTACGAGACAATAGCAAAAATGAATGGTCACAATTCTACTCTCGTCAGGGTTAAAGAGAGGACTCTCGACTTCCACACCCATCCTGATTCAGACGAGTTTTTTTTGATTGTCGAAGGAGAGATGCAATTGGAATTCAGTTCTAAGATGGTTGAATTGAAGACTGGTGACATGTGCGTTGTGCCAAAAGGAACGGAACATCGTCCTATATGCACCACAGAAGTCACCTGTCTGCTTATCGAAAAAGAAGGCATGTTAACTGCAGCAAACACAGGCGGAACATATCGGGGACGATCAGCACAAGGTCCATCCGGGAAGAACAAACACGTGCACAACAGACCAGCAGTGCCATAATGAAACAGCAGGAACTGAAACACAAATGAAACGAATCGGTATACTCGGCGGCCTCGGGCCAGAATCAACGGTTGACTATTACAAAGAAATAATTGCGGCATTCAACACAAAACACGCCCATCTGGCATACCCGGAAATCATCGTCTACAGCGCAGACCTCAACACATTCATGAGATTTGCAGAGACAGAGCAATGGGCAGAACTGACTGACTGGCTCTTAGAAAAGCTCCATGCTCTCCACCGCGCCGGTGCCGAATTCGCTGCAATTGCATCGAACACACCGCATATTGTTTTTGACGCCCTGCAGACGAAATCACCCATACCGCTGTTGAGCATTGTCGAGGCAACGTGCGGCAAAGCCCAAGAGATGGCGCTGAAAAACATTGGTTTAATAGGCACTCGACTCACCATGGAGGCTGACTTTTACAAAAAACCGTTTCTGTCTCAAAAAATGACAGTTATTGTGCCAACAACTGCAGAACAGCAACTGATTCATCATAAATTATTCTCAGAAATTGAATTGGGTATTTTCAAAGACTCAACAAGAGAGGAACTGTTAGCAATCGCAAAAAGAATGGTAACAGAGGAAGGAATTGATTCCTTAATTTTGGGGTGCACTGAACTGCCGTTAATTTTGACGGAAAATAAATTTGGCATCCCCTTTTTAAACACCACAGCGATTCACTGCAAAGGCATTGTGACATACTGCCTCACCAGATAGATAGCCATTATGATTTCCTTGATCTTAATCGGCATTCTCTCTGGATTCTTTTTCAGTTCAACATTCTTCCTGAATCGCCTGATGAGTTTAGAGGGAGGGCATTGGGTTTGGTCGGCCAGCCTTCGATACGCCTTCATGATCCTGTTTCTCATCCTCCTGCTTGCTGTCTTCCAGGGGATCAGAACACCAAGACAGGTGTTTCGTCTTTTTCTGAAGAACTGGCTCTTCTGGACAATAAGCGGAAGCATCGGCTTCGGTGCCTTCTATGCATTGATCTGCTTTAGCGCTGATCACGCCCCTGGGTGGATTATCGCCGCAACATGGCAACTTACCATCATTGCCTCTCTGGTGGTGTTGCTCGGATTTGGAAGATCATTTCCCAAAAAAATATGGTTTTTTTCAATTGTCATCTTTGTCGGTATCCTGATGGTCAACCTCAGTCATGCTGATTTGGCCAATTACAAGACGTTGATCACAGGAGGACTTCCCGTTTTGGTGGCAGCATTTTGTTACCCAATAGGAAATCAACTGGTATGGGAGGCCAAAAATGGCAACAAATCTCTTCCGGACATTAAAGACCCTCTCCTGGAAAACCCGTTCAACAAAGTATTACTGTTGTCACTTGGCTCTGTCCCTTTCTGGCTGGTCCTTATTGGAATCACCCGCCCACCACCTCCATCTGCGCAACAGATTCTCAACACCTCGCTGGTCGCACTTTTTTCAGGAATTTTTGCCACAAGTCTGTTTTTGCTGGCACGCAACAAATCGCAAAAAGCCAGTGAGTTAGCCGCAGTGGATGCAACCCAGTCCAGTGAAGTAGTATTTGCATTAATCGGTGAAATTATATTTCTGAACGCACCACTTCCCAATATGATGGCCTTTACTGGGATTTTTCTCGTATTTATCGGGTTGATATTTTTTATCCGCTTCCAGGAGGTCGAGAGTGAGGCCCAAGTTAGCCGGGACACTGAATGATTTTCACGAAAAAACGCGAAAGCCATTCAGCCCCCTGCCATTCCAGGCTCCTTTGCAACAAAGGAATTCTTCATGTCAGCATGGTTTACCTGCAACTTGAGAAGATGGCGGTATATTCCATCTTGCGCCATCAAAGATTCGTGATTGCCCTGTTCAACGATACCTCCTCTGTCCATGACCAGGATATGATCTGCCCGCCGAATGGTCGACAGCCGATGGGCAATGACGATGCCTGTTCTGTCGGCAAGTGTGGAGGCTATGGCCCGATCAATTAAAATCTCTGTGGCCGAGTCAACACTGGACGTTGCCTCATCAAGGATGAGGATCCGGGGATTACGGGCAAGCACTCTGGCAAAGGCGAGCAGCTGCTTCTGCCCTGAAGAAAATTCCGCTCCACCTTCTCCAATTCGTGTTTCCAGACCTTCAGGAAGCTGTTCGATCACTCCGGCAAGCTGGGCTTTTTCTATTATTGCCTGCAACTCATCTTCGCCCAATTCTTTATCAAGGAGGATATTTTTGCGGATGCTTGCAGGAACAATAAATACGTCCTGCATGACCAAACCAAGCCTCTCTCTGAGCCACTGACTGTTCAGACTCGTTATATCCTGGCCATCAATACGTATCTGCCCGCTGTCCGGTTCATAAAATCTCTCAAGAAGATTGACAATCGTTGATTTCCCTGACCCGGTTGCCCCAACTATGGCCAGGGTTTTTCCCGGAGACACATGAAAAGAGAGATCCGACAAAACCTGCTCTGTATCGTAGGCAAAATAGACATGATGGAAGGACACTTCTCCCTTCATTTCCGGCTGTCCCGAGAGCATCCTGACCGGAGGGGATGCAGGGGAGGTGTCCAGGAGCTGAAAGATACGTTCTGCCGAAGCCATGGCGGACTGGACAATGGAATATTTCTGGGAAAGATCGCGGATCGGCTGAAAGAAAAGGCGCATATAGGCAAGAAAGGCGGCAAGTTCTCCAAGAGACATCTGCTCCTGGATGATCTGGCCGCCGCCGTACCAGATAATAGAGGCCGTGGCAATGGAACTGAAAAGATCTATGGCCGGCATAAAGATAGAAAATATCCTGATCTGATAGAGATTTTGCTGCAGATAAATCTTGCTGAGTTCAGTAAATCTTTTAAACGTATCCTCCTGCCTCATAAAAATCTGCAGGACAGAAATTCCAGACAGAGATTCCTGCAGAAAGGCATTAATCCTGGCAAGCCGTGTTCGAATGGCTCGAAATGCATCTCTGGCAAGCCGGCTGAACCAGAGGGTATTCCCCGTTATCAGGGGCACAAGGAAGCTCAAGATCAGAGCAAGCCGCCAGTTCATCCAGAAAAGGATAACCAGAATGGCGGCAAGCTTCATGAAATCGTTGAAAAGTGTGACTATGACCGAGGTGAACATTTCATGCATGTTCTGGATATCATTCGTCAGGCGGGTAACAAGTTTTCCACTGGGATTATTGTTAAAAAAAGAGAGATCGAGCCCCAGCACATGCCCGAAAAGCTGCTGCCGCATCTCATGCATAATTGTCTGTCCTGACCATTCAAGTATGATCACCTGGACAAAATTTGCCAGAAAACCACAGATGATGACACCGATAAAGGTACCTGCCAGCATGCTGAGCCCACCGATTCGTTGTGAAATTTCCAGGTCGGTATTGATTATATACTGATCAATACCGAGACGAACCATATAAGGCAGGGCGAGACTTGCGCCGATGACGACAAAGGAAAGAAGAATGGCGGAGGCAAGCCGTTTCCAATAGGGCACGGAATAGGAGACAATTCTACGCCACAGCCCCGTATCGGCGACCTTACCCAGTTTATCCTCTTCAAAATATCCATATCCGTATCGCATAATCCCTATCCTTCCCGTACCAATGAATCGGTCTGATGCGAATAGATCGTCGCATAAAAGGTATTGCTTTCCAGTAGTTCCTGATGCTCTCCCTGGGCCACAATTTTCCCCTTATCCATGACCAGAATTTTATCTGCCTCAGCAAGAGGAGCGACGCGATGGGAGATGACGATGCAGGTCTTTCCCTGCAGATAGGCTGCAATCTGCTGCAAAATGGCATGCTCGGTTTCGGTGTCAACGGCAGAAAGTCCGTCATCGATAATGACTATGGGGCGATCAAGAAGCAGTGCCCTTGCCAGGGCAATACGCTGTCTCTGGCCACCGGAAAGCTTCACCCCCTTCTCACCCACCCTGCTCTGATAGCCGTCAGCAAAGGACATAATTTCATCATGGATAGATGCCGCCTTTGCCGCTTTTTCAATCTCCTCCATGCTGGCATCTATTTTCCCCAAAGCGATATTGGCCTGGATCGTCTCTGAAAAGATCGTTGCCTCCTGGGGTACATAGGCGATAGTATTGCGAACCGCGGCCACAGGCAGTGTATTCACATCCCTCTCACCCAGAAAAAAAACACCGGCATCAATCTGGTAGAGACGGGTAAGGACATGACACAGGGTCGTTTTCCCCGAACCTGTTTTGCCGACCACTCCCACCAGGCCTTTTGTAAAGGCCACAGTCACATCAGCAAGGGCCGGAGTGGCCTGCCCCGGATAGGTAAATGAGAGTCGTTCAAGTCTCATCTCCCCTGACTGCGCAGGGAGGGGTTCACTGGAAACGACGTCTCGCAACTCCGGCTCTTCATCAAAAATACGTTTGATACGGGCAAGAGACGTTGCCCCACGCTGGAAAAGATTTGCCACCCAGCCAATGGCCATCATTGGCCATGTCAGCATGAACAGATAGGAGATAAAGGCAACAAAATCACCTATGGTTATTGTGCCCTGAACAGTCAGACGTCCACCGAAAAACAGAACCAGCAGCAGGCTGCAATTCCCTATGAGGCTTGAAAAGGGGAAAAGCAGGCCCTGAATGACGGCAACTTTCAGATTGTGGCGGATATAGACTTTTCCCATTTGTCCATACTGCTCAGTCTGAAATTGCTCCTGGGTATAGGCTTTAAGCAGATGGATGGAAGAAATGGTACTGCGGGCAAATTCGGTCATCGAAGCAAATTGTTCCTGGACCTTATTAAAACGTTTGTGCAAATGGGCTGAAAGCATCCTGGTCGTGATGGCCAGGATGGGCATAGGGGCCACTGCGATTATGGTGAGAGTAGGATTGATATAGGCCATAAAAGCAAGGGCGGCCAAGGTCATGACCAGGGCATCGACAGCAGCAATCATGCCCATACCCGTGGCCAGCTGCACGGCAGCAAGGTCATTGGAAGAAAGAGCCATTAACTCGCCGGTGGTATGGCGTTGAAAAAATCTGCGGTCAAGGGTGAGCAGATGGGCCACAAGCCTGTCCCGCAAATCACGCTCCAGCATACGGGAAAAACCGATAATGAGATAGCGCCACAAAAACCGGCAACAGGCAATACCCACGGCCAGAAGCATTATATATCCGGCACATTGAAGGAGAATGGCCCCGCTGGCCGTACCATCTTCGAGGGCATCAACGGCTCTTTTAATAAATCTAGGAGTGAGGAGCTGGAAAAAATCCACACCAAGAAGGGCCGTAAACCCCAGGATAAGCCGGAAACGGTGGCGCCTGAAAACCGGAGTCAAAAGAGAAAGGTTTTCGGCTGAGAAAATCCGCCGACTCTTTATAGCTGAATTATCAGTCAAACAACAGTCCCTCTGTGCAGTGGAGCTATGGCCTTAAATTTTTTTACAAACTCTATGGGCTGATAACTGAGCTTTGCCTGCCTCAGTCCTGCATTCCCCAAATCCTGCTCCCTGTTCACAGTTTCATACTGCTCAGGCAGGATGGAAGCAAATGCCTGGTTAATAAACTGCCAGAGCCCCTTATACTCATCCACTGCTTTTTCAAAATGAATAACAAAACTCTTTCCGCAGGCAAGCTCCTCTCCCAATGAATAGGCCACAGGCCTGCCGTCCACATAATAAATACCGCCACAAAGCTGCAGCTCTTCAGCCTTTTCCAGGGCCTCTTTTGCCGCCTCATAATCTCCTGGCTCATCCCGGTTCAACCGCCATTTTTCAAGTATCTCCAGGACATCGTTTTTATGTATTTCTAAAAGCGGCCTGCCTTCATAAGAGTAGTTGTTGAGGAAGCCCTTGATCAGGTTGCGTTTTTTATGAAATTTTCGCCCTGCAAGCTCAGCAAGATCTTTTCGTCTATAAAGATAGTCAAAGTTGTCCCTGTCCTCCTCGATTTCATAACCCAAGGAAGTCAACACCTCAACCTGAGCTGGGGAAACACATTTCATGGTATGAAATTTTTCAAACAACTGGTTAAGTAATTGCGCTTCAGGCAAACCGAAGGGAAGCATAAAGAATGAGTCGTTACCATCCACGCCACTGATAAGCAGCAATTCTCCTGCCAGCATGGATACCCTGTATTGATGTATATTCCGGAAGAGATATAGATTAGCAAAGGTGAATTCTGAAATACCTTCCCCAAGTTTTTGCAAAAGAGGGTGCAGAGTTTCACGCATGGACAGGTTCAGTTCAGCATCACAGGGATAACGTGGCAGCATCAGAGACTCCTCTTCTAGGCAAAAAAAACGGATTCAGATTGTCTTGGCATCTTATTTAAATAAGCATGATTACAAAGCACGCAAAGCAAGGCAGCCAGGAAACACCTGGGCCCCACAGATACATTTTATTGGCATGCAGGTAGATTCCGCAGCAATTTTCATGCTGTTTGGTGTAACATCTGATGAGAAGACATTATGGGGTTAAGATCAATCTCAGCCCCGCTCCCATTATAGCTGAAATGATCAGCCGGGAGTGAAAAAAATCCTCTCTTCGAGGTATCGTTAAGTTACTCGGTAGCAGTTCAGCCAGCAACTCAGCTCATCCATTATTTTTCTTTTTTAAAAAAAGGGGAGAGACCATGAACACAACAAAGGCAATACAAGCACGTCGGGCTGTTAAGCATTTTGATGCAAACCATAGCATGAGCAAAGAAGAAGTAAATGAGCTTTTGTCGTTGGCTGTGCTTTCTCCCACGGCGTTCAATATTCAAAACTGGCGTTTCGTCGTGGTTACCGACCAGGAGCTGAGAAAGCAGATCAGGGCGGTGGCCTGGGATCAGGCGCAGGTGACCGATGCTTCTTTATTCATTGTTCTCTGTGCCGACCTGAAATCATGGGAAAAAGAGCCGGGTCGCTACTGGATAAATGCCGCAAAAGAGGTCCGGGAATTTATGCTCCCTGCCATCGATGCCTACTATCGCGGCAGAGATCAGGTGCAGAGAGATGAGGCCATGAGATCCTGTGGCATAGTGGCCCAGACACTGATGCTTGCCGCAAAATCGATGGGCTACGACTCATGCCCAATGGATGGTTTCGATTTTGACAAAGTTGCCGAGCTTATTCATCTTCCCGATGACCATGTGATCGCAATGTTTGTTGCTATCGGCAAGGGCACCCAGGAAGCATGGCCACGAGGGGGACAACTGGATCTGGATGAAGTGGTCATCGAAAATCGCTTTGCCTGATGCTGTTCTGCTGAAACTGCACTTTTCTCAATAGTCAAAAAGTATGATTTATTATTTAGGATTAATTGGTATTGCTGCTTTTTCCATCACCGGGGTCATTGCCGCCGGCAAAAAGGATATGGATATTTTCAGCATTGTCCTGCTTGGTGTGGTAACCGCACTCGGTGGCGGTACTTTGCGCGACATACTCCTGGATGTCAATCCTGTCTTTTGGATTGCTGATCTGTCCTACCTTTGGGTTTCCCTGCTGGCTTCTATCCTGACCTTTTTTTTAATCCGATATGTAACCCATGTATTGCGATTACTCTTGTTTATTGATGCCTTCGGCTTGGCCCTTTTTACCGTCCTGGCCACGGAAAAAACCATTGGTCTCGGTTTTACGGCGCCGGTTGCCGTATTGATGGGTCTTATTACCGGCATTGCCGGCGGCATGATTCGTGACCTATTGACGGGCAGAATGCCCCTTCTGCTCGGTAAAGAATTTTATGCAACACCTGCCCTGCTCGGAGCTATGGTCTTTTCTATCTTAACCTTTTATTTCCCTTTACATAACTTGAATAGATTATGCGCCATCACTGTTATTTTCATAGTCAGAGCATCGGCTATTCAATGGGGTCTCTATTACCCGAAATGGCTTACCTATCACAGAAAAACCTAGAAATATATAAGCTTGTCATTATGCATCAAGGAGAGACAAGGGAGTGAACAAACAGGACAAGAAAGCCTCTAAGGATTATGAACCCATTCTCAGATTACAGGAGTGCGTTAACTTCAGAAGGAGGATCAAAATGATTGCTAAGATTTTATCAGGATTTTATTTTTTAATCCCAGGGTTCCTTTTGCTTGCAACAGGCGCATACGCCGCCGACGAGGAAATCATCGCTATTCCGGTCACTGAGCAGGTGTACATGCTTACAGGACAAGGTGGAAATATCGGGTTATTTACCAGTAAAGATGGGACATTTTTAATTGATGACCAGTTTGCCCCTCTCACGGAAAAAATTGTGGCAGTCATCAAATCGGTGGGAGGGAGTTACCCAAAATTCCTGATCAACACGCATTACCACGGTGACCACACAGGCGGAAATGAAAATCTGGGTCAGGGAGGAACCTTGATTTTCTCTCATGACAACGTGCGTGAGCGCTTGAGTACAGGCTCTTTTCTCAATGAGTTCAACATGAAGCGCCCAGGTCTCCCCCGGGATGGCTTACCCGTGGTGACTTTTTCTGAGGATATCAGCTTCCATCTTGGCGGCGACAGCATCCGCGCCATACATGTACCCCACGCCCATACCGATGGTGACAGTTTTATCTATGTTAAGACCGCCAATGTCATCCACGCCGGCGATATCTTTTTCAACGGCTTTTATCCCTTTATCGATGTTAACCATGGTGGCACCCTCAAAGGGATGATCATAGCAGTAGACAAGATGTTAGCAATGTCTGACGACAACACAAAGATTATTCCCGGACACGGACCATTGGCAGACAAAGAAGAGTTAACAGCATACCGTCAAATGCTCGCCACCGCCTATGAACGATTAAGAAAACTTAAGGCGGAGGGCAAAACCGCACAAGAGGCTGTGGACGCAAAGCCACTGGACGACCTTGAAGCTACCTGGGGTGACGGACTCTTCACAGGTGATCGCTGGATTGAAGTGATCTATTCCGGAGTATAAACCAGACAGCACTCTCACGAAGGCCGGGTTTATGCCCGTGCCTTCGCGAGCAACTCAATTTCAACAGAGCGGGAAAACTCCACAACACAGCGTAATTCATCAGCATCCTGCACCTATTTTCCATCTCTCAATATCTGATGTACGCAATGAACAAGCTTGCTCATTATTAACGGTTTTTGAATAAATTTTTTAATGCCGAGTTTGATGGACTTTTCCTTATTTATTTTTTCACTGTGCCCGGTGCAGAGAATAACAGGTAAATCAGGTCTTATCTGCAGTACCTTTTGGGCCAGAGTATCTCCTGTCATATATGGCATCGACATATCGGTGACAAGCAGGTCATAATGATCGGGTTCTGCTTTAAAACATTCCAATGCCTGAATTGGATCGGAGAAGGTGGAAATTCGGTAGCCGTACCTGGAAAATATTTTCGTTGCCAAGTCTATGATAGGAATTTCATCGTCAATAAAGAGAATATGTGCATTCTTCCCCAAAACAGCTGAAAAGCTTTTGGTCGCATCCAGATCAGTTGATTTACTCTCTACGGTAGGCAGATAGACATGAAATGTTGTGCCCTGCCCCAATTCACTGGAAACAGATATGTATCCTGCATGGCTCTGAACAATGCCATGAACCACGGCAAGCCCCAATCCTGTGCCCTCTCCAACCTTCTTGGTGGTAAAATAGGGTTCAAATATTTTACCAATGACCTCCTTGTCGATACCTGAGCCCGTATCGCTCACCTCCAGATGCAAATAATTACCTGGGGTTAATTCAACTCCCAGGACCGGATCGCCTGCAGCGATTTCCAGTTCTTGCAGTGAAACCATAATGATGCCGCCTGTGTCGCGCATGGCATGGTAGGCATTTGTACACAGATTCATGACAATCTGGTGAATTTGCGTGGCATCAGACAGCACACATTTATTCGAAGCTATATCCTGCTTGATTGCAATGGAAGAAGGTATGGAGGAGCGCAGAAGTTTTAAGGCCTCCCTGATGGCAAGAGATACCTGCAAAGGTGTTTTTTCATGCTCACCTTTACGGCTGAAGGCAAGAATCTGTTTGACAAGCTCTCGAGCTCTGATTGCCGCCACATAAATTCCATCCAGATCTCCTTTAAGCACCGGATCGTTATCAGGGCGCATCTGGGCCAGTTCCGTGTAGCCGAAGATCGCAGAAAGAATGTTGTTGAAATCATGGGCAATACCACCGGCTAATGTCCCTATTGCCTCCATCTTCTGCGCCTGTACCAGTTGTTTCTGTATTTCTTCTTTTTCTTTTTCCGCCTTTTTACGTTTGCTGATATTACGGGTAACACCGAGGAAATTGGTTGGTTCACCCTTTTCATTGTAGATCAGAGAGGCAACAATTTCTACCCAGACATAAGACCCATCTTTGTGCAGATGCTGTAATTCCAAGGACTTGCAATATTTATCTGTTACTTTTCGAAGCTTCTCTTTTTCTAATTCATCCTCTATGGTTTCAAATATTAATTTTCTGGATTCCGCTGTAAAGGTATTTTCGATACTCCTGGCCATCATTTCTTCGGCTGTATAGCCACATAAGTGCTCTATGGACGGACTGATATACAGATAGTTTAAAGCCATATCCATCATCCAGATAACATCCGTTATGTTTTCGGCCAGCAAGCGATAGCGTTCTTCACTTTCCTTCAGTTCGGAAATTTTCTTTTGCAGCTGCGGATAATAACTTTTTTGTATAGAAGTTTTCCCTAAGCCTATCAGACTGGAAATGGCCTCATTCACCCTGCTGTTGTTAGAGGGCCTCTTCATAAATTACCTCGAGGTCTCTGCGGTTCGCTTGCCGTGGATTCGTGACAATACAGGTGTCATTCATTGCTTTTAAAGCTAAGTCCGGGATATCAGACTTCTTTACATTTACCAGTCCCAGGCTTTTAGAAATTCCCAACTGATTTCTAAGATCGTTAACATATCTAAAAAGTTTACCTTTTAACTCCTTAGGCGCCATGCCCCGGGTATCTATCCCTAACGTTTCGGCAATAATCCGAAATCGCTCAGGGGCAGCTTCGAAATTATAATTGATCACATGCTCCAGCAGAAGTGAATTACATTCGCCGTGCGGCAGATCGAGAAACCCTCCGAGGCTATGAGACATGGCATGGACCGCGCCCAGCACCGCATTGGAAAAAGCCAGACCGGCTTCCATGCTGGCAAGCATGATGTTCTCCCGGACAACAAGATCCATCGGATTGGCTTTGATTTTGGGTAGGTTGCTGCTCAAAAGCTTCATGGCGGCCAAGGCATGTATATCGGTCATGGCAGAACTGGTAATTGACACATAGGCCTCTACAGCATGGACCAGGGCATCCACTCCGGTGCAGGATGTGAGATAATTATCCATCGTCGTGGTGGTTTCAGGATCAATCAGAGCCACATCAGGAATAACTATTTTACTGATTATGGCGATTTTTACTAATTTTGCCCTGTCCGCAATCATGCAGAACTGGGACAAATCAGCGGCAGTACCGGCGGTTGTTGGTATGAAAATCATTGGCGGCAGCGGTTCCTGAATCCGGTCCACCCCTTCATAATCAAGGATATGACCGCCGTTGGAAATAATAATGCCGATACCCTTGGCGCAGTCCATGGGACTACCGCCGCCAACAGCAATGATAGCATCGCACCTTTCTTGCAGATACAGTTGCGCCCCTGTCATGACTTCTGTTGCTCTTGGATTCGCTGTCACACCTGAGTAGGTAACGAATTCTATTCCGGCCTCAGACAGACTGTTTTCAACTTCCCTGGCCCATCCCGCCTTGATTACGCCTTCATCCGTGACGATGATAGCTTTTTTCGTGTAAAAATTTTTACAGTACTGCCCTGCCAGATTACGTGCGCCATTCCCGAAAATTATCTCAGGAGCAACAAATTTTCTTAAATGGTTTAAAGAAGGCATAAAGACCTCACAAAATTTCACAACGAATAACAATCAACGTTGAGCGTTTGAACTACAAATAACTGACGAAATGATAACCTGACAACCTGCAGACTCTATTTGAGGGTAGAGGACACCGTTTGGAATGTCAACCACGATTTATTAGAACTAAACACTCGCAGCAGTGGGCTCTGTGAATCAGTCAGTACCCGCCCATATGAAGGATACATATGCCAAAAAAACGAAAATAATGGTGCCGACAGCATAACTACCGAGCAATTGTAGCACCTTTTGCGAGACAGTCAGGACCGAAAATCCAGAGAGCAATTGAGCCAGTAACTCGTTATACACAAGGGTACAACCTCTGTAAGAATTTATTTCTCCGGCAATGAACAACTCTTCAATCTTACTTATCTTTATTGTTGGTTTACAGCTACAACATTCAATTCAGAGACTACTGACCTGAGAGTGATTTTATTTGTGTTGTTCAACAACACAAGCTATCTTGCAAACAAAGTGAAAAAGATACCATTGTCTCGTTACCTAAAAGAATCATGCCCCTTATTCAACCAGTACAAGATACATATTTCCCGCGAGACAATCTGATCAAAGCAATAGGCAGGATACCGTCCGCTGCGAACTGCTTCTCTACAAGGTGAGAACGATGAAAATTATAAATAATATTATTTTTCCTTTCTTTTCCGTGGCAGCCCTTATGACCTTTTATCAGGTAGGAAAGTTCTATCTCCTGAAAGGATCTTACACCATCTGGCAGTCTCATATCATGACAATTGTGTTCACTTCATTAGTGGCCACAATTGTTTCCCTTGTTATGGTGAACAGAACCGAGAAAATTGAAAAAGACAAAAAAGAACTCGAATTGCGGGAGTCAAAAATCCGGACGCTTCAAATAACAATGTTTACCGTTCACCATATTGTGAATAATTTTCTCAATCGCCTGCTGCTGATAAGAATTGAGGCGGAAGAAGAAGGAACTATCTCACAGGAAAGCCTGGAAAAACTGGAAGCAGATATTTCAGACGTAAGTAGAAAACTGGTGGCATTGAGTGAACTGGAACACCCTGAGAACCCGGAAAATTTCAACAAGTTCTTCCCCCAACACAATAAAAGTTAAGCATCAAGAGTGCCTGCCATGATCAGAATGAGCCATTGTTTTTTTAACCATTTCGAGAAAAAAACAATGGCCCAAAGCACTATAACGTAACTCGTATTGCACAACCTACTGAACTGGCTTAATTTACAACTGTTGCCATACGCACATTCACGAGAACTCAACAGCTGGGATTTACTATTCATCGGCAACACATTTTTCAATAAGCGGATTACTTTTCAATCTCAAAATGATATAACTAAAAAGTAAGATAAAAATATGTAAAAAGGATGAGTATGAACTCCACCAAGTCCAGCAAGAAAGACACATCGTTGTTTCTGGCATTGGTAATATTTTTTCTCTTTCCTGCCACGAATCCCCCCTGTATTGCCGCTCCCCCCCCCATAACGCCGTTATACGTCGGGTCACAGGCATGTAAGCCCTGCCATGAGACAGAATACGCAGTTTTTGTCGCTTATGCCAAAAAAAGCAGATCGTATCAGAGTATAGAAAGACTGCAAAAAGGGTTGACAGAGGACGATTTGAAAAAATGCTATGCTTGTCACACCACAGGCTACGGACAACCCGGAGGATTTGTAAGCCTTGAAAAAACGCCGCATTTAAAAAATGCCGGTTGCGAAGTCTGTCACGGGCCGGGTTCGATCCATATCCAGGAAAGATCACTCAAGAGCATAATAGCGGAACCGACACTTCAGCTTTGCAATACATGCCACACCTCAGAGAGAGTCAAAGCCTTTCGCTTCAATCCTCTCATCCATGGGGGAGGCCACTGACATGCTGACCTTACGGAGTTTTATTCGTAGGCATCGCAACCTCAGAAGCCTCCTTGCCTTAGGCGTCGCCATTGTCATGGGAGTGATTGTATTTCTCAGCCTCACCAACCAGCGCGAAAAGATAAAAGAAAGAATGACCGCCTATGGCCAGGACATCAAGTCACTTGCCTATGCCGGCATCAAACATCCAATGTCAGGGGGCGATAGCGAGTCCATCAAAAAACAGCTTTTTGACATTGAAGATGAGCTGAAGAATACCGAGATCTTTATATTCGACTTCAATCAGCGTATCGTCTTTGCCACCCACGATGTCAATATCGGTCAGGATGTGTCGGACATCACCCACCATCAGGAAACATTGGCTGTCCTGAAATCACTTCTCACCGAAAGTGGTGCACCGCTCAGTTACCTCGAGGAAGTGAAAAACGGCAAAAAGTATCTGATTACTATCCACGGCATCCTGAATAACAACGAATGCCACCATTGTCACGGCTCTACAAGACAGGTGCTTGGCGGACTTCTGGTCAGGCAGTCAACTGATGCTACCTATGCCGCTATTGCCACGTTACGAAACCAGACCATCATTATCTCCATTATCGGTGTCGGAGCCCTGCTCTTTCTCATT
>JAHJNL010000044.1 GCA_018820855.1 Pseudomonadota bacterium | reverse complement strand
TTTTTTACCTAATTTTGAATGTGGCCTGGATCGATTGTACCAGTCCAGATATTGCATGATCGATTTACGAGCTTCGTTGACCGAGTCATAGGCATGCAAATAGACTCGCTCGTATTTTACCGATTTCCATAACCGTTCAACAAAAACATTGTCCCGCCAAGCTCCTTTTCCGTCCATACTGAATTTGCAGTCCCTATCTTTGACTGCTTTCACGAATTTTTCTGCGGTAAACTGGCTGCCCTGATCAGTATTGACTATCTCCGGTGTGCCATGACGATTGAACGCCTCAAGCAGGACATCGACCGCATGACAGGCTTCCAAGGTGATCGCGATCTTTGCAGCCAGAACTTTCCTGCTGGCCCAATCAATTACCGCTGTAAGATAGACAAACCTTTTGGCCATAGGAATATAGGTCGTATCCAGTGCCCAAACTTGGTTGGCCTGGTTGATGTCCAGGCCCCGCAACAGATATGGGTATATTTTGTGGCCGGGATGCTTCTTGCTGGTCCCAGGCTTTCGATACAGTGCTTCTATACCCATGCGTTTCATCAATGTGCCAACATGCTTGCGGCCCACATCGAATCCTGATCGATTGAGCTGATCGCGCAACATGCGAGCCCCCATGAACGGGTGCTCCAAGTGCAATTCATCAATCCGACGCATGAGCGCCAGTTCAGGGGCGCTGACTAACTTGGGCCGATAGTAGACGCTACCTCGGCTTATGCCAACCAGCTGGGCCTGCTGTTTTATTGGAAGTGCATGGGTACGATCGATTATCGCTTTGCGCTCAGCAATCCCACCTTGGTGAGCGCACTTTCTAAAAAATCATTTTCCAACGTTAGTTGACCGATTTTGGCATGCATGCCCTTCACATCAATCGGCGGTTCTGTAGCTATACCCCCGTCAAACACCGCGGCAGCACGCTCACTCAGTTGCCGCTTCCAATTCGTAATTTGGTTGGGATGCACCTCAAACTGCTGTGACAATTCGGCCAGTGTCTTGTCTCCGGCCATCGCTGCCAGCGCCACTTTCGCCTTGAATGCTGATGAATGTTTCCGTCTCGTGCTTTTTGCCATTTTCTGCTCCATAATTTAGCCCATCAAAGGACATTGTTTGTAGCAGATTTTCCACTTAACGGCTTGTTCAAATTTCCGGGGCCACTTCTGTTGAACAAAATGACAATTTCCTTAACAGCTATACCCTGTTTTTTTCAGTTACAGCAAACAAGCTCTTCTTACAATTGAGCATCAGCGGGCGGGATCCGGCAGGGAAGATTTGCGCGCCACTGCCTGGAATCAGGCAATATCTGTCAATCGGCTTTTTGAGATATTCGTGCGTTACCCTGGCACCTGCTGATCATATTTTTTTCCATCTTTCTTAAATGTTTCTTTGTGCAACCCACATTTTTTCATCTTACTGTAAAAACTTCTGGAGGTAATACCGGCTATCTGCGATGCATCTTTTATCCGTCCTCTGGTCGATTTCAGTACCATCTGCAAATAGAGTTTCTCCACATCTTCCAGGATATCCTCCTTAACTTCGCTAAGACTTTTCCCCTGCCAACTTTCCGGGGCATGTCGCACCCCATTCTGTTCTGCAAGGACGCTTTTTTCATAATGAAAGACATTGGGGAGATCTTCCACCGCAATTTCACTGGTTCGGCACAGCAGCATCGAACGCTCTATGACATTCATCAATTCTCTGATATTTCCCGGCCAGTCATAGCGACAGAGGGCGGACATCGCCGATTCGGATATCTGGCGGACATCCCTGCCGATTTTATGTTTAAACTGCATGACAAATCTACGGGCAAGATTAGGAATATCCTCACGTCGATAACGAAGACTTGGAATTTGCAGCCGAACAACACTGAGACGATAATAGAGATCTTTTCGAAAATTCCCCTTGGCCACCTCTTCTTCAAGATCCCGGTTGGTGGCCGCAATAACCCGGACATCAACCCAGGTTGGCTTCTCTGCCCCGATCGGCTGAATCTCATACTCCTGCAGCACTCGTAACAGTTTGGCCTGCAAGTGAAGCGGCATCTCACCTATTTCATCAAGAAAGATAGTACCACCATGGGCCTGCTCGAAAGCGCCCCGATGTGATCTGGTGGCACCGGTAAACGCCCCCTGTTTATGGCCGAAAAGCTCACTTTCAAGCAATTGTTCCGGCAGAGCCGCAGTGTTGACAGCAACATAGGGGCCAGCGACCCGCGAACTTTCAGCATGAATGACCTTTGCCAGATGTTCTTTGCCTACTCCGGTTTCCCCTGTGATCAGGAGCAACGAGTCACTTGGAGCCACCATCTGCACCTCGTTCATAAAAATCTGCATCACCTCGCTGTTTGATGCAAAATCGGTTACTTTTGGCTTTACCTTTCCCCTATGGTCGAAACGCTCGTGCTGTACGACCTGACGCCGCGATTCGACAGTGGCCTCGATGGCATTTATCAGACTTTGCAGCGCAATACCTGACAAGAGAACTGAATCGGCTCCTGCTGCGATATAGCTTGCCTGGATCTCCGCTGAATTCGTCTCATGCAAGATTACCGAGGTTGGAAGCTCAGGCAATTCATTAAGCATGGCAATGCCTGATTCTATCGGTTTCGGTATCAGATCGTCGCTGATGACAATGATATCGGCACAACTCTGCACCACCTGCTGCCAGACATCATTCGCCTGATCAACACATTCAATCTGCATGTCGGCGAGCATAATTTGCTTTTCAAGCTGCCGCTGCAATTGCAGATCTTTCACTGCCAATATCATTCTGGTCAGCATAGTCGCACCATTTCGGAAAACTATTTCCTATTATCCTAAAAAACTACCCCTGAAGGTATTTTTTAAGAAAACCTTTTCTTTTTTTCACGCTGGCAAAAACATTCCAATCAGTTTTTGTAACAAACATGAACACACAAATTAATCAATACAATAAAGTTGTTACACTTCATTAAGCCTAACACGACCACTTGAGCAGCAAGCGACAAAACGCACCTAACATTCTAGAATATTGTCATTTATTACAATAAGGAAATGATTTTCTTTTTTTCTCCAAGAGCCGGACCTCGCCCTTCTCCCAACACCAAATTGTAACATATTTACAATGAGATAATTAATTAATAGACAAGTGGCATTTTATTTGCTTTCATATTCCATTTGAACAACGGCACCATTATTTTTTTAGGAGAAAACAACAATGAAAAAAACAAGCTCAAGCGGCGCACCAAAACAGGCAGAAGCAGGACTTGCCGATGTAGTCGCCTGTGATTCAGAAATCTGCTTTATTGACGGGAAAGAAGGCCGCCTTGTATATCGGGGATATGATGCCCTCGAACTCGCAGAAAAAAGCACCTTTGAAGAGGTGGCATACCTTCTCTGGTATGGCTGCCTCCCACGTGTGACAGAATTCAAGGCGTTTCTGGATGGCTTCACAGGCTCCATGGCACTGCCTATGGAAACTATCATGATTCTGCGAATGTTCCCTAAGGCAGCGACCCCTATGGAAGTCATTCGCACTGCTGTTTCTTCCCTGGGTCACTGGGACCCGGACAGTGGCAGCACAGGACTCGACGCCTGTCTCCGCAAGGCACAGCGCCTCACCCTGCGCATCCCATTACTTATTGCCGCCCACCAGCGACTGCGGGAGGGACTGGAACCAATCCAGCCGATACCTGGACACGGCATAGCCTACAACTTCCTTTACACCCTGCAAGGGAAAGCACCTGATCCATTAATAGAACGTGCCTTTGATGTCGCCCTTATTCTTCATGCCGACCATGAATTGAATGCGTCAACATTTGCCGCGCGGGTAACAGCAGCAACGCTATCCGATATCTATTCTTCTGTAACCTCGGCAATCGGTGCCCTCAAAGGACCACTGCATGGAGGTGCCAACATGGAGGTCATGCAGCTCATTGAAGAAATAGGCAGTCCGGAGCAGGCGGAGAAAATCATTTTGGACAAACTGGCCAACAAGGTCAAAATACCGGGATTCGGCCATCGTGTTTATCGTTGCGAAGACCCCAGGGTCAGTATTCTCAAAAAACATGCCGACATCATCACCAGCTACACCGGGAATAGCAAAATTTTTGAGATCACCAAGGAAATCGAGCGGGTGGTGCTTGAGCAGACCAAGGTATTTCCCAATGTCGACCTCTATAGTGCCTCGCTCTACAGTGCAATGAACCTGCCGCGGGAGTTGTTCACCCCTATTTTCGCCATCAGCCGGACAGTAGGCTGGACTTCACATATCATGGAACAATGGGCCAATAATCGTCTCATCCGTCCGCGAGCGGAATATATCGGACCCACCGATCTCCATTACACCAACATCGAAAAACGATCCAGATAGCAGTATCGGATCGGACCACCCATAGAACCATGCATGCGGAGACACCTCCGCATGCATTTATAATATACAATCATGAAAACAACGGCTCCACCTGACTTACCCATGAACTCCGTACTCATAATAATTGATTCGATGAAGCTCTGGGCGCCCTACTGCTACACCGACAGCGTAATCACAGCAATCCAGTATCTGCAACATGAGGAGTTGAGTCAAAACTCCCATACGGTCATCAATCTCTGTTCTGATCTCTCGTATCACTCGGAAGGCTACTACTGCTCTCTCCTGGCTCAGGCACGCCGACACAAGATCATCCCAAGTGTTGAAACTCTGAACAAATTCGACAACCGTACACCTGTCAAACTCGACAACTCACTGAGCAGGCTCTGCAGCTGTCATGAACCCCTAAAAAAGCAAGAAGAGTGTGACGAATTCCACCTGGATCTTTTTTTTGGCAAATGCGAAGACCCTAAATACGAACGAATTGCCCGTTTTGTTTTCGATCAGTATCCTTGCCCTTTGTTGCGTATCAGTTTCAGCGGACAGCATCCAAAACAGATTACTGGTGTCCGGCCCATGTCACTGGCTGAACTTGACAACCACCAGCAGGATCTTTTTGCAAATGGACTGGACCTTTTTAATAAAAAGGTATGGCGGCAACCACGCAGTAAAAAACCGGCACGATATGATCTGGCAATTTTTTATGATCCGGCAGAGACCTTTCCTCCCAGCAACAAAAGTGCACTGAATCGCTTTGTCAGCGAGGCCAGAAAAATGAACATCAATGCTGAGTTGATCACCGAAAAGGACGCGAACCGC
Source organism: Pseudomonadota bacterium (assembly GCA_018820855.1). Lineage (GTDB taxonomy): Bacteria > Desulfobacterota > Desulfobulbia > Desulfobulbales > Desulfocapsaceae > Desulfocapsa. Next base: position 130,967 of record JAHJNL010000044.1, on the reverse strand, counting down.
CTGATGGAATTCGATGCACTCTTCATCCGGCAGACGACAGCGGTGAACCATATTACGTATCAACTGTCCCAGGCGGCGCAGCAGGCTGACATGGTCGTAATTGACGATCCGGCATCGATTGTTTGCTGCACCAACAAAGTATACCTTAAAGAGTTGATGGACAGGTACGATATCCCGGCCCCGAAATCCAGATTACTGTTCAGGGCAATGGTTCCATCATATCAGGAAATTTCGGAATATCTTGGCAAGACCATGGTCATGAAAATTCCGGATGGCTCATTCTCCATCGGCGTCTCCCTGGTCACCTCAGAGCAGGAGTACTTCGCCATCCAGGAAACACTTTTTCAACGCTCTTCAATCTTGCTCGTCCAGGAGTTTTTACCCACCGAATTTGATTGGCGAATTGGCATCTTGAACGGCGAATGTATCTATGCCTGTAAATATTTTATGGCCCGTGGACACTGGCAGATCTACCAGCACAAATCAAGTGGCTACACCAAGTCAGGCAGGGTCGAGACTATCCCCGTCCATATGGTGCCGCGCCAGGTTACCCGTATTGCCAAGAAGGTGTCGACCGTAATCGGAAAAGGTCTGTACGGGGTAGATATCAAAAGTGTTGACAGTCAAGTACTGGTCATTGAGGTCAACGACAACCCCTCTATTGACCACGGCATCGAGGATACAGTGCTGGGCAATGAACTCTACCGAACCATCCTGCGTGAGTTCATTACCCGATTGAACAAAAAACGAAGATCCTGAGAGCAGATGACTCACATAGCCCCTGCCGACCTTGGGGACATCCCACAGCTCACTGCCCTCGAAGAGCAGTCTTTTTCCTGTGACCGGATCTCTCGCCGGCAATTCAGATACCTGATGACCAAGGCGAACAGTATCGTCGTCAAAGCAGAACATAACGGGATGCTGACGGGTTATATGGTGCTACTAAGACGAAAGACAAGCAGGAAACTGCGCATATACTCCATAGGTGTCACACCATCAGCCAGAAACCAGGGAATAGCCAGGACAATGATCACCTATGCCGAAGAAATGGCGACAAAAAACAACTGCTGCAAGCTGACCCTGGAGGTGTGTGAACACAATAGTGCAGCAGTGCAACTCTACAAGAATACAGGCTTTCATCAATACGGTCTGAAAAAAAACTATTATGAGGACGGTTGCACAGCACTGCTCCTGCAAAAAAATCTTGTGCCAAAGGACACAATCCTATGATCCACCCCAAGACAGAAGTGCGCTATATAGATGAAGAGAAAGGTTATGGCCTGTTTGCCACCAGCCCTATTGCCAGTGGTACAATCACCTGGATTCTCGACGAGCTTGACAGAGAAATCGATCCTTCCGAAATGGCACGCTACGATCAGAAGTACCAGGAGATACTGTTAAAATACTCATTCCGTAACAATAAAGGGAACTATATCTTTTGCTGGGATAACGGCCGTTACATCAACCACAGTTTCAATTCAAACTGCTGCCTTACCCCCTATAATTTCGAGATTGCCGTCAGAGATATCATGACAGGTGAAGAGATAACAGACGATTATGGGTATCTCAATATCATTGAGCCATTCGAAGCCCGAGCTGAGAATGGCAATCGAACAGTCGTCTACCCCGACGACCTCCTGCATTATGCGCAACTCTGGGACGCAAGGATTGCAGCCGCTTTTCCCAGACTGTTGCAGTTGGACCAACCCCTTTTGAAGTTTCTTTCACACGAAACCCTGGATACCATCCAGGCGGTTCTTCAGGGAAAACGCGAGATGCTGTCTATCAGGAGCTGTTATTATGATAGCGGTTCGCCGGAGCGAATAAAGTCCAAGCCTTAACTCTGAGAGAACTCACCGGTACAACTCTGCGCACCTCCAGTGTAATCCCCACCGGTCAACAAGGTCATATCTTTTTTTCCCTCTTAAGGGAAAAATCTTGACACGCTGTATTAAATGTCTGAAAACAGATGATTAAACAATCGTTACAGACAAGATATCAGAGATATATGTTGCCGAATATCGTTTTCAGGTGCAACAAATATTTATTTATTGTATGAAGCCCTGCCCAAACCATACGAGAAGATATAACAATTAGCTATGACACCAACCTAAGGCCTTACAATGAGCATTACCGGTAAAAATAAAAACTGGACTGTGGATGATGCCGCAAACCTGTACGGTATCAAAAAATGGGGTGCCGGCTATTTTGGAGTAGATCCCAACGGAGATGTCGTTATCACTCCCTCAGGCGGGGACAACGGGCCAAGAGTTAGTCTTCATGAGGTTGCCAGGGGCATTGAAGATCGCGGCCTGGCCATGCCTGTTCTGTTGCGTATCGAGAACATCCTCGGTTCACAGATCAAAAGGCTGCATACCACCTTTGCCAAGGTCATGGAAGAGATTGGCTATAAAGGTGTGTTCAAGGGGGTCTTTCCGATCAAGGTCAACCAGCAGGAGCAGGTAATAGAGGCTATCACCCAGTTTGGTGAAAAGTACAACCATGGTCTTGAAGCCGGCAGCAAGCCAGAACTGATCGCTGCCATTTCCATGCTGAAGAACCGTGAAGCCTGCCTGGTCTGCAATGGCTATAAGGATGAAGAGTTCATTGATCTTGGCTTGTACGCAACAAAAATGGGTTTGCGCTGTTTCTTTGTTCTGGAAATGCCTGACGAACTTGACCTGATCCTTAAGCGGGCCAAGAAGATTGGCGTGCGCCCACTCCTTGGCTTGCGCATAAAGCTGTCCACCCGAGCCGACGGACTCTGGGCGGAATCAGGAGGCGAAACCAGTGTCTTCGGTCTGAACATGAGTCAGGTTATCGATGTCATTGATCGCTTAAAAAAGGATGACAAGCTCGACTGCCTGCAACTGCTGCATTACCATATCGGCTCCCAGATTCCTAATATCCAGGATATTCGTGCAGGTGTACTGGAGGCGTGCCGAATATACGAGGAGCTGGTGAAAGAAGGCGCAGCAATGGGCCACCTCGATCTAGGCGGCGGACTTGCCGTCGATTACGACGGTTCCAAAACAAATCATCCATCCAGTCGCAATTATTCTGTTGAGGAGTATTGCTATGATATCGTTGAGACCATCGCATCTGTGCTGGACAAAGCTAATATTGATCATCCGACAATCATAACCGAATCCGGCCGTGCCACAGTGGCCTATTATTCGGTCCTTCTCTTCAACATCCTGGATGTTACCACGGCAACTCCAAACCCAATTCCCAAGGAGTTGCCGAAGACGACCTATGACCTGCTCGACAACCTCATGGAGACCTATACAAGGATCTCTGCCAAGGACTTCCAGGAGTGCTACAATGACACCCTTTTCTACAAGAGCCAAGCTCAGCAGCTTTTTAAACACGGCCACATAACACTTCGGGAACGAGCACTAGCCGATGATCTGCTCAAGCACATTCTTCTCAAGATTGCCGCGGTAATGGCTGAACTTGAGCATCCTCCCAGCGAATTAGCGGAAATCGAAAAGCTGATAGCAGATGTCTACTATGGGAATTTCAGTCTGTTCCAATCCATGCCTGATGTATGGGCAATAGATCAGCTTTTTCCGGTCATGCCCATACATCGTCTGAATGAAGATCCGCCCAGAACCGCAATAATTGCCGACATTACCTGCGACTGTGATGGAAGAATTGATACATTTCCAGCTTACCCTCATACCAGGGAGACAATCCATCTGCACAACCTGAAAGCGGGAGAAGACTACTACCTGGGAGTTTTTCTGGTTGGTGCATACCAGGAAACTCTAGGTGACCTGCACAACCTCTTTGGTGACACCAATGTGGTCTCTATTCATGTGCACGAAGACGGCTCCTATGATTTCGTCCGTGAACTCGAAGGCGATTCAGTGGCAGATGTGCTCGACTATGTGGAGTACGACATAAAGGCGATCAAAAAACGGATGAAGGATTTTGCGGAAGACTCCATCCGTAAGGGCTTCATTACCGTGCAAGAACGCAGACAGATCCTTCGTCATTTTAACGAGGGATTGCAAGGCTATACCTACTTTGAAAAAGAATAGACGAAAATCCGGGAGAACAAAATGTCACGTGTTTTAATCATAGGTGCCGGCGGAGTCGGCTCGGTTGTTGCCCACAAATGCGCTCAGGTTCCTGAAGTGTTTACCGATATCTGCCTGGCCAGCCGCACCGTTGCCAAGTGTGAACAGATTGCCGCCCAGATCAAACGGCCCATCAGGACAGAGCAGGTCGATGCCGACAATGTGCCGGAACTGGTCAGTCTCATCAATGACTTTCAGGCGGATCTGGTTATCAATGTGGCGCTGCCTTACCAGGATCTGCACATCATGGATGCGTGCCTGGAAACAGGGACGAATTATCTCGACACTGCAAACTACGAGCCACCGGACGAGGCAAAATTCTGTTACAAATGGCAATGGGACTACCATGACCGCTTCAAGGAGAAAGGGATTATGGCCCTGCTCGGGTCTGGGTTTGACCCGGGGGTAACTAATGTCTTTACTGCATGGGCCAGGAAAAACCGTTTCGACGAAATCCGAACCCTGGATATAATCGACTGCAACGCCGGTGAGCATGGTCAGCCGTTTGCTACCAATTTCAATCCTGAAATCAATATCAGGGAAGTAACTCAGCGCGGCAAATTTTATGAGAATGGCCAGTGGCAGGAGACCGATCCGCTGAGCCAGTCAAGAATCTTTGACTTTCCTGAAGGCATCGGGCCACGCAAAATATACCTTCTCCATCATGAAGAGATGGAATCGCTGGTAAAGCACATCCCCGAGATTCAACGGGGCCGCTTCTGGATGACCTTTTCAGACAACTACCTTAACCATCTCAAAGTGCTTGAGGGAATCGGTATGACAAGTATCGAACCGATCAACTTTCAGGGACAGGAGATTGTCCCCCTGCAGTTTCTCAAGGCACTCCTGCCTGATCCGGGGTCTCTCGGCCCACTGACCAAAGGGCGCACCTGCATCGGCTGCCTGATCAGCGGCATCAAGGACGGCAAAGAGAAGAGCTGCTACATTTACAATATCTGTGACCACGAACAGTGTTACCAAGAAGTGGGGTCCCAGGCTGTGTCATATACCACCGGGGTTCCGGCCATGATCGGGGCCATGATGATACTGACCGGCAAATGGCAGGGTCAGGGGGTCTTTAACATGGAGCAGTTTGATCCGGAGCCTTTCATGGAGCAGTTAAACCTTCATGGTCTGCCCTGGGTGGAATTTGCCGGAGACCTGGAGGACATGAAGCTGTGATTGTTCAGGGCGAGATGAGCACTCTTGATTTGACCAAGGTACCGTCACCCTGTTTTATTGTTGACTGGCATGCCCTTGAACGGAATCTGGCAATTCTTGATGTGGTACAGCAGCGCACCGGAGCAAAGATCCTGCTGGCCCTCAAGGGTTTTGCCATGTTCAGTGTTTTTCCTCTTCTGAAAAAGGTGCTTGCCGGAACCTGTGCCAGCTCGATTGACGAGGCCTTGTTGGGCCGGGAAGAGTTCGGCGGCGAAGTCCACACCTTTTCACCTGCATACAGCCTGGAAAGCATCACTCAGATACTCCCGCTCAGCAACCACGTGGTTTTCAACTCCATTAACCAGTGGCAACGATTCAGGTCCCTCTGTGCCGAATACAGTGCTACCATTCGCTACGGCCTGCGCATCAATCCGGAACACTCAGAAACCAAGACAGCCCTTTACGATCCATGCACTCCCGGATCACGCCTGGGTATCTGCAAAAAAGATCTGGTCGGAGTCGATCTGACCGGTATCTCAGGCCTCCATTTTCACACCCTCTGCGAACAGGACTCCTTTGCCCTGGAACGCACACTGCAGGCAGTTGAAAAAAATTTCGGAGAATATCTCCACGCCATGCAGTGGGTGAATTTCGGTGGTGGCCATCACATTACCCGCGCGGACTATGACGTCGATCATCTCTGTCGACTGATCAATGCCTTTGCGCAGAAGTACGGAGTCACCGTCTACCTTGAACCAGGTGAAGCAGTTGCCCTTAATGCCGGAATATTCGTTACCACAGTCCTTGATGTCGTCAACAACGGTATGGATATCGCCATCCTGGATGCATCAGCGGCAACCCATCTGCCCGATGTCCTGGAGATGCCATACCGACCGGTGATTCTTGGCGCAGGGGAACCGGGAGAAAAACCGTATACCTGCCGCCTTGGCGGCATAAGCTGCCTGGCAGGAGATGTTATCGGAGATTACTCCTTTGACATACCGCTGACAATCGGCGACAAGTTGGTGTTTACCGATATGGCGCACTACACCATGGTAAAAACAACCACCTTCAATGGTGTTCGTCTCCCGTCCATTGCCCTGTACAGGCATGATGAACTAAAAATTATCAGAACATTCGGCTATGAAGATTTCAAATCCAGGCTTTCCTAACTGAGGCCCCCTACGTCTGTCAAGCAATCTGACAACCAGATAAGAACAGCCAAGACCGGTCTAGACACAAGACGCTCCCCCCTGTTTTTTATGGTGACCAACAATGACAAAATAATCGTGCATAGCAACCGGGAGTGTGGTATCAGGCTTTTTATCATATTGGTCTGTTTCAATGTCGGTTTTCATGGAAAAAGATAGTACTGTTTTTGGAGACCAGAACACAAATGCTCAATATTTTTTTCTACAGTTTAATTGAACTCAGTGAGCAGTTTCGAGTCAATATCTTCCGTATCGGTGGCCGGATATTTCAGGCTGTGCCACCGGCCCCTCTTGCCCCGACAGCCCTGTCAAGATTTCATGACATCCTGCTCATCGACACAGAGGCCATGGATAATTCCGGGATAAAACCTGCAAGACTGTGTGACGAAGGAGATGGCTCTCTGATATTTTTCATGGTATCTGCAACAACTGCCAAACGATACAAATCATTGGCAGCAATCCATCCTCATGTGACAGTGATTGACAGACAGCTGAATGAGGAAAAGCTTTTCAAACATCTTGTCTCAGCCTACCGTTCCCGGCAGGCAGCTGATAAGGCACGTTTTCTCCAGGGTTACATGCGGCATCCGCCCGGCCTCGAAGTACTGGTCACCGGTAACGGACTCATGGGACAGGTGGTGGATCAGATCAAAGATATTGGTCCCACCGATTCCACGGTTCTTCTCAATGGCGAGACAGGTACCGGCAAAGAAGTAGTGGCAGGCATCATCCATAACATTTCAAAACGCAGCAAAGGTCCGTTCATGGCCTTTAATTGCGGTGCCCTCCCTGATTCACTTCTCGAGAGTGAGCTTTTCGGCCACGAAAAGGGCGCATTTTCCGGGGCACTTTTTCAGCGTATCGGAAAAATCGAGCATGCCTCAGGCGGAACCCTCTTCCTTGACGAACTGGAATCCATGTCCGAGGCCATGCAGGTACGCCTGCTCCGTGTGTTACAGGAGAAATCATTGCAACGTCTTGGGGGCAACAAAGAGATACACACGGATTTCCGCCTGATTGCCGCCACTAATACCGACCCGACCGAGCTTCTTGAATCCGGTCGTCTGCGCTCGGATCTCTATTATCGATTGGCTGTTTTTCCGGTGCACATACCACCCCTGAGAAGACGCCGGGAAGATCTTCCTCTTTTGGCAACACATTTTCTCAACAGGAAAAAACCGCAGCATCGTGATTATGTCAAGACCATCAGTCATGCTGCCATGCGACTTCTCTCTGAGGCACCTTGGCCCGGAAATGTCAGAGAACTGCAGAATGTTATTGAACGGGCTCTCCTGATGGCAGACAGTGAGGAAATCGGCCCAGAGCTTATCCATGTCCCCCATCTGCCACTCCCTCAACTTGTAATGCAGGAAAGATCTGGTGAGTGGGCCTTTCAACCAGGCATTACCCTGAAAGCTTACAAATCGATGCAAATTCAGTCTGCCGAACGGCAATACCTTATCCAACTGCTGAAGTACACCCGCGGCCGCATTGGTGAATCGGCGCGCTTTGCCGGACTCAGTGCCCGTGCCCTGTATAACAAAATGCGCATCTACGGGTTACGCAAGGAAGATTACCGTCATTCGGAAAGACAAGTTCCGATCGGAACTAAAACTGAAATACCGCTGCAATAGTCTTCTCCAGGCCCTTTTACAGTCTCACTCTTTCTTTTTCAGCAATCCATATTCCACAACGTCCCTAATCCAGAGCCTCACATTATCCACATAACAAACTGAAACTAAACAACATAAATCATATCGAAATCCTGGCACGACAAATGCTATGAGGCAGACAACGCATTGCAGCATGCCCTATTAGCCGACCAGCTGTTTATCGGAGACAAGATGAGGGGATCCTGCAAGATGTGTTATTTCTGTGGCGCTGACATTACCATGGAATTTTATCTGAATCAGGGTGATGTCGCCTGCTGTGACGAGGGGTATATTGCAGTATGTCCTGTACAAGGCGTTATCCACTATTATTAATCCTTTTTTATAGATATCAGGCTGGAAACACTGACAGTGAAGAGAATGTCATCTGCTAAATCAACGACACAGTCATAGAAGATATCGATATTATTCCTTCAGCACAAATGAATAGAGCTGCTGAAATTAACCGCATGTTAGAATCAATCGGAGGAACACCAGATGGGCAAGAGAAGCAAACAATATGAAGAAGAAGAAAGGGTTGTTCCATGTGAGGCCTGCGAGGGTGATATTCCTCTGGCGTTTTATGTGGACCGGGGTGATATGCTCTGCTGTGACGAGTGTGGAGCTGAGTATATTGTCAAATCACGCAATCCCGTTCGCTTGGTTATCCTTGAAGAAGAGTATGAGGACGATGATGAATACGTGGATACAGACAATCTATTTTACGAGGACGACGACGACGCCCAGGACTACGATTGAGCGCAATCCAAAAGATAAACTTTTACGTTGAGCATTAAAACATGGTGTTACAGAGGCATTAAATTTGATTAAATTCACCGACATTCCTGAGAAATACACAGGGTACGAAAAATCAAAGGTTGTTGTACTTCCCATACCTTACGACGCCACCTCAACCTGGATGAAGGGAGCTGACCGTGGACCCCAGGCATTGCTGGAGGCCTCCATAAATCTTGAGTGGTACGATATAGAAACCGGGACAGAGGTATACCGCCACGGCATTTGCACCCTTAATCCCGTAGAATGCCCCGAGGCTCCGGAAGAGATGGTTGCCGAGGTGCGACGGCAGGCCATCCCTCTTTTCCGTGACAAAAAACTAGTCGTCGGCCTGGGTGGTGAACACTCGGTTACCGTTGGTCTGGTTCAGGCCGCCCTGGAACAATACCCCGACTTGAGCGTCCTGCAGTTGGATGCCCATACCGATCTGCGCGACACTTACCAGGGCAGCCCCTATAATCACGCCTGCGTCATGGCCAGAATCAACGAAATGTGCAAATCTGTCCAGGTAGGTATCCGCAGTATGGACAAGACAGAGCTGAAGAATGTGAACCCTGACCGCTTGGTTCTGGCCCGTGATTTGCATTTGCACGGTATGAATGCAGCAGTTGATGCACTGGATTTATTGAGCGATACTGTCTATATCACAATTGACCTGGATGTCCTTGATCCTTCCTATATGTCATCCACCGGTACGCCAGAACCCGGCGGCATTGACTGGTACATGCTCAATTCGATTATCCGGCAGGTGGCTACGGAGAAAAGGGTTATCGGCATTGATGTTGTGGAGCTGTTGCCTCAGCAACACAACCGAGCTCCCGACTTCCTTGCAGCAAAGCTTATCTATCGGTCATTGAGCATGATACTGCGTAATGCACTGTAAGCGCCATCACAGTTTGATCCTCCTGTTGAAGACATGGAGCGGCCACATGTCTTCAACAAACTGGTCCTGATAATAAAACCATACAGCTCGCCAACCTGCCTCACAACCATGCATGGGTTTTCATAAAAAAGAAGACGTCATGTCTTGAATTCTTCCTTTTTCAGGCCATACTTCTTCATCAACTTATGAAGCTGCCTAGTGGTAATGCCAGCGGCTTCAGCGCTTGTCTTGATCTTCCCGCAATACTTATCCAAGACCTCTTTGAGATAACAGCGTTCTATCTCTTCAACACCTCTTCTGCGCACCTCTGCAAGCGGTAGCAAGGTGTCCATCTGCACTCGGGTCAGAATGTCTTCAGTGACAAACAACTCAGCAGGAAAACTTTCAGGAACAAGGACAGCTGCTCTTTCAAGGATATAGGCCCTTTCCATGATATTTTCCAACTCGCGAATATTACCAGGCCAGGAATAATGCAAAAAGGCATCGATAACCTGAGGATGAATGTCAGAAATATCCTTACTATGGAAACGATTAAGCTGCTGGATAAACACCTCAACAAGTCCGGGGATATCTTCTTTACGATTCCTGAGTGGCGGCAATTCAATGGGAAAGACATTCAACCGGTAATAGAGATCGTTGCGAAATTGTTTCTCTTCACAGAGTTGCTTGAGATCCTCATTGGTAGCGGCAATAATGCGTACATCTATCTTGGTATCATCATCACCGCCAATACGCTGAAACACGCCTTCCTGCAACACCTGTAATAATTTGATTTGCGCCGCAGGAGTTATGGTCCCAATCTCATCCAGGAATATGGTGCCGCCATTGGCAATTTCAAACTTGCCCAGTTTTCGTTTCACGGCCCCGGTAAAGGCACCTTTCTCGTGACCGAAGAGTTCACTTTCCAACAATGTATCCGGAATGGCCCCGCAGTGCACACTGATAAACTGTTCATCTTTTCGACTGCTGTGCTTGTGGATAATCTTAGCCAGCACACCTTTACCCGTTCCTGTCTCACCGGTGAGAAGGACTGTACTTTTGGTCGGTGCAACAGAGCGGACATTTGCAAAAACCTGCTGCATAGCCGAAGATTTTGTCCGCAGAAAGGGGACCGAATCCTTATCCCAAAACTGGTCACGTAAATAGTCCAACTCGGACTGAACCTTTTGCGCCTCAATCAGGTTGCTGGTAATCAGCCGTATTTCATCTGCAATAACGGGGTACATAATGTAATCACTAGCCCCCTGCTTTACAGCCGCCACAGCTTCTCGAAGCATTGCCTGGCTTGTCATTACCACAACTTTAAGAGTCGGATAAAGCAACCAAAAAGGTTGCAAGACAACTTTATAAGCACTTGAACCCGCCGACAACTGGAGGATATTCATATCGATGAAGACCAAATCACTCCGATAGTTTTTCAAAGTATCAAGTGCCTCCGCCAAAGAAGAAACCACCGATATTTTATCATCCGTAGAGCAACTTTCCTGGAAAGTTGCCAACACGGCACGAACACGACTTATTACCAGGATATTTCTCACAATCCCTCTTTCACAAATAAGAGAATTACTGATTCCGCTTTTTAAAATTGAGGAACCAGAAGTTCTGAATAGCTATTTCCTTTTCTTCTCAAGCTATCCAACCATAACTTATTTCCCCTATACACCTTGACACCCCAGCGAACAACAAAAAAATGGAACTACAAGTTCCTATTATGCATCAACCAACAAACGTAGACCTAGACAAAACGGGATCTTCTGCATATGGCACAAAATATGCTATGGAAAATGTGAGGTTTTACAACTTACTATTTTTTTGAGGAATCAATATGAAAACACAAAGATGTGCTGTATGCGGAGGGGGAATAAGAATTTATCATGACCATGAAGTGGGTGATGATGTTTTCTGTGATGAATGCGAACGGGAATTCCGACTACTTTCCCTGAACCCTGTCCGCCTGGAAGCCCTGGAAGTATGTGATGATTATTATTTTGAAGAGGATGAATATTAGAAGGTGCTGATGTTAATTAAAACCTCATCAGATGCAAGGCATACACCGGCAGGCGGGTCTTCGGGCCAGCCTGCCGGTGCCGCCCTTCCTGCTAGCATTCATTCACCCTCCCTCCATCCTGTGCCATTCAATTTGTGATAAAAAAAGGTGAAAGCAGTGATGGATCAGGGAGAAATCACTATTGTAGGAGTTCTTGTTCCAGATCAATGGAAAGGGAATGGAGAAATATCAGGCCTCGCTCTTTTCACAAATGACGAAAAGAAATATGTACTCACCTACACCAACCAAGAAGAAGAGCTTATGTCCATGCTTCGCCGGAAAATCGAGATCAGCGGCCTACTGAAGAGCGAAGCCCAAGAAAAGACAATACTGGTCACATGTTTTCGGCCGGTTTCTCCTCAAGAAACGGATTCAATTTGTTGTTAGCCGTTACGCATGGAATACCAGCACCTGAAGGGAAAGGGAATTAAGACAATCACCAACACTGTCTCTCGGCTGAGCACTATTATCTTCAGTATGATGAATACTTCTCCACCCAGGCAGCATCATGCGCTGCTTGAGGCTCGAGGCAACGTAGCCTGACCGGTTCTATACTCTGCAACGAGTATTTCACCCCGCAAACCTCACAGAAAATAATATCGTTTTTCTGATGATGGCTGAAAATTTCAAGCCCGTTAGCGCTTCCGCAAATTGTGCAGCTCCGGAGATGATGCTCGAATCGTCCGCTCCTTTTTCTACTGCACATTTCCTTTCTTTCTTTCTCAATCATTATTGCACCTATCCTTGACACTATAACAAACGAGTAAAAATGCCACACCAGAGTCCACAGCGGGATATCTTCTACGGCATATACACCTATTCCATGGATATTGACAGAACTACAGAAAAGCTTCAGGCCACCCTGCATTCCACCATGCGCCAACAATTCTTCCGCAGCTTGCCGAAATCATAAGCTTCACCGGCAGATCAGAAATATGAAGAAGCATTTTCATCAAACTCATAATCATCGTTGAAATCTAATGGCGTCAGACGTATTGGCTTGATAGAACGAAGTTCATAACCTTGTTCACAGCCCCTACAGAAAATTATATCGCCAGGTTCATTTTCATAGGAAACCATGATTTCCCCCATACAGACAGGGCACTTTCTTATTTTCATAGTATTCTTATCCTTATCCTTATCCGTTACTGTTTTTCCCTGGTGACCTGCTCAATCATTTTTCCTGTTAACTCCCCCTTGGAAAATGATTTCGCCGTTCACTTTCCCATGTCGTGTAAGGCTTCGGAGTGCTTGTTTCGTCGTTCTCTTTTGCCTCTTGCCTTTCTTCCTGCAAGTCTTGCTGCTCTGTTGCAATTGAACTATTTTTATCATCCAGTGGCATTAACCGGTTGAGCTTACAAACAAGAGAACAACAGCCCAACACATTATATTGACTATCTTTTTCACACAGCCCTTTTGTTATATGAGCAAACAACAAACTGCTATAGCATGCCCAAAACAAACCTTCAGCACACCCTATGGTGTCGCCCGGAAGCGGCATCATAAATAACATCCAAGGCAATCTTGGAATCCAATAATTTTTTTAGCAAAAGAAGTGCCAAAATGTGGTTTTTTTAAAAAAGACAAGTTATCTTGTCTCAACTTGAGAGCACTTGTCCTCCTGTATGTGACATACTCAAAATATACTTTCTCCAATTTCATCTTTCTTACAACTGAACCGATAAGCCACCGCTTTAAAATGCATTCACCATTGGCAATTGGATGCAAAAAAGAAAAACAGAATTTACAGTTCCTTTTTTTAAGAAAAATACGCAGTACACTGTAGAAATATTTTCACAACTCATCTTACCTAAAAACCAGCTTATAAATACAAGAACCGACAAATCTGCTTTTCACGGAAACAGGAACCTGCAGTTCTTTTCTTTGCTTTCACTTACAATTCCTCCTCGTTCTGGAAACAATATGCAAGAATGTTTTGATTATTAAAACAGTCAGCCAAGTATGCTTCAACTCGCTTTTTTGCGACACAGGTCCTGAACCACCAGTACCCCATACCCTAACTCATTTTCATGAAAATCTGTACGATCGGGTTTAGTACACGCAACACGCTGTTAGCCGCTACAGCAAGTTCAAAAAGTGACTAGGGGATAACCGAGAAGTTGAGAGCGAGAGGGCATATTCACAGCAATATCTCGTCACATTCCTCTATACCCATCATCTCTTCATTGCACCTGCGGATACATCTCCTTTTACAGGTGCAATAGCAAGTTTAAGACAAAATGGTACAAGAATGACTGGGATGGCAAAATATCGTGCAGGATTGGGAAACAGACAGGAAAGGCTAGAATTTGTGGCTATGCCATCGACCGCCGCTCACCTGAATTATAAGATTATCCAGGGACGAGCAATAAAGTATATTCCTAGGCTGCCTATCAAAATACCCGCGCCTTTCCTGAACCAGATGCCACTGTGCTGAAATGTAGAATTATTGATCAGTCTTTTGACAGTAGTCGCCGAACTACCCGCCACTGCAATAGGCAGACAGTGGCCGAGGGCAAAGAGGGTAAGAAGAAAAAGTCCGGAAACGATTTGTTTCTGGACAGTAATAATAGCAAGAATAGGCGCAATAAAGCCAAAGGTACAGGAGCCGGAGAGGACACCATAGGCAAGTCCTAAAATAAAGGCTCCGGAAAGCCCCCTGACTTGAAGCCTATGTAAAGAGCTACCAGGCAGCTTGCAGCTGGCAATTCCAAGCATATCCATGGCAACCCATAAAAGAAGAGCTCCCAACAGGAGTGTCCAATACGGGCCTACATCTCCCATCATCCGACCCAGCAAGACACAGACGAAACCAATTATGGCGATGGTAATAAAAAGGCCACTGGTGAAAATCAGGGCATAGGGAATGGCATCCCGCCCCTTGAGGATTGTGTTCTGTCCACCCACATAGCCTATAATAAGCGGGATGGATGCCATGTGACAGGGACTGAACAAGACACTGACCATTCCCCAGCTGAAACAGCCAACGGCTGCAGCTAAAAGTCCGCCTGTCATCCACGAGTTAATGGCGAGAAAAAGAGTATCAAGCATAGAGTCCCTCCATCAAAGATCAACGGTTCTCATACAGTATTACCAGAAAGCAGTAGCGCCTGAAAAATCCGCAGAAAAATAAGATGCGGACACAACTCACGGAAAACTGCATTGCCAACTCGCAACCCTTAGATTGCAAGTAACATATCGAGCTGTTTTCTGATTGCTTGTTCGTCCATAAAACCGACATGGCGAGATATCTCTTTGCCAGCTTTATCAAAGAAAATCTGGGTGGGAATAACCCTTATCCCATATTCTTTGGCCTGATCAGGATTTTTCCATACATCGAGAAAAACAATGGCGGCTTTCCCATTATACTCGGATTCCAACTTCTTAAGAATCGGAGCCATTAATTTACAGGGAACACATTTGTCGGCCCCGAGGTCCACCATGGTTACCATGTTTTTTCTTGGGATTTCATTCTCTTCTGCGGCCTGGGCCGTAAAGGACATCAAAAGCAGAATGACAAGCAACAAAACCGAAAAAATACTTTTATAGAGATAACGATACAACATAGTATCACTTCCTTTAAATGTGGAGTTAGTCACCAATTTCAAACATTAATATTTTGGCACAAACTGGAGAGCAACACGGACAAGTAGAAACAAGTCTACCACTATTGGCAATTCAAACAGCATCCTGTTGTTCTTATGATTTCAACCAGCTTTCGACCTCTGACTGCTTTGGGATATTTCCTATGCATTTCACCTCACCGTCAATGATTACAGCCGGGGTTGAAAAAATACCCAATCTGGCAATTTCCTGAAAATCTGTAATTTTGCTGATTGTCACGTCAACACCTTTTGCAGCAACAGCAGCCTCAACAATTTTTTGTGTTTTTTCACAAGAGGCACATCCCGGTCCGCATACTTTAATCTCCATGTTTTCTTCCTCTTTTTTTATTATGTATAAAATAAAACTAACCTGTAAGGAAACAGATTCAAATAATCAGGTTAAACAGAAAGCCGGTAAACAAGATCCCGCCTCCGACCACTCCGATGAAGACAGCTATCAATTTTGGCTTAAGGACCTTCCGAAGAATAACCATTTCCGGCAAAGACAAAGCAATAACACTCATCATAAACGCCAGCACTGTGCCCAGTGCTGCCCCTTTGCCAAGGAGTGCCTCAACCACCGGCACGATACCAGCAGCATTGGAATACATTGGGATACCAACCACAACAGCGACAGGCACTGACCACCAGGCATCTTTACCCATGACGGATGCCATAAAAGTTTCCGGCACATAACCGTGGATCATGGCTCCGACAGCGATTCCTGCAACCACGTAAACCCATACCTTGCCGACGATATCACGCACGGCCTCCCAGCCACGATCAATCCGATCGGCCCAACTGAGTTTTTCTTCAATCACCACAGCTGCACCTGCCCGCAGTTCCTGAACCCAGTCTTCAATAAGGTGTTCAAGTTTCAATCGACCAATAACCCAACCTGCCCCCATGGCAATGGCGAGTCCTGTCCCCAGATAAATCGCGGCAACCTTCCATCCTAAAAGACCGTACAACAGAACCAGGGCAATCTCATTGACCATGGGTGCTGCAATGAGAAATGAAAAAGTCACGCCCAATGGCACTCCCGCCTGGACAAATCCGAGGAAAAGCGGCACGGCAGAACAGGAACAGAACGGTGTGACGATACCAAGCAAAGCGGCCATTACATTACCTGCAGTCTCCCGTTTACCTGCCAGAACTTTCCGGGTTCGCTCCTGAGTAAAAAAAGAGCGCAACATCCCAACCACAAAGACAATAAGGGTGAGAAGCATCATAACCTTGGGAGTATCATAGGCAAAGAACTGTATTGCCTCACCCAGATGGCTGCCCTTTTCGAAACCAAACAGGCCATAGGAAAAATAATGGGAGAAAGGAAGCAGCTGTGTATAGACTATATACCAGGTGGTAAGGCCAAGCAGGCCAAGGCCCAACTGTTGCGCTGTCATTTTTCTTTTGTTTGCACCGGTACTGACGTCACAACAATCACCACCATCAGCACAGTTCTTTATTGATTTTATTGGTTCCATAAGTAGTATTCCTTAAACGCCCTTCCATTCAAATCATGCTGCACAGCTTCGCTCCCTGTCGATCTGAGGCAGCCTGGCCATCATTTCCTGCAACTGCGGCTCATCAACAAGCCAGCTTTTGAGGTTTTTGAGCATCACTCTCGCATAGTCCGACTCTTCACCTTTGGTCAGCCGATAAATAAACCAGGAACCTTCCTTGCGGTAGTCAACCAGACCAGCCTCTTCCAACACTTTCAGGTGCTTGGAGACTGTCGATTGAGCCAGCCCGATTAAATCCTGCAACTCACAAACGCAGAGTTCTTTAACACCAAGCATCTTAATGATCCTGACTCGATTGGGATCGGACAGGGCCTTCATAACACGAACAAATTGTTTCATAGCAGCCTTCCTCCTTTCATGCTCATATTACCATATGGCGATACGTGACATAGTAGGAGGAGGGTTGCATAAAGTCAAGTATGAATTCTATCAGGAAAATAACAAAGCTACGGTTCCTTCTCAGATACCGGGCTCCTTTTGTCTCGGAGTGCTGCGGATGGGTGAAACAGTGACGACGAAAAGACTGGGCCTGTTCCTTTAGCTCTATGGCTGGGCCATGCCAGTCAGGGACCAAGGCACGGATGGTGGTTCATGCGTTTTTCGGCAGACTTTGTGTAAGGATATTTCTTTGGATCTATCGCCCTTTTGAATGGGTAAAAGTTGCTATTCAGCAGTCAAATTAATTTTGATTAAATTTCCTGACAACTAGCAAGGACCCTTCTTACTGTAATGAATGACTCGTGGCTAACTTGGCCTTTGACTTTGGCAATGCACTGATAATAGAAAGACATAGTGCCGAAAAATACGGCAAAGATTGGACCAGCAACATCATTATCCAAAGAATAATATCCCAGGTATCTATTGATATTGTGTAATAGAGTGCGCCAGCAGCAAGCCATAACGCCAACATAAACAATGTCTCTTCAGATACAGTGCCAATTGCTTTCACAAAGGCCATTGATTTTTCCATTTTAGGTGTCCGCAAAAAAGGCCGGCCATCAGTGAAGAGCCCCAGCCACATAGCCTTGGCGATTGTATGTGATAATGCGAGACCGGAAAATGCTGCAGCAACAGTTTCTCCTACTGAGGTGACGATGTGCACACCACGGTACAGATAAATCACCTTGGCAATTTTAAAAACAAATAAACTTAGCGGTAATATTGAAAAGATCACCAAGGGTGGATCGACTTGTTGGGGTAGGACAATCATCGCCAAAGACCAGCCTAATGCCGCAAAATTGAAAATCAGATTGATACCGTCAGCAATCCAGGGCAGCCAGCCGGCTATAAAGTGATATCGTTGTCCAACAGTTAAGTTATGACTTGCCCTCCCCATTAATTCTCCTGCATGGTGCCGTAAAATCTGCATGGCACCATAAGCCCAGCGAAAACGCTGATTTTTATAATCAAGAAAACTATCTGGCATCAATCCCTTGCCATAACTCCTGGATGTATAAACAGCTTGATAACCTGCTGAAAAAATCATCAGACCCAATTCTGCATCTTCGGTGATAGTGCGTTCACTCCAACCGCCAACTTCTTCCAGGCACGAACGTCGTACCATGGTCATGGTCCCGTGTTGGATGATTGCATTACGCTCATTGCGTGTAATCATACCAATATGAAAAAACCCTCGATATTCAGCAAAGCAGATGGTCTTAAAGAGTGTTTCGTTCGAATCTCGGTAGTCTTGGGGTGCTTGAACAATTGCGACATCAGCTTGTGTAAATTGTGGCACCAGTTCTCGCAACCATGTCGGCACAACACAATAATCACTATCGATAACAGCAATAATTGTTGCATCAGGCGCTGTCTCTTTCAAGGCAAAGTTTAATGCCCCTGCTTTAAAACCGGCTAGCGGCGACTTATGAAAAAACCGGAATTTCTCTCCCAGTATGGAGCAGTGTTTTTCCAAGGGTTGCCAAATCTCAGCATCCTTTGTGTTGTTATCAATAACGATTACTTCATAACGCGGATAATCCAGTGCCGCCAAGGCATCCAATGTTTTAATCAACATATCAGGTGGCTCGTTATAGGCCGGGACATGAATTGACACCATGGGAAGATCCGCATCACTAACGTCTACTGCTTTTAATTCACGGCGACGGCTTTTCACCCATAACGCTTCAGCCCATTCATGCGCTTCAATCAGCAACACTATAATGACCCCAATCATACCCAGCATCATCAAAATGCCGACGACAAGAGCTCCAGCAGTCATATATTGCCGTGAATAGTCATATGCAATCCAGACGACAACTGTAGTCAACACATAGGCAACCATGGCAAGAAAACTACGGCCACGGCGATTTAATGTATTTGCATCAATCAAGAGCAGGGCAAAAACAATGGCCGCAATAATAACTGAAATTATGGCTAACATCTGCCATTGCGGCAAGCCTACAATAGGTTTTATAAATTCAAATTTGGCATTACGTTCAGCATCATAGACGCCCCAATAAGCACCAACAGAACCCTCACTCACCCGTTTCCATGGTTGATCAAAAGCCTCCATTAAATAGTAGGTGTACTTTTCTTGCTCGGCCCGGTGTAAAAAGCGTCGCAAAAAAATTGCCTGCCATGCCTCATTGGCAGTTGCTGACTTAATGGTTCTGCCATTACTGGGCCAACCTACTTCAGCTATTACTATCGGTTTACCCGGGAAAAGTTGTTTCAATTGATTCATACGTTCTACGATGTAATCAACCGCAACTTCATTACCTACTCCTTCCCAGTAAGGCAACATATGAACGGCAAGATAGTCAACATGCTGCGCCAGTTCAGGGTGTTTAACCCACACATGCCATGGTTCTGCTGTGCTGACAGGCATACCAACTTGACTACGAACATGATCAAGATACTTGCACAACCGCTCAATGGAAATCTCTTTTCTGAGTAGAACCTCGTTACCCACCACAACGCGAACGACATTTTTCCGGTTTTTATCAGCTATAGAAATCAGATTTTCAATTTCTATAAGATTTTTCTCTAATCTACTATCTAGCCAGGCCCCTAACGCAACGTTAAGACCATGCTTCCGTGCCAGGACAGGAACCTGAGCAAGAGTCCCTTCTACAGTGTACGTGCGTATGGAATGAGTTTTACCCGAGAGCAGAGCCACATCCTGCTCAATTTCTTCAACCGTCGGCTGTATTCCTGTTGACGGATTATGATCTAAACGCATCGGCGAAAAAGAAAATCCTTGAATCGTCTCTGGCCACATTGGTTCAACTTCCGGCCTATTCATAAAGGCCCACAAGCTATAAGTGACGGTAGCAACGAGTACAGCAATAAAAATATTAATTCGCATCATTGCAGGTGTTGCTCCAAAATGTATTCAAAATTAAGCATAACGCTAAACCAGCCACCAATCAGATTAAGACAATTGATTACCAACATCCTTTTTTTGTGATACAGCCTTGAATTCAACGTGTCAATGCAACTCTTCCATGTCGGCAAGAGAAGTAAGCTGTGATGATATGAGCTTTCTCATAGACCAAAGCAAGATGAACACATACGAAAGACTGCGCTAAACTCCACAACAGCTCAAAAATGTCTGGGTTTTACACCTTAAAAACCGGTTCCACAAATACTAAGCTTTTATCTCTGCCGAGACAGCACAAAACCACCAAGATGCAGAGCGCCTTTGCAAAGACGATGGCATCTAGACAGTCATTTGTCTTACCAGGAATATTGCAGGAAATGCCGTGGCTGGAAAATCGCCGGGGCCGAATCACAAAAACAGCATGTTATGGACACCTTTAAAGATGAAAAAAGCTATGGAAGGGACAAGAAACAACTTACATTTGACATGACAGCAACCACCTAAAGAAGCAGTGGCCGTCAGATCTGGTCTGAACCGCTCCATTCCTCCAGATTCAAAAATGCCTTTTCACCTCCGACACCCCCGAATCGCCTGACTGAAGCGCCCTCGAGAATAAACTGAGCCGTGACACTCGCTCTTCCGGCAGCAGGCATCCGAAACAGGGTATACAATAAAAAAGCATCCCCTTTTTCATTAAACAATAGTCTTTTCTTCTACTTCCGCCAAAGTGCCGGCGCCCAAGGACACTTCCATGGCCCGGACTGGACAGACCGGAACACAAAGGGAACATCCAGTACATTTTTCCGGATCAAAAACCACCGTCATTTCGGGGCGCTGTATTGCCAGCGCCCCCACAGGACAGATGCCGGTACAGGCCCCGCACTGAAAACATTTTTCATCGTCCCTGCGAATGGAAGCCGCCAGACGCTCCACTTTGACCCCAAAGGACTTCAGAAATTCCAACCCTGAGTTGACTTTATCCTTGATTCCTTTTAATTCCAGAATCATTAGTCCTTCCCGCTGAGGCAGGATATCGGCCTTCAGGATATTGAATTCAACGTCGTACTGTTTGACAAGTTGGTAGATAATGGGCTCATTGCTGGTCTCTTTTGGAAAGCGCAATATATAAATTCGTGTAGACATCACACACCTCTTGTATAGGTTTATCTCAAGGTCAGAGACACCACTCCGGCTCAATGGCAACGACATTCTACGTTGGAAACGAAATGATGTGCAGATAGGTTTGAGGTTACAAAACCCAACATATCTTTAAGCCTTTCTGCTGTCACTTCTTGCAGTTGCGTTAGGAACAGGCTATAGCCCTCGCTCTTGAATATGCTGACCCACCTGCATCAACAACTGCTGCAGAGGAGCATTGGTATCAAGTTCTATCACCTGTTCCTGTTCCAGATCAGTTACAGGTTGAAAACGTTTTCTCTGCGCAAGATATATCTCCCAGCGCCCATCAGAAACAGCATGGGAATCCATGGCCCGCTGCTTCAATCGCTCTTTTACCACATCTTCACTGCAGGTGCAGTGGACAAAAAGGACATCTACGCGACCGGAAAAACGGTCTCGCAAGAGCTCTCTCTCTCTTGCAGACTGATACGATCCATCCAGGACCACACAGGCCTGAGCATCTTCCCGAAAATGCGTATCAGCACGATCAAGCAAAGCATCATAGGTACGCCTGCTAAAGGCAGGGGTATAAATCCCCTGGTCCACCCCTGCCTGCTGACTGGTCTGAGGCGTTATCCCGGCCAGCTCTTTGCGAACCCTGTCTGAATTATAATACGGCAGCCCGTATTGCTGTGCCCAGGCGGAGGCCAGATAGCTCTTCCCAGTGGCGATCATTCCAAAAAAAACAAGCAGGAGCCCGGAAGACCACACTTTTTTACTTTGCTGCTGCATACTTTTCGGCCAGGAGAAAATGTTTTCTTGCCTGTTCAAGACACTGGGTGGCGATTTGTGCATCCACTAACGGATCAGCGGCCGTAAACAGCCCTATTTTCCCTCGTACATACGCCCGATAACACTTATAAAAATCGAGCATCACAAAGAGCCCCGGGTCCTCGGATTTTGCAGCAAACTGCTCGACGAAATAGCGAGAAAGCTCATCGAGACCGTGAAAATCAAGATCCATGGCCAAAAAGGCGACATCGGCAGCCACATCCGTATAGCGAAAGCGCTCGTTAAATTCGATACAGTCAAAGATATAAACACGATCTGCCAGACAAATGTTTGCTGAATGCATATCACCGTGACAATCCCTGATCTTACCAGCATCAATACGCACCTGGAACCTGCCCTTATGATCAAGAAATTCTCTGGCATAGCTGCTGATGGTGTCAAACTGGCCTCGACTGAGGGCACCCTGATCAATAACTGCGGCTGTCTGTTCAAAATTTTCCAAAACATTGACAGCAACAGCGCTGGCCTGGCCAAACTCCTGTATGGATTCGTCACCCGCAGCCGCCTGATAAAAAGGGACCAGAGTATCAATGATGCCATCGATATGGGCGTGAGTCAATTCACCTGCCGCCATGATTCTGCCCATCATTTTTTCTTCCGGCATTCTTGTCATCCTGATGCCATACTCCACGACCTTTCCGGAACCATTGAGACAAAACCCGGAACCCTCTTCAGTAACGGTGACCAGCTCCTCGTAAATGTCGGGACAGAGCCTGCGATTGAGCAGCAACTCCTGCTCACAGAAAAATTTTCTCTTCTCAAGGGTGGAAAAATTGAGGAAACCAAAATCAACGGGTTTCTTCCATTTGTAGACATACTCGCCTGCCAGGAGCACAAAGGAAATATGGGTCTGCACCAGGCTAATATCCACTGCGGGATGAGGATAGCTGCTTTCCTGCTGCAGGTAACGGATATAGGCGGGAAGATTTGTTTCACTCATCAACAACTCCTTATATTAAACTGATAAAAATATTGCCGACTAGGCAGAATCATAAAAAAGGAAGTATAGTACCAGAATCACCCCTGAGAGTAAACTCTGGACAAAAGCTTTACCTTATTTTGTTATCGTGATACTTTTCACCTTTGACAGCATCATTAAAAAATTAACTATCCGAGATAGCCGACTCATGCCTGTCCGGGAATAAGACGTATCAACCTAACTCTTCATCTGCTTGACCATGAATCAAGATACGATACAGGAACTTCTCTCCGGTGTGCAGCAAGGAACCTATTCTGTTCAACAGGCCCTGCACCAACTGCGCCACCTGCCTGGTCAGCTTATCAAGGACGCCTGTATCGATCACCACCGAAGCCTCCGCACCGGAACCCCTGAAGTTATTTATGGTGCCGGAAAAAGCAGCGAACAGATCATTGATATTGCCAGGACCTTTCTTCAACAGCAATCTCTGTTCCTGGCCACCCGTATCGATGCAGAAAAAGCCCATCAGGTCATGGCCGCTCTCCCGGAACTCACGCATCACCAGCAAGCAAGGATGCTCACCTGCAACCGGCAACAGCCGATACCAGGACGTACCCGAGGCACCATCGCAATCCTCTGCGCTGGAACTTCGGATATTCCTGTGGCCGAAGAGGCCAGGATAACAGCGGAGAGCCTCGGCAATCCGGTGGCCACTCACTACGATGTCGGTGTTGCCGGTCTCCACCGCTTGTTCAACAAACAGGAACTCTTCACCTCTGCCTCTGTCATCATCGTAGTGGCCGGTATGGAAGGAGCCCTGCCCAGTGTGGTCAGCGGGCTGTGCAGTTGTCCGGTAATAGCTGTGCCGACATCAGTGGGATATGGAACCAGTTTTGGTGGAATTGCAGCGCTGCTTGGTATGCTCAACAGCTGTGCTCCGGGACTAGGCGTCGTCAACATCGACAACGGTTTTGGAGCAGCCTGTCTCGCCTCTTCCATCAACAGGAAAAGAGAAAATAGTGAGGAAGTCTTGCAAGATTCAGGCAGTACTGTATAATCGCCTTCCATTCAGTACCTTATTAGTATCTTGCTCCTGTTCTTTACTAAAAAAAAAGCAAGACACTTATAATTCAGGATGTTACTTCTTCCTGTTAAAATACATGCCCCATAAGTGGGGAAACTGAAAAGTGTCCTTCAGGATCAACAAACCCAGTTGTCTTTGAAAATCAACCACTCCCAATTCTCGTCACCACGAATCCAGGAATTCGAATGAACACTTCACTCAAATTGAAAATCAGCGCACTCATATTTCTAGTTATTCTCTCAATTATCACCATAATTCCTTCTTTTTACGCCTCGACCCCTGACTGGTGGAAAAAGTATATGGCACCGGAGGGCCTACGCCTGGGCCTTGACCTGCAGGGTGGCATGCATCTGGTCCTCCAGGTTAACCTGGACAAGGCCCAGGAAGATTCCCTTGAACTCGCTGCCACGGAATTAAAGGACAGCCTCAAGGAGCAATCCATCAGTGCGGTACGAACAAAATCGGCCCCGGGAACCGTCCTCTTCACCCTCCCTAACTCCAGTGCCGTGGATACAGTCAACAGTGTGGTTGCAGACAGCTTCCCCAATATCAATGTAAAGGTGGACGCCAAGGAAGGGTCGTTTCCCAAAATTTCCATTACGCTCAAAGACTCGGAAATCGATTATATCCGCACCCATGCCGTGGAACAGTCTCTGGAGATTATTCGTAACCGTATCGACCAGTTCGGAGTAGCGGAACCGGTGATCATCCGCCAGGGAGAGGCGGAAATAGTAATCCAGCTGCCGGGCATCAGAGATCCCAAACGTGCAATCGATCTCATTGGAAAAACCGCTCAGCTCGAATTTAAACGTGTAGCTGATGCTGCCGGTCTTAACCTCGGCCTGCTTGCCGAAGAAATTCGAACAGCCGGGCAATGGAATGGCACATGGACCAACACTGAAGAAGTGGAAAAACTGAACCGTGCCCTGCAGAATCGATTACCCAAAGACACCAAAATTTATATCGAAAAAGACACCGACAGTCAGACCAACAAAGAAATTATTCGCCCTATTCTCCTGGAAGAAAAAATTCTGATGACCGGAGAAATGGTCAAAAATGCCCAGGTAAGGATATCCAATCAGTTCAATGAGCCCTATGTCTCCATCGACTTCACGGCCAAGGGTGGCAATGTTTTTGCCAAACTCACCGAAGCAAATGTGGGTAAACGGATGGCCATAGTCCTGGACAATGTGGTCCGCTCAGCCCCGGTAATCCGAGAAAAGATAATGGGCGGTTCTGCCCAGATATCGGGCAGTTTCACCCATGAAGATGCTGCCGACCTCGCCATTGTCCTGCGCGTGGGAGCCCTTCCGGCACCTGTGGATATCATCCAGAACATGACCGTCGGCGCCAGTCTCGGCCAGGATTCCATTAACAAAGGAATGACCGCCGGAGTGTTTGGTGCCATTCTGGTACTGGGCTTCATGGCCATCTACTATCGCCTCTCCGGTGTCATTGCCAACAGTGCCCTCGTCCTCAACATCCTCTTTCTCTTCACCGGGCTTGCCATCCTCAATGCCACCCTGACCCTGCCGGGTATTGCCGGTATCATCCTCTCTATTGGTATGGCAGTGGATGCAAACGTCCTTATTTTTGAAAGGATGCGCGAAGAATACAGCCTGGGTAAATCTGTGAAATCAAGTGTAGACGGTGGCTACAGCAAGGCCTTCTCGACCATTGTTGACTCCCAGGTGACCACCCTTATCACGGCCATGGCCCTTTTTATGTTCGGTACCGGACCCATCAAAGGCTTTGCCGTTACCCTCTCTTTAGGTATTATCTTCAACCTCTTCACCGCCCTCTTCTGCTCACGGCTCATGTTCGACACCTTTTACTCCTTCCGTTCCTTGAAAAAGCTGACCTTCATGCAGTTTACCAAGAAGCCGAACCTGGACTTTATGCGGATAAAAAATATTACCTTCGCCATCTCCGCAGTCCTGGTAGCTGTGGGCCTCATCGCTTTTATCCAGATTGCCCGGGGCAAGGCCAACATGGGCGTTGATTTTTCCGGCGGTTCACTGCTCCAGTACCAGGCGAGCAATGATTTCACCATGGATGAGGTTCGTCAGGCCTTTGCCAGAAACGACATGAAGGATATCAACCTCCAGGAAGTGGAGGGGGAACACCGGCTGATCGTCAAGATCAAACGGTCGGAACAGGTCATTGGCAACATCAGTGAACAGATCACCACTCTCCTGAATATGGAACTTCAGGATAAGCAATTCAGCCTGGAAAGTCAGTCGGAAATCGGCTCATCAGTCAGTGCCGTCCTGAGGAATAAGGCCATTCAGGCCATCTTTATCTCTTTCTTGGGCGTTATTATCTATCTGGCTCTACGCTTTGACATCCGTTTCGGACTTGCCGCTGCCATGGCCACCTTCCATGACGTAATCGTGGTGCTGGGGATCTGCTGGCTCTTCAACGTGGAAGTCACTCTCCTCCTCGTCACCGCCCTGCTCACCCTGGCCGGTTATTCGCTCAACGACTCAGTGGTCGTCTTTGACAGGATCCGGGAGAATATGCAGAAAGCAGAAGCCCACTCTCTGCTCAAAGAGATTAACAGAAGCATCAACGAGGTCATGAGCCGAACACTTGTCACCTCCCTGACTACGGCTATCGTACTCATCTGTCTGTTCTTCTTCGGCGGATCGGTCATTCATGATTTCTCACTGGTCCTGCTCTTGGGCGTCTTGGTGGGAACCTACTCTTCCATCTTTATTGCCAGTCCGATTCTCACTCTCTTGCCTGGCAACAAGGATTAAAACCATGGACCGGATGCAGCTCCCAAAACATGTCACCCGGATACAGGACGATGAATACTTCTCATTTTCCTGTCACCCGGGTGTTGACTGTTTCACCGACTGCTGCCGGGAGCTTGAACTGTCCTTGACGCCCTATGACATTCTACGCCTGAAACAGGAAACAGGTCTCCACTCCGAGACCTTTCTCGATCGTTATGTCATCATGGAGCAAGAGGCAGACGAGGCTTTTCCCCGCTTCTACCTCACCATGGTCGATGACGGTCAGGCCTCTTGTGTCTTTGTTTCGAACAAAGGCTGTACTGTTTATGCGGGAAGACCGGGTGCCTGCCGAACTTACCCCATGGGTAGAGCTGCCAAGCGGCAAGGCGATCAGTCCATACAGGAATTCTTTGTCCTCCTCAAAGAGACACACTGCCACGGATTTCTGGAAAAAGAGTCCCAGACAGCCAAAAAATACAGCATGGACCAAGGATTAAAACGATATAACGAAATGAACGATCGGGTGACCTCAGTGCTGCAGCATGAGAAAATACGCAGAGGAATGCGACTGACAAGCGAAGAGACAGCTTTCTTTGTCCTGGCACTCTACAACATCGACAGCTTTCGTGAACAACTTGAAGCAGGCGGACTCCCGAACCAGGAACAATACCTTCCACAGAGAGAGGCCTGCACGGATGATGAGCAACTGCTTCTCTTTGCAGTAACCTGGTTATCCAGAGTACTTTTTCAGAAATGAAACAAAACGATCATTAAGCACGTGCAGCAGTGACAAACAATCACATTCCGAATGTCAAATATAGTTCCCCTCCCATATACACCAAAATGGATGCAATGAAACTCAAGGTCGTCATCTTTGACTGCGATGGAGTAATGTTTGACTCCATCGCAGCCAATCAATCATACTACAACCACCTGCTGCAACACTTTAACTACCCGCCCATGGATATGGACGAGCTGGAATTTGTGCATATCCACAATGTGATGGAGTCAGTTCCGCATATCTTTCGCCACTACCCCGACCAAGATCTGCAGGCAGTCAACCGCTACCGAGAAGAAATAGGATATGCCCCCTTTCTCAAGTACATGCGGATGGAAGAAGACCTCATTGAATTTCTTGACGCCTGCAGTTCACGCTATCAGCTTGCAATCTCCACCAACCGGACCAACACCATGACATCGATCCTGGATATTTTCCACCTCCGCGACTACTTCACCAAGGTGATGACAGCAGAGAATGCAAAGCGACCCAAACCTGCGCCTGACGCCTTACTTGAGATCCTCGACCACTGTAACTGTCAGGCGGAAGAGGCCATCTACATCGGCGATTCCATCATTGACCGGCAACACTCTGAAGCGTGCAATATGCGACTCATCGCCTTTAAGAACTCAAATCTTTCAGCAGAGTACCACGTCTCCAGCTTCATGGAAATTCTGAGCCTGCCTCCCTTTCTTGATTTCAGCCACTGACCTCATTACCTCTCTGCTGTTTCATCGATCCGCTTGATTCCTTCCATGAGAAGCATCATAAAATCCCCGATCTCGGCAGAGCGCATCTCTTCCGGGGAAAGACCTGTGGTAAAGGTATAGCGCCCTTCCTTTTCTCCCAACATGGCAAAGATAGCTTCCTGATTATTTTGTTCCCCGTAGTGGGCATTAATGACACAACCTTCCCGAAAAGAAACCTTGGCCATACCCTGGGGAAAATCGAGGGTGAGAACACCTGTCTTTTTATTCATGTGAAAAATCTGAAAAAGCTCGGCAGGAGGCATCTCGGGGATACTCCCACTCATACAGGCATCAAAGGTATTGAAGCGGGTAGCGTTGGCTCGGCTCAATCGTTGCGCAAGCACTTTGGCCATGAACAACTGCAGACCGGGAATTCGGTCAAGAAGTTTACTGACATCGTCTCCGGCAATGGAAAGGACCTCAGCATCTGTTATAGCCTTGACATCAGCCCCAGCTACGTCGCCCACGAGATAACTCATTTCACCGCAAATCTCTCCTGGGCTCAGGGTGGCTATGACCAGTGAGCCATCACTGACCACCATGTTTCCGGAAAGAATAACATAAAGATAGAGAGAACTCTGTCCCTTACGGATAAGAGTGGCACCGGAAGCCACCCGTTCTTTGCGTAACCGGTGGACAACCCGCACAAGATCGGGCTCCGGTATAGCCTTAATCATGGGAAAATCGCGGATGCTGGCCAGCAAGGACACGGCTTCCGAATCGAGCACAGGAAGTGCTGAAATCAGGCCTGCCTCATGGGCATCTTTTTCGGAAATAAGCTCGAATTTGATAAGACCTGTGCACCCGCTGCAACTAAAAACATTCCCTTTCCTGACCGGGACTCTGGTCTCATCAAGGAGATGAAAAAGAAGTCCGGTCATCTCTCTGACAAGAATCAGACAGGTTGCCTTATTCTCTGGACAGCAAAGGGTTCTTTCAGAGAGGGACAGCAATTCTCCCCGTTCATAGAGAGGACAGTTATTATCAGTAATAATCTTAAAATAGAGTTTGAGCGCTTTCATTATTTATACTTTTACCACACTCTTTCGTATGAGAAGGTTAAAAAGATATATTTTTTATAAATACAGCATTTTTTTTGTATTTTGCTTGAAGTACTTGGTATAGTCATTAATATTTATCATGATGGCCATAAAAATGTGATAACTGCCTGAAATTGCGAATTGCACTCACCTTTATAGGCTCAGTCAAAAAAATGCGAAGGAATTAAGGTCCGAATTCATTCAACCTGAGAAGCCGTGCATCTTCAATTTCGCCTTCTCCTTACACGACCAAATAATCAGCATGAGCAATACTAGCAAGCAACTCGAAATAGTATTTCAGGAAGTAACAGATTACTTTGCCAACATCCCCCAAATCACGGTAACTCCTGAAGAAGGGAACCCTCCTGAACAATACAGAGTCACTTATAAGATCAAGGGGGTCTGCAAAGAAGAAGGGGGCGAGGTCCAGTCCTGTGCCAAGCACGTTATTTCCATATCACTTCCCTTTGGCTTTCCCCATTTCCCCCCTAATTGTCGCCCGGAAACTCCCATCTTTCATCCTGATTTTGATTCTTCAGCAATATGTATCGGCGATGCCTGGCAAGCAGATCAGTCCATTGCCAAGCTCATCCTCCATATCGGCCATATGATATCTGGAGAAATCTATTCTCTCACCAATTCTTTCAATGAAGAAGCATCCGAATGGTACCAAGAACACGGCGACCGCCTCCCTTTTGAACAGCCGGTATTTGCTACTTCCTCATCAACACAGGAGAGAGATGATGAAGCTATTGAAATTGACGAAATCGACATCCTGAGTGATGACGATTTCAGCCAGCACTTTTCTCTTGAAAAAGACGATGAATCCCCCTACGAAGACACCCCCCCCCATCTTACCGTAAGCATCGATATTGACCGCCTGCGAGTCATAGCCAGACAAAAACGTTTTCATGCCCTCTCTCAGGAGCTCCAATCTATCGAATCCCATTTCAATGGACGCGAGGATCTGGAAGTACAGGTTCAGAAGGCCATGGATAAAGCCATGGCTCTTTACCGTGAGGCAGATGACTTTGAACATCGGGGAGAGCATAAAAAGGCCTGGGAAAAGTATGCGGCCGTTGGCGAACTTGTCTCCGATTATCCCCTTCTTCAGGAAGCAAAAGAGAGAATTCAGCAATCCCTTGACCTTTTAGGGGACTGGGTAACAGGAGGCAAGCAAGATAGAGAGGCGGAGAAAAAAGAGCCCTCCACAGACTCCGATGCTCCATTTGTCGAAGGAGTTCCTCCCTCCCTTGCTTCCCCCAAGGGAGAAAGGACCTTTTACGAGGAAAGAAAACCAGGCGGCAGCCGTTGGGCACTTTACGCCATAGGAGGCGGGAGTATTGCCCTTCTTGCAACTATTGCCATCTCCTACTTTTCTCTCAGTTCCGGCCTTAAAGATGCACAACAGAGTGCCACCGAGTGTCGGACCTTATTGGATGCAAACAATTTCAGTGGTGCAGAACGAAAATGCGAAGAAGCACTCGACCTTCTTTCAGGTGTTCGACTCGTCAAGCAGAATGAAAAAAAACTCCTGACTCAAGAAATCAGAACGCTGTTAGCATCAGAAAAACTTCGCCAGGGACTGGCAGGCAAAACATTGCTTGACGGACAATTTGTCTCTGAAGCAACAAAAAAATTAATCATGACCTTCAACGAGGCGAAAAAAAACGGAGATACACTCTTTCAACAGAAAATCTGGCAGGAAGCTGCCCTCTATTACGAAAAAGCCCTTGAAACAGCGACAAAGACCCCAGCCATCGAAAAGGCCCTGATTGCCGAAGTACACAAGCAACTGCCACGTGCCCGTTTAAACGCAGCTATGCTTGCCGGAGAAAAATGTTTGTCCGTCTCCGACTGGGACGGCGCCTCAGAACACTTCAGCAAGGCATTACAGCTGGCCAAGACAGATCCTAATGTCCCGTTGGAAGATATCGTTCAGCTGGAACTTCTCTCCAATCAGACGAAGTTCAACACCCTGCGGGATCAAGGCCACATTTTCTTCAATAACAATGACTGGTTATCTGCTCTGGATAGTTACCAGCGTGCCCTGGAACTGGTTGTGAAGCTGGAGCTCCCTGATTCGGCTACCATATCCAATCTGCATGAAAACATTGCCCGAACTAAAATCTACATGACGGTGGAAAAAGGACAAGAAGCCTTTGCCGCGTCGAATTGGGATGATGCCATTATCCAGTATGAGCAGGCCATTGTCCTCCTTGAAGAAAACAGCAAGCTACTCAGCCAGATAAACACCAAAGACAGTCGTGATAAACTCTCACGGATTATGCTCCACGCCTCTATCATCCGCGACAAACAAGATGCGGCAAAGTATCTTAAATCGGAAAAATATGGTCCTGCGCTGGCAAAGCTGCAGAACATTAAAGAATCCATTACGGCCAGTCCCTTTGTAGCACTGCCAGAATTTCAAACCGTTCTTCAGGACATTTCCAGTCAAATAAATGCTGCAGAAAAACAACTGCTTATTATCGAAAAAACCACATACCTCCTCGATAACTTTAACAGCCTGTTCATCAAACACTATCCGGCAGCTGCTCACTCCGTACTCAGCTCACCCAAAGTCGAATATTTGAAAAAAATAGGAAATAAATTGCTTTTCAGAATGCAGTGTACCGAGGAGAGCGGAGGAAGGCCGATACGTCTGCAGATGAATTATCTCTACTCTCCTGCCAGCGAACAGTGGGAGTTCTACAGCGAAGATCAATAAAGGATCTGGGCGGAACCTCTGATCTGAAAGGATGCCATTAACTAGTGATGATGATGGTGGTGATGACCACTTTCATCACCTTTCTTTGCGCCGCCCGCTGCTACCAGAGCCTTTTCCAGACAATCGCCAACGGTCTCCATGGCAGCAAAAGCGGCAGCAAGATGCAAACTGACCTCTTCTGCCGATTCATTCTGCACTACCAGGGCCGCCCATTTTCGACACTCTTCAGCATGACCGTGATTATGCTCAATCCAGTGGGGTAGCAATACTTGTAATTTCTCTAGTTGATTCATGTATTCTTCTCCAACTCTTCTTCTCGTGTAAGGATGTTTTCTTTTTATCAGAGGGGAAAGCAAGGTGTTTTTTTACTTTGAGGTCTCGGGCAGAGACCCTATAAAAACCTTTCCGCCCAGAAAATCGATAGATTGCACCTGAACTCCCGGCACAAATTTCGGTTCTTCAAAAAAGGTACAGACCTCAACCCCACCCCCTTTGACATCCAATCTGGTCACAGATTCCATCACCAGCTCTTCTTTTTCATCTTTAACCAAAAAAACGCTCATCTGACACATATTTTTTCCTCAGACTAAAAAACGAAATTCGCCTTTGCCCAGCAAATCATGGAGATGAAGAATCCCGATCAGTCCTGCACTCTCACCAACAATAGGTAAGATCGTGATCTCATGCTGCTGCATGATGCTAAGAGCATCAACAGCCTGTACACCACCCCGAATAGTGACAGGATCAACGGTCATCATCTCATCCACCTTTGCCGTTGAGAGATCCCGCCCTTCCACCATGGCACGCCTGACATCTCCGTCAGTGATAATGCCTCTGACCCTGGACTCCTCGTCAATAATCAGCACCGCCCCCAGATTTTCCCTATTAAGGACTGCCATTGCCGAGAGAGCTGACGTCCCCATCTTTACAGAGGGAATGGCCTCACCCTTCAGCATGACCTCGCTGACATTAACTTTCAACCTTTCACCAAGACTGCCTCCCGGATGATTCTCACGAAAATCGGCCGCCCGGAACTGCTTTCGCTTCAGAAGCACCACTGCCAGTGCGTCACCCATGGCAAGCGTTGCAGTGGTACTTGCTGTTGGAGCAAGCCCAAGGGGACACGCCTCCATCGGAACTCTGATATCAAGAACAATATCACTGGACCTGGCAAGAGAAGATTCACAGCCACCGGTCATAGCTATGATGGTTGTCCCTCTCCTTTTCAGACTGACCAGGAGCCCATTGAGTTCCGCGGTCTCGCCAGAATAGGAAATAGCAATAACAACATCGGAAGGAGCAACCATCCCCAGATCGCCATGCATAGCCTCCACCGGATGCAGAAAAAAAGATGGAGTTCCTGTGGAATTTAAAGTAGCGGAAATTTTTTGCCCGACAAGGCCTGATTTTCCGATACCGGTTATTACCAGCCTGCTGGGACAAGAAAGAATTGCCTCCACTGCCTGATTAAATTCCTCTCCTATACGTTCCCGGACTGCGGCCAGCCCTTGTTCTTCAATTAACAAAACTTCTTGCGCCTCTTCTATGGACATTACCATTGCTCCTTACAGATGGTTGCGGTGGTTCTAAACTATTTTACAATAGACTCATCGGGGAAAAGTGTCTTTTTAGTACGTTGCGATACGGTAAAAGGTTACCAGCGCCAGATTCATGCAGAAGCAAAACATATCAAAGATAGTGCCATTTTCACAAAGCTACAGGTTTCCATGTGAGTCGGATGATCATCCTCCAAACAAACTTCAGTTGGCGAACGAAGGTGCGGTTGCAGTGATAAGCCCTTACATTATTTTGACAACAATTCGACCCCTGACTTTTCCTGCCAGCATTTCGTCTATTTTTTCCTCAAGTTCATCTAACGTAATCACTGTTGCGAGATCGGCAAGTTGATCCAGAGCCCACTCTCCTGCCATCTTTTGCCAGAGCTCAATCCTTCGGTAAACGGGGCACTGTGCTGAGTCTATACCAACAAGAGTAACCCCTCTCAAAATAAAAGGATACACTGAAAAATGAAGATCAGCTGAAGCGACATTGCCGCAACAGGTCACCGTCGTACCATAACAACTTTGTCTGATCGCCGTCTCCAGATACCTTCCTCCGACTGTATCGACGACACCAGCCCATTTTTCCTTGAGAAGCAGCTTAACATTATCCTCGACGAATCCATCTCTAGTCAGGATATCAGCGGCGCCTAGCCCCTGCAGAAACTGGCCTGCATCTTTGCCGGTGACAGCTACAACCTCAAAACCAAGTTTTGCGAGAATAGCTACAGAAACCGAGCCCACCCCTCCGGAAGCGCCTGTTACCAGTATCTTCCCTCTTCCTGGCGACGCACCATTTTCAAGGAGTCTGGCAACGCACTGAGCAGCTGTAAAACCTGCTGTTCCCCATATCATACTCTCCTTAAAGCTCATTGCCTCTGGAAGAGGAACCAGCCAATCTGCGGGAGCTGTCAGGTATTGAGCAAATCCACCGGCATGATTCATTCCGAGATCAAAACCTGAAGCGATAACTCTATCACCTGCACTAAATGCGGGACTTGGAGACTTTACAACCACCCCGACCGCATCAATTCCAGGGACATGCGGATATCTTCTGGTCACCCCCCGGTTGCCGGAAGCAGACAATGCATCTTTATAATTCAAGGATGAATAATGCACCTTAACCAGTACTTCATTAACAGGCAACTGGGCAAAATCGAGTGCTTTGACTTCACGAGAATATGTTCCTTTATCTTTCTCACAGACAACCAGGGCCCTATATGTTTTCAACTCATTTGCCATAAGCCACTGCCCTATATGTATGTTATGCTCAAAAGAGCTGAATCAGACATGAAAAATCCCATCAAATTGCCATTTTTCCTTGACAATACAGGCCATACAGCGTCATAGTTTAAAATTGTTTTTTAAAAACCTCCAGTATAATTCTGGATACTATCATATTCCCAACATATTTTCACAGGTGTGAAAATGACAGTATAATTCCAACGGAGACCTTCCATGTCAAATCACTTTTTTACCTCTGAATCCGTTTCAGAAGGCCATCCTGATAAAGTAGCTGATCAGATCTCAGATGCCATTCTCGATGCTATCCTCAGACAGGATCCGGGCGGTCGCGTTGCCTGCGAGACTATGGTTACCACGGGCATGGCCATTATCGCCGGTGAAATAACCACCAGTGCTTGGGTCGATATGCCTGATGTAGTACGTCAGACCATACGCTCCATCGGATACAATTCTTCAGAGATGGGTTTTGACTGGCAATCCTGTGCCGTTCTTACATCTATTGACAAGCAATCCGCTGATATTGCCTTGGGAGTCGACGAAGGCAGTGGGATGGATTTGGACCAGGGTGCTGGAGACCAGGGACTGATGTTCGGTTATGCCTGCGATGAAACACGAGTCCTTATGCCCATGCCCATCACCTATGCCCATAGACTCACCAAGTGCCAGGCAGATGTGCGCAAATCCGGAAAGCTCCCCTGGCTTCGACCAGATGCAAAAAGTCAAGTCACCATCGAATATGAGGGCAACAAAGCCAAACGGGTTGAAGCTATCGTTCTCTCCACCCAGCATGACGAGTCTATCTCCTATGCCGATCTTCAGGAAGCGGTTATGGAACTGATCATCAAGCCTACCATACCTGCTGATATGGTTGATGAAAAAACGAAGTACTTTATCAACCCCACCGGTCGATTCGTTATAGGTGGTCCCGTCGGTGATTGCGGAGTAACCGGGAGAAAGATCATCGTTGATACTTATGGTGGTAAAGGATCCCATGGCGGCGGTGCTTTTTCCGGCAAGGATCCCTCCAAGGTTGACCGTTCATCTGCATACATGGGTCGATATGTGGCAAAAAACATTGTGGCTGCAGGTATCGCCTCAGAGATTGAAGTTCAGATCGCCTACGCTATAGGTATCTCTCAACCTGTTTCTATCAACGTTCAAAGCTTTGGCACCGGAAAACTCGAGGATGACGACATTAAGGCCTTGATCATTCGAAATTTTGATTTGCGGCCTAAAGCGATTGTCCAACACCTGAACCTGCTTCGTCCCATCTATCAGTCAACAGCAGCCTACGGTCATTTCGGCCGTGAACTTGACAATTTCACTTGGGAAAGAACAGACAAAGCTGAAATTCTCAAGAGTGATGCCGGCTTATAACATCTTTTTCTAACTCCTAACCAGACCCCATCTGCTGCGCGTCGTGGCAGATGGGTCTTTGTTTTTCATAGACCTTAATGAGGATACTATAATGTCTGATTCTGTTAATGATTATAAAGTTGCCGACCTGTCCCTTGCTCCCTGGGGGCGTGAAGAAATCAAAATCGCTGAGACTGAAATGCCCGGCCTCATGGCCCTGCGCAAGGAATATGGCGAAGCCCAGCCCTTGAAAGGTGCCCGCATAGCTGGTTGTCTGCATATGACTATCCAGACCGCCGTACTTATGGAAACCCTAGTTGAACTCGGAGCGCAACTCCGCTGGTCATCGTGCAATATTTTTTCCACCCAAGATCATGCCGCCGCAGCCATGGCTGCAGCAGGAATCCCTACCTTTGCCTGGAAAGGTGAGAACGAAGAAGAATTCTGGTGGTGTATCGACCAGACCATTTTCGGTCCCGACGGATGGCGACCCAACATGATCCTTGATGATGGTGGCGATCTCACTCTTATCATGCATGACAAGTATACAGAAGAAATGCAAGCCGTCAAAGGAATCAGTGAGGAGACCACCACCGGCGTTCACCGTCTCAATGAGATGGCGCGGGCTGGCAAACTGATGTGCCCGTCCTTTAATGTTAACGATTCTGTCACCAAATCCAAATTTGACAACCTCTACGGTTGCCGTGAATCCCTTATTGATGGCATCAAGCGTGCCACTGATGTAATGATTGCCGGAAAAAAAGCGGTGGTTGTCGGCTATGGTGATGTGGGCAAAGGATGCGCTCAAGCCCTGCGTGGTATGGGAGCCACTGTCTATGTAACTGAAGTTGATCCCATCTGTGCCTTGCAGGCAGCCATGGAAGGCTACAGAGTGGTGACCATGGATGAAATTGCCTCAAAGGGTAACATCTATGTCACATGTACCGGTAACCTCAATGTCATTACCAGGGCCCATATGGAACAGATGCCAGCCGAGGCTATTGTTTGTAATATCGGTCACTTTGATTCTGAAATTGACATTGCCGGCATCAGAGACCTTCCCTGGGAGAATATCAAGCCCCAAGTGGATCACGTCGTCTTCCCTGATGGTAAGAAAATCATTGTCCTCGCCGAAGGTCGCCTGGTTAATCTCGGATGTGCCACGGGCCACCCAAGCTTTGTCATGAGTAACTCCTTTACCAACCAGGTACTTGCCCAGATTGAGCTGTGGAATAACTCTGAAAAATACGAGAACAAAGTATACTTCCTTCCGAAAAGCCTTGATGAAAAGGTGGCAAGACTGCATCTGCAAAAGATTGACGCCCATCTCACAACCATGAGCAAGAAACAGGCCGATTATATTGGTGTGCCTGTTGAAGGACCATACAAACCGGAATATTACAGATACTAATCCGTTCACTTCTGCATGAGAACCGGGTACTGTCTACTCGGTTCTCATGCCCGATTTTTTCTGTAGAGCTGTACATCTCCGGAAAGGATCTCATGTAGCACACCCTTGCTGTCCCTGGCTATCAACTTACCATCTGCATCCGGTCCCATTCCCCATCCGCGTATAACCTTCCCCTCACGGGTCAGCCACTGCATCTCTTTTTCATAGAGAACGTCATGTGTTCTCCATTTTTTCAGAATTTCAGCAAAGCCCTGCTGTTCATGAATAGCAATATGCAAGAGAAGTGAATCGTGGATTTTCTCGTACAGATCACTAATGTCCCACAATACTCCAGTCTCCATAAAAAGGGAACTTGCCTTCCCTTCTAGAGAGGCTGGAAAGAGGTCAGAAGGGGTATTGACGTTCACACCGATACCGACGATGACAAACAGACTTTCTTTGCCATGATAAAGGGGTGAAGATTCTACCAGAATGCCGCCACACTTTTTCCCCCGGCAATACAGATCGTTGGGCCATTTCAAGCCAAATGGATGGGAAGTTAGTGATTCAACGGCGGAACAGAGAGCAAGGCCCGCTGTGAGGGTGATTCGTGGGAAGTCTATAAGCGACAGGGAAGGTCTGATGATAATAGAGCAATAAAGACCGGTCCCAGGCGGGGAAATCCATTCTCTTCCCAATCTCCCCCTTCCCTGGCTCTGTTGTTCTGCGACTACACCAACCCCATGGCCAGCGCCGTTGATCGCCAAGGCATAAGCATCCTCGTTTGTGGATTTCGTCGAATGCAGATGAATTATGTTATCCATAACGATAGATGTTAAGGCAAAAAAAAAGGTACAGAGAAAAAACTCTGCACCTTTTAAAAACCAATGTGAAAAAAAAAGATAAAGGTTAATTAATACCTTCAGCTCCCTCTTCATTCTTGATACGATCAGGTCGGGCATACATGGTAGTGGAACCAGAGGACCAGAACATGAGTTTTCCTTCCTTAACCAATGCGTTCGCAATATTCTTGATCACGCGAGGTTTGGTATCAGGATCACAGGCGTAAAAATCTTTGATATAAAGCTGTGGTTTTGGGGCTTTTGTAGCCTTTTCAATCATTGCAGCTTTGATTTCGTCTTCGCTAAGTGCCATAACAGGAACTCCTAAGGCAAAGTGTTATCAGGCAATGACCGAGAAACGCAGTCGAAGAAATAGTCTCCCCGACTGCGTCTATCAGATCAATTACTTGATGTGATTGGTGTACTTAAACTGAGTAGTTGTACGCCAGGTATCATAGGCCAGACGGTAATCGTCAATGGACTTGATGGTGAAGGGGATGTTACATTTTTCAAAGAACTTCTCCCAACCAATGCGCTCGGCCCATTCACCAACACGCTCATACTTTTTGGCGTCTTTGGCATAGGTCTCCAGGATATTCTTTATAGCGTCAACAGTCTCAGGCCAACGTGGCGGAGTGTTGGGCAGGAAAGGAATAACCAGTTTGGAGAATTTAGGGGCAGATCTGGCATTGGAAACCTTACCACCAACGAGGATGGCAATACCATCACCATCAGGATCCGCCAGAGGCATTGCAGGACACATGGTATAACAGTTACCACAGAACATACAACGATCATTGTTGACCTTAACAGTCTTGATCTCTTTTCCGTCTACTTCGGCCTTGGCAGGTTTAACAGCACCAAGGGGACAGGCAGAGATGGCGAGAGGCAGCTCACAAACACCGGTAATACGGGTGTGATCGATCATGGGGGGCTTCCGATGAACACCAAGGATGGCGATATCAGAAGCATGTACAGCACCACACATGTTCAAACAACAGGCAAGAGCGATACGAACCTGTGCAGGAAGCTTCATGGATGTGAAATAATCAAACAACTCATCCATTACTGCTTTAACAACACCGGAAGCATCGGTAGCAGGGGTATGACAATGTACCCAACCCTGGGTATGAACAATGTTGGTCACACCGGCTCCGGTTCCACCTACAGGGAACTTATTGCCGCGTGAGGCCAGATCGTCAAGCAGGGGCTGAACCTTAGCTTTAGAATCAACCATGAACTCAATATTATTCCTGGTGGTGAAACGCAGGAAACCGTCACAATGCGCATCAGCGATATCACAGATCTCACGGATGAGTTCTATGGAAATCAAACGGGCAGCACCAACGCGTACAGTCCAGCACTCGTCGCCAGTTTCTGATTTATGCATCAAAACACCAGCCTGGGTGATCTCATGATAGAGCCATTTGCCTTTATTTTTGGCAATCACCGGGGGATGAAATTTAGCGTAATGTGGGGGACCAATGTCTGTAATCCTGTCCGCCATCGGATTTGCGGGATCGTAACCCATAATTATAACCTCCTTGAATATGTATTCGAGCGTGATTTGCTTCCTACTCGATTAATGTTCTTATGCAGCGTGACGTGCACGAAACTCATCTACATCGCGCTCGAACCCACCAGGTACTTCCTCTTCATTCCAGAAAACATAGGGGTTTGAACGAGGCTCTTTGATGTGCTGTGGAATCGGATCAAGACCCATGACCTTGATAAAAGTAGGCAGACCAACACGCTGCATAGTCTCACCAACACGCTCACGATTTTTACCAACTTCCATCCACCAATCCCAGATGTTCTCGATAAATTCAATCAGGCTCTCAAACTCATTATCAGCAGAGACTTCCATGAAGGGAACAATCAAAGTGGCAAACTGGGCACCATCAAGAATCGGGGCCTTGGCACCGACACAGACGGAAGCACCCTGCTGTGCGCCGGGACGCAGTGCACGGGGCATAACGTTGATGCAATGCATACAACGGGTACACTCACTGTTGTCAATCTTCAGTTCTCCGCCTTCCATCCACATACACTCGGTGGGGCAAAGGGCTATAACTTCTTTCTGAATATCAAAGGCACCCCAGTTTCCATCGGCATGGGCACCGCCATTGGAAGGGATATTTCCTGCAACGTACTCTTTCACGGCAGCCTGGTCGATACGAATATCATCTCTCCAGGTACCGATAACCGCCACATCGGAACGAGCGATAGCGGCAACACAGTCGTTGGCACAACCGGAAAATTTAAATTTAAATTTGTACGGGAAAGCAGGACGATGGATCTCATCCTGATAATGCATGGTCAGGTGATAGCATGCTTCCTCTGTATCATAGCAGGCCCACTCACAACGGGACTTGCCGAGACAGTTGGCAGGAGTACGCAGGTTGGAGCCGGAGCCACCAAGATCCTGTCCAAGTTCATGGGTCAGGTCCCAGAAGAAAGGCTCCAGGGCCTCGGTACGACAGCCAAGGAGAATGATGTCACCGGTAGAACCGTGCATATTGGTCATACCAGAACCATGTTTTTCCCAGAGGCCACAAAGGCCACGAAGATTCTCGGTGGAGTAGTATTTCGAAGATGGCTGGTTCACACGAACGGTATGAAAGTGCTCAACGCCGGGGAACTGCTTGGGTACGTCAGAGTAACGACCAACAATACCACCACCATACCCGAATACACCTACGATACCGCCATGCTTCCAGTGGGTGATCTTGTCTCTGTAAGACAGCTCAAGTTGACCGAGAATATCCCAACAATCCGGGTTTTTCTCAGCCTGGCGCTTAATGTCGGAAACGAAGCTTGGCCATGGGCCACTCTCAAGCTCATCCAACAAGGGTGTATCATGCTTTGCCATGAATTTTCCTCCTTTAAATTACTATTTAAACTTCAACCATTACCAGAATTTACACATCAAAAGCGATTGCTTCAAAACCGAATAAAAGAGGTTCTGTTACCACCCCTTGCCATTCGGCTTTTTTGCATTTGCCAATGACTTAAACGGCAGAAATGAAACCAACACTATTGAATAGTCATTCAGCGTGTGAGAATATCTCCGAAGCTGGCCTTTGTCAACAAAAAACGAAACAATTCGCCCGGAAAACTGAATGAAGATTCAGCTTTTTCTCTCTCCCCAAGCGTTACAACATTTTAAAAAGATTTTTTTTATGGATTAGCAAAAGGTTTCCTCTGCCAGGCACACCTTTTTTTTTGTCATTACTGCGTACTCAGGCACATCGTAATAACAAAAAAATGAAAAAAAAGAGAATAATACCTATAACACCATCAAACCCTACTCCATACCTGCTGCCCTGAGAAGTTCGTTGTCCAAGGCCCCTTGCTCACCCTCTCCTCTCATTGCCGAAAGAATCCTGCCGGCAAGAACTTTACCAAGTTGCACGCCTTCCTGATCAAAGGAGTTAACATTCCAACAAAAACCCTGAAACACGATTTTGGCCTCGTAAATGGCCAACAGTGCCCCCATATTTCTGGCCGTTAAGCGCTCTCCCATGAGAAGAGAATTTGCGTGATTTCCTGCGAATTCTTTGTTTGGGTTTTCATCGCCTTTCCCTATGGCCAAAGCCAAAGATTGGGCCAGAAGATTCGCCACCAGTTTTTGCTGTGAACATGTTCCTTGAATTCCCATGTCCTTTCCACGCTGACTCTTTCTGAACCCGATGAATTCAATAGCAACCTTTTCCGTTCCCTGATGCAGCAGCTGGTAAAAGGCATGTTGTCCGTTAGTCCCCGGCTCCCCCCAGACCACAGGTCCGCTCTTTATGGCCAGCTCTTTACCGTTCCGTTGTATTGATTTCCCATTGCTCTCCATATCACACTGCTGCAGATGGGCTGGAAAACGATGCAAGGCCTGACTGTATGGAAGAACCGCCACTGTGGGCATATCAAGAAAATTATGATTCCAGATCCCGAGCAGGGCCAGGAGCAGAGGAAGATTCGAGCGGATATCCCCCTCCTCTGCAGCCTCATCCACCATGGCCGCCCCCTCAAGAAATTCCATCACTTTCTCATATCCCAGGGCGAAACCAAGCATGACTGTTCCCACAACCGACGTGGAGCTGAACCGCCCGCCGATATAGTCATACATATAAAAAGACCTGAGATAGCGTTCCGGATTATCCATAGGACTCGCTTCACCGGTGACAGCCAGACAATGTTTTGCTGGATCCAGACCTGCTTCTCTTAGAGCTGTCCGGACAAGGATCTCATTGCTCAGCGTCTCAAGTGTTGTTCCACTTTTTGAAACAACTGAGACCAGGGTCCTGGAAAGGTCGAGGCCATCAAGGACCGCAGCAGCATCATCTGGATCCACATTGGAGATAAACGAAACCTTTCTGCCCTTTTTTTTGTATGATCGCAGTGCCTCATAAATCGACCTTGGTCCCAGGTCGGATCCACCAATTCCAATGTGAATCAGGTTGACAAAGGGCTCCCCTCGACTGTTACAAATGCCTCCGTTTTCCACTTCATTGAGAAATATTTTCAGCTTAGCCAGTTCCTTTTGCGCCGCCTTTGTAGCCGGCAGACAGGCTGGAGCTGCTGAGAAAAGATCACGACTGGACGTATGCAGCACCTGTCGTTCTTCAGAGGGCCAGCCGTGGATGCGATTCATCACTGTGCCG
Organism: Pseudomonadota bacterium; assembly: GCA_018820855.1. GTDB lineage: Bacteria > Desulfobacterota > Desulfobulbia > Desulfobulbales > Desulfocapsaceae > Desulfocapsa. The sequence goes on along the minus strand of JAHJNL010000044.1, from coordinate 87,626 downwards.
CGACGCATCTGCCTGAACTGTTCCACAAGTTGACATTCATCAGCCAGAGACTGCAGCAGATCAAGGACTTCCGAGGTTACTCTCTGGCAACCATAGAGAAGATCAAACTCAGGTCCTGAACAGCGAAATTGAAGCAACCGTTCGGGCGTCAGCGCACCTGGCCTTGTTAAATCAAAGGGATTTTGAGCACAGCTTTCGAGCGCTGCAAAGGCCCCACAATCAGTTATCGACTTCCACTGTTCCATATTTCTTCTCCCGCTGTCACAATTATCTTCGCCTAGCCCTTCCCTCCTGAGCTAACATCCGCATCTGCTGAATAACTGCTCCATAGTCATCACAACCATAAATAGCCGAACCGGCGACAAAGATATTGGCTCCCGCCTCTGCCACCCGGCCAATGGTATCAGGACTTACTCCACCATCAATCTCAATTCCCACCTTTAAGCCCAGAGCATCTATCCGTTTTTTCAAACTATCTGTTTTTCTCAATGTGGACTCGATAAATGATTGCCCACCAAAACCCGGATTAACACTCATGAGCATCACCAGATCCACCTCTTCCAAAATATACTCGAGACTGGAAAGAGGAGTAGCAGGATTCAGTACAACACCAGCTTTTTTCCCAAGTTCTTTAATCCTGGAAACGGTGCGATGCAGGTGAGTACATGCTTCAACATGAACCGTGATCCAATCAGCCCCTGCTGCAGCAAAAGATTCAAGGTACTGATCTGCATTCTGTATCATAAGATGAACATCCAGTACCTTTTCTGTGACTGGTCTTGCCGCCTTCACCACCAGAGGACCGATGGTGATATTTGGCACAAAATGACCATCCATGACATCGATATGAATGACCTCGGCTCCAGCCTTGTCCACAGCGACAATTTCCTCTCCCAGACGTGAAAAATCAGCAGATAAGATCGATGGGGCAAATTGGATTTCCTGCATATTCTCCTCTCATTATTAGTTAAGGGTGTTTTGCAACTCATGTTTTTCATTGAAGATCAGGTAAGACAGACTCCGACCTACCCCTGCTGAACGAAAGACCATTCTAAAAAATAGTTTTTATTTTCACAAAATGCGCCTTACCTGATCTCCCGGAAGGATCTCTACTGTTCCTTCCATTTCCAGAAGAAGTAACAGTTCCGTCACTTTTGCGGGGCCAAGACCGGACGACGCTATCAGTTCATTACGAGGACAGGGATAAACATCAATTACCTGAAGAAATGCAAGTGCCTCAGGATCAATATTCACACTCGACAGATGTGGTTGTCCTTCTTCACTGTTTTCCCGCCCTTTCCAACCGTTGTTCAATTCAACCAGGATATCGTCGGCAGATTGTACCAGTTTAGCGCCCTGCTGCAAGAGCCAATGCGTACCGCAGCTCTTAAATGAATCGATCTGCCCGGGCACGGCAAAAATCTCCCGTCCCTCTTCCAGGGCCAGTTCAGCTGTGATGAGAGAGCCGGATTTCCTGGCCGCTTCCACCACCACAACCCCCCGGCTCAACCCTGCAATAATCCGGTTTCGTGCCGGAAAACGAAATCCTTCAGGACGAGTGCCCGGAAGATACTCCGAGACAAGGAGACCATGCTTCCTGATCTGTGTATACAAATCATGATTCTGCCTGGGATAGACCACATCCAGACCGCAGCCCAAAACACCGATGGTTGCGCCATTTGCGGCCAGTGCCCCACTGTGAGCTTCGCTGTCAACTCCCAGAGCAAGGCCTGAAACCACTGTCACCCCGGACGCTGCCAGATCTCTGGCCAGGGCAAAAGCACTTCTCCTTCCATAGCCTGTGGCGGCGCGTGAGCCAACCATGGCCACGCATTCTGAGTTCAGGAGTTCAATACGCCCCTGGACATAAAGTACAGGAGGAGGATTTACCGTTTCTTGCAACAGTTCCGGATAGCTCGAATCATCGGGACAGACGGCCCTCCCTCCATGAGCATGAAGATTTTGCAGATAGAATGCCGCGTTCTCACGCAAGGGCCCAGGATTGGCCAGGGATGCGAATACACTTTCACGGATATTTACAGCTTTTTTCTGCCCGCCTGCACAAGCAGAAAATACAGATTGCACCCCGCCAAAGCGATTCACCAGCTGCCAGATGGTCTTGCTCCCCAGGCCAGGGACCAAGGTCAATGCCATCCAATCGATTACAGGTAAATTTGACATGGCTGCACCATAGAGACAGGACCTCAAACAAAAATCCCGGGCAGAAGCCCGGGATTTTTGTAAATCGTATTGTTAGAAAAAGAAAAATTCAGACTTAATCGGTCATAAACACGCGCAACTCTTCGATACGCGACGGGTGCTTCAGTTTCTTGATGGCCTGGGCCTCGATCTGACGAATACGTTCCCTGGTCACAGCGAAACATTTTCCCACCTCTTCTAAGGTATGATCGTAACCCATATCGATACCATATCGCATCCGCACCACCTTAGCCTCGCGAGGAGAAAGAGAAGACATCACCTTGCAGAGACACTCCTTCAAACTCTCTACCATGGAAGCTTCATGAGGGCTCAAACCGGAACAATCTTCTATGAAATCACCGAGGAACGTCTCCTCATCATCTCCCACGGGGGTATCAAGAGAAATGGCATCCTTGGCAGTTTTCAGGGCTGCCTTGACTTTTTCCACGTCGGTTCCGAGCTGTTCCGCCATCTCTTCAGGACTGGGTTCCCGGTTCTCTTCGCGAACAAAGTCTTTTGAAACCCGTAACAATCTATTAATGGTCTCAATCATGTGTACCGGCAAACGGATGGTACGTCCCTGATCGGCTATGCCTCGAGTAATGGATTGACGAATCCACCAGGTGGCATAGGTACTGAATTTATAGCCCCGATGATAATCAAACTTTTCCACAGCCTTCATCAAGCCAATATTTCCCTCCTGAATCAAATCAGGGAATTGAAGACCTCTATTTACAAATTTTTTGGACACAGAAATCACCAGGCGCAGATTAGCGCGAACCAGTGCTTCCTTGCCATGCTTGTTAATATCGCGACCGGTTTCAACTTCATGGAGGACAGCATTGAGAACCCGGTATCCAAAGCCCAGCCCCTCTTTCAGCTCCAAAGCAATACGATTTTCCAACTCACTTGGACTGATCTCATCCTGACCATTTTCTGCTGCAGCCAATTTATTTTCTTTCAGCAACTCGACCCGAACTTTTCGAAAACGTCTGACCAGATCTTTAAGATTGGAGGCAACCCCGTTAATACAACGAGTGCAGATGATTCGATCCTGAAACAGAGCCGAAACCTCCATTCCAATGGCAAACATCTGTTGAGCAATCTTATCAGCCTCTTCTAAATCATCGGAGCAGGCAATCATCTTCTCCTGAAGTGCCAGCCTTTTTTGCTCAAGCGCCAAGGCCTTATCCACCTTCTTAAGAAAGGCTCGCTTCTCCTTTTCAACAACTGCAGGCTCATTATCCTGAATTCCGCGCAGAATCTGAAATATCTTCATATTATCCGCCCGCAACTCCTCCGCAACCTGTTGCAGGGCCGGGATGGCCAGAGGAGTAGACAGGACCGCATTCTGAATCTTCAAGAGACCCTCTTCCATCATGCGAGCCAACTCAAGCTCTTCCTCATGACTGAGAAGAGTCAAGGTCCCCATCTCACGCAGATAGATGCTCATAGGGTCCACAGCATGATCGGCCCGCCTGGTAGAAGTCCTGGCAAGGCGTCTGCGCTGTCCCTGCCTCCTGTCGGTAAAGGGACCTGCCCGGCGATCACTCGCACTAGTACCCCGCCTGTCCTCTTCCACACCTTTTGGAAGATCCACAGAATACAAGTTGTCTCCAGAATCAAAAATTCCGGTTAAATCCAGTACATCATCACCTGCCTGATCGTCATCAGCCATCATATTCCTCCCACGCAGCAGCACGTCTTTAAAACAAAAAAACAGCCAATCTACAACTATATCCCACTCCCCTGTTAATCCAATTGCACACTATAACAAAATCGTAACGTTAAGCAACATTTTCAAGTTAAATAATTAAATAAAAAGAATAAGTTTCAAGTCATGCCTTGGATAGGACCACGATCAAAACTGCTTGCCACAGCACATAAATAATTAATTTCAGTACGTTAACTAAAACAATACAGTTAACATAGAATAAAACTTCCTCATTGACGTTAATGAGCCATGATTGCCTTGCATCCTGCAAATATTTTATCAGGGAGAAGTTTTTTTAACCCACCATTTTAGGACGAAGGGAATGCAGCTTGTTATCCACCTCATTTTTTTCAGATACAATTTGCTGCAGCAGTTCACGGGAACCGCCCCCCTGTGCACAATCAACCATTTTCTTCTTCAACTGCTCAGACATTCGCTCCAATTTTTCCCGTTCCAACCAGGATAGAAGCTCTGCCAGCTCTTTTTTAGTCTCCTCGTCGCTACATGATCTGCTGTCAGAAGAAGAGTTGAGCAATATATCTGCTACGAGAACACGCTCTCCTCCCTCTGGTAAGCCTGCCAACAACTCCTCTGGCTCGATCTCGCCGGATTTTTCAATCAAGGCCTTCAACTGCAAATAGAGGATCTCACCAATACTGCCGACCAAACATGAGCGAATCCCTGCCTTTTCCAGTTCTCTTAGCGAGTGAGGGTAAAGCACCATGTGAGTGACCATCTGTTTCTGCAAAAAAGTCAGGGGGGCAAGAACTTCACGACGCGGAGGCTTATTTCTTTGCTTTACCGGAGGAGCAACAGCCGGTACAGCCCCCGAAGCTGGCCCCAGTGCCGCCCCCAACTCTTCTGCAGGAACACCGATGGTTTCACTGAAATGAGAGAGCATCAAAGAACGCTGGAGAGGAGAGACGGCCGCCTTAATCAACGGGCGGAGCTCACTGATAATCCTGCTTTTACCGTCCAACGTCAGTCCATGTTCTTTGACCAATTGCTCCAGAGTGAATTCAGGCAGGGGCCTGGCCCTATCCAGAAGGGCTTCGAGGGCAGACAGCCCCTTCTCCTGAACAAAAGTATCCGGATCATGGCCTGGAGGCAGCAGTGCCACCTTGCCAGCTACCTGTTCACTCAAAAATAGCGGAACCGCACGCATGGCAGCCTTGATTCCTGCTGCATCCCCATCAAAAAGCAGCACATACTCCTCGGCATAGCCCTTTAACATCTTCAACTGCTGTGCGGTGAGGGCCGTGCCCAATGGCGCCACCACATTAGGACAGCCATGCACCACCAGGGACACCAAATCAAAATTCCCCTCCACCAGAATCGCCTGCTGCCTGCGGCGAATCTCCTCTCCTTGCTGATACAGCCCCAGCAAGGAGTTGCTCTTGCTAAACACAAGGCTTTCCGGAGAATTCATATACTTCGGTTGACCATCACCGACAATACGACCGCCAAAACCGATGATTCGTCCCTGCCTATCAAAGATCGGAAAAAGGATCCTGTCCCGAAAACGGTCATAGGTCCCCCCCTGTTCCTTTTTCACCAGCAACCCGACATCTTCTGCAACCCGACGTTCTTCTCCGTCTAATTGTGCGCCAAGAAAATTCCAGCCCGCAGCATCCGGAGACGGAGCATAACCAATCCTAAAGCGTTTCTGGATCTCGACAGGAATCCGCCTCTCTTCAAGATAACGCCTGGCCCCCTCCGCCTTCCCGGCATGAATAAGATAGTCCTGAAAAATGGTGGCCGCCTTCTCGTTGACCGCATACATGGCCTTACGCTGACGGCTTCTTTCCTGTTCTTGTGCCGACTGCACTCTTTCCGGTATTTCAATCTGATAGCGCCTGGCCAGATCCTTTAAAGCTGCAGGAAAATCCAGGTTATGATATTTCATGAGAAAACTATAGACATCCCCTGATGCTCCACAGCCAAAACAATAAAAAAACTGCTGTCCTGGATGTACAGAAAACGATGGCGTTTTTTCCCCATGGAAGGGACAGAGACCAAGATAACGGACACCGGCTCGCTTCAAGTCCACACATTCCCCTATAACCTGCACAATGTCAGCCTGCTCTTTAACCTGGGCCGCCAGATCATCACCAGCTTCCGAATATCCCATATCATTTCCTTAAAAAAGAAAGGTGCAAGTCCACCTTGAACACGCTATACTGAAAACACATTTTAAACCCTATAGAAAGACAGGATGACCATCCTGTCAAGAAGATACACTCTCCAGCCTGGCTGCCACGAGGTGTCCTATGGAAGATTTCAGCAAGACACTGGCCTTTGAGGTCAAAAAAGAGATTGCCGACCGCTACTTTGGTTTTCGCAAGATCATTGAAGAAGACTCGAACAATTACCAACAGGAAATCATCGCCTCGACCCTCCTTCTGGAAAAACGAATCGGCTTTGACCTCCTGCGCATCTATGCCCTGCTCCAGAAAGATCACCTTATCACCCGCTTTTTTGAGCTTACCAAGCTGGGTGATGTCCTCTTCTTTGATTCCTACATCAGCCAGTCTCCAACCATCCGCAAACGACTCTTTGCCGACCAGCGCATCCGTGGATTTTTCAGAAAAAGTCGTTTTCGCAACATGTTTTTTGATGTTTACACGACGCTTGGCGAACACGTCGACAGCTATCGAAAAAAATTTGCCGCCCTGATCGAAGAACACGAGATCATCGAAGAGGAAATAAAACTTTTTTATCAAAAAAACGATATCAGCGGAATCATGCTCTTCCTGCGTAACCTCGACGGAGGCGGTTCCGGCACCTCCGGTTCCATGTCCGGGACCATCGACACTGAAGGGGCAATCGCCATAGAAGAGAAAATGCGCATACAGCCGCCGCAATCAGTGGAAAAATTTCTTCCCACCCTTCCCCCCATCCCCGATTTCCGCAGTATCAAATCAGAACTCAACAAGCTCATCAATGAGGCCTATGCAGCCCAACCTGCTCTTGACCTGAAAAAACTCTGATACCGGTGCAACACATCTTCACCCGCACCGTTGCTGCAACTTTCTCAGGACCTACGGGCAGTGTCCATAATCCCAGTCTTCCAAATCTGTACGACTTGCACAGCAAGTTTTCAGCAGTCTAGTTCATCCCCCAAGAAGAACGCAACAGAGTGCTCTGTCATTTAACGTGCTTAGCTGTTTCGCCGTTCTAAAAACAGATTTTATTTAAAAACCAGGCCAGCAACTCTAAGCAACTGCTCTTCTTTACATCTTGACAGAATTTGGCCCATCGTTATTGTCTATTCAGTCTTTCTACTGCACAGATCCTTGAGCAATCAAACCAATCATGGAGGACATATGACAAGTATGCTCAAAACAGGCCTGCTTATGGCAGCCCTTACTGCTGTTTTCATGGTAGCCGGTCAGCTCTTAGGCGGCAGCAACGGAATGATCTTTGCTCTGGTCATGGCCTTGGCAATGAACTTTTTCGCTTATTGGTACAGCGACAAAATGGCCCTGAAAATGAGCGGCGCCCGGGAAGTATCTTTCTCCGAGGCAACGAATCTGCACCAGATGGTAACAAGCCTCTCGTCTCGAGCAGGTCTGCCCAAACCGCGAGTTTATATTATCCAGCAAGATACTCCCAATGCCTTTGCCACAGGCAGGAATCCTGAGCATGCAGCCGTTGCTGTGACTACCGGCTTGATGCAAATCCTCAAGCCCGACGAACTGGAAGGGGTTCTGGCTCATGAACTGGGACACATCAAAAATCGTGACATCCTCATCAGTTCCATTGCGGCGACCATGGCCGGTGCCATCAGTTACATGGCCAGCATGGCTCAGTGGGCAATGATTTTTGGTGGTCGTTCCGATGAAGACAACGGCGGTGGTCTGATCAGCAGCCTGCTGATGATGGTTCTGGCACCCATTGGCGCTACAATTATCCAGATGGCTATTTCAAGAAGCAGAGAATTTCAAGCCGACGCCACTGGTGCCGCCATTTGCGGTCACCCACGTTCACTGGCTTCTGCCCTCCAGCAACTGGAGAGTTTTAATCGACGCCGACCCATGCAGGTTAATCCGGCAACGGCACAGATGTATATCGTCAACCCCCTTGCCGGAGGCCAGCTGGCTAATCTCTTTTCCACACACCCACCCATCCAGGAACGAATCAGGCGTCTGAGCGTTCTCTAAGACATCCAGCAGACAATACGGCCGCCGCAGAAATGCTACAGCTGCCGTATTGTTTTCTATCTCCTGCCCTCCTGCTCACATAACAGTTGCTTTTTTTTATCTCCACGCAATATAATGCCCTATATAATATTTGTCCTCGATGTCGTTTTTACCATAAGCAAGCTCTATGCGTGAAACCATAATAATAGCTCACCCTCGCTTCGAGGAGGCACAATCCATCGCAGCACGAGTGACAGCCGCTTCGAAAGAGCTGATCATCCTCCATGCCGATACCTGCGAACGCGTATCCAGGCTCTCTAAAGAATATAACTGCTCAATGGTGCTCATTGATAGCAGCCTCTGCCTTGAGAACTTACCTGATCTCCTCTTGCCCGAGGAGGCCAGCCTCCTCTTGCTCGCATTACCCGAACATACCGAACAATACCTGCAACAACTCGCGGCCCTGCCCTGGATCCACGATGTCATCACTCCCTCTGCAAGCAGTGCGGAGCTACAACGAAAAATTCAACTGTTTCTCAAACTGCACAGGGTCAGCAATGAACTTGAGGAGTGTCAAAATCAGATTACCAGCCTGACAGAAAGAATCACCGAAGCGGAACAATCACTCCGCTCGCACCAATATTACCTTGACATCCTGGCCGAACATGACGGACTTACCGGTCTCTACAACCGTAAACACCTGACCGAAGTACTGCAGCAGGAATTCGCGCGAGCCCAGCGCACCAAGACAGACCTCTCACTCCTTCTCCTCGACATTGATCATTTCAACGAAATCAACAAAACCTCCGGCCAGCTTTATGGTGATTTTGTCCTTAACGAAATGGCAGCCAGACTTACCAGCAATACTCGAGAGAACGACCTCTGTTTTCGATTTGGAGGTGGTAATTTCATAGTCCTTCTTCCCCAGTCAGATATCAGTTATAGCTGCCTGGTTGCAGATAAACTCAGGCAGAGCTGTGAAACAAAAAAATTTGACAATGGAAAGACCAGCAGGTACGTAACCATTTCCATCGGTATTGCCTCCCTTCAGGAATCCATGCCTGAAACTCCTGACCAACTGATCCACATGGCCGACATGGCCATGTACCAGGCCAAGGCCGATGGCAGAAACAGGTGCCAGGTTTTCCTCAAGAAAGAGCATCCTGGACACCTGGACAGCCTGACTGTCCTCCAGGAAACCTTGAACAGGATACTGGAAAAGACACGAAACAGTTCTCTCGCCTCTATTGAATTACTGGCGCGTAACCTTGGCGGTGAGAGCGACAAAGAACATATCCGCAGGGCGAAATATGTCATCGACCTTTTCAGCAAGCGTCTCAATTTCTCCGAATCAATTCAGCAGACCCTGAAAAACTCACTGACTCTTTCCGTCTGTTTTCGCTTCCTGCTGCACAAAGACCTCATCAGCAAAGCGGGTCGCCTGACCCCTGATGAACTGAAAACAATCGAAGACCTTCCTTATAAATTTGTTGAACTCACTCAACTCTTCGACTATTTTTCTCAGGAACGTCGGATTCTTCTTTGTCATCGCGAGTGGTTTAATGGTAAAGGCTACCCGGAAGGACTCAGCGGCGATGAAATCCCGGTGGGAGCCAAGATATTCAATCTGGCCGATGCCCTCGCTGCCATGATTACAGACAAGCCCTACCGAACGCGTCTGAGCTCTGAACAAGTTCTTCAAGAGCTTGAAGAGGGTGCAGGCAAACAGTGGGATCCACAGCTCGTCCTACTGTTACTCGATATTCTTGAACAGGAAGACTTCCTGTCCATACAGGATCATCTCCTTAGTGAAACCAGAGACAGGATCCTCAACAAGTTAGGATAAAACACCTATGCAAAACCAGCATATCACCCAGGTCTTTAACCAGGTTGATTCTCTACCATCCCTACCAGCAACCGTTTCCAGGGTCATTTCCGTAACCGCAGACCCGGAAAGTTCCGCCAATGATCTGATGGAGGCCATTCTTCCTGATCAGTCCATGTGCGCCACCATCCTCAAAATTGCCAATTCTGCCTTCTTCGGAATGCCAAGAGAGGTTGCGACTATTGACAAGGCCGTCACAGTGCTGGGGTTTAACGAGGTACACAATATCGTTTTGGGAAAAGCTGTGTTCAACTCTTTTCAAAAAATAGGCCCAGGAAGCAAAGAGATAGTACAGGACTTTTGGAACCACTCATTTTCCTGCGCACTTACTGCCAAGATCCTTGCTGAAGATCTCGGTTGTTCACCAAGCGAACTCTTTATTGCCGGCCTCATTCACGACATAGGTAAACTGGTCATTTTAATGGCCTTGCCCGGTGAGTACCTACCCATCCTGGAGCTCACCGGTATGCAGCAAAATCAATGCCATCAAGTGGAGAGTAAAACGTTTGAGATCAGCCACGAACAGGTTGGATTTCGTCTCCTCACGCGCTGGCTCTTTCCAGAACGCCTCATCAACTCGGTAGGCTTTCATCATCATCCCCAGAATGACGGACCCCACTCACTCTACGCCCTCATCGTTCAGCTCAGCGACACCCTCAGTATCCTGCTTCATGAAAAAGAGCTCTCTGCCAACACAACCCTATTCTCTCGGGTTTGCACCCTGCTCCCCGAAGGACAAGCCCTCTGGAAACAGCATAATCTCAGCATTGAAGAAGAGCAGGTTGAAGGGTGGATGGAAAAACTGCAGATCAGCCTTGAAAAAGACGGTGGTATTTTGCAGATGCTCTCCTGACATTTGCCGCAGACTATCCCCTTTCCACAGTCAATTGAGGGCAGCTCAGCGCCAAGGAACAAAAAACAGACTGCGCCTAAGGCGTGTTACCGGTCTCGTGCTTAATGGAATCGCCCACCCTGTTGCAGATGTCCACAAAGGATTTAGGATCCAGACTGGACTCACCGACAAAAAGCCCTGAAAGCTGGGGCAGACTTACATAGTCTCCCACATTGTCAGGAAAGAGAGAGCCGCCGTAGATAACAGGTCTTTTGGAGTGGACCTGACTGATAAACTTGGCAGTTTCGGCAACTCGTTGCGGAGATTCAGGAACCCGGGCTGAAGTTGCCTCCACCGGGCCATAGGCAATGATCATTTCATCACAGTCAATATCGTTTAAAGCTGTCAGCTGAGACATGGCGTATGGCTGATCAATACAGACAATGGGCTTCAACCCTGCGTCTACAGCCTCTGCCATCTTATTGGCAGTGTCCTGCGATGTCTCATGAAAATACCTTCTTCGTTCGGAATGCCCGATAATGACATAGTCCACCAAGCCCTTGAGCATATCGGCTGCCACAGCTCCTGTATAAGAGCCTTTGGGAAAGGGAGACACGTCCTGAGCTGCCAAGGAGACATTTTTCAGCTGAAGGGCCTGGACATACTGAGACAGAGGCAGAAGACAGATAAGAGAAGGGGCCACAATAACCTCCAGCCCCTCTATCGGACTGTAAAGCCCGGCAAACTCTGAAAACCATTCCTGTGCCGCTTCCTGTCCCTTGTTACACTTCCAGTTACCAACAACATATTTTGTCATACACATCTCCTTCAAACTCCTGTGATTAGAGTTCAGATAGAAAGCGCAGAAAGAATCCGTGTCCTGATCTCTTCACCATCCATAACATCGATCAAGACGCCCTTGTTCCTGGAATGGAGGCCATACTTAATCTCTATATCCTTTTTTTTTAGTCCCAGGAAAGACGTAAGAAAAGAGATCACGGCAGCATTGGCCTTGCCATCGACGGGTGGAGCGGTAATTGCCAGTTTTACGGAATTCTCATGAATCCCCCTCAAGCCATTGCGGGAAGACCTCGGCAGTACATACAGATGCAGAAGAACCCTGCCGTCTTTCTGGGTAGCGAGAAAGGACATCTCAAGAAGATCCGTTATCCTTATCCTCTTCGTTCAAATCCAGATTAAACATTTTTTTGAGATCAAGATCATCACCCGCATCTCGATTATCACCAAGCAGAGTAGCCAGTGCCTCTTCATCCACCGCTCCGGAAGAAAGAGGACTTTCAAAATCCATCTGGATTCGCTCCAGATCTTTCGCGTTCAAGAAACCATCTTCCCCGATCTCGACCTTCTGAAAGAGCTCCACATCATATTCCGTTGCAGTGGCCAGCTCTTCTTTCTCTTCCGGGTAAAAGACATCAAGGGTTTCCAGATAGGTCTCAAGAATCCCCTTCAGCTCTTTCTTGACCTCTCCCCTCTTTTTCATAAGGGCTTCGACCTCTCGGGGCAAACGCTCCAGTTCTGCCTGCGCGTCATCCCGAATCTTGTTGATCTCGGCGTGCGCCCCTGCAATCATTTCCGCAGCTTCAGTCCTGCTTTTCTCCTTGAGATCTTCGGCAAAACGCTGTGCTGAGGCCAGGGTCGACTTAAAATCGACCTCTTCCTTGCGCAGATCAGCATTCTGTTCTTTCAAAAGCGCCACTTTCCGGCCGAGACTCTCCTTTTCCTCAATCACCGCCCTCAAGGCCTCTTCCGCCTCTTCTATTCTGGCCTCGGCAGCACTGACCTCTTCTTCCTGCTCCGCTTTTTCCTGTTCGATATCATCAATACGCAGTTGGAGTTCCTCAATCTCTTTTGTCAGCTCCTGGATTTTCTCCTCTTTCTGAGAGCATCCATCTTTCAACTCCTCTGATATCTTCCTGGTAAACTGCATATCAGTTTCCAGGGAACGATTATAGGCCTCAAAAGTTTCCTTTTCCTGACGCAAGCCCTCCAGTTCTTCCAGCTGTTCTTTATACTGTTCCTGCAGATTAAAAAATTCATCGGCAATGGTCTGCAGATAATCTCTCACTTCTATGGGATCAAAACCCCTAAACTTGATTTGAAATTCCTGGTCCTTGATAAGCTGTGGAGTAATAGACATAACAGATACTTCCTTCTTCAATGGACAGATACTTGGAATTGCCGGCCTCGGGCCGGATTCACCCCATTCCTACAGCCAGCTGTTTCATGGTGGGAACAAGAAAACTCTGCAGAAACATGATAACCATGATCAGTATCATCGGTGAGAAATCAATCCCCCCCATGCTCAGCGGCAACAAACGTCTGATACGGCTGAGCAGAGGTTCTGTAGCCTCATAGAGAAAGCGAACTATGGGGTTACTTGGATCTGCATTGACCCAGGATATCACAGCCCGACCGATGATAATCCACATATAGGCCGTAAGTAAAAAATCAATAAGCTGGGCAATAGCCATCATAAAATTATTTACAACAAACATTTCAATACTCCATCTTTTTTTGGACGTCGGATACCCTTTTCATACGTTTCAGGCTACACGGGAACCTGGCGCCACGGGACCGCTTACCGTAGAGAGAACCAGACGGCTCTTGCCATCCTCTTCCATCTTCGCTGCCAGAACCATACCCTGAGACTCAACACCCATTAATCGAACCGGTTCGAGGTTCGCCACTATCAGGACCAGCATGCCAACGATTTCCTCAGGACGGTAATATTCTGCAATTCCTGCGACAATCACCCGCTCCTCCGGGGCTTTGACTGTGAGTTTAAGCAAGCGATCCGATTTTTTCACCGGCTCAGCCCCTACAATTTCTGCCACCCGTAACTCAACTGCCTGGAACTGGGCAAAGGTTATCACCCCTTCAATGATTTCCGCTTTTGTTTCCTGTTTTTTCTTCTTCCCCGATTCTTTCCGAACAGGCTGTTTAACCTTCTTTTGCTCCACCCGGGGAAAAAGAGAATCAATCTCCTGCAACTCAGTCCCGGCAGGCAGAACTCCCCAGCCTCCGCCGATCTTCAGACTGTTTACCAGAGGGCTGTCGGCTTCCAGTCCCAACCCGGTTGCCATCTTGGTACAGGTCTCGGGCATGACAGGTTGCAGAAGCAGGGTGAGGAGGCGTAGGACTTCAGCGAGGTTATAGAGGACAGTATGAAGACGAGATTCCTGCTCCGGATCCTTGGCCAGGGCCCAGGGCTCATTGGTGACAATATACTTATTGGCCAGACTGATCAGCTCCCAGATGGCCTGGAGGGCACGGTGAAACTGGAAATCGCCCATGGCCTCCTGATAACGTGCAACCACTGATCCGGCCATTTCTTCAAGAACGGTATCATCACTCTGGCTTGCACCCGGACCAGGCACAACACCACCCGTATATTTAACAAGCATTGCCGTAGAACGGCTGTAGAGATTACCAAGGTCATTGGCCAGGTCTGAATTTTTCCTTGCCACAATAGCGTCAGCGCTAAATGAAGCATCGAGACCAAAGGACATCTCGCGCAGGGTAAAGTAGCGAAGACAGTCCACCCCGTACTCTGCCACCAGTTCAGCAGGACGGACCACGTTGCCGATACTCTTTGACATCTTGGTTTCATCCACATTCCAGTAACCGTGAACATGGAGTTTTTTATACAGGGGCAGCCCCAGAGAAAGAATCATGGTGGGCCAGTAAATGGCATGGGGTTTCAGGATATCCTTGGCAATTAAATGTTCAGCCACCCCCCAGTAGTTCTCAAACTCCGCACCATCGGGATAATCCAGTCCGGTGAGATAATTAATCAGGGCGTCAAACCAGACGTAGGTAACAAAGGAGTCATCAAAGGGCAGTGGAATTCCCCAGGTGAGACGAGAGGTAGGACGAGAGATACAGAGGTCTTCCAGAGGCTCGCTGAGGAAAGAGAGGACCTCGTTTCGATACCTCTCCGGAGTAATAAACTCGGGATTGGCCTGAATATGATCAATCAGCTGCTGCTGATAGCGGGACATGCGGAAAAAATAGTTCTGCTCGGTAATCTCCGCAGGTTCTGTCTGATGATCGGGACATTTGCCATCCACCAGTTCTTTTTCGGTCAGGAAGCGTTCGCAACCTTTGCAGTAGAGCCCGGAATACTCATCAAAATAGATATCCCCCTGGTCATAGACCTGCTGCAGAATTTTCTGCACCGTGGCCATATGATTCTCATCCGTGGTGCGAATAAAGTTATCCGGCACAACACCCAGCAAGGGCCAGGTATCCCGGAACAACCCACTGATTCTATCCACATATTCCTTAGGGGTCACCCCTTCCCGGGCTGCGGCTTCAGCAATCTTATCTCCGTGTTCATCGGTGCCTGTCTGAAAACGCACCTTTTCACCCTGGAGACGTCGAAACCGAGAATAGGTGTCGGCAACAATAGTAGTATAGGCATGGCCAAGATGCGGCTCTGCGTTCACATAGTAGATGGGGGTGGTTATATAAGTTGTCATGATCTATCTGTCTCAACAAAACAAGAGTCTCACTCTTCCTTGTTGGCTTTTTTTTCCTTTTTTCTTTTTTTGGCTGGTTTTTCCGTCTTCACTACTTCACAACTTTGCCATTCAACAGCTGTCAACAGATGCTGTTCCCCCTCCTGATCGACCACCAGCACAGTTCTCTGGAGAGGATTCTGGCGCTTGACTCGCAGAGTCTGACCGTCCATAAGAATCTTTTTCCCGGGTTTGGGCATCCCCTTTCGCTCTCGCTTATAGGTCTCAAACTCGTAGGTCAGACAACAGAGCAGTCGATTGCAGACCCCGGATATCTTGGCTGGATTCAACGGCAGATCCTGTTCTTTAGCCATTTTAATAGAAACGGAATCAAACTTTTTCATGTGTGCGGAACAGCAGAGCTCGCGCCCGCAGGTACCCACTCCGCCAAGCATCTTAGTCTCATGGCGGACTCCCACCTGTCGCATCTCTACCCGAGTACGAAACTCCTGGACCAGATCCTTGACCAGCGCCCTGAAATCCACCCGTTTATCGGCCGTAAAATAGAAGATCATTTTGCTACCGTTAAAAAAACGTTCCACCCTGACAAGACGCATCTGCAACGAATGTTTCTGAATCAAATTCTTGCAGGTAGTAAAGGCCGAGGCCTCTTCAAGAGGAATATTGGTATAGCGGGCACACTCCTCCTGGCCTGCCCGCCGAGCCAGTTCATAGCTCGCCCGACGCTCTTCTTCTGCATCCCGGCAGGCCGGAGCAGAGCTGGTGATGAAGGCCGGTTCCAATCCATACTCACCTCGAACCATGACCACATCGTCTCTCTGCAGATCAGGCAACGATGACTTGCCCGTGAACTCCTGGCCATTATCACGAAACCGGAAACGATAAAAGAACGATTGTTCCTGTTCCGTTGCCTCCTGCCCGTCCTGTTTACTCTTTTCTTCCTGCGGTTCTACCATAACCTGCCATACGTCTATTTAAATTTTCTGCCTATCAGTAACCAGCCAGTATCCTTGCACAAAAAATGATTTTCACTCAAGGTCAAATCCTGCGTTTTTTTTACCTCAGGTACCTCAAAGATAATACCCTGATGGTGCCACAGTAACATTCCTGAATGGGCGCGGAGAATCATGCCTGCAGCTCAAAAAGAAGCACCTCGCAGACAAGGGTTCGATTACAGTTCCGATTCAATTCATTTTCTGCCCGGTCGATAGCCTGCAGTTTAGCAAAATATTGTTCAGAACTCCAGTCTTTCCGAATTCCCATAATAGCGGTCGGCGCCTCCTGACAATAGTGGCTGAACAGGCCATCTCTGATCCAGAGACGTAACAAACCCAGAAGATAGCTTAGGTCCGTCTTGAGTCCTGCCATGGTTTCTGCTGTCTGCAGAAAAAGACCCACATGCTGCCCCCCCCTCTTGTCGGGATCACTGATCAAGTCCACAACCCTCTTGCCAAAACCCACCAGATCCTTGCGATGAAGAAGCAGTGCTCTTCCCGGACTGCCCTCAGCCAGCCTAGCCAGAAGCGTTGCCGTCTCTCGATCAAGTTCCCTGTCCTCTCTGAGAATGATTTCCACTGTCTCCTCAAGAGTCAGCGGATAAAAGGGGATGGTCTGGCACCTGGAGCTAATCGTCGGCAGGATACTCCCTGAAGAGTATGCGGTAAGGATGAGGAGATTATCTTCCGGCGGTTCTTCCAAAGTCTTGAGCAGACTGTTTGCCGCCTCGCGGCGCATGGTATGGACATCTTCAATCAAAACCACCCGCGTCTCAGCCTCATAGGGGGCATAAGAGAGCTTTTTGATCAACTCCCGGACCTGATCAATCTTGATCGCACCTTTTTCCGGTGAGACAAGCAGAAAATCAGGATGAGCGCCTGAGGCAAACTTCCTGCAGCCAGAACAGATGCCGCAGGCTGCGATCCCTTTTGCAGCAGCACAGTTTACTGCCGCAGTCAGTCCTCTTGCAAAGAGCTGTTTGCCAATTCCTTCCGGCCCTCGAAACAGATAGGCATGAGCCAGTCGATTGGAGGAGATGCCTCTGCTCAGCAGGTTTCTGGCCTGTTTATGGCCCAAGAATGACTTGCCGCCAATGAGGAGCTCAGGTGCCTCACTATCCTCTTTGCTGAGTATCATCATAAAAAACTCTGTTCAGCCACCCCGTTAAGGGGATACGGTTTTTGGTGGTGAATAATAATTTCGCGATTGCAAACCGCTTGCAGCATGAAAGACAACGTCTCAGCAACTCCTGGTAAAAATCTAAAACAGTGTCTGTTGACGGCCTGAGGGAGAGGCATTGCTTTCTTCCTCAAGCTGTTCCTCCTTAGCGGGCATGGGGCTGAGATACAGAAAGCGTTCAAGAGAACGCTGATACTCGGTCCATTGCAACCCGGATTCAGTCATATTAGCCCTGAGCTGCTCCATAAGATTCATTTTGGCGTCCAGATCGTCAAGAAAGCTGAGTAGAAAGGCCTCAATGGTCATGGGCACTGTCGGCGAACCAAACTCCTGCCTACCATGATGACTGAGGATCAGGTGCTGGAGCTGTTCAAGAAGTTCTCCGGGAAAATCTTTGATTCCTGCCGCCTCTGCTGCCACCATCTCACTGCCCATGACCAAATGCCCCTTCAGTCTGCCGCGCGAAGTGTATTCAATCAGGGCCAGATCCATCTGCAGCTCTTCCACCTTGCCCACATCGTGAAGCAAGGCTCCGGTAATCAGCAGAGAACGATCGACCCCGGGATAGTGTGCAGCAATGGTTTCTGCCAACACCGCCACAGAAAGAGAATGCTCCAGCAAACCTCCCAGGTAGGCATGATGGATTCCTTTGGCTGCAGGCGATTCCTGAAAACGCTGCCACATGGGCTCTTTTTTCAGAAAACGGTTGAGGAGTTTTTTTAGATATGGATTATCCACAGAGCGGACCAGACACTGAAGCTGGCCTGCCATTTCCTCCCTGTTCTTGCTGCAACTGGGAACAAAATCAGCGAAACAAACCTCGTCCCGGGGCCAGGGCTGCAGGGCATCAATCTTTAACTGCAGTTGTTGGCGATAAGACTGCACCAAACCCTGCAGATGGATAAAGCTCCCACTCTGACAGTGAGGTGCCAGCTCCTCTGCCCGTTCCCAGATGGGACCGGTTATTTCGCCGCTCCGGTCCATAACTGCGAGCTGGAGATAGGGTTTTCCGGCTCGGGTCTCAGCCAGACGAGAAGACTTGACCAGAAACAGGTCATCCACCCGGTCTCCCTCCTGGAGATCTTTGACAAATTGTGTTTTGGTCATCTCATTCCGTGAAATCAGTTCAGACACAGCAAGCGCCTGTCTTTTCCCTTTAGTCTTCAGCTTTCTGCCTTCAGTCTCCCCTAAACATTAAACCGAAAATGCATACAATCTCCGTCAGCTACCACGTATTCCTTGCCTTCAGATCGCATCAAACCCTTTTCTTTGGCCTTATTCTCTCCACCGCAGGCAACAAAATCGTCATAACTGATAGTCTCGGCACGAATAAACCCTCGTTCAAAATCGGAATGAATTTTTCCGGCAGCACCCGGAGCAGTGGTTCCGCGGGCTATGGTCCAGGCACGGGTTTCCTTTTCTCCCACTGTGAAAAAGGTGATAAGTCCCAGAAGTTCATATCCGGCATGGATCAGACGATTCAGGCCAGGCTCTTCCATCCCCATATCTGCCAGAAACTCCTGCTGTTCATCCGCTTCAAGCTGGCTCAGTTCCTGCTCAATGCTCCCTGCAATCACCACCACCCCGTCACCATCTTTTGCGGCCATTTTTTCCAAGACCCGAACGTGCTCATTGCCCGCTATCACATCTTCTTCAGCCACATTGGCCACATAGAGAACAGGTTTGTCTGTAAGCAGGCAAAGATCGCGAAGCAGCTCCTTCTCCAAATCACTTTCCGGCTTAAGACTTCTGGCGGTGGCGCCACTGTCAAGGACATCACGCAACTTTTCCAGAAACAGGGCCTGCGCCTTGAGGGTTTTATCCCCTGACTTAGCCTGGCTCTGCGTCTTTTTCAGTCGTTTTTCCACGGTGTCAAGATCAGCAAAGATCAGCTCCATGGTGACCACTTCCTGGTCTCGGGCCGGATCAACAGAACCGTCCACATGGACGATGTTCTCATCCTCAAAGCAGCGAATGACATGAACAATAGCATCCACCTGCCTGATATGCCCTAGAAACTGGTTCCCCAGCCCCTCTCCCTGACTGGCCCCTTTGACCAGGCCGGCGATATCAACAAACTCCATCTGAGTGGAGATCTTACTTTTTGTTCTAGCCATCTCGGCCAAAACATCAAGACGCTTGTCCGGAACCGGAACAATTCCCACGTTGGGTTCAATAGTGCAGAAAGGATAGTTCGCGGCATCAATGCCGGCTGCAGTTAATGCATTAAAGATGGTCGACTTGCCCACATTGGGAAGCCCGACAATACCACAGCGAAAGCCCATAAAAAAACTCCTGAAAAATAAAAAAATAACGCTTCAGGTAAACAGACTGAGGGACGAAGGCTGAAGGAAAAACAGTGGTCTGGATTCATGCAGCCCCCCGTGCCGACAACAACTGTTCCATCGGGAACGTGCCATCTTTCCTTTTACTCTTTAGCCTTCAGTCTTCAGCCTTTTACCCAAGCACTTGAATAGTCAGAAAAAACAAATTTCATTCCCCACGGCCACACCTCCAACAACAACACAGGCTTCCCTGGAAAATGGTAAAATTCACGACAAATACAGCAAAATAGGATAATATACCCGTCTCCTGCAGAAAAAGCCCTTATTTTTAACCTCTTTCCCACTCTGCTGCCTCCCCGGACAAGCAACTACTATGAACAAATCCATACTGATTACAAATGTCACCCTGTTCACCGATCCAGGCACACCTCTTCTTGACAATCACTGGCTCCGCACTCAAGGGAAGAGAATCCACTCCTTTGGCCCCATGGACACTGTTCCCCGGCAAAATGATGCCATCCTGATAGACGGGAAAAACAAACTGCTCATGCCCGGTCTGATTAATGCCCACAACCACTGTGCCATGACACTCTTTCGAGGACTGGCCGATGACCTGGAGCTGGCCAACTGGCTGAATGAACACATTTTTCCTGCAGAAGCCGTTCACGTCAACCCGGAGATGGTCTACTGGTGCAGCAAACTGGCCGCAGCCGAGATGCTCCTCTCAGGCACCACCACAGTCGCCGATGGCTATTTTTACGAAGAACAGACAGCCCAGGCATTACTTGATGCAGGAATGCGGGCAATCCCGGCCCAGGGAATTATAGATTTTCCCGCCCCCGGAGTTCCGAACCCAAAAGACAATATTGCTGCTGCCGAGGCCTTTCTTTCCGCCTGGCAGCAGAAAAACGAGCGGATAACAGCAGGGATCTTTGCCCACTCTCCCTATACGTGTTCACCTGAGACCCTGCAGCGAGCAAAGAATCTCGCCAGAGAATACCAGGCCCCTTTCTTTATTCATGTCGCTGAGAGTCGGCACGAGCAAAAGATCATCATGGACCCGCAGGGAACGAGCCCCATTCGCCACCTGGCTGGCCTTGACCTGCTCGACCAAGACACCATCCTTATTCACTGTGTATGGCTTGATGCAGAGGACAGAAGAATCATTCAGGAGAGTGGGGCAGGCGTTGTGGTCTGTCCGCAGAGTCACTACAAACTGGCATCGGGCATTGCCCAGGTAACCGAAATGAAGAACCTGGGAATCCCTGTGGGCCTGGGTACAGACGGCAGTGCCAGTAACAACAGCCTGGATCTCTTCCGGGAAATGGATATCCTGGCCAAGGGGCAGAAAGTGCGAACTCTGGACGCCTCGGCCATGCCCGCCCGCAATGCTCTGGCCGCTGCCACCGAGATCAATGCCAGAATTCTGGGCTTCTCAGAACTGGGCAGGATCGCTCCTGACTTCATGGCCGACCTTATTCTCCTGGACCTGAACCAGCCCCACCTGCAGCCCTGCTACAACGCCGACTTTCTCGTCTACAGTGCCAACGGAGCAGATGTTACAGACGTTATCATCAACGGTGATATAGTACTGAGAGAACGAAAATTTCTCTCTCTCGACCTCCAGGAAACCATGCAAATGGTCAGAAAATTTGCCGCCGAGCTCAGCGGCAAAGCTGAAGGCTGAAGACCCCACAGAAAAAAAGGAACAATAATGAATCAAAAACCGGTGATCCTTGTCACCAATGACGACGGCGTATATGCCCCTGGTGTGCGGGCACTGTTTGAGGCGGTATCATCTCTAGGACATGCCGTCCTGGTGGCCCCTGAACGGGATAACTCTGCAGTCAGTCACTCCCTGACCATGAACCGGCCGCTGCAGGTCAAAAAACTGGAAGATGATATCTACACCCTGGACGGCACCCCCACCGACTGCATCACCATAGGTCTGCGCAAAATCCTTTCCGGGCCACCCACCCTCCTGGTCTCGGGTATCAACCCCGGCACAAACCTCGGTGATGATATCAGCTATTCGGGGACAGTATCTGCCGCCATTGAAGGAACGATGTATGGCGTGCCCTCCCTTGCCTTTTCTCTAGGAGGCGACTCACCCCATAACTTCACCGTGGCCGCCGGTGTTGCCTGGAAGCTGGCATCCATGGCCCTGAGCTTTGGCCTCCCTCCAGCCACCCTGCTCAATGTCAACATTCCTGATCTGCCGGCAGAGGCAATCAAGGGCATCCGTTTTACTGTACAGGGACGAAGAATCTATAAAGATGCCATCCAGGAAACCTTTGACCCATGGGGACGAAAACATTACTGGATCGGAGGCGGTACAGTACACTGGACAGGGGGCAGCAACACCGATGAACATGCTCTCCGCGAAGGATACATCTCAGTAACACCAATTCAACTCGATCTCACCAATCACAACGGACTCAGTTTTCTTGAGCAACAGTGGAAGATGTGAGTGTTTTCAAGCCGAAAGGCCGAGATGCGATGCGAAAACAGTTCACCAAACGCAGCAACTATTGCTACACTCGAAGGGAAAATAGCTTCCCTGCGCCAATGCTGAGTATTAAGCAAGGGCCGCGACACCCAGCTCTGTTCCAATAACTAAAAGAAATTTCAAACGAAAATATTATCTAAAAAACAGCTTCAGCAGCGCAAAACCGCCAGCCAGGAGAAGAATAAAGACCACGCAGAGGAAATTGAAGTAACGATCGATAAATCGCTTGGCAGGCTCACCCCATTTATGAAGAAGCCAGGCAACGAAGAAAAAACGGCAGGCCCTGGCAACCAGTGAGGCCAGCAGAAAGACAGGTAAATTGACCCGAGCCACTCCGGCCGTAATGGTAGTCAGCTTGTAAGGTAAGGGGGTCAGCCCAAAGACAAAAACAATCCAGGCATTCCAGTGATCATAGACCTGAAACAAATACTGCCCGCCCAGAGTGCTTCCCAGGCTGGAGATAAGATATGACGGCAGGGCGATATCCAGTCGACCGTCGACCTCCACCAGAGACATGTGAGCCACATTCTCAATGATCCATCGGCCCATGGTCTCCCAGGCAAAGACACCGATCCCATATCCGGCAAGACCACCGGCCACCGAGGCCAGGGTGCACCAGAAGGCATATTTATACCAGCGGCTGCTTGCCCCGAGAACCAGAGCAATGAGCAGGACATCCGGTGGAATGGGAAAGAAACTTGATTCTGCAAAAGAGAGAACAATCAGGGCAGGAAGACCGTACCGACTGTCTGCCCAGTGCAGCATCCAATCATAGAGTCTGCGAATCAGACCCTTCTTTTTTTTTGTTTCACCCATTCCAACCCTGCTCTCCGATAAGACTGACAAACCGCACACTCTCCAGACGCTGTATGTGAATCTCTCCATCCTCCTTGGTGAGAAGCTGCAGCTCCTGCACATCGCGACCACCGACAGGGATCACCAGGCGACCGGGATCTGCCAGCTGCTCCACTAGGGAATCTGGAATTCCAGGTCCACCGGCAGTAACGATGATGGCATCATAGGGCGCATACTCGGCCCAGCCCAGGGTTCCGTCGTCAAGCCGGGAGAGAATATTGTAGTAGTGAAGCTGATCAAAGATCCTGCGAGCTCCGGCCAGAAGGGTGTTGATTCGCTCCACGGTATAAACCTTGGTGCAGAGCCTGGAAAGAACAGCGGCCTGATAACCTGAACCGGTGCCGATCTCCAGGACCTTTTCATCTCCCAGCAACTGCAGGGCCTGAGTCATGGCCGCCACGATATAAGGCTGAGAAATGGTCTGATCACCGGCAATGGGAAGGGGATGATCACCATAGGAACTGGCCTGCATGGCATCGTCGACAAAAAGATGCCTGGGCACCTCTGCCATGGCCTGCAGAGTGCGCGAATCCGTAATCCCGCGGCGCAGGAGTTGCTCCTGCACCATCCGCTCTCGCACTGTGGCGAAGCGGTCTGTCATTTTTTGATCTCTTGCCAGGAGTAATCGTCCTGCCAGTCAAATTCGTCCTCGTCGTATGCGCTGTAGCGGCAGGTGGAAACCGTATCACCGGAAAGGGTGATCACCACCATATGGTAACCGTTGGGATCAAAAGTTCCTCCCACTACCGGAGCCGCCTGCAGTGAGGATTTATCCTCCTCATAATAGACCCACTGTTCCGTGGATGGTGCGACCATCCTTTTGGAGTCTGGTTCGCCCATCAGTTCCAGGACCTCCTGACGACTGGTCTGTCCAGCCTTAATCATGCACACATCAGACGCCAGGTGGCGGACTGAACCCTGGGAACAGCCACCCAAGGCCACAGCCAGAAACAGAGCTATTATTAAAAAGCAAAGAGGACGAAGAGTCGCTAACATGAGAATCTCCCATTGAAAAGAACGGTTAAAAAAACCGTAAGGTGAGTAAGTTCAACCGTTCTATAGTCTGAAGAGCTCCATTTTTCAAGTAAGAGTTCACCCGCACCCATCTTTGCCCCCCGAACGAAAGCACCCTTAAAGGATACGATCAGTCTGGCCCCCATAGCTGACCATCAGATAGATTCGCCTGCTTATGGGAAAACAGAAGGCCGATGAACTCTTAAAAGATTGGACCTCAACTCGAAAAAGCTAATTTGGCTGCTCTGAAAGCTCAGGCACCCACGGCCTTATTCAAAATCTTATAATTCCGCTCTACCATAACCATGGAATCCACTACCAGGCCGGCCTGAATCATAGCATTGTCGTAGATCTGGGCAGCCACTTCGGCAGCAAAGGGTTCATCATTTTTGACGATCCCTGCCAACTTCTTGATCAGGGGACTGGCAAAATTGATCTCCAGTGTTTTTTTGGAGCTCTCGGGAACCATCCCCTTTTCCATACGACTGGCAGCCATAACCCGCTCCATGGAGGAGGTCATAAAACCGCCCGGATTGACAATCATGGCCGGCGAATCCACCAGACGTTTGGACTCAACAACATCAGCCACCTTGTCTTCCAGTGTCTTTTTCAGCCAGGAAATGAGTTCAACTCCGGACTCGCTGTCCAGCTTCTCTTGAGTTTCCGTCTCAGTAGTCTCGTCATCAGCACCGGAAAGATCAAGATCTGCCCGATCTGCAGAGACCAGTTTCTTCCCATCAAATTCACCCAGGTGATTGAGAACGAAATCGTCAATGGGCTCCATGGTGTAGATGATTTCGATATTCTTCTTGTTGAACATCTCCACATAGGGACCGGACTCAATGGCCGCCCGGTTGGGACCATTAATATAGTAAATTTTATCCTGGCCCTCGCCCATACGTTCCACATATTCTGTAAGGGAAGTGGGCTTGCCATCTTCTGAACGGGATGACTCAAAACGAACCAGTTTTGCCAGTTCCTTCTGGAACTCAAAATCAGAGGTCACACCCTCTTTGATATAAATACCAAAGGTATTCCAGAAATCAAGATAGCCGTCTGAGTCCCGCTGAGCCTCCTCATCGAGGAATTTGAGGAACCGTTTGGTTATCACCTTACGCAGCTTGAGAACCAGGGCATTGTCCTGGAGTGCCTGACGGGAAATATTGAGGGGTAGATCTTCGCTGTCCACCACTCCCTTAAGGAAGCGCAGCCACTCGGGCAGGATATTTTCAGAGTGCTGATCAATAAGTATCCTCTGGCAGTACAGGTTTACTCCGGGATCAACCCGGCCAAAGCCCATGCCTTCAAAATTCTCTTTGGGGACAAAGAGCACGGCATTGATAGCCAACGGCGCGTCCACAGAGAAGTGGAGACGATACTGGGGGTCATCCATGGCATTGCCGATAAACTTATAAAAGTCGTTATACTCTTCATCACTGATCTCATTCTTATTTCGAGTCCAGATGGCCTGGACCGTGTTTACGGTCTCCCCTTCAAGCTTGATGGGAAAGGGCACAAAGGAAGAGTACTGTTTGATAATATTTTCTACCTTCCACTTCTCGGCATACCCATAGGCATCTTCCTTCAATTCAAGAATAATCCTGGTCCCACGATGCAGGCCCGGACATTCGGATATAGTAAAACTGCCTGTTCCATCTGAAACCCACTCGTTTCCATCAGATCCATCCCAGGAACGACTCTGCACCGTGACTTTTTCGGCTGCCATAAAAGCAGCATAGAAGCCAACACCAAACTGACCGATAAGGCTCACATCCTTTTTCGCCGCCTCAGCAAGCTCTGCAACAAAATTTCCAGATCCGGAGTGAGCAATAGTACCCAGATTCTTCTCAAGTTCTGCCCTGGTCATCCCGATACCGCTGTCGATGACAGTCATGGTATGCTTTTTCTCATCCAGATCAATAGAAATCTCAAGAGGAACATGTCCATCAAAAACTTCCTTCTTGGTCAGGCTCTCATGACGCATCTTTTCCAACGCATCAGAACCATTGGAAATCAATTCACGAATAAAAATATCACGTTCTGTATAGAGCGAATGAATAACGATATCGAGTAGTTTCTTCGTTTCTGCCTGAAACTCATGGGTGCTTGTCTGACTGCTCATCTGTAATACTCCTCCTCTGGCAAATATATTTTGGGATACATTTTCATAACAAAGTCTCTCTTGCTGAAAACACGCATCAGGGACATGAGCAAATGGGTCGAGCCCTATTCCGTTGCTTTTTTTCCTGAAGTCGGCCAAAATGATAAACATACAGGCCTCGCTGTCAAGCCCACTACCAGCAACAGCAATCTGTTTTCTTGGGACAGAGCAAGAGTTTTTGCTTTTGCAAATAGTCGAAATCCGAGTATTGAGGAGAACGATATGAGAATCATAGCCTTTGGCGACATCCACATGTCTCTTGGGAATTTTGCCAAAATTCCAGATATTTCCTCAGCAGACTTGATCATCCTGACAGGTGATCTCACCAACTACGGGTCGCGACACGATGCCCGTGATATCCTCAACCAGGTGCTTGCGGTCAATCCCCATGTACTGGCGCAAGTGGGAAACCTCGATGACTTTGCAATCAATGACTACCTGGATGCCCTGAATATGAACATTCACGGTCAAGCCCGTCTATTCAGGCGCGGAGTCTGCCTCATGGGTTGCGGCGGCTCCAATCCCACTCCCTTTAACACACTCACGGAATTCAGTGAAATTGAACTAGGAAACATTCTGGAGCAGGCCTATCTGGAGGCCCGAAACTTCATCGAGCTGGCCCAGCCCCTGGAGCGCCATCAGATCCCCCTGATCCTTGTCTCTCACACCCCGCCCCTGAATACCGCCCTTGACCTCCTTCCAGATGGCAGCCATGTGGGATCTTCGGCTGTCCGTAGCTTTATTGAACGAAACCAACCGCCACTCTGTCTCACCGGTCACATCCACGAAGCGAAAGGCAGCGACAGAATTGGCGAAACCTTGATACTCAATCCGGGAATGATCAACAAAGGCGGCTGGATTGACATACTAATTGACAATAAAGGAAAGCTCAAAGCAACAGTCCAATGAAAAACATCAAAGACACTCTCATCATCGGCGCTGGGCTCTCCGGGCTCACGGTTGCCTGGAAGCTTCGACAAATCCCGGACCACTCCTTTCTCCTCCTGGAGCAATCTGACAGAACAGGCGGGGCCATCTGGAGCCATCCGGAAAACGGATATCTGGCCGAGGGCGGTCCACACGGATTTCTTGACAATTGTCCTGAAAGCATTGCCCTTCTTAAAGAGACCGGCCTGGATCAGGAATGTGTGACAGCACCACTCTCCAAGTTTGTTCGCTATGTCTGCATGAACGGCAGCCTCAAACTCATCCCGCAGACACCAGCGAAAATCCTGGCGGCACCGCTTATCTCACCTTTGGAAAAACTTCGGGTTGTGGCCGATCTTTGGAAGAAACCACTGGCCGGAGAACCCACCGTAAGCGAGTGGGTAGACTACCGTTTCGGCAAGGCTCTCCTTCCCTATGTGGATGCCGTCTTTACAGGAACTTATGCCGGCGACCTGGAACGACTGGTCATTGACGGGGTCATGCCCGGTGTGCGACAGATAGAAAAGGAGCACGGTTCAGTGATCCGTGGGCTCCTGAAAAAAATCAAGGCAGCAGGAAAGAATACGGGAAAGAAAAAAGGGTTGCCTGCCATGACCAGCTTCCCTCAGGGAATGACCCGTCTCGCAGAACGATTGAGTCAGGAACTGGATACAGAAAAAGAGTTGCTGACCGCTTGTCCGGTAAACACTCTGTCTCGCGAGAACGAATACTGGCAAGTTGAAACAGCGAAGGGCAGCTTTTTTGCTCGCAACCTGGTTCTGGCCCTGCCAGTGAATCGGGCCCTGGCCCTGCTGGCTTCACTGGGTGCCCCGCCACCTCAGGTAAAGGTTGCCGAGGCCAGGATCGTCACCATTGCCCTCGGCTTTGGCGAGGGAGCCAGCCTGCCTCCGGGATTCGGCTACCTGACCCCGGAACAGGAGCAACGGTTCTGCCTTGGTGCCCTCTTCTCCTCCAACATGTTCCCCCAGCGGGCTCCTGAAGGCCATATCCTGCTGGAAGCCCTGGTAGGAGGACGGAGGCATCCGGAACGCCTGGAAATTGACGACGCCACCCTGATCAGAGAATCAGTCAAGGATTTGCAAGGACTCCTGAATCTCCCAGGCGAACCGACCTACGCCCGTGTCCTGCGTCCGCGCGGCGGTATTCCGCAGCTTGAAGCCGGCTATCCGGCTCTGCTCCAGTGGCGCAATACACTCATGCAAAAAGAAAAGGGACTCTACATCACAGGATTTGGCTGGGAAGGAATTGGCCTCAACGATATGATCAAGACTGCCTGTCGGGTCAGCGAGGCAATCAAAGCAGGTGAACAGGATAGTGGAGAGCAGGAGGCAGCAGTTAAGAAAGTATATTTCTGATTCAGGTAGTCAGAACCAAGAATCCAGGAGTTAGTACAGTCCTAGCAAACCAGTGACAACGGCGCCAAAACCATGTGACTTAATGCTGAATACTGACTCCTGGCCACCTGATTCGTTACTATAACTGGCGCATTTTTTGATCAAGGATTTCCATCTGCCGACGAACCGAGGTATCATGAAGACAGAGGTTCGAAACCACCTTCACGGCATGGAGAACAGTGGCATGATTGCGGTTAAAGGCCTGACCGATATCAACGAGGGACTCGGAAGTATGTTTCCGCCCCAGATACATGGCCACCTGCCGGGGAAAGCTCACCACTTTTTTTCTCGACCGCGACTGCAGTTCTTTGAGACTGACCTTAAACTCCCGGCTGATCATCTCCCCGATCAGGGCCGTAGTCAGGGCCTGCGATACTCCGACGAGATCTTCCACAACCTCCCGAACCATCTCCATCCCTACCCGGCCACCAACCAGGGCGGCCTTGGCACGAAGCGCTAAAAGGGCCGACTCGATACGGCGCACATCGCCTTTAATCTGCGCGCTGATATGAGAAATGGCATCCTCTTCCAGCTCCAGCCCGCACTGCGCGGCCTTGCTCTCTACAATACGATAACGAGTTCCGAGATCCGGGGCCTGAATGGTGGTCACCAATCCGGCTCCCATGCGGGAACGAAATTCATTATCGATGCCATCCAGGTCACGAGGAGTGCTGTTGGCAGTAAAAATCACGCGCTTGCCAGACTTGATCAAAGAATCCAGGAGTTCATTCAACTCTTCCTGTGTCTTTTTCTTTCCCTTCAGGGCGTGTACATCTTCAACCAGCAAAAAGTCACAATGTTCATGATACTTGCTTTTAAACTGATCCATATCATGGGACTGAATACCTCGAACCATCTCTGAGGCAAACTGCTGCGCCGTTACATAATGAAGCCTTGTTTCGGGAGACTCTGCCAGCAGCCAGTGAGCCACGGCATGAGTCAGATGACTCTTGCCAAGCCCTGTAGAACTGTTGATATACAGACAGGAGCCGACGCTGTCATCACCCTTTACCATAGACTTGCAGGCAGACTGGGCCAGGAGATTGCTCTCACCCAGCATAAAGGAGTCAAAAGTATAGCGCGGATGCAGAGACCGGACAACAGATCGACGATCGGGGATATGCGGCAGACGAAGCTGCCCTTTAGGCCTTGCAGCAGGCAGGGCTTCCACCACTCCCTTGTCACAGAGCGTCACCTTACAGGGAACACTACTGAGTTGATTTATCTTTTCCTGGACCTGGCAAAGATGATTGCGGGTCAAATGAGCACGATAAAACCGATCGGGACAGGCAAGACGTATATTTTCACCATCGGAATAAATACACTCCAAGGGCTCGATCCAAAGATTGTAAACACTCTCACCAAGACTCTCTTTCAAAACTGCTTTTGCCTTCTCCCACACCATCTTTTCCCCTCACTACGACAAAAACGATGACGAAATTCCGCCAAAATAGACAATTATTCAGCTTTTTTCTCTTCTTGTTTCTTTTTTAGAGCGCTAGAAACAGTATGTTAACGAGAAGAATCAGAAACAAAATATCTTTCCTGCAAGTTGGCCTCGGAGAGAGAATCCTCCACCGCAACTCACGCAGGGCAATTAACCTCATTTTCCGTTGGCGGTCAAAGGCGATTAGGACAAGTTTTCCTATGAGTGCCACATATTATCGCCTCTACCCTACACGCCCCTGCAGTTAAGGGATCTCGCCCCCCCCCTCTCTCAAACCCGCGATTCATGGGAGGAGTAAACACCCATGCCCAATCTGCTGTGATCTTCAAACCTTAGTACCGTTACAAACAAGTTATTAACAAATTATGATTTTTCTTTAACTCAATATTACTCAATATATGTGCAATTTTCTAATATTATCTGCATTTTCCTACGATCATCATGTAATACCTTCGTAATATCACATAGTCCAGCCAATTTCCCCTACAACATTTTTAGTACTATTTTTTGTACGAGAACAAAGCCTCGCCCCAACAGGGAATAACGATAAGATAATATAGTGTTTTCGACTCCTCCTCTCTTCCACTTCACCTCATGCGTTGCTGGCAACCTCAAGGCACGCACCTCCGATTATCTGACACAGAAGATATGAAATAGTATTTATTCCCCCTGCAGAGACCTTTTCAGAAAAACTTGACGGGCTAACCCTTTTTTGAGTAAGAATGAATATTTTGTCTTTCTCCTTGCAATTTTTCGGAGATTTTTTTTTGCAATTCATGAACAGATTACAGATAAAATGCAGGGTGCTTAGCCCCCTTGCTACTGAAACTTTTACCGAGGGATATTATGAAAAAAATTAAGGTGGAAAACCCTGTCGTCGAACTTGACGGCGATGAAATGACTCGAATTATCTGGAAATTCATCAAAGACAAACTGATCCTTCCCTACCTCGATATTGATATAAAATATTACGACCTCGGCATGGAAAAACGGGACGAAACGGATGACCAGGTCACCATCGACTCTGCCGAAGCGATCAAAAAATATGGGGTAGGTATCAAATGTGCCACCATCACTCCAGATGAAGCACGCGTTGAAGAGTTTGGACTGAAAAAGATGTGGAAATCTCCCAACGGCACCATCCGCAATATTCTGGGCGGTACGGTTTTCAGGGAGCCGATTGTCTGCAATAACGTACCACGCCTGGTGCCGGGCTGGACGAAACCCATCTGTATCGGCCGTCATGCCTTTGGCGACCAGTATCGTGCCACTGACTTCAAAACCAAAGGCAAGGGCACTCTTACCCTGACTTTCACCCCTGAAGATGGTGAAGCGCAGAGTCACACCGTCTATAACTTTGAGGGTGATGGCTGTGCCATGGCCATGTACAACACCAATGAATCAATTAAAGGATTTGCCCGAAGCTGTTTGAACATGGGACTGGAAAAAGGATGGCCCGTCTATCACTCCACCAAGAACACCATTTTGAAGGCCTATGACGGAAACTTCAAGGACCTCTTTCAGGAAGTATACGAAAACGAATTCAAAGAACAGTTTCAGGCTGCGGGCATCACCTACGAGCATCGTCTTATTGATGATATGGTCGCTGCAGCGCTTAAATGGGAAGGTGGCTTTGTCTGGGCCTGTAAAAACTATGACGGCGACGTCCAGTCTGATATCGTGGCCCAGGGCTTTGGCTCTCTTGGTCTGATGACCTCAGTACTCGTCACCCCCGATGGAAAAACTGTGGAAGCCGAAGCAGCCCATGGCACAGTGACCCGTCACTACCGCGAACATCAGAAAGGCAACAAAACATCTACCAATCCCATTGCCTCCATCTTTGCCTGGACCCGCGGCCTTGCGTTCAGAGGGAAGTTCGACAATAACCAGAAACTCATCGACTTTGCCACAGCCCTTGAAGAAGTATGTGTGGAAACCGTGGAGAGCGGAAAGATGACCAAAGACCTCGCCCTCTGCATCCATGGCCGGGACCTGAACGAATCCCATTACCTGACAACGGAAGGCTTCCTTGAAGCCCTTGACCAAAACCTGCAGAAGAAACTGAACTAATACTGCTGTCCTCTTTTCTGACTCAACAAGAAGGCCGTCACGCTCGGGACGGCCTTCTTGTTGACAGTACATTAAAGCTATTCCCGCACCCTCGCCAGAGTTACAACACGCACTTCAGTTGCTCCTGCCCTAAGCAACATCCTGCTGCACTCAGACACAGTCGTACCCGTGGTAAAAACGTCATCCACCAGCACAATTTTTCTTTTTCGTACCCGTTCGGGAAAACAAACAGCAAAGGCCTGGTGCAGATTCTTTCTGCGCGCAAGTCCATCAAGACCAGTCTGCGCGACAGTATGGCGGACCCTTATCAGTGTATCAATAAGGATACGCTCTTTCCGGTTGGCAAAAAAAAGTTTTGCCAGGATAAGGGCCTGGTTAAAACCACGCTGACGCAGGCGTGAGATATGAAGTGGTACCGGGATAACCATCTCCCCTTCCTGCAGGGTGCATAGAGGCTGCATCCCTATGATCTCCTGCAAAACCGGGATAACGGCAGTCTCTCCCTGATACTTCAGTCTATGCAGGAGGGCACTGACCGGTTCCCGGTAATGAGCAACGGCCCGGGCCGAAGAATAGGGAGGGGGCTTGCGCAGACAGCGGTCACAACAATGATCACCAGCTGCGGAATCAGTCATTTCACGGCCGCAGGTAGTACAGAGAGGCGACCTGATAAGCGAGATATCCTGCACACACTCTGGGCAGAGAGTGTGTCCATCAGCCAGGATGCTTGTTCCACAGACGGGGCAGGATAGAGGAAAGAGGAGATCGGTGGCCCCCTTCATCCATTTTCGCAGCACTAAGAGGCCAGACAGATTTGAAGAACGAGGCGAGGCAGACATCTGATCTTTTTTTTTCATCATATGCCGAATTGACTCCTTCCGCCAAAGAGACCAGCTGCCCGGGCTACCTCACAGAGAAGGAAGAGAGAGCCGGGCAGAACAACAGTAAAAGGCAGGCGAAAAACTAAAGGTTAACTGAGTCTGAACTTGCCGATCAGATCCCGCAGTTGCTGGGCCAGGACGTTGATGCTGGCCGCATCATCATTGAGTTTCTGACCTTCCAGCTTCACCTCTTCGGTAGACCTGCTTACCATATTGACATTCCGTGAGATATCATGGGATACCGTCGAGCTCTGAGCCACATTTTCGTTGACTTCACTGATGCCAAGGGCAGCCTGATTGATGTTGACAGTGATTTCTCTGGTGGTGACGGACTGCTCTTCAACGGCACTGGCGATAGTCGAGACGATCTCATTCACCTCGGCTATGACCTCACTGACCTGCTTGATCTCGCTGACCGTGACATTGGTCGATGATTGAATATGCTCGATTTTACTGCGAATCTCGCCAGTAGCCTGAGCCGTCTGCTTGGCCAGTTCTTTTATCTCGTTGGCGACAACGGCAAATCCCTTGCCGGCCTCGCCAGCCCGGGCTGCTTCAATGGTTGCATTTAGAGCCAGCAGGTTGGTCTGCTCAGAGATCTCGGTAATTACTCCGGTAACCTTGCTGATTTCACTGGCGGCAAGGCCCAGTTCATCCACCTTTCCGGAGGCCTGATTGGCCTGATGAACGGCCTGCTCGGTTATCGAACGGGCCTTTTCTGAATTGCTGGCAATCTCACTGACCGTGGCACTCATCTCTTCAGAGGCCGAGGCCACCATATTCACATTGGTAGAGGCCTCCTCACTGGCAGCAGCCACCGAATGCATATTGACACTCATCTCCTCGGAAGCGGCGGCCACACTGTTGGCAAGATCAGTAGTCTGTTTAGCATTATCAACCAGTTGGTTCCCAACCGAGCTGAGATGAACAGAAGTCTCAAGCAATTGCTTGGACTGCCCGCTGATACTGCTGAACATCTGGTGCAGTTGATCTATCATCTCATTGAGAGACTGGGACAATTGCCCGGCCTCGTCATTGCCAGAGACCTCAATTTTGGCAGTCAGATCGCCTTTAGCCAACTTGGCTGCAAGGTCAACGGCTTGACTGATCGGCCCTGTTATTTTAGCTGCGAGAAAGAGACCGGCAGCAACGGCAAACAGAGCAGCAAGGGACACAAGTATGACAGATGTACGCACCGCTCCCTTGGTACTGTTCTCCATATCTTCTCTGGCATTACTCTCAATGGTGTCCAGCATCGCCATAACCTTGATTCCGGCCCTGTCTGCCTGTTCATCAATCTCAGCCAGTCTTGTCTCCAGGTTTTCAACAGCACGACCAGCCAGTGTTTCTTTCTTCAGGTCATGGAGCTGAGCCAGGCCAGGCATAAAATCATTTTTATAGAGATTCAGCGCCTGATTAAGTTTCTCCCTGGAGCCTGGATTTTCGACTGGAGCAAGATAACCAGTGCCAACTTCTCCGCCGTTAAGGAGGGCTTTGGAGTAAGCTGTATAAATCATCATTGACTCATGATGTTCTTTCCAGAACATTTCCAGCTCGCGACTGTTTTCTGACACCAATAATTCCATGAGGATCTGCATGGAACTGCGCACCGAAAGCTTCATCTCCATGGCTGCATCAACCATGGATGCTGATTTCAGGTTTTCCATCATTGCCCGGTAGCCTCCGACACCGGTGAGAACAACCAGCAAGGCAACAAAGACAAAGCCACCAAGTATTTTTGTGCGGATGGACATATCGTTAAGTTTCATTTACTCATCCTTTTAAATTAGAAGTCAGTACCACAGCTTCAACACCCCTTTTAAACTCCCGATACCTGCCAGGCAGACACGAGTCGCCGCAACAGGTCTACCGGCTAATTCTCATCTGAGAAAAGTTTGTCTGCCCATATAAGCTATTTTCAAAATTACACAAGTACAAAATATCAGCAACTTCAGTACGAAAAAAAGATATCTGCTTTCAATGGGACAGCAACAGAAATGAACCCGTTGAAAAGCAGGCTCACTCTTCTGGTTTATGCGTAATCCAGGCTGACACATTTTACCAGGCCCCTTTTTCAGCAAATCATACGCTCCGGTGAACATGACGATCAATGACGCTTTTCTCTTTCTTTTTTTCAGCATCTCAATGAGCAAAAAATAATGTTTTCCCTGACAATTCATGCTAGGGTATGAACCCATACAGTACAGTGAAAAAGGGATCCGTTTATTGTCCAAATAACAAACACATATACTCCGTGACACACAACAACCCTTCCTCAACAAAAATTCTGGGCGTTCTCATCGGCGGATCCGGCCTTATCGGAGGAACGCTGGCCCATTACTTTAAGACCAAGACCCCTGATACCATTGAACTGCGTGCACCAAGCAGCAAAAAGCTGTCCATCAGGGATGCCGGAGATATCCGGGACTATCTCAAACGGGTTAAACCCGATTTTGTGATCAACACGGCTATTGCCAATATCGGCTCCGACTCCCATCTGGCCCTGGAGGTCAACTATCTTGGAGCCCTTAATCTGGCCCGGGCCGCAGCTGCTCTCAAAATTCCCTACATTCATATCAGCTCTGCCTCCACCTTGCCTAACGGAGAAAATCTCCGCGAAGAAGACCACCTTCCCATCACGCCTAAGCTGAACAACTATGCCAAATCCAAGCTCATGGCCGAAGAGACGCTGAAATATATGTACAAAACCGTTGGCCTGGATTACACCTGTATCCGCCTGGCCGTCGTCTACGGTGAACACGATCACAAAATCCAGGGCTTTCATCGTCTCTTTTTTTCCATTGCTGATGAATCCATGCCTGTTCTGTTCACCAAGAAAAAAGTCCTGCACTCCTATTCTAATGCCAACAAATTTCCCTACTTTGTCCATCATGTCCTTATGAACAGGAAGGAATTCAGCGGCCAGACCTATCATTTTGTAGACAAGGATCCGGTGGAGCTTGCTAATCTCATCCTCACCATCCGTTCCTATCTGGAGTTGAAAACCCCTCGAGAAATATACGTCCCTTATTCAGTGGCCACCTTTGGCAAAAGAACCCTGGAAGTCCTGCTCAAACTCCTCTCCCGTATCGGCCTCAAAGGAGGATTGCCGGCAGAACTCATGTTCCTTGAAAGTTTCTACAAGACCCAGACCCTCTCTTCGGAAAAATTACGCAACTCCAGCTTCGTCGACCCCATACCGGAAGAGACCATTTACAGCAAACTCCCGGAGCTGATTGTCTATTATCTCACTCGCTGGACTCATCAAAACCTGATCGACACCTATAATGAAGTGATCCCGCACCCCAATTCCATGGCCAGTGAATTTGAGCAATCCCCACTGGAACTTCTCAATACGATCCACTCAGACTCCACCACACCCTTTCGGGAACTGAGCAACGTCAAACGCTGACACAGTCACCCTGCTTATCCGTTGTCATTGGCTGAAGGCCTGAATAAAACAACCTCCAGGTCAAGAGCACAGAAAAGATTCTCCCCTGAAACATTGCTGCAGTCAGGAGCAAAAAGCCATCTCCTTTCTTTTTTCCTCTTTTATCAGTCAGTACTCTTTGCAAAACTCTGCAAACATGGCATAATGTTTGATTCTTATAATATAAGTCTACGACAGGAGTCAGATGTCGGCTAGTGAGACGGTTAGGGATCAATGGCGGCAGATACTGCCTATGATCCTGAATCATTCCCTTTCAGCGAATTAGGATATCATATGAATCATTCTAGAAAACCAAGTAACCTTTCTCGGATTCCGGCAGAATTCCGGATCAGCTGTCTTCTGCTGGCCCTTTCTGTCTCGCTCAGCCTTTTCTTTCCCGGGCTTGGTCACGCCGTCGAACAGAACACCACCTTCCTCCCGCTCAAGATCAACAGTCCCATAAATCACGCCGAAATCACTCTCCAGGCCGACCAGGCCCTGGCAAGTGTCCTCCTCCCCTCGACCTTTACCATGATGGACAGGGCAGAAGCGGCAAAGTTCCTGGACTACACCGGCACCTGGCCACCGGCACCGGAGCAGCTGCAAAAAATCACTGCTGCCACCGGCCTCGACTATGTGGCTGTGGGCAGTCTTACAGTAATCGGCAATCAAATCAGTGTAGATTACAAGGTCTTTGACCTGCTGGATCCGAAGGCCCCTCAATACTACTACCGTGACGGCGAATCTCTCCAAAATCTTGCAGGCACACTCTCAGAAGTGGTCAGGGAGGTTATTTCCTACACTGACCGAGAGTTCATTATTGCCTCCATCGGTCCCAATGGCAATAAACGAATCGATTCCGGTGCCATTTCCCGAAAAATCACAAGCAAAACAGGAGATTTCTACAACCCGTCAACCTTGCGGGAAGACCTGAAGGCCATCTATAAAATGGGCTATTTTGAAAACGTCCGCATTGAAGTGGAGGAGAGCGAGAAGGGAAAAATTGTCACCTTTGTGGTAGTGGAAAAACCGATCATCAGCCGCATTGAGTTTTCCGGGACCGACGCACTTTCTGAGGAAGATGTGAAAGAGGCCGCCAATATCACCCCCAACAGCATCATTAACACAAGCAAAGTGAATGACGGAAGTGCCGCCATCAAGGCCCTGTACAAATCAAAGGGATACTATAATACCACCGTCACTGCCCAGATCAGTTATCCTGACGAGGAACATGCAAACCTTCGCTATGTTATCGAAGAGGGTGACAAGATCTTCATAAAAGAAATCAAGTTTATCGGCAACAAAAGCTTTGAGAGTGATCAACTTGCCGATGTGATTGAATCCAGTGCCAAAGGATGGCTCTCCTGGCTCACCGAATCCGGACTGATGAAGCAGGAAATGCTGATGCAGGACGTGGCCCGGCTCGGCTCTTTTTACAACAACCAAGGCTTTCTTGAGGTAAAAGTAGGAGACCCGAAAGTAGATCAAGATGGCGAATGGCTCTACATCACATTCACCATTGAAGAAGGTCCCCGTTACCGCGTGGGCACCGTTTCTTTTTCCGGAGACCTCCTCGAAGACAAACAAAAGTTGCGCAGTTTCCTCACCATTCAAAATGAAGAATTTATCAATCGACAGATCCTGCGGGACGATATTCTGAAAATAACCGATTATTATTCAGAACATGGCTATGCCTTTGCCGAGATACGCCCCAAAATGAACAAATCCACAACCGGTGCCCGAGTGGATCTCATCATCGATATCGACAAGGGTGACCTGGTCTACATTCAGCGTATCATGATCAAGGGCAATAGCCGGACCCGTGACAATGTCATCAGGCGAGAACTGAAGATTGCAGAAGGCGGTATCTTCGATTCCAAGGCCCTGCGAACCAGTACCGAGCGTCTGCAGCGTCTGGAATTCTTTGAAGAAGTAAATATCGTTCCGGCACCGGCCATGGACCCTTCAAAAATGGACGTGACAGTTAACGTCAAGGAAAAGAGCACTGGACAATTCAGTATTGGCGCGGGATACAGCTCAGTGGACTCTTTCATGCTCATGGGTGAAATTTCTGAAAACAACTTCCTTGGACGCGGTGACAAGCTCTCTTTCGTAGCCAACCTCTCCGGAACCAGCAACCGTTTCAACTTGGGATACACCAATCCACACCTTCGTGATTCCAAGCTTTCCGTTGGTGCCGATCTCTTTAACTGGTTCCGGGAGTACGATGACTACGACAAGGATTCTCAGGGTGGGGCCCTTCGTTTCGGCTATCCGCTATGGGAAAAATGGCACGGTTACGGCAGCTACAGCTACACCGACACCACGCTCTCCAACGTCTCCGAATATGCCTCCCAAATCATACTCGACTCCATGGATATCAATGTTACCAGTGCGGTCAAAGTCGGGCTGGTCCGTGACAGTCGAGACAGGATAACAGGTGCCACCGAAGGATCCCAGAACTCAGTCACCGTAAAATATGCAGGCGGCCCCTTCGCCGGTGATGCCGAATTCACCAAACTCGAAGCCTTTACCAGCTGGTTTTTCCCCCTGCCCTGGACCACAGTTTTCCACTTCAAACTTGCCGGTGGCCAAGTATGGGAAAACGAAACAGGTAAGCTACCGGTATACGAGCGTTTTTACCTCGGAGGCATCAACACTATCCGTGGTTTTGAATACGCAAAAGCCAGTCCCATCGACCCGGAGACCGGTGACCGCATCGGTGGTGACAAGATGTGGTATACCAATATCGAATACATCTTCCCACTCCTGACTGAAGCCGGAATCCAGGGTGTTGTCTTTATGGATGCGGGAAAGGTCTTTGCCGATGATGAAGACTGGTCCATCGACAGCTACAATAAGGCAGCTGGCCTTGAACTGCGCTGGATGTCGCCCATGGGTCCCCTGCGCCTGGTTTGGGGTTACAACCTTGATCCGACAGATGATGAAGACCAATCTGTATGGGATTTCTCCATCGGCGGTTCTTTCTGATACGCTCTCCATTCCACAAACCTTTACCCTTGCCGGCTGCATGGACCTCATGCAGCCGGCACTTTTTTTGGATACATGCTTAACCCATTCCAGACAACTCGACTTTCCCCTGGTACGACCCGCCTCCTTGCTGCACTGCGAGGAAGCTCTCCTTCCCTGATTGCCGCTCTCCAGGCCAAATCCCAGCCCTGCTGCTGTATTGTCCCGGATGAAGATATGCTGGCAGTGGTGGAAGAGGACCTGAAACTCTTTACCGATCTTCCAGTCTTCACTTATCCCGGTTATGAGATTCCGCCCTACACCCCTCTGTCACCAGACCCGATCACCACTGCCGCACGCCTTTCCACCCTCTACAGTATTAGAGAAACGGAAAACTCTTTTATTCTTGTTGTCTCGGCAGAGGCCCTGATGCGTCGTACACTTCCCGGAAAGATCCTGTCTAACAATGCCGAACTGCTTATAACAGGTGAAGACTGTGACCGTGACCAACTGCTCAAAAACCTTATCGGTTATGGCTATGAGCAGGTGGCTCTTGTCCAGAGCGTTGGCGAATATTCAGTCCGTGGCGGTATTCTTGATATTTTCCCCCCCTCTTTTCTTGCCAATGGAAATCTTCACGGCAGCCCCCTGCGCCTCGATTTCTTTGGTGATACAGTGGAATCTCTGCGCGGATTCAACCCAATCACCCAACGTTCCATCTCCGAGCTTGAAGAGGCCATTCTTCTCCCAGCCAGCGACATCTGCTATCCGGCTGTTAATTCTTCACAACTGTCGGAAATCTCTGCTGCCTTTCGGCAACAGGAGAAAAAACATGCCTGGGACGGCGAAGAGAGCAAACGAATCCGGGAGCAAATCAGCCAGGGCCATCGCTTTGCCGGTATGGAGTTCTTCCTCCCACTCTTCTATCCTGGAGAAACACAGGTGGAAACAGTTCTCGACTTTCTTCCAGCGGATACCTGTCTGATCCATTTTTCTCCAGAGATGGAGCAACAAGCCATGCATCTGGTCCAGGAACGGATCACCAACAACTACCAGGAAGCCGAAAATCTTCATACCCCCGCCCTTCCTCCTGAGCAGATCTTTCTCCTCCCGGAACAGATGGAAAAGGCCATGCTCTCTTTTGCCCACATTCACTGCTCCACACTGACGGAACCTGATCAGCTCAACCCCCTTTCTGCCACCAATCACCAGATCCTAAAGCAAGAGATCACACTGCAGCGCAGGGAACGAGGCCTGATCCCCCCTCTTTCCGACCAGATCCACTCATGGCAGGACCAGGGCGATCAGGTGCTGCTCTGCTGTCGGTCTCAGCGTCAGACCCACACACTGGCAGAACTGATAGAGAGACATCAGCATAATATTGAACTGCTGCAGGCTCCTGTGGACCTCTCAACTCTGCCAAAAACAGGGCCCACCGGCACCCTCTTCCTCTGCGACCAGCCATTGAGTGCAGGATTCAGTCTGAGTGGCCTGGGAATTCATA
Organism: Pseudomonadota bacterium; assembly: GCA_018820855.1. GTDB lineage: Bacteria > Desulfobacterota > Desulfobulbia > Desulfobulbales > Desulfocapsaceae > Desulfocapsa. Next base: position 46,709 of record JAHJNL010000044.1, on the reverse strand, counting down.
TCCTTTCCGAAAGTGAACTTTTTGGAGAGATGCGACTGGGAAGAAAAAAAGGGAAAAAGGAAAAGCAGGGTGATCCGATTCGTTTTGCTGAGCTCCATCATGATGATGTCGTGGTTCATCGCGACCACGGCCTTGGCCGCTACCAGGGGATCTCTACTCTGGAACTGCAGGGAGTGGTCAACGATTATATGCTCATTGAATACCGGGACGGTGATAAGCTCTATCTTCCTGTTGATCGCCTCAATCTTATCACTCGCTACGAGGGCCTCTCGGACAGGGAGCCCCGGGTCGACAAGCTCGGCAGCCAGGCCTGGCGCTCAACTAAGGCAAAGGTTAAAGAAGAGGTCTGGAAAGTAGCTCAAGAACTTCTGGACATCTATGCCCAACGGGAACTGCGTGAGGGCAGACGTTTTTCTCCGCCGGGAGAACTCTTCCACGAACTGGAGGAGTCTTTTCCCTATGATGAGACCTCCGGACAGGATAAGGCCATCACTGAAGTCATTGACGATTTGACCTCAGACCGGCCCATGGACCGGCTGATATGCGGCGATGTTGGATATGGCAAAACGGAGGTGGCGATACGGGCAGCCTTTAAGGTTGTGGAAGACGGATTGCAGGTCGCCATCCTAGTACCAACCACGGTCCTAGCCGAACAGCACGCCAAGACATTCAGAGAGCGCATGCAGGGATTCCCGGTAACAGTAGAATGCATCAACCGCTTCCGCACTCCTGCTGAACAGAAACGGATTATCAAAGAGCTTGCTGCCGGGAAGATCGATATCATCATCGGCACCCACCGTTTGCTCTCCAAAGATGTGGTTTACCGGGAGCTCGGCCTGCTCATCATTGACGAAGAACATCGCTTCGGAGTGGCACACAAGGAAAAACTCAAACGGATCAAGGCTGAGGTGGACATCCTGACCCTCACCGCTACTCCCATTCCCCGAACCCTGCAGATGTCCCTGCTCTCCATCAGGGATCTCTCAGTCATCTCCAGCCCACCTGAACATCGCCGGCCGGTAAAGACCTTTGTGGCCCGCTACGACGATCTGGTCATCAAAGAGGCCGTGCTCAAAGAGATGCGACGGGACGGGCAGGTCTTTTTTGTCCATAACCGGGTCAAATCCATTTACCGCATGGCAGCCTCCGTACAGACGCTGGTACCAGAAGCCAGGATTGCTGTGGCTCACGGCCAGATGGGAGGCAAAGAACTGGAAGAGATCATGGTCAACTTCGTTAACCGTGAAATTGACGTCCTGCTCTGCACCACCATCATTGAATCCGGCCTGGATATCCCCACGGCTAACACCATCATTATCAACCGTGCTGACATGCTTGGCCTAGCTGAGATCTACCAGCTCAGAGGAAGGGTGGGCCGCTCTTCCAAACAATCTTTTGCCTACCTCCTGGTACCTTCGCTCGACAGCCTGAGCAAAGACTCCAAGGATCGCCTGCGAGCCTTAATGGAATGCAATGAACTGGGTGGCGGCTTCAAGCTGGCCATGAGCGACCTGCAGATCCGTGGCGGCGGCAACCTCCTTGGCGTCTCTCAATCCGGTCATATTGCGGCCATCGGCTACGACCTCTATCTCGATCTGCTGCAGAAAACCGTGGCTGACATGAAGGCAAGGGCCAGCTCCGATGGCCAAGTGCAGGATAACCGGGACCAGCCGGAAGCGGAAATCAATCTTCAGATCTCCGCCTACATTCCCCAGGATTTCATCCCTGACATCAGTCAGCGCTACGTCGCCTATCGTCGAATTGCCGCTCTGTCCACCGCCGACGAACAGACCCATGACGACCTTCGGGATGAAATCGCTGACCGCTACGGTCAACTTCCGCAGGAAACCATCAACCTCTTCAAGGTGGTATCCTTCAAAAAAGACCTGGCTCAGCTGGGAGTCGAAAAGCTGGAGAAGGGAAAAGACACCCTGGTTTTTTCATTCACCGACCACACCCCCCTTGACCCTGCACGCCTCCTCGCCTACCTGCAACCACGGAGCAAGAAAAGCAAGAAGACTCCACCCCGCCTGACCCCGGACGGACGGCTGATTATCTCCGCCTCCCTTGACTCCACCGACCAGCTGTTTACAGTGCTGCAACAAACCTTGACCGAACTTCATGATCTTAAATCATAAAAAGGCACAACTATTCATGTCTCCTTCCCAAATCAAACCCGACTTTTCCTGGTCAGCAGTGGATACTATCCTTCTGGATATGGATGGAACCCTGCTTGACAAGTATTTTGACGATCACTTCTGGGAAGAATATGTCCCTAAAATTTTTGCCGCAGAAAATGGCCTTTCGGATCAGGAAGCCCGCAAAGAACTGCTCCTCCGCTACCAGAGTGTGGAAAACACGCTGCAGTGGACAGACCTGGATTACTGGTCAGAGCAGCTGGGTCTCGATATCCCGGAACTGAAGTGCAAAGTAGATCACCTCATCCAGGTCCATCCCTATGTTGTCGATTTCCTTAAGTATATAAAGAGCATCGACAAGACTGTGCATCTGGTTACCAATGCCCATTCCAAGACTCTGGAGATCAAACTGCGCAAAACGGCACTGGGCCCCTATTTTGATCACATTGTCTGTTCCGAAGAAATCGGCTATGCAAAAGAACAGCCGGAGTTTTGGATAAAACTCCACGATCTGCTCCAGTTTGACAGAGAACGGACCCTGCTGGCCGATGATACCGCCAAAGTCCTGCATGCAGCAAAGCAATACGGAATTGGGGTCCTTGTTTTTGTAGCCCGCCCCAGTTCGCGACTTCCGGTGAAACACTCTGCTGATTTTCCTTCCGTCGTCTTTTTCAATGAGCTGATCCCTCAATGAACTTACCTGCAGCCAAATACATTTTCATTTTGTGAAGCTATCGATAGTATGTTAGATTTTGGCGTAATTGTTTTTCTGAATAATCAGCCTTCACCGAAAACCTGCCGATCATTCCCACTGATGCGGCGGTTAGCATCTCTTCCCCATACCCACGCAAAGGAGTTTTCATGACACTCTCTTCCTATGAAGCAAAAGATCTCTTTCAATGGCTCACGGACAAAGAGGACATCCTTATTCTCGATGTCAGAAACACAACGGATTTCAATCGATTCCAGGTAGAATCCCCTTACGCCTTTGACATGATCAATGTCTCCTATTATGACTTCATGGAGATTGAAGAGGAAAGTGTCGCTAAGGTTGACAAGGACCGTGCTATCCGCATAGTCTGCGCCAAAGAGGGTTCGGCAAAATATGTGGGTGAAATTCTCGTCAAGCACGGTTTTGCCGATGTTCGCTACCTCACCGGAGGCATCAAGACCTGGGGCAACCTCCTGGTGCCCAAACTGGTGCACAAGGGAGATGACTATGCCCTGTACCAGTTTATCCGGCCGGGTAAGGCCTCCTGCAGCTACGGCCTCTGTTCTGGCGGGGAGATGATGCTCTTCGATCCGAGCCGCAATTTACAATTTTATCTCGATTTTGCCAAAAGCCAGGCGTGCAAAATAATTAAGACCTTTGAGACCCACCTGCAGGCGGACTACATTGCCGGATCACGTATGATCGCCGAACAGACGGGGGCCGAGTTCTGGGCCAACTACGGTGACTTCAAGGCCGCCAAGACCAATCATAAAACACTCACTGATGGCGAGACACACCGCTTCAGCAAGGGGGGACCGAATGTCACAGTGATGTTCACTCCCGGCCATACCCCCGGTTCCACCACCTATATCATCGCCAACAAGTTTATGATCTCAGGTGATACTGTCTTTATTCAATCCATTGGTCGTCCGGACCTGGGTGGCAAGGCCGTGGAGTGGGCCATTATCCTCTTTAACACCATACAGCGGATAAAAGAGCTTGACGATGGTCTCATGGTCATGCCCGCTCATTATATGGACTGGAACGAGGCCACCGATGATCTCCTTTTCTGCCTCCCCTTAGGCCAGACCAAGGAACGCAATAAGGAAATCTACGCCATCAGCAACGTAGAAGATTTTATCCAATTTATTAAGGACAACATGCGGCCGCAGCCTCCTGAATACGGAGTTATTCGCCTTGTTAATGCAAACCTCGAGCAATTTGATCCAGAAAAGCAGGAAGAACTTGACCTCGGAAAAAACGAATGCGCTGCCACTGCCTATGCCAAGGCCCAGGGAGCATCCTGATCCATAGCCCGTCTCACAGAGAAAGGGGAATGGCTTCTGTCAGCCCCCTTTCTCCTCCGCTTTCTTCATATACTGCCAATCCTTTGTAGCTCCTGCTGTATTGAATGTATCCCTCTGTTCATGCCGGTCATCGCCCCTTCTCTTCGTAGCGCAGCTCAGCTGAAACTGGCAACAGTGCGACACTTTTCCCAGGCAATCGAGTAGCTATTGACTTCCGACTCGCTGTTTGCGATACTTCAATTGGTCCCCTAGAAGCCTGGAGCGTTCCCGGGCCGCTAATAACGGGTTACAAGAGACGCTAACGTCACTGTAAGCTATAAAGCGCCTCCTTAATTCGTCATCTTATCTGACAAGCGTAGAAAAAACTATAATTGGGAAGTTTGTAACTTTATTAGTCTTGTCCCTAGTCGACAGTATATACAAATACTAGCCGTATCCATTGAAGAATATTGTGAGAGATGCCGCCATCCAATTTTTCATCGAGTAAGGGGAGACTCCGTATGAAAAAGCTTATCCTTTCGTTCCTTTCTCTGGCCACAGTTATCTGCAGCCAATCCGGCCCTGCACAAGCTGTGCCGGATCCACAATTTTTGGTCAGTGCTGAAGAGGAACTCCTCTTTCAAGACATTTCCTCTGTTTATACTGCCTCCAAATATGAGCAGAAGATCAGCGACGCCCCGGCCAGGATCAGTATTGTCACCCAGGAGGAGATTCAGCGTTACGGCTACCGCACCTTTGCCGACATCCTCCGCAGTCTGCCCGGTTTCTACATCTCATACGACAACAATTACAGCTATGTTGGAGTACGGGGTTTCGGAATTCCCGGGGATTATAACACCCGTATCCTTATGCTGGTGAATGGGCACCGCATCAACGACAATATCTTTGACAGTGTTTATGCCGACACCGCCTTTATCCTTGATCTCGACCTGATTGACCGGGTCGAGGTGGTGCGTGGGCCCAGCTCTTCACTCTATGGCAGCAATGCCTTTTTCGGTGTCGTTAATGTCATAACCAAAAAAGGCCGCGACCTTGACGGGCTCGAAACCTCGGTCGCTGTCGGCAGTCACAGGAGTTACCAGGGCCGTCTGAGCTATGGCAAACGGTATCAAAACGGCCTGGAATTGCTTCTGTCGGGCAGCTATTATGACAGTCAGGGCCGAACAGACCTCTATTACAAGGAGTTTGATGATCCCACGACCAACAACGGTGTGGCTGAAGAAGGTGATGATGACCAGTTTAACAACCTCTTTTTCCGTCTGTCATCTGGTGACTTCACTCTTGAGTCCCTTTATGCAGACAGGGAAAAGGGTATCCCCACAGCCCCTTGGGACGTTGAATTCAATAATTCCGAAACCCGTACCTGGGACGGACACTGGTTTGTTGACCTCAACTATCAGCATTTACACGAGAGTGGTATGGAAATCGCCGCTCGCCTCTTTTATGACAATTACTGGTATGACGGTGACTACCTCTACGATTATGGCCCGCCGTCTGAAATCGTGACGTTAAAAGATCGTGACATCGGCGAGTGGTGGGGCACTGAACTTCATGTTTCCCGTCATTTCTTCGAAAGCCACCGCCTTACGTTGGGGGGAGAATACCGCGGGTCTCTCAAACAGGAGCAGAAAACATATGACCGATATGACCTCTGGCTCGACTCTCAGCCGGATATCGACACCTGGGCCCTCTTCTTCCAGGATGAATGGACGTTGCTGGACAATCTCCTTTTTAACATTGGCCTGCGCCATGACAACTATGACAGTTTCGGTGGAACAACGAACCCGCGGGTGGCACTGATCTATTCCCTCTTTCCCGAGACATCACTGAAATTTTTGTACGGCAAAGCCTTTCGCGCTCCCAGTACCTATGAACTCTACTATCATGATGGCTATAACACTGCCAAACCCAATACCAACATCGATCCGGAGACCATTGAATCCATCGAGTTTATCTGGGAGCAGCAACTCAACAGAAATCTGCGTAGCGCTGTTTCTCTGTATAAAAATGAAATCGAAGGCCTTATTGCCTATACACTGGACCCCGATGACGGACTCTTCTATTTCGACAATCAAGATGATGTCGAGGCATACGGGGCAGAACTCTCCATTGAAGGAAAATGGAACAGGGGCTGCTTGACTAATCTCAGTTACACTTATCAGCATGCCGAAAGCAAGGATACTGGAGAACGACTGGTCAATTCTCCCCGTCATATGGTGAAGGTTAATGTCATGGCCCCGGTTGTAAACAATATCCTGAATGGAGGCTTGGAGCTTCAATATGAAAGCGGACGCAAGACCGTGGCTGGAAATGAAACGGATAACTCCCTGTTAACGAATCTTATCCTGGTCAGTAATAGCTGGCTGGAGGGGGTAACTGTTTCAGCAGGGGTATATAACCTCTTCGACGTGGCATATGACTTTCCAGGTTCCGCTGAGCATCGTCAGGACATGCTCCTGCAGGATGGCCGGACCTTTAAATTGAAAATAGATTATTTGTTTTAGCATTGGACACGACATGAAACGCCTGCCTCATATAGTGACTGCAGTCCTGGGCCTCCTGCTCCTGATCCTTATCATGAGTTTAGCGAACGAGCCTGAAGTTTCTGCCATGAACCAACCGTTAATAATAGTACTCAGCAGTTCTCAGTTGGAACCTTACCTGCAGGCAGTCAAGGGATTCAAGAAACGAGTAAAGGATCAGTTTCCTGAAGCAAGGATCGATACCTTTTTTCTTGGACAAGATTCGACAAAAAACCTGGTAACCATGCAGAAAATTGACAATAACCAGCCTGATGTCCTCTTTACCCTCGGTTCCAAGGCGACCCGGAAAGTGCAAACCGTGCATCCAGACCGTCCTCAGGTGGTGACAATGATCCTCGATGGCCTGATACTCGAGCAATCAAAGCAGGCCACAGGGGTGTTTCTCAATTTTCCACCGGCAGTCCACCTCAACTGGTTACGACGATTACTGCCCAATGCAAAACGAGTCTATCTCCTTTACAATTCGCAAGAAAACAGTACTCTGTATACAGAAATCAAGAAAGCAGCCACTGTACACCAACTCGAGATCTATGGAGTGCCTGTGGATACAATCTCGCAACTGCCCGCAGCTCTCAATTCAGTCGGCAGGCAGGCGGATATATTGCTTGGCTTGCCTGATCAAACAGTCTACTCAGGCAAAACCGCCAAGGTGATTCTTCTTTCCACTTTCCGCAATCGTATTCCCTTTGCTGGTCTTTCCCGTTATTGGGTCAAGGCAGGTGCCCTCTACGCCCTGGATTGGGATTATCACGATCTGGGCCGACAATGCGGGGAAATGACCTGCCGGATCCTGATGGGAGACGCTGTTTCAGATATTGCCCCAGCGCCTCCTGATAAAGTACGCTATATCATTAACATGAAAACCGCTGACTATCTGAAGCTGACCATTGATCCAACTCTTGTCCAGGAAGCTGCTGAGGTGTTTCAATAATGGGGAAAAACAGGAAAATAGGTCTATTGGCCAAATTAAATTTTCTGACAATTAGCCTTGTCCTGCTCACAGCCGTGACCATTGCTTCCTTTGTGGTCTACCAGAGACGGACAGATGGGCTTGTTGCCCTCCACGAGGACGGCAGGAGGCTTGCTCAGCAAATTGCCGAATTCAGCGTCTATGCAATCTATTCGGAAGATCGGGAAAGCCTCGAACAGGCCATATCCTCCCAGGATGAAAGAACCGTCTATATTTCTCTGCTGCGTCGCGACTTATCCATCATCATCGAGAATCGCAATAACAGAAATTTTGTGCCAATGGGTATGAGTCCCCTCTTATCTGCCAGGGAGCAAGATGAATATGTCCTTGATATGGGCAGCAACATTCAGTTCCTCTGGCCCATCACCAGTCATACCTCCGCCCTTGACTCACTCGACCTGGATGATACGAAAAAGGCCGAGCTGGTCGGTTACGTCAACCTGGTCTTATCCAAAGAGGCCATGAGGCAAGAGATTAATAGTGCCATCTGGTCGATAATCCTGGTAACCACGATTATTGCCATGCTGGCCAGCCTTCTGACCATTTCCGTCACCAGGAGAATAACCACCCCTCTCGACAGATTAGTGCGGGCTATCCAGCAGATCACTAAAGGCGACCTAACCGGCCGAATCGAGGTAAGCGGCACCCGAGAGCTGACTATTCTTGCCGAAAGCTTTAATTTCATGCTCTCCCGGCTCCGTATCTCCCAAAACGAACTCAAAGAATACCAAGAGAATCTGGAGAAAAAAGTTGAAGAGCGGACCCATGAGCTGCAGAGGGCAAAAGAGGCCGCCGAGGCCGCCAGCCGTGCTAAATCCAAATTTCTGGCCAACATGAGTCATGAGATCAGGACACCGATGAGTGCCATTATCGGCATGACCCGCCTGGCACTGGATACAGACCTGAACGACCGGCAGAACCATTTCCTGCAGACCGTAAAAAGTTCGGCCGATGTGTTATTTGTTCTATTGAACAACCTCCTGGATTTTTCCAAGATGGAGGACGGTCAACTCCTGTTAAGTCCTTCTCTCTTCTCTCTCCATGATCTGCTGGAATCTGTTGTTACAAGTATGGCTCAGGAGGCACAGGCCAAGGGCCTCAAACTCCAGCTACAGGAAGATACGAACCTGCCGGCTGTTGTTTTCGGCGATGAATCGCGGCTGCGTCAGATTCTTCTCAACCTGGTCGGAAATGCTGTCAAATTCACCAAGCAAGGAACCATTACCATCCATGCCGCCATGGATATGACCCTGGCGAACAGTGACATGAGCACCTTCTGTTGCCGGGTGACAGATACCGGCATAGGCATTTCAGCGGCAAAGCTTGAGGCTATCTTCAACAGCTTTGAGCAGGTTGATGACTCCTATGACCGTCAATATGCCGGGAGCGGCCTGGGACTTGCCATTAGCAGGAAACTCACAGAATTGATGGACGGAAAAATGTGGGTGGAAAGTGCAGAAGGACAAGGCAGTACTTTCTCTTTTACCGTTCGCCTGCAATCATACCGTGATTGCCAAATCCCCTCTCTGAATGAAAACTGGCAAAGGGTCCGGGAAGCCAACGAAGAAGAGGGTCCAGCCGGTGCCAGCACCAGGGTGTTTCCCCGCAGCATTCTACTGGTCGAAGATAATCAGGCCAATCGGGAATTGGCCCGGATGGCTCTGGAAAATGCTGGCTATCAAGTGATTGTTGCCGAGGACGGAATGGAGGCCTTAGCCCTGCTTGCCGATCAGGATGTCGATGCGGTGTTAATGGATATTCAGATGCCGGTCATGGATGGTTTGAGTGCCACCCGCACCATTCGTGCCTTTGAAAAGGGCGAGGGGCGACCAGACAGACTGCCCGAAGATCTTGCCCTGTCTCTCGCCTCCCGCCTTACCGGCCGTCACTTACCCATTATCGCCCTGACAGCCCATGCCATGACCGAAGACAGGAACCTCTGCATGGAAGCAGGCATGGACGTTTACCTCACCAAGCCCTTGCTGCCGAACCAGGTACTGACAAGTCTCAGACTGTTTCTGGGTAGCGAAGCGGAGCCTCCACCGGCCCCGCAAAAAAAGGTGCTGCCGCTGCCTGAACAGGTCCGTCACTACCTGCAACAGACCACCCACCTCACTAAGGACCAGGTGGATACAATCTGTCGAATGTCATGCGAGAGCATCATTACCAGTCTGACCAAGGCAGAGGATGCGTTTAAAAAAGACGATTTCTCACAACTGGCAGCTTCGGTCCACACCCTGAAAGGGACCTTGCTCCAATGTGGACTTACTCCCTGGGCAAATAAGGCCCAGAATATTGTGACCGCTGCCCGTTCCAAATCCCGGCAACCCTATGACAGGTTGCTCCAGGAATTCAGGGAAGGATTGGGCGGTTTGCTCAACAAGGAACAAAAAAACAGCCAGGAGGAACAAGAGACAGACCCGTGCCTCGGAGAATCGACCCTTGCTGCCGCAACCGCTGCTGGCAGCAAGGGCAAAATACTGGTGATGGATGACGAAGAGATGATCAGGAATATGGCAGTGCTGCTCATCCAGGGCCTTGGCTATCAGGTTGATTCAGCCAAAGACGGTACCCAGGCCCTCAGCATGTACCAGGCAGAGCTTCAAAAAAACAATCCCTATGATGTGGTGATTATGGACCTCCTTATTCCCGGGGGAATGGGAGGAGAGGAGACAGTGAGGAATCTGCTTGTTCTCGACCCGCACGCAAAAGCCATCGTCTGCAGTGGAGATCCGACCCTGCAAGTTGTGGAAAAATATCAAGAGTACGGATTCCAAGGAACCCTCTCCAAACCCTATTCCATGGAGAAACTCACCCAGATTCTCGAGGAAGTCATAAGGGCCTGAGACGACTGCCTTCCCGTGTCTGTCGCTGATATGATAGCTGTCCTGCTTATTCTATCTGAGTTATGATCATGGCTGCGATGGCTGCGGTTCTTGAATCTATATCATACTGTCCAATTGTACCAGTCACATGTCATAAACTTCTTCACCAACCATATTTGGCCAGACAATGGGCTGGAAAAAAAGTGCCTGGCCAAAAAAAAAGATACCATTGATTACAGTGACCATACTCAGTCATTGCGGCATGAGGCATCTCCTCTCTGAAAAGCAAGTAATGATCAACCAGTTTGCTACTTAACGTCCACCGTAGCCGCCGGAACCGGCACCGGAACCACCGGAACCACCGGAACCGGCACCGGAACCACCGGAACTGCCGGAACCGCCCGAGCCGCCGGAGCCACCGGAAGAACCGCCCGAACCACCGGAACCACCGGAACCGCCCGAACCACCGGAACCGCCAGAGCCACCGGAACCGCCCGAGCCACCGGAACTGCCAGAACCGCCGGAAGCTCCAGAACCAGACTGCCCGCCACCAAAGCCACCATCAGTTGAGCGCACACGGAGCTCCGAAGCATCGACATTGCGGCCTATCTCAACAGAAAAATCCCGGGCAACATCTTCGGGAGATCCATATCTGACCTGCTCTATAAAAACATTCTGCAGGGTGCGCATTTCACGTGCTTGATAAGCATGCTGCAGGGCACCTACAAGAACATCAGACGCGCTTGCAGAATCAACACCCCGACGAGCCATGACACGAGCAGTTGCCATGGTCTGCACCATGAGTTCATTGGCTTCTTGCATGTTTATTGTCCTGGCCCTGACCTGAAGTTGACTCATTATCTGGGCACAATCCTCTTCCTTCAAACCGGCTGTGTAGGCTTCAGCTATAACTTCTCCCAATTGTTTGGCCAGTTGACTGTCCTTGGTAAGTGTCTTGGCCTGACGGTAAGCAGTCTCATACCTCTCCTGCACCTGTTTGACCGCCCGAACAATATTCTCCTCCTTGATCTTTTTGGCCATCCCTTCATACACCTTATGCATCATGGGATCAGCGGGCAGACCTTGCTGTTGCGAATCCTCAATCATACTACGGACACGCACGACATTCTCATGCCTGAACTGGTATTGCTGCATAGCCTGCAACATGGCAGGTATGCCGTCAGAGTCAACCCGGGCTTGATGTTGTACTATGACCTCCTCTTGAAACTGGAACTGAGTGCTTTCGTCGTTCGGCAGATCAACAGCATAAGCATGAGATGAAACAAGCAAAATGCAACCAATCAGGCCCGTCAATTTTTCCATTCCTATATCTCCTTAATAAAACTTATCGTTGGGTAATACTTATTAAACGAAGATCAACCCAAAAGGTTACATGCCAGAGACATAAAGACAATTTTTTGTACCGAAATCATCAAATACAGTATCCGGACAATCTGGCAAGGTTAGCTCTCCGTCAATAATATAAAAATAGACAAATTCTTTTTCCAGAGGCACTGTCACTTGCCATACATCTTCAGGCCCTTTAATTGCGGGGTGACAGCGAAAATGATCTGCGGACGAGGCAAAAAGTATCTCTTTTGCATTGGGATCACAGTAATAAAATGACAGCGAATCACCATTAACTTGTACAGAGTGCTGCTTGACACATCCCATTGTAAAAAGGACAAGGAACAGCACGAAGACTTGAAAGATAAGATAAGGGAAGTTGTTCATTTCAGGCCTCCACTTTGAGAATAGAATTGGTCGAGCCAAAATCATCCGACTCTTGAGTGACCACAGTTGGATCAGGAAGGAATTTGGAGCCGTCGACAATAAAGGTATAGCGGTGTTCTCCGGCAGGAACTTCCAGTGATATCTCCCAGTATCCGTTTGTACCAGAGGGAAGAAGAGGAACGCTCTGCCAGTTCGTAAAACTGCCGGTAATTTCAACCAGCTGAGTATTCTGGCGATGGATAACAAACCTATGCAGAACAGTTGATGGTTGGGCAGTTAATTCTTTTTGAGCTTGCAGAGTAACATCTTCTCTGCCCATGAAGGAGAACAACATCAACAGACAGGCCGCAACAGCCCAACCCAACGAACGATTAAACAGAGGCAGGATACTGGCGTGCGGGGTTTTCAGTTCTATGACCGGAGCTGTCATCTTGAGTGAGGCACTCAGCAGTTTTTCCTGCTCGAGTAACTCAACAGCATCTTCCTTATATGGCTTATTACCATATACGTGTTCGAGAAAATCTATTTTCTCGTCCAAGGATAGCTCGTTATCAATATACATGCTGATCAAGTGATCCATTATTCCACCTCGTCTTTCATCATCTGTCGCAACTTATTTCTTGCCCGATGCACCCTTACCTTAACGTTTGCCAGACTTAATCCGAACGTTGCAGCTATTTCTTTATAGACAAGACCGCCTACAGCAAGCGACAAAATATCCCTGTCCTCTTCCGGAAGCCTGTTCATCGCATTATAAATCCTGTCAGTTTCTTCTTTTGCAATAAATGAGTTCTCTTGGTCAGCAGCGACTTGTGGGAGCGCATCTTCGGCTATACAAAATTTTTTATTTTGGCGCTGGTGATCAACAAGTGCATTACGGGCAATGGTAAACAGCAATGCCGGTGATATAACGGCATCATGGCCGTAATGCTGAAAATGACGCGTAAAACTTTCCTGCATAATGTCTTTGGAAGCCTCATAATCGCCGCTTTTATATATTAAATAGCTAAAGAGTTTATGTTTATACTCATCATAAAATTTTCGATATCTTTCAGACATTACAGAGACTCGCTTTGGGCGTGTGCGTTTATTTGCTTGTAACGCTTACCTACAGGTCCTGCATAGTCAGCATGAAGTAAAATATACCTACGCATTCTGGACGAAGGCCATGACGTATACGAAAATTAAAGTAATGATTGTTTTCATTATGAACCCAGAGAGTATACCGCCGTTCTTCCGGCGTGGAGTTGAGCGACCCGCAATATATTGCAAACAGACTGAAATTAATCAATATATCATCAACATTATCCAATTGTTCAGAGAATTGCTGTTTTTTCACTCAACAGAACATCGATATCGGTGACATTTCATCGCTAGCTGTGTCAACGTCGTTTTCTCTGATTATTCTCATTTTTTCTCAGTTTCAAGTACATCTGGCGTGAGTTTACTCTCTCACAACTCCCTTTCTGAATATATAACTCCAATACCAGTAAAGGCCACATTATTTCTGCGAGACAAGCAGGACTATTCGAACCTTTTCTCTATACTGTATTTAATCATATGTCTATATTAAGCCGTTAGCCGTCCGTAAATTTAGGCAACTACCTCATTCTCTCTCCATAGCAACTGTGACCAGTGAGCTTTTTGAAAGTTCCGCAACTCTCACTTTTCAAAAAAAGCAGGGATAGAAACGATGATGCCAACAATGAGGCAGAAAATTGACTCTGCTCGACTCAAGAGCTCAAGAACACCATGAGTAGCGATCCTCTTTCGCTGGGGACTGCCCATCTTGTTAAATATCTCCTGAGCCCGCTCCAAGGCAATAAAAAGGGGGAATGGATTTCACAATCCATTCCCCCTTTTTATTGCTCTCCCGCACAGTCCATCCTGACTGGATGGACTGTATGAAGGCCTAACTTAGTCGGTCAGGGCATGAAGAAAAACAACTATATCCTCAATATCCTGGTCGCTAAGACCCATATTTCCGACATCTACGATATTCAGATTTTCGGCAACCTCCGGCTCCGGCCAGCCTTCCCTGCTGTTGTGGAAAGAAACAATGGAGGTGAGAGTCGGGAAATAGCCATTATGTGAATAGGGCGCGGTCAGGGCGACATTGCGCAGGGTAGGAATCTTGAACTTGCCATTCTCGTCTGGATTATTGAGAAAACCTCCCAGGCCATTATCCGGATAGGTATAAGCGGAAGCTTCATCATTCAAAACGAGGTCATTCACCGGCACTCCGATGTTTTCATAGCGATAAGTGGTAAAAAGGGCAGCAGGTGCGCCAAAATCAGCTTCCGTGGCATGGCATTTTGAACAATTGGCCTTGACCAGGTCAAGGCCGCGACCCTCCTGCGCAGTGAGACCACCCTTATCATACCGAGAGGTAAAGGCAGTGATTTCATGGGAACGTTCATAGTCGGCGATAGCCCTGGCTATATTATTCCAGGCCAACTCATCATTATCAAACGCATTCTTCCCAAAAACCTTGAGAAAGAGGGGAGCGTAAGGTGCGGCTTCAACCCGGTCCACCACATCTGCTATGCTTCCCATATTCATCTCCACCGGGTTAAGTGGAGGCCCCTGGGCCTGCTCAGCCAGTGGGTCACCAAGGGTTTCACCGGTTTTCCGTCCATCCCAGAACATCCCCCCCTGCCAGGCACCATCAGCATCCAGACTAAGAATTGGGCTATAACCGGCATAGGCAGAAGTGGGGGCATTGCGGCCACCCTTAGAAACACCGTCATCGCCAAGAGAGACAACAGTAAAATAGGGGTCACGACTGTTAGTAGGATCGGCAAAACCGTAATTGTAATGGTGGCAGGTGGCGCAAGATTGAGTACTCTTCAATGATAAATCCTTATCCACATAAAGATGACGGCCAAGATTTTGCATATCGGTAAGGGCTGGGGCTGCCAGAGCTGCACTGCTGACCAGAGTTACGCTACATAAAGCTGTCAAGAATACCGTTTTATTCATTGATTTCTCCTTTGAATGAGTCTGATATAACTGGTGAATTCCAATCTTACGCAACAGTTCAGGGTGTTGGTTTTATAGACACCTCCTTTCCTCATGGGGCAAATGAAAAAAAATTCACGAAAATGAATATGCGGATGGTTGAAGAAAATATTTCCTCATCTTATTAACGAACAACCAAGTAGTTGGTTACAAAGAAAATGACAAAAGAGAGAATAAGAAGAGACAGCAATCAAAAAGATGTTGCCCCCTCATTGACAAGCCATGAAACGACTCCCCATCTTCCTGAATATAAACCGGATATGGTGTGGCCTTCATGCCTATCACAACAGCCGGCTGAGAACCAGAAAGAAAGGGTTTACCCGTTAGGATAAAAAGAATAGGCAAAAAGGAAAAAATAGCGTATTTTCAAACTGTCTTTGATAAAAGATACCATATGCTCTCGATACCACTTAACCATATGATATCAGGCAACGTATACTATTCAGCAGGTGAATCATGCACAGGACAAAACTTTTTATACTCCTTTTCTGGACATCTCTTCTTGCCGGCTGCTGGTCAAGTTCAGCAGAATATGCAGGTATTAAATTGCCACAAACCACAGACAGTAAGGTAACCTTTCAGGAAGAAGGTGTCCCCCCAAGCTGCAACGCCTTTGCCCATCTTCTTATGAACAGTAAGATGCACTCAACCGGAAAGGATATTGCTTCTGCCATGCACAAAGAAGCAGAAGACAAAGGTGCTAATCTTGTCCTTGTTGGGATCTCCCGGGAAATGCCGGATGAAGAACTGCAGGAAAACAAGTTTGATTACTATGGGCCCGAGTATGCCTACTCGTTTCAGAAGACCTGGCTGGGATGGAAATTCGGTTTTGATGAGTGGGATGAAGCAGGTTCCCTTACAAACTTAGGTGTAGACTCCTGGGGAAACGGAAATATAACTTACGACAACAGCCTGATTATCCAGGCCGTTTTTCTCAAGTGTGATCAAGCCCTGTAACAGGTGACAACTTCTACATATTAGAGGTTGTCTGTTTTCCACTGGGCCAATTCGGCAAAGGCCTGCTGCAAGTCAGGTATCCGCTGTTTTAGGATCTCGACCTCTCCCTTATGGGCAAGCTGTTCAAACTCCAGGGCAAGATTTGAAATACGCCAGGAGAAAACAGTAGCGGCAGCGCCCTTCATTGCATGACAGACCCCCTGCAGATGCTCGCTATCCCCTGATTGCACGCCCTCTTCCAAAGAGGCGATCCACCTGGGAGCACTTTTCTGAAGCAGATGATCCAGCAACTCCGCAACAACGTCAAGATTGCCATGACAGTTCGTTTTTAGCCGCTCCAGATCAAGAACAATGTCCGGCCGCTCATTTGTGTCAAAGATTTTTATTTGCATACGGTTATCTTTTTTTCAGCGGCACCCACAAACAGAACCCTGCCACTTGCATCATCTTCTCTGCACCAGCTTACCAAGTGTCTGTCCATTAATGAGATAGCTTTTCCTAAATCGAGGCGTACACTGCATTCAACTGCAGCTATATCCAGATATGACAAGGAGTAAACATTGAGAGCAACGAAGATTCAGGAGAAAACGGCCACTTCTGGACAGAGCCCACCTAACACAGAGTCAGCCTATCAGTTTTATTCTGAAAAAAAGTAACATCGGATACTCACACCCCTTGTTAACTGTATCAGCGATGACATGTTTTACAGGATTTTCCCTTTGGCACCTTCATCTCCACATGACAGGACCAGCAGAATTTTTTGTGAAAATCATTGGAGGTGCCGGTCAGCTCAACGATGTCAACTACGAGAGGTCCCCCACCCTTGACATCCTTATGACACTTGGCACATTCCACCTTCTCCTGATGTTTGTGATGAGGAAAGATCACTGCATTCTTTTCTCCCACCACCTTATATGCCGCCTTGAGATCAATCGTCTCCGGGCCATGGCCCGCCAGAGCCCAGACAGGGGCAGATGCAGACGCAAAAGCAAAGGTAAGACAAAGAGCGATAGAAACTTTTTTCATCCTGAAACTCCTTGATAAAGATTTCATATTCTTTTGCCAGGCATACCGACAAAGTACCCCTGTCATTATCTAGGTAACTAGACTGTAAGAAAAAAGCAACATTAAGTCCACCAGAAAATCCAGATCTTCACCTGCTGCCTTTATCCTTTTACCTCACCCCCGTGCAACTCCTACACAAACGTGAACTGGCCCATTTTTTGCCATTACCGAAGCCTACATGCCTCTTCTTACCATACAGCACGCATGCCCTGCGATTTTCGCAGCTGATCAATCCTTCTCTCCAGCTCAATTCGCCATTCGGCATGGATTCTAGCGGCAGACGGGGCAATAAGCTCAGGAAGTCCGTAAACCAATCGATCTGAAGCGCGACTGGCCTCAATTACCGCCTCGATGGAACGCGCGCCGAACTTATAGCGTCCCAAGAGGAGACGCAATAATAGACCAGAGGTCTTTCTTGCCGCTTTCTTCCAGTGGGTATCCATTTGGTGAGCAATGATAAATGCCCGTTTAAGTAAAATCCGTCTGAGCTCATCCAGATCATCACTGCTGGCAGAATCACGGAGCAGGATATCAGGGAGATCAATGCCGTCAATATCAAGAACCACCCTGAGACGACTCATGAAATCCGGAATCTTCAGGGTCTTCATCAAGGCCAGGGATTCTTTATCGGCCGGATCAAGCAGTTTCTCCATACCGGACCAGCTTGCCTTGACCCCACCGGCAAAGACGAAAATTGCCCGCCCGATAAAATGCGGGATCCCGTTGACATAGGTTACTCCATCCTGCATGGAGGGAAGAAAATAGCGCAAGTAACCAAATTCATTACCGTCATAGCGACAGTCAAACTCATCCCAGAAAACAATGGGGACCTTGCCCATGGCCACTGAGGCACGTACCGGCTCGATGGCGGAGTTGATCTCATCGGGTGAAGCAAACTGACTCAGGTTAAACTCAAAAAAATCAAAGGGATTTCCCTCGTACTTTTTAGAGATAACATTGGCAACCTCTTTCACGGCAAAGGACTTTCCCGATCCGGGAGGACCAAAAACTCCGAGACAGAGGGGCCGCAAGACACTTTCCTTGGAGACATAGGAATCCATGACGTTCTGGAGGGTGATCACCGGATCTATTTCAGCCGGATCCGTAGTGCGCAGATGCCCCACCTGAAAAATAGGAAGATCATTGAACCCGCTCTTACGATTCACCTCTTCTTTCAAATTATGAAGCACAGAGACAATCTCGTCCATATACCCGTGCGAATGGCCCAGAGCCTGACCATTCATGGCAGGCGATGGTTTGCGGAAATAAAAGAATCGGCGCAGGGCGTGCTTCTTTTCGTTGGACCAGATCTGGCTGGAAACCAGGTCCAGAATGACCTCAAAATCGGCTGACAGAGGGGGCAGTTCAAAAAAGCTGGGGTCAGGTCCATTGTCTACGTAAGAACAGGCGTAGCCCCCTGGAAAGCTCTCGGCGAAATCCAGATTAGGAAACTCCAGAGTATCCTTGAAATAATAGCCGTGGCGATACAGACTGTCCCAATTATTCAGGACCCTCATGGAGAGATCGTAAAAATAACTCCTCCCAAAGTGAAATTCACCGAAACGCAGGGTATCCAAAGCTAACATGGCCGGGGCCAGGGTATCATAACAGGGAACAGAACCACGTTGTCGGGGGGAACTCTTCTCCGGCAGACATCCCTTACGATGGCGGAAGAACGTCGCCTCCGGCCCGATGTAAAGAATACCATGAGGAAACATCTCCACCACGACATGACAGCGAAAACGTCCTTTTCTGGAGTCCCAGAGTCCTACCTCATCTGTTCTGAGCGCCCGCAGGCACATGGCAACAATGGTCTCCCAGTTCACAGAGCAGTCCATCTCCATGCGGGTGGTCTCAAGATCCGAAAGTCTGCAAAAAAGAGCAAAGCGATCCCCCAGTCGTTCGGCCCAGTTTTGCCAGTGGGCAACACTGATTCCCATGGCAATGGCCCAGAGTCCGGGATTACGGTCGAGATCCTCCTGGCTGAGTTCAGGAGGGTGCCCTGAATCATCCACTACGATCAGTCCATCATTATCGGTGAAAATCTCCCTGTTGGAGTCATCCACCACAAAGGCCTCCGCCGAACTGGAGCGACCACCGGCCGGTAGATACTGATTGACCATGAACCAGCCGTGGTCTTCCCGCTCCACCTGGGTATTCCGGTATTTTTTAAATATCTGAAAAATATCTTTCTGTTCCCCATAAGTCACGGAATGAATTCTGGGGGTCAAATCCGACTCTGCTACATAGGCAGCCAACCAGGTCAACAACTGCTCCAGCCTGCCATATTCTACTGAAACATCCCCGGCCATAAGTTCAATATGATCACCGGGATTGTATCCGTAGGCTGGCAAATTCCCTTCTTCCAGCAGACTGACCTGCTTAATGGGCAGGTTTCGTATTTTGACCTTGGATCCCAAGAGTGTCATTTTTTGTTCATGTTCAGACATGGTCTTTCTCACATTATGAGGAGTAAAGAGGGAACAGACAGTTCAACTATCATGAATGCATATCCTAAAACCGGGTAATCTCGATTGCCGCAAAGGGCCTCAACGAAATATGGGAGGCCGTAGCCTCCCATATTTCGTTGAGGATATTCTCTTCTCCATGAAAAAGAGAAGCATACGCTAAAGGCTGTTACAATAAACCTGATTTATCCAGGGCAATAACTGCACCTTTATAAGACACTACGATAACAGCAAGATATCCAAGCAGTAATACAGTAGTCATCATGGGATTCTCCTTTTTTTGGTATTCCCTTTTTCCGGGAAAATGTTATCGGACACGCCAATGAACCGCTAACATTCATCTCTTAATAGGCTTCGCTGTCCATCGCCTCATGGCTTGTCAGCTTCTGTGAATCCATCTGTTTCCAGACATACGCAACATAGGCAAGAACAAACGGAATGGCCAGGGCCACATAGGTCATGGTAGCCAGGGTAAACTGACTTGATGAGGCATTATAGATAGTCAGACTGGACTGCAGATCAAATTTTGAGGGATAAAATGATGTTGAATTAAAAGCCGGGAGGCAGAGCACACACAAGCCCACGAGTACAGTGCCAAGTCCGGCAGGCCATATTCCTTTGGTACTGCCTTTAAAGGCGCCTCCCAATACCCCGAGAATCACCAGTCCCAAGCCACCCAAGAGCATAATGAGCAGATGAGGCAGGGCCAGCAGATTGAAAAAATATTTGAACGAGACCATGGAAACGACGCCACTCTCATCCACATGGAACCCCTTCATCAGCAGAATAGCTCCCACCACATAGAGGAGGAACGGCAGGGAACAGAGGAAATTGATCCATACCGCCTTTCGCAGTCGTGTCTCCATGGCCGCCACAGAACCAAGCTCAATATTATTGAGGAGGTAAAGAGCACCAAGGACCCTGGCATTAAAGACCAGGAAGAGCCCCATGGACAGATTAAACAGAGAAAAAGCAGCCTCAAGTCCACGAAGGTTTACTCCGCCCAGGGTATACTGCCAGGTCACCTGGTTATAATCGTTGAGTGAAAAATTGGACCCTGTATAAAAGGTACCCACAGCCGCGCCGATAAGGAGAACCCCCACCGATCCGTTGACAAAGAGGAACAGTTCATAGAGCTTTGCCCCCCAGACATTGCCCGGCTTCTTCCGGTATTCGTAGCTTACGGCCTGGAGTATGAAAGTGAAAAGGATCAGCATCCACACCCAGTAGGCGCCACCGAAACTGGTGGAATAGAATTTGGGGAAGGAGGCAAAAAGGGCTCCGCCAAAAAGAACCAGGGTCGTGAAGGTCAACTCCCATTTCCGCCCCAGAGAGTTAATGACCAGGGCGTTTTCCGTTTCGGTTTTCGCCACCTGCCAGAGAAGAGTATTCCCGCCCTGGACAAAAGTGAGAAAGAGAAACAGGGCACCAACTACTGAGCAGAGTACCCACCAGAGTTGCTGCAGGGTTATATAATCAAGATTTGCTATCATTTTCAGTGGCCCTCCGGTCCATTGGATATCTGTTTCAGCATGATAGATATTTCAGCAATAAGGAGCAGGGTAAAGACCGCTGCAAACATGAAAAAGGTGACCTGTACAGAAGTAGTGGAAAGATTTGTCGTTGCCACTTTCACCGGCATTAATCCCTGAATCGCCCAAGGCTGGCGACCGACTTCAGCCACTACCCATCCTGACTGCTGGGCCAGAAACCCAAGCAGACCTGAAATGAGGCCTATGGGCAGCAGCCAGCGTTTCTCGGTCAGCGTCCCCTTCAGAGCATAAAAAAGAAAAGCGGCAAAGATCACAGGAAAAAGAGAGCCGAGGACAACCATGACATGGAAGGCATTGAACACTATTGGCACAGACGGCACAGCCTCTTCCGGAGTGGAGAGGTACCCGTAACCGAGAAAGTCTTTATTGACATCAAACCGACTCAGGGCCTCTGCAGCTCCCACATCACTTCCCTCCTTCTTCGCCTTTTTATAAGCAGCCAGATCGGCCAGAGCCAGCTGCCCCTTTTCCATCTTGGCATTGACTCCCATAACACCCTCGCCCTCATTGCCATAAACCAGGTCATCAACACCGGGCACAAAAGAACCCGGTTTTCGATTGGCCAGCAGAGAGAGAAGCTCTGGGATCTTGACCTCAAAAAGAAAGGCCTCCTGATCATCACCCGGTTTTTTTGCCGAATTGACAATACCCATGGCCACAAGAGCAGCTCCTTTTTCACCAATATAAAGGCCTTCCATGGCGGCAAGTTTCATCGGCTGCTTCTGCGCGACCTCAAAGGCGGCCTCATCCCCGGTAAAAGCGACGAAGACAGAAGAAATCAGACCAAAGACCGAGGCCACAATAATTGATTTTTTGGCCATCTCAAGATGCTTGCCTTTCATCAGATACCAGGAGGAAATAGTTAGCACAAAGAGGGAGGCAAAAAGAAAACCGGACGAGGAGGTGTGGGTAAATTTGGATACTGCCACGGGATTGAAGACCACGGCGGCAAAATTCTCCATCTCAAAACGTACGGTCTCAGGATTGAAGACCATGCCCACTGGATTCTGCATCCAACCGTTTGCCACAAGGATCCAGACCGCTGAAAGGTTGGAACCGATGGCCACCATCCAGGTTGAAAAACAATGAAAGCCCTTGGAAACCCTGTCCCATCCGAAAAACATTACGGCAAAAAAAGTGGCCTCAATAAAAAAGGCAAAGATGCCTTCGATGGCCAGAGGCGCTCCAAAAATGTCGCCCACCATCCAGGAATAATTGGACCAGTTGGTCCCGAATTCAAATTCCAGGATAATACCGGTAGCCACACCTATGGCGAAGTTGATACCAAAAAGAGTCATCCAGAACCGGGTAATACTCTTCCACTGCTCATTTCCTGTTTTGAGATAAATGGTCTCAAAGAAGGCACAGAGAAACGACAGCCCCAGGGTCAACGGCACGAAAATCCAGTGATACATGGCCGTAAGCGCGAATTGCGCTCTGGACCAGTTCACCAGACTGAAGTCCACATCAATCATTTTTTCCTCCTTAAATTAATTAGTGTCTGTCCGAAAACGAGATTCTTTTCAAGATCGAGCAATGAGTTATTTCTGCGCAAACCTTGCAAATCAGCGCGCTCGGATGGGCATTAGTTGTTCTGGTCTGCCTGTCTGGTTATCTGCTCCAAGACATGGTCAGCCCGTTGTTCATCTGTCAGGAAATTGGTGTTGAGATAATTTGGAAAAAAGAAAAGTTTGAGCACCGCAAACATCACCACCAGCTTAATAAGGATTATTTTCCACAAGGTCTTTCCCAG
The DNA here is from genome assembly GCA_018820855.1 of Pseudomonadota bacterium. Lineage (GTDB taxonomy): Bacteria > Desulfobacterota > Desulfobulbia > Desulfobulbales > Desulfocapsaceae > Desulfocapsa. The sequence goes on along the minus strand of JAHJNL010000044.1, from coordinate 23,663 downwards.
GGTCATCCGTTTAAAACCGTCACGATAAAAAGCATATACTCTGCCAGACGCCTCCAACATATTTTCCCCTCCTTCTTTCTCTAAAAACCTCTAACCCTGTGACAATTAAGATCTGTTTTATCTCTTTATATTATGCACAGGAAACACCGGAATACAAGATTCCTCTTCTATCAGTTGGGCAAAGGTAACATCGCCCAGAGTCTGCCGCAGCTGATTACGCGCTTCTTCCCAGACCCTGTGCACGGCACAGCGCTTACTTGCCATGCAGTTTTCCGGCCTGCCCACACAATCGTTGAGAGTAATCTCCCCGATCATCACCTCCACCACCTCAAGCAGCGTCACCTCTGCAGGGTCCTTGAGCAGAACATAGCCGCCCCTGGAACCCTGCCGGATCTCTATCAGGTGCGCACGAGCCAGGTCCTGAGCGATCTTCGCCAGAAAATGGGTGGGAATATCCGCCCGTTCAGCAATTTCCTGCTTGGAAGCCAGAACCCCGACCCCTTTGTGCGCCAGGCAAATCATACACCTGACAGCATATTCTCCAGCACGTGTCAACCTCATACTGCAACCGCCCTCCTTACCAGACAAATAGGATATTTAATATCTCATATATCACATACCAGGCTCCAGTCAAACACTTTTTTTATGTTTCAGTGGTTTTTTTTTGCATTTAGCAAGGTAACATTATATAATTTAACCTAAAGATTGCTTCTCGACACCCCTTTACGGCCAGCAGCAATGGAGTACCGGTAGACGCCAACTCCTGAGAGAACAGGTTTTTCTGTCTCACGTACCGTTACCACTAAGCAACACCGCATTACCTCATTCATTCGTTACACTGCCAGACCGATACCTTTGCTGGCACTATGCATAGTTATTCAACCGCCCCATGATGGCATATTCTCAATCACTGCAGCGTATCATTATTGTACATCTCAGCCCTTCAATGATGCAGAGCTCACATATGGAGGTTTCTTTCTGACCAGCAAAGAATCTTATTTTTTGTGCCGCCATCATTTTTGACAACCGGAAATATGTGTAAACAAGAGGTGCTCCAATGACAGCAACCCAGCTTATCCCGACCCCTGATGTTCTCCAGGTCCCTTGGGGCTGGTTTCAGATCCTTCTCACCGTCACATTTTTTCTCCATCTGGTGCTGATGAACGTCCTCCTTGGCTGTTCGCTCATCACCTTTTTCCGACACGCAGCCGGAAAGAGCACAGAGACCAACAAGATGATTTCCGGTAAACTCCCCTTCACAGTGGCCTTTACCATCAACTTTGGCGTTGCTCCTCTCCTCTTTCTCCAGGTGCTCTACGGCCATTTCATGTACGCGAGCTCAGTGCTCATGGCCACATATTGGCTCCTGATTGTCGGAATCCTTATTCTCACCTATTACGGAACCTATATCTACAGCCTGACCTACGACAGAGCCTCTGACTTTCACATAGTGCTCAGCGGTGCCATAGCCGTATCCCTCCTGGTCGTCGCCTTTCTCTTTACCTGCAACCTGGCTCTCATGGTCAATCCGGAAAGCTGGTCTGCCTATTTTGCCAACCCTCGGGGAACCCTGCTCAATCTCACAGATCCGACTCTGTTTCCTCGTTTTCTCCACTCTGTCTTCGCTTCGCTGGCCGTAGGCGGTCTGACCATCGGTCTCTATTATGATTTCAAAAAGCGACGAGGCGACACCGATTGCGATATTGGGATTTCTACCGGCATGAACTGGTTTGCCGGGGCCACCATCCTCAATTTCGGTGCCGGCACCTGGTACTGGGGAAGCCTTCCCGCATCGGTGCGAACCCTCACCGGTGACGGCAGCATTTTTTTTCTGGTCTTTCTTCTCCTCGGGATTGTCTGCGCGATCTTCTCTCTCATTTACGGACTCCTGCATCGGGTACGCCCTGCCGCCTATTCTCTCCTGGCCGCCCTCTTCTGCATGGTTCTGGTTCGTGAATTTGCCAGACGACTGACCCTTGCCCCCTGGTTCAAGACCTCTGATCTGCAAGTTGTCCCCCAGTACTCGCCCCTTCTCGCCTTTCTCCTGATCTTTGCCGCCGGGATCGGCCTTATCTGGTACATGATTCGCCTGGTTCTTACCGATAAGGAGGTACGCTCATGAATTATCCAACATGGCTCCTCGATGCCTTTGGCGGGGGTACCCTCATTGCCCTCATTGCCGTGGTCCACGTCTATGTTGCCCATTTTGCGGTGGGAGGCGGCCTCTTTCTGGTCCTCACAGAGCTCAAGGGGTTGCGTGAAAAATCCCCGGCCATTCTCGAATATACCAGGAGACATGCCAGGTTTTTCCTCCTCCTGACCATGGTCTTTGGGGGGCTCACCGGGGTGGGAATATGGTTCACCATTGCCCTGCTCAGTCCTGCCGCCACCTCAGCACTCATCCATATCTTTGTCTTTGCCTGGGCTACTGAATGGGTCTTTTTTGTCGGCGAGATTGTCGCACTCCTTCTCTACTACTACTCCTTCAACAAGATCAGCTCCCGCAACCATCTGATCCTCGGCTGGATCTATTTTGCTTGTGCCTGGCTCTCCCTCTTTGTCATCAATGGAGTCATCGACTTCATGCTCACGCCGGGCAACTGGCTGCACAACAACAGTTTCTGGGCTGGCTTTTTCAATCCCACCTTCTGGCCCGCCCTCTTTTTCAGAACATTTCTGGCGCTCATGATAGCAGGCCTCTTCGGTTTTCTCACCAGCGCCAACCTCAAAGACAGTGCCCTGAGACACAAGATGGTCCGTTACTGCGGACTCTGGCTCATGGCCCCCTTGCTCCTGCTCCTTGGCTCTGCCCTGTGGTATAAAAGTGCACTGCCTCCTGCCCAGCAGCAGATGATCTTTTTCACCTCGCCTGCACTCAAGCCCTTCCTCTCCGGCTTCATTTTTCTCTCACCAATTCTCTTTGCCGGAGGCCTGCTTATTGCCGCCTTACGTCCTCAGGCCGTAGTCCGACCTTTGGCCTGGATCCTGCTTATTCTCGGCTTTCTCTATATGGGCAGCTTTGAATTCATCCGCGAAGGTGGGCGCAGGCCTTTTATTATTTATGACTTCATGTACTCCAATTCCATCCTGAAAAAGGATCTTGCCCAGGTACAGGAACGCGGTGTCCTGCCGACAGCCCGCTGGATTAAAGAACGGATAATAACACCAGAAAACCGCATGGCTGCCGGAAAAGAACTCTCCACCCTGCTCTGTCTGCCATGCCACTCCGAAGGGGGACCGCTCAACGACCTGACCCTTCAGGCCAGAAAATACACCCCGGAAGGCATGCTGGCCTTTATCAACAGCATGGGCACCGCCAACCCCTACATGCCCCCTTTTCCCGGAAATAAAGAAGAAGCAGCCATCCTGACAGAGTATCTCACCACGCGGATGGTACCGCGCTTTGCCACTGTGCCTGCAGAGATCACCCCGGTTACCGTTGCCCCACTCCCCTTTGACCCGGAGACCTCCGAGTACGTTCTTCTCGCTGGACCGACACTTGGCACCATCCTCTCTTCAGAGCCGGAAGAATCCGGAATTGATATCTCTTACGGCCCACCAACCCTTCGTGCCCAGCTCATTTTCCGCGATGCCAGCCCCAGCCTTATCTCGGATGGGGTCACTATCAGCTACCGCCTGGAGACAGGAAAAGGTCAATTGCAGGGAAGTCTCGCCCCACAAGACGGCTATTTTGAGACCACATTATCTGAAATCCCTGCCGTCTCCATACCCTATCGTCCTTTTCTCATCGCTGAACTGCAGGCTGAAATAGAAGGGAAAATCGTCGCCTCAACCAAAGTCAAACTGGGAATTTCCACAGAACTCGGCTGCCGCAACTGTCACGGAGGCAGCTGGCGACAGGATGGCAAATCCGGTCTTTCCCGAGCTACAGCTGCAGGAATCCTGGCAATCCACGATAAGCGCAGCAACACCGATCTCAGTGCCGATTTTTCCAGGGGCAAGACAGTGGTCTGCTCGTCCTGCCACGGCGACTTCAGCCGCGGCACAGAAAGCAGGCCCGGCCTCCTCAGCCTTTCCGCTGCCATGCACGGCTTTCATGCCGGACTGCTGTTCAACGCTGAAGGCAACAGCTGCATCCTCTGCCATTCATCAAGTGAAACCGGGGCCAGTCACTCCTTCGACGGCATCCACAAACAACTGGACCTCTCTTGCAGCAACTGCCACGGTTCACTGGCCGATCATGCCGCAGGCCTCCTGAAGAAAGAAGAGAAAAATGGCCAGGCAGAAAAACTCCTCTCTTTCATTGCCGACAAGACCGAAGTTGCCATTGCTGCTATCAACCCACGCGCTCCGTGGACCATGGAACCCGACTGTCTCACCTGTCATGTGGACTTTCAACCCCCGGAAACAGATGATGCTTTCAATTCCTGGACGGAAAACAGTGAGGGATTATTCCATAACCGCATGGGTGAGGCCGCTGTGGTTCTCTGTTCTTCCTGCCACGGCCAGCCACATTCTCTGTATCCGGCAAAAAATCGCTATGGTGCAGCAATCGGGGCTCTCCAGCCCCTTCAGTATCAAAACTCCCGGTATCCCATTGCCGCAGACAAGGGCTGTGCTGTCTGCCATACCATAGAGATGGAGGATGAAATGCATCACCCCGGCTCTCTGGCTACCTTCAGAAACAGGGAATAGGCAACGAGCCTGCTGGCCACAAAAATAGCTTGATGGACTCCTCTACCTTTGGAAAAACAGCAGGGATATCCTGAAAAGACGAAAGCGCCGCCTGGGTATGTTTTATCAAGATAATTATAAATCCGGGCTCAGAGCACCCGGCCTTGACAACCCCTGCAATGGGTTGTTTTACTTCATCCCATTGGCACTGGCTGAGCACCACAGAAGGTGCCGATTTAGGAGTTTGAACTGTTTGAGCGAAGCGAGTTTTCAAACTCCCGGCAACTTCGAGGAGCGCAAGGAAGTCCGAAGGCCCCAGAGACACGGGAGCCCTTTCTTTTGCTTCGTTTTCTTTGCACCCTGGCGGGCATAAAGTTCAGCAAAGAAAACGAAGAGGTACATCATAAAAACGGCTGAGCCAATTTACTCTGAGCTGGCCTGAAAGACCAGGTTTTCACTTTTAAATAAACAACCAACTCATGCTCCCACACTTTGACGCAGATATTTCTGATGCAGGGGTTCATCCTGCCATCAGCAGATCAAGAAGGTCGGCCCGCTCTTTAAGTCGTTGCCGATATGCATCTTCCATTTTCTCCAACGCCTGCTCATCCGCTATAATGCGGGAGATCCTTCCGCAGCTGAGTAGAAGAGATTGGACTTTTTCACTCTCTGTCCCCGCTCTTCCCATGTCATTCTCCCAATCCTTCATGGCAGTCAATCTGCACAACAAATCCGCAAGAATCAGGAGCTGGCTGGCATGTTCACATTCTGCTATCCGTTCATAGTCATGATGTTCACCAACCATCTGTACCAGGCTGGCCGGGAACATCCAGCGATAGAGAAGCTGAGCTCCCAGTTCATTATGCCCGCAGCCGAGAATCCCCAGTTCAATCTCCAGATCCTCCGCCCCAATGAGCTGACCATAATGCCCTATTTCTTCAATTTCCTGGGAAAATTCACTGACGACCAACAGCTTTCCGATATCATGGAGCATGCCACCTAAAAAAAAGAGCTGACTCCCTTCGTGAACCTGCTCTGCAATGCATTCTGCAGCCAGAGCGCACGCCAACGAATGTCGCCAGATGCCGGTCACCAAAACACGTTGCCGACTGTCGGAAAGCTTGAATGCCTGGAACAGAATTCTGGCCAGCACCAGGTTCTGAACCTCACTCTTGCCAAGAAGGACGAGGGCATGCTTGAGAGAAATCACCTGTCTCCGCAATCCGTAGAAGGCAGAATTGGCAAGCTTCAAGACTGCGGCAACCAAAGATACATCGCCCCTGAGCACAGTCTCAAGATCGGCGGCCGTGGTCTCCGGATCAGATACCAGCTCCATAACCCGCATAGCCACTGACGGCAGGGGAGCGAAATCCTCAACACAGGCAGCGACCCGTTTATAGAGTAAAGCCTGTTTAGTATCCGTCCGTCGAAGCATCTGGCAACTCCTCCAGATCAGACAAGGAATGCTCTTCCCTGATGACCTTCAGCAACATATCTACGAGGAAAGGATCGAACTGGCCTCCAGAGTGCGTACAAAGCTCTTCCTGCACTTCTTTGATACTCATACCACCCTTTTCACACACTGGAGAAATCATGGCGACATATGAATCAATGAGTGTAAATATACGTGAAGCCATGGGAATTTCATTGCCCCTCAGGCCGTCCGGGTATCCTGAACCGTCATAATGCTCATGATGAGAATAGAGGATCACCCGTTCAGAGGCAAAAAAATCAAACATGGTTGTCAGTTCCCGGAGCATGAGGGGCTGATCAAAAAGCATATCCTCCTGTTCCTTATTGAGCGGCCCTTCTGTCTCCAGAGAACTGTCATGAATATAGCAGCGGAAGAGGTCGTGCAGCTTGATGGCACGGCGAAATGAATGGATGAGCTTTTCGGGAAGATTCAGTTTTTTCGTGAGCTGATCCAGGATCTTATTAAAAAGATCATTACGATCCACCAACATATCATATTCTCGAGTCTGAGCATGCACCATGGCCTCAAATGAGGCGATGGTCATGGCACGGGCCTTTTCGATGGTGGCATTGAGCTGACTCTGCTGGGAAGAGTCAATGGCATCCTTGATGTGATTTTCCAGTCCGTGCACACTGCCCTTAGGTGCCCGGTAGTGGACAATACGATTGCGGCCGTCGGCCTTGGCCTGATAGAGGGCATTATCTACATAATCAACAATTATTCCGGGAGGCGCAGTATCATCACCGAAGCCTGAATAGACACCTATGGAAACCGTCACATAGCGGGTATAACGATTGTTGGTAAAGACAGTGGAAGCGATCTTGGTCCTGATCTTTTCAGCAACGACTTCCGCCTGCTTCCCGTCAATATTGGGAAGAATGACCAAAAACTCCTCTCCTCCATAGCGGCCGAATATATCAGACTTTCGCAGATCCGCCTGCACCCTCGCTGTAAATTCTTTGAGCACAAAATCACCAAAGGGATGCCCACAGGAATCGTTTACATCCTTGAAAAAATCAAGATCAAGAAGAAATATTGAAAGAGAAGTTTTATAACGCCGAGCCCGAGATACTTCCCGGGCCAGCTGTTCCTGCAGATGATTATGATTGTACAGTCCGGTCAGGCCATCCCGTATAGCCCGCTGTTCCAGCTTCAGATTCTGTTCATGGACCTTGCTGGTAGCAAGCTCCAGCTGTTGCTGGCGGGCGGCCAGCTCAAGAAAGACTTTGACCTTGGCCTTCAAAACAATGGGATTCACCGGTTTTTCAAGAAAATCGACAGCGCCTGCAGCATAACCCTGCTCCAGCAAACCACCTATCTCTTCTGCCTCTGCCTGAAAAATTACAGGGGTGTGACCGACCTGTTCACTTTCACCAAGAATGCGAACCCGCTCAAAAGGTTCCGGATCTGAAACGTTCACCGCAAGAAGAATCACGGCGAAATTCTGTTCCATAACCAAATCCAATATCATCTCGGCATGCTCAGCGACAACAACATCCACATCAAGATCTTTCAATACCGTTTCCACGGTGGCCAGATTAATGATGTCGTTATCTATGAGCAAAATGGATTGTTTCTGATCTCCCCCCATGCATCCTTTCCATAAAAATGGTTACGCCAACAGAAAATATATAATTAAGAACAGGATCTCCTTTCCCATTAATGATATACATAAACATACTACAGTGAAAAAAAAAACTGAAGAAGGAAAACAAAAAGGACCTCGCCTCCCCTGCAAACCTTGAACTACATGCATCTTTCCGGTATAAAACAGTCAATCTTATGCGCTTGTTCGTAACAGTATTGACACCATCAGACCAGTGAGGACGATCATGGGACAACTCGACACATTTTTCCAACAGAGCATTGAACAGCCTGAAGAATTCTGGGCCAAAGCCGCAGAAGGCATCAACTGGATCAAGAAGTGTGACAAGGTCCTTGATGCTTCCAATCCTCCTTTCTATCGCTGGTTTGCAGGCGGTGAACTCAACACCTGTTACAATGCAGTGGATCGCCATGTGGAATCTGGTCGTGGTGAACAGACCGCCATCATCTATGACTCACCAGTTACAGATAGCATTGCCAAAATCAGCTATAAAGAACTGCAGGAGCGGGTGGCTCACTTTGCCGGTGGCCTGAAAAGCCAGGGAGTAAGCAAGGGTGACACCGTCATTATCTACATGCCCATGATCCCCGAGGCAGCTGTGGCCATGCTGGCCTGTGCCCGACTCGGTGCTGTCCATTCCGTCGTCTTTGGCGGCTTTGCCGCAAGCGAACTCGCCATCCGCATCGATCATGCCCGCCCAAAGGTTCTGATCACTGCTTCAGGAGCCGTAGAGGGGAAAAAAATTATTGCCTACAAACCCCTGGTAGACAGGGCCATTGAGCAATCTGACCATAAACCGGAAAAATGCATCGTTTTCCAGCGGAAGGTGATACATGCCGAGATACAGGAAGGAAGAGACCTTGACTGGCAGGAACTGGAAGCGGCAAGCCAACCTGCTGACTGTGTTCCTGTCCTGGCAACCGACCCTCTCTATATCCTTTATACTTCCGGTACCACCGGCATGCCCAAGGGTGTCATGCGCGACAACGGCGGCCATGCCGTGGCCATCCACTGGTCCATGAAAAACATCTATAACATTGATGCCGGGGACGTCTTCTGGTCAGCCTCCGATGTTGGCTGGGTTGTAGGTCATTCCTACATCATTTACGGTCCCCTGCTGAAAGGAGCCACCACCGTCCTCTACGAGGGCAAGCCCATCGGCACCCCTGATGCAGGTGCCTTCTGGCGGGTTATTTCCCAGCATGGGGTCAAGACCCTCTTCACCGCCCCCACTGCCTTTCGCGCCATCAAGAAGGAAGACCCCAAAGGTTCACTTCTTGGCCAGTACGACTTATCATCCTTTGAAGCCCTCTACCTTGCCGGCGAACGTCTCGACCCCGATACCTATCACTGGGCCTCAGACCTATTGGGCGTCCCCATCATTGACCACTGGTGGCAGACCGAGACCGGCTGGGCCATTGTTGCCAACTGTCGGGGCATTGAAGAGCTGAAGGTCAAGGCAGGATCACCCACCCGACCTGTTCCCGGCTACGATGTCCGCATCCTTGACAACGAGGGCAAAGAACTGTCTGCCGGAAAAGAAGGAAACATCGCCATCAAGCTCCCCCTGCCTCCGGGTACTCTTGCCACCCTCTGGCGCAATGAAGAGCGCTTCATCTCCTCCTACATGTCTGCCTTTCCCGGATATTATGAGACCAGCGACGGCGGCTTTATTGATGAGGACGGCTATGTCTATGTCATGGGCCGCATAGACGATGTCATCAACATTGCCGGCCACCGCCTTTCCACCGGCTCCATGGAAGAGGTGATAGCCACCCATCCTGATGTGGCCGAATGTGCAGTCATCGGTACCGACGACCAACTTAAAGGTCAACTGCCCCTCGGACTCTTTGTCCTCAAAGCCGGAGTAGACCGTGACGTGGAAGAGATCAGAAACGAACTGGTAAAGATGGTCAGGGATGAAATCGGCCCCATTGCCTGCCTGCGTGTAACCTCATCGGTCAGCCGATTGCCCAAGACCCGTTCCGGCAAGATCCTGCGCGGTACCATGCGCTCAATTGCCAACGGCAAGGAGTACCGGATGCCGTCGACCATTGATGACCCCACCAGCCTTGACGAGATCACGGGGATCCTGCAGGGAATGGGTTACCCCAAGGCCTGAAATTTAAAAAGAAATTCTGACTGCCGGACAGGGAATACGCTAAAGCTGTTGATCTGTTGCCCCGGCAAGAAACGACAAGACACTGTTATGAAAATCCATGAATACCAGGCCAAAGAGCTGTTTCGGAAGGTTGGAATCCCTGTTCCGGACGGACAAGTCTGCCATAAGAGGGAAGAGATTCCTTCCCTCGTCGCCACCCTCAATCTGCCCGTGGCAATCAAGGCCCAGATCCTGGCCGGGGGCCGGGGCAAGGGGGGTGGGGTAGCCCTGGCAAAGACCGCAGAGGAGGCTCAAGCCGTTGCAGAAAGAATACTGGGCATGCGGCTGGTCACTCTACAGACCGGAGACCAGGGAACCGAGGTCAGGACCATCCTCTTTGAACAGGCGATAGTACTGAAAAAAGAACTCTACCTCTCCATGCTCATCGATCGGGAACGGGCAGACATTGTCATCATTGCCAGCCGGGACGGGGGAATGGATATCGAGAAGGTTGCTCAGAAGACGCCGGAGCGGATCATCAGCGTCCATGTCAACCCCCTCCTCGGCCTGCAGGGATACCAGCTGCGAGAGCTGATCTTCGGCCTTGACCTCGATTCAGCAGCGGCAAAATCCTTTGCTGATCTTGTCAGAAAACTGTTTGACCTCTTTCTGGACTCTGACTGCTCTCTTGTGGAAATAAACCCACTGGCCATCACCGCAGAAGACACGGTTATTGCCCTGGATGCCAAGATCGATATCGATGCCAACAGTCTCTTTCGGCATCCGGAGATCAAGGCCATGCATGACTCCAGCGAAGATGATGTACTGGAGGCCGCAGCTGCTGCCCATGGGCTCAATTACATCCGCCTGGACGGCACCATCGGCAGCATGGTCAATGGTGCCGGTCTGGCCATGGCCACCATGGATCTTATCAAGCAGGCCGGTGTAGAACCGGCAAATTTCCTGGACGTAGGCGGCGGGGCCAGTGCCGAAATGGTGGAAAACGGCTTCCGCATCATCTTGAGCGATCCCAATGTGCGCGGGATCTTCATCAACATCTTCGGAGGTATTCTTCGCTGCGATATCCTGGCCCAGGGTGTGGTTGCTGCGGCCCGCAAGGTTGGCCTTTCCCTGCCTGTGGTGGTGCGCATGGAAGGGACTAACGTGGAGGAGGGGCGAGAAATCCTGGCCCGCTCAGGACTGGACCTGACCAATGCCACCGATCTCAACCACGCAGCATCCCTCCTGACAGCAATGGTGTATTAACATGCGACGACCTCTCTCCTTTCTCCGATCAGGCTGGCTTTGCCTCCTTTTTCTGGTTTTCAGCGCCTGCCCCGTCTCTGCCGCATCAAAAGTCGTGATTGCCAGTGCTGGTGCGTCAGGCTACCTGATGGAACACAATCTGCCTTCGGTGGCCCTGGCTGTGGCCATGGAAGCGGATCTGATCAAACAGGACCTGGTCCTGACCAGTGATGGTCAGGTCATTGTCTTCCGCGATCCAACCCTGGAACGGGTAACAAATGTTGCCGAGCTCTTTCCCGGCAGGAGTCGTGAGGATGGCCGCTATCATGTCCTCGATTTCACCCTGGATGAAATCCGCCAGCTCAGTCTCCACGACCCGGCAGGTCTTTTTCCCGCAGATCTTCATCCCCGTTTGACCATTCCCACGCTCAACGAAGAACTGGCCATGATTCGCGGTCTGGAAAAAACCCTGCAGCGCACCATTCCTATTGCTCCGGAAATAAAGCAACCCTGGCTCTATCGTAAGGAAGGGCATGATATCAGCCAACTGACCCTCACCATTCTCAGAGACCATGGTTACACCGGGCAGGAAGATAACGTTTTCATCCTCTCCTTTGATGCCGAGGAGCTGCAGCGCCTTGCCAACGAACTTCTGCCAGCAATGGGGATGTCGGTCAAACTCATCCAGCTCATTGACTCCAATGAGGGAAGCGAAATCATGGTCGAGGAATGGGGAGAACTGGTCAGTTACAATTACGACTGGATGTTCTCCAAATCAGGACTCCGTTCCCTGAAAGGGTACGCTGCCGGAATCGGCCTGAACAAGTCCATGCTTGCCGACGACACGACGACCCTGCTCCGCCCCAACTTTGTCGAAGATGCGCATCAGCTGGGGATGTTTGTGTATACCCTTGCCGGGCAAAAAGAGGCACAACCCATGGTTCCCTTTGTCAACAGCCTTGATAAAGAATTCGATTTTTTCTATTTCACCGTGGGAGTAGATGGCATTGTCACCGATTTCTGCGGAGAAGGTGTCCGTTTCCTCAAAAACAGGAGCCAGAACGCACTCCCTGCACCGGAGAAAATCAGTACGCCTGCCCTGGGCGGAGAAGCCTCCCTGCAACTGCCCCTTTCACCTCAGCTCCCTCAGCAGCCTGACAGGGAAAATTTGGAATAATTCATGGCCATTTTCATCGATAAAGAGACCAGGGTCCTGGTCCAGGGCATTACCGGCAAAGAAGGCCAGTTTCACAGCAGACAGTGCCAGGACTACGGTACCAGGATTGTGGCCGGAGTCACTCCTGGAAAAGGCGGAGAGCGGGTGAATGGAATACCGGTCTTCAACAGTGTGGCCGAGGCCTGCAAAGAGACAGGAGCCAATGCCTCCATGATCTTTGTCCCCCCGCCCTTTGCAGCAGAAGCCATTCTGGAGGCAGTTGATGCTGAGCTGGAACTGGCAGTGTGCATCACCGAGGGCATCCCTGTCCTCGATATGCTGCGGGTCAAGAATGCTATGGGTGGCAAACGCACCCGCCTCATAGGCCCCAACTGTCCGGGTATCATCAGCCCTGGAAGCTGCAAGATCGGGATCATGCCAGGGGCCATCCATCTCCCCGGTGGCCCGGTAGGCGTGGTTTCCCGCTCCGGAACCCTGACCTACGAGGTGGTTCATCAGCTCACCTCTCAAGGCTTGGGTCAGACCACCTGCCTCGGTATTGGCGGAGACCCCATCAACGGCACCAACTTCATCGACTGCCTCCAGGCTTTTCAGAACGACCCGGAAACCCGGGGAGTGGTCATGGTGGGAGAGATCGGCGGCAGTGCCGAGGAAGAAGCCGCAGCATGGATTGCAGCCAACATGGACAAACCCGTGGTCGGCTTTATTGCCGGCCTGACCGCCCCTCCGGGCAGACGCATGGGTCATGCCGGAGCCATTGTCAGCGGAGGCCGGGGTACGGCTGCAGCAAAAATTGCCGCCATGCGCGAAAACAAGATTCATGTCTGTGAGAATCTCGGCAATCTCGGCAGACTGTGCAAGGAAGTCTTCTCAGCAGTGTAGCCATGAAAGAGATCAGCTGGCAGGATTTTTCCCGGATCGAATTGCGTACAGGCACCATTGTCGAAGTGCACGATTTCCCTGAAGCCCGAAAGCCCGCCTGGAAACTGGTCATCGACTTCGGACCTGAAATTGGCAGGAAACAATCAAGCGCCCAGATCACCGACCTCTACACCAAGGAAGATTTGACAGGCAAACAGATCATTGCAGTGCTCAACTTTCCTGCAAAACAGATCGGCCCTTTTATCTCCGACTGCCTGGTCACAGGTTTTGTTCAGAATGACAACTCAGTGGTCCTGGCAGTTCCCGATAAACCAACAGCAAACGGCCTGAAACTGGCATAAGGACTGGATAATGGCAGAACAAGAACAAAAAAACCCCTATCGCGTACTGATTGGCAAACCCGGCCTGGACGGCCATGACCGGGGAGCAAAATTCATTGCCCGGGCCCTGCGGGACGAGGGATTTGAAGTAATATATACCGGTATCCGCCGCACGGCAGCCGAAATTGCGGCCACCGCCATCCAGGAAGATGTCAATGCCGTGGGTCTTTCTTCTCTTTCCGGGGCCCATCTGCGCCTCTTCCCCGAGGTTATAAGCGAACTGCGGATGAGAGGGGGAGAAGACATCCCGGTACTGGGCGGCGGCGTGATCCCGGTTGAGGACATCCAGGAACTGCTTGAGGCAGGCTTGAGTGCAATATTCACTTCAGGCACCCCTGCCAAAGATATTATCTGTTCCTTCACCGAGGCCTGCCGGAAACACGCAGATGGCGACACCGACCAGTAAAGAAATCCTTGCAGGATTACTCCGTCAGGACCCCCGTGCCATTGGCAGGGCCATATCCGCCGTCGAAAACAACAGTGCGTCTGCAGCAGACATCCTCTCAGCTCTTGATCAGGAAGCCATAGAGAGAATACTGGTCCTTGGCATAACCGGTCCTCCCGGAGCAGGTAAATCGACTCTCACCTCGACCATCATCCGTGCGTTACGCAAAGAGAAAAAACGGGTCGGTATAATCGCTGTGGATCCGTCATCTCCCATAAGCGGCGGAGCCATCCTCGGCGACAGAATCCGGATGATGGACCACGCCCTGGACACCGATGTCGTGGTGCGCTCCATGGCCACCCGGGGACGACTGGGCGGGCTCTGTGCCTCGGCCGGTGCTGCGGTAAGAATCATGGCAGCAGCCGGTTGCGAAACAATCATCATAGAAACGGTGGGGGTGGGCCAGTCTGAGATGGATATCATTCGTCTGGCCGACATTACTCTCATGATCCTGGCACCGGGTTTCGGGGATGACATCCAGGCCATGAAGGCCGGACTCCTCGAGGTTGCCGACTTCCTGGTGGTCAACAAATCTGACCTGCCGGGGGCAGACGCCCTGTGCATGGACATGGAACAGGTCTTTCGCGACAAGCAGGAAAAAGACGGGATTCACAGGGTGCTGCAAACCGTGGCCTCGGAAAACCAAGGCATCGATCATCTTCTGGCCGCCATAAAAGCCCTGGCATCTCACCTGGAAGCCTCCGGAATCAAGGCAGAACGCCGTCACAAAGCCATGGACGCAGAAACCATGGACTGGGTAATGGAGCTTCTTCGTCCCCAATTTATTCAGGCCATGACCGACAAACCGGGGAGGCAAGATCCCCGTATACGGGCAAAGGAGCTGATCCATGAGTTCTCGACAATACAGCACGATGAGTGAAAGATCCCCCGTTTCCTCACCGACCTGCAGAACAACCTTTTTCTAATGGAAAAGCATCGTGACAATAGATAAAAATTTAGATGATTGGCAGAAGAACGAACTGGCTGCCAGCCTGGATCGTTTTCCTGAACGACGGGAAGAATTCACCCTGCACGGCGGAAGCGAGGTCCAGCGTCTGGCCCTGCCCGAAGCCATTGACGACGACTACCTGGAGCACCTTGGCTTTCCGGGGCGGTATCCCTTCACCCGTGGTGTACAGCCCACCATGTACCGTGGCAGATTGTGGACCATGCGCCAGTATGCCGGCTTTTCCACAGCAGCCGAATCCAACAAACGCTACCGCTACCTTCTCGATCAGGGCACCACCGGACTGTCCGTGGCCTTTGACCTCCCCACCCAGATCGGCTACGATTCCGACGACCCCATGGCTCTCGGAGAAGTGGGAAAGGTGGGCGTGGCCATTGACACCCTGGCCGATATGGAAACCCTGTTCAGTGACATCCCTCTGGACAAGATCTCCACCTCCATGACCATCAATTCCCCTGCCATTGTTCTCCTGGCCATGTATATCGTGGTCGCGGAAAAACAGGGGATCTCTGCCGACCAGCTGCGGGGGACCATTCAGAACGACGTACTTAAAGAATATGTGGCCCGGGGCACCTACATCTTTCCGCCAAACCCCTCGCTCAGACTGATCACCGACATTTTCCAGTGGTGCAATCCCAACATGCCGCTCTTCAATACCATATCCATCTCCGGTTACCACATCCGGGAGGCCGGTTCCACAGCAGCCCAGGAAGTGGCCTTTACCCTGGCCAACGGCATCACCTATGTGCAGACTGCCCTCGATGCCGGCCTGGAACTCGATCAGTTTGCCAGACGTCTGGCCTTTTTCTTCAACGCCTCCTCCAACCTTCTGGAAGAGGTGGCCAAATTTCGGGCAGCACGCAGACTATGGGCTCGAATCATGAAAAATCGCTTCGACGCCCAGAATCCGTCGTCCATGATGATGCGCTTCCATACCCAGACTGCAGGAAACACACTGGCGGCCCAACAGATCGACAACAATATCGTCCGCGTCACTCTCCAGGCCTTGGCCGCAGTGCTGGGCGGTACCCAGAGCCTGCATACCAACTCCCGTGACGAGGCCCTGTCCCTACCCACCGAATCTTCAGTGCGCACCGCGCTCAGGACCCAGCAGATCATTGCCCACGAGTCCGGAGTTGCAGATACTGTTGATCCTTTTGCCGGATCGTATTATATCGAACAGCTTACTGATGACATCGAACTAGCCGCCAAGGAACTGATCGGTAAAATTGAGCAGGCCGGCGGTGTGGTTGCCTGTATCGAAAACGGCTTTATTCAACGGCAGATCGAACAAGCCGCCTATGACTACCAGAAGGAAATTGAATCTGGAGAGCGGGTTATAGTCGGGGTCAACCGCTTTCAGATTGATGAAGAGGAAAAGCCGGAACTCCTCCGTGTAGATCCGAAAGTAGAAGATGCCCAGATTGCTGGCCTGCAGGAAATTCGCGCAGAAAGGGACGAAGACGAAGTGCAGGCCCAGCTGGCCACACTCAAACTGGCAGCCGAGTCGGATAGCAACCTTATGGAACCGATCCTTGACGCGGTACGTGCCTATGCCAGTCTTGGTGAAATCTGCTCTGTCCTCCGTGAGGTCTTCGGAGAATATAGAGACTGAGTTTAGAGTTGATAATTGAGAGTGGATAGTTGAAAGTTATGAAAGCTACTCACACCACAGGCTCTAAAAATCCTGTATGGCAGCCGCCTCAATCCTTTACCGACAACCGAAGACGTTAAATAATATGTTAAAAAAATTAGATCACCTGGGAATCGCAGTCCATTCCATTGCCGAGGCCCGGCACTTTTATGAAGCCGTACTCGGACTTACCTGCGAAAAAGAGGAAGAAGTTACTTCCCAGAAGGTGCGAACCGCCTTTTTCTCTCTGGGTGAAACTCACATCGAGCTTCTCGAACCCACATCAGAGGATAGTCCCATTGCCAAATTCCTCAAAAATCGTGGAGAAGGTGTTCATCATGTGGCCTACCGCAGCACAGATGTAGAGGCTCAGCTGAGCCAGGCCAAAGAACATGGCTGCCGCCTGATCCATGAGGCACCGATCATTGGGGCAGGGAGCAAACAGGTTGCCTTTCTCCATCCCAAGTCCAGTCACGGTGTACTCACCGAATTCTGCAGTGGAGAACAGGAATGAATAAACATCTAGATCATTTAATGCAACTGCGAGCCGAAGCCCAACTCGGTGGCGGACAGGAACGTATTGACAAGCTGCACGCCAAGGGCAGGATGACCGCCCGGGAACGCATTAATCTCCTCCTGGATCCAGGCTCTTTTGAAGAGTTCGATATGTTCAAAGCCCATCGCTGCCGTGATTTTGGTATGGATAGCAAAGTCTTTCCAGGTGATGGTGTGGTCACCGGCTATGGAACGGTGCACGGCAGGCTGGTCTATGTCTATGCCCAGGACCCCACAGTCCTTGGCGGCTCCCTTTCCGAGACCTTTGCCGAAAAAATATGCAAAATAATGGATCTGGCAATAAAAAACGGAGCCCCCATAATCGGCCTCAACGACTCGGGCGGAGCACGCATCCAGGAAGGTATCGAAAGTCTGGCCGGATACTCAGACATCTTTCTCCGCAATGTCATGGCCTCCGGTGTTGTCCCCCAGATCTCTGCAATTTTCGGCCCCTGCGCCGGAGGGGCGGTCTACTCTCCTGCCCTTACCGACTTTGTGGCCATGGTCAAAAACAACTCCTACATGTTTCTCACCGGCCCCAAAGTGGTCAAGTCCGTGACCCATGAGGATGTCACCGTAGAAGAACTGGGCGGGGCTGACATGCATTCATCGCGCAGTGGTGTCTCTGATTACGCGGCCGAGTCAGGAATGGATTGCGTGGAATATGTCAAAAGGTTACTCTCCTACCTGCCCCAGAACAATGTGGAAACCCCACCAATGGTCCCCACTCTCGACCCGTCAGAAAGACGGGCGGAGGAGCTGAACACTATCATTCCCGACAGTGCCAGCACGGCTTATGATATGCAGGAGGTGATCCTTGCAACCATCGACAACCGGGATTTCTTTGAGATCAAGAAAGCTTTCGCCCCCAACCTCATTATCGGTTTTGCCCGCTACAGCGGCACAGTTGTAGGAATCGTCGCCAACCAGCCCGCGCACCTGTCCGGGGTGCTTGATATCGACTCATCCATCAAAGGTGCCCGCTTTGTTCGCTTCTGCGACTGTTTTAATATTCCGGTGGTCACCTTCGTTGATGTTCCCGGATTTCTCCCGGGTACTGTCCAGGAATATGGCGGTGCTATCCGTAACGGTGCCAAAATCCTCTACGCCTATGCCGAGGCCACCATTCCAAAGATCACGGTCATCACCCGCAAGGCCTATGGCGGGGCCTATTGTGTCATGTCCTCCAAGCATCTTCGAGGTGATATCAACTACGCCTGGCCCTGTGCCGAGATTGCGGTCATGGGCTCCAAGGGAGCCGTAGAAGTTCTCTATGGACGGATCGCCAAAAAAAGTGCTGATCCGGCAGCCTTTCTTGCCGAGAAAGAGCTCGAGTACCAGGAAGCCGTGGCCAATCCTTATGTGGCGGCCAGACGAGGGTACGTGGATGATATTATCGAACCTGCCCGTACCCGCTTCCGGATTATCAAGGCCTTGGGAATGCTCAAGAACAAAAGAGACAGCAACCCCATGAAAAAACACGGCAACATCCCACTGTAATGATCCATCACAACCCGGCTCATTGCAGTAGCCTCGACATTCCATTTTGATACAAACGAATCAGATGCAGACACTAACCTTCACAACACCCCGGAATGTAACTATGCTGCAGAGTTCAACCTGCAACAGAGTTACATTTGGTTGATACTATGTCATTTGCAAACATCGGTCTTCACAATTTCACCCAGCCCGGCTTCAATGCGCTGCAGTTTTCCCTCATGGGCCTCGGCCTTGTTTTTGGCGGACTTCTGATCATTGCCCTCTATATCACCCTGCTCCCCAGACTGCTCGAACTCACTCAGCGCAAACAGTCATCTCTTGCAAAAATTGAGACAGCAGCCGATAAGAATCAAAAAGAGGAAATCCTTCTGGCCATAGCCACCGCCTTCCACCTGCACAGCAACTTTCCCGAGGGCAGTGAGCGCATCACCTGGAAGAGTCATGGTGATATGGAGTCACCTTCACCGTGGCTGGTCTCCGGCCGCATGCATTCTCTTAACATTCGCAAATTACCCAATACCTGGAAAAGGTAATGCAGGGTGACCCTTCAACACCACCTCACCCACTGCTTACGAGTCACATGCCGACATTTTCCAATTTCCCCATACATAACCAGCCACAATGAAAGAATATAAACTCAATATTAACGACAATAGCTATACCGTGATCATCAAGGATGTCACAGATGATGCCGTGCTGGCCGAGGTGAATGGGAAAAAGTATGTTGTCCATATCGACACCATCGCCAATATCAGCCCGCCCATGGAAAATCAGGGAACAACCCTGCTGACTGCGGCTTCCCCGTCTCCCAGGCCCTCTTCCTCGCCGATGACAGCCAATTCCGGAACCATCGTCACCCCCATCCCCGGTCAGATCATCAGCATCAGTGTCAGTCGCGGAGAAAAAATCCGTTGCGGTCAGAAGCTCCTGATCCTGGAAGCCATGAAATTAGAAAACAGCATCACTGCCACCATGGATGGAACAGTCAGCGAAATCCTGGTGGCTGAGGGTGATGTCGTCAATCAGGGTCAGCCTCTGATTGTTCTCGTATAAGGAGGCATAGTGAATCTGCTCAGCTTTTTTAACACCTCTGGATTTGCCTATCTGGAATGGGGCAATCTGGTTATGATTGCGGTGGGAATACTCTTTATCTACCTCGCTATCACCAAGGATTATGAGCCCCTCCTCCTTATTCCCATCGGTTTTGGCGTGGTCGTCGGCAACATTCCTCCCATTGAAGGTATGCCGCTCTCTGTATATGCGGAAGGCTCGGTCTTTTCCTACCTCTACATGGGTGTGATGAAAGGTATCTATCCCCCTCTTATTTTTCTCGGTATCGGGGCCATGACCGATTTTTCCACCATGCTCTCCAACCCAAAATTAATTTTACTGGGTGCGGCAGCACAGATCGGTGTTTTTCTCACCTTTCTCGGTTCGCTCTTTCTCGGATTCAGTCCTGAACAGGCCGGGGCCATCGGCATCATCGGCGGGGCGGACGGCCCCACGGCCATTTTTCTTTCCTCAATGCTGGCCCCGGAACTGCTCGGCCCCATTGCCATTGCCGCTTATTCTTACATGGCCCTGGTACCTGTGATCCAGCCGCCTATCATGTACCTCTTTACCACGAAAAAAGAGCGCCGGATTCACATGAAACCTCCCCGCCAGGTTTCCAAAAAAGAAAAAGTCATCTTTCCCATTGTTGCCTTTCTCATCTGTGCCCTGATTGCCCCCGGTTCCATGACTCTGCTCGGCATGCTCTTTTTCGGTAACCTGCTCAAAGAATCCATGGTTACCGAACGACTCGCCAACACGGCCCGCAATGCCCTCATTGATACGGTTACTATCCTCCTGGGATTCTCCGTCGGAGCCTCCACCCAGGCCCAGACTTTTCTCACCGCTCAGTCCATTCTCATCTTTGCCCTGGGGGCAGCTTCCTTTGTAGTGGCCACCATGGGCGGTGTACTCTTTGCCAAGTTCATGAACCTCTTTCTCAAAGAAAAAATAAACCCCCTGCTTGGTGCGGCAGGCGTTTCCGCTGTCCCGGATTCAGCAAGAGTCGTACATGCCATCGGCCTCAAGGAAGACCCCAGCAATTTCCTGCTCATGCACGCCATGGCCCCGAATGTGGCTGGAGTCATCGGTTCCGCCATAGCCGCCGGTGTGCTCTGGTCGGCCCTTGGGAATTTTTGACGCAGCGAAGCTGGTAAAACGCTGAACATTACCTCTTACATAAACCCTCTGACAAAGAGCGACTCCCATGACGACCCCTCCCCTGACTCTCGGTGATTTTCAGATTTACTGGCTGGACGGCGGTAATTTTCGACTGGACGGCGGAACCATGTTCGGTGCGGTCCCCAAAGTCCTCTGGCAGAAGAAATATAAAGCTGATGCCGCCAATGCCATCCCACTGGTCAACGACGTCCTCCTTGTCAGGACTCCGAAACAGAATATCATCATAGATACCGGTCTCGGCAACAAACTGACGGCAAAACAACGCGCCATCTTTCAGGTAACCTGTCCCTGGGCTGTTATAACTGACCTTGCAGGCCTTGGTCTGTCACGAGATGACATTGATCTAGTCCTGCTGACTCACTGCGACTTTGATCATGCCGGCGGCATCGTCATGCTTAATGACACGGGCAAAGAAGAGCTCACCTTTCCCCGTGCTGTTCATTATGTGCAGAAAACAGAATGGGAAGATGTGGAACAGCCCTGTCACCGTGCCCTCTCCACCTACTGGCCCGCAAATTTCAACCTTCTCAAAAAAGAAGGACAGCTGGAAATCATTAATGGCGATCTGGACGTCTGTCCCGGCATCAGACTGCGCCACACCGGCGGACACACCCGCGGTCACCAGCTGGTAGAACTCTCCTCACAGGGAGAAACAGCCGTGCACCTTGGAGACCTGTTCCCCACCCATGCCCACACCAATCCCCTCTGGATCATGGCTTATGACAACTACCCGCTGGAAGTAATCGACCGCAAGGAAGAATATTTCAGCCACTATCGCAAGCTTGACAGCTGGTTCACCTTTTATCACGATCCACAGATCAAAGCCTGTAAACTCGCTGAGTCCGGAGAAATCAGCCAAACCTGGCCTCCTTCTCTGCATCAGTAGAACATCCTCTCTTCGTACCATGAGTGATATGCAACACAGAACGCAGACAGACCTCTTTCTTTGTTCCAATTTTCCATAAAGTTGCACCTGATGCTCTCTTCCTTCGAGTTATTAAACAAGTAAACTATCCTGCAAAACCTCAACAAGCTGGTTACAATACGACCATTCGATCAACCAAATA
Organism: Pseudomonadota bacterium; assembly: GCA_018820855.1. Taxonomy (GTDB): domain Bacteria; phylum Desulfobacterota; class Desulfobulbia; order Desulfobulbales; family Desulfocapsaceae; genus Desulfocapsa. Next base: position 1,764 of record JAHJNL010000044.1, on the reverse strand, counting down.
GTAATTGCTTTTTCAGAAAAAACGATATTAACTGTATCCAACAGACGATTAATGTCATTTTTGTGTAATAAAGCACAATACAATGATACCAATACCAAAAGGAGGGATTTATTATGACCGGTAACAAAAATGCAACTAAAGTCATTTGTACTGCCATTGCCCTTTTGCTGAGCAGCGGTATAGCTTTCTCCAACGCCTTTGCTTCCGGCGCTGAAACTGCAGCCCATGAAGTAGTAGAACATACCACCGCAGACATGACCAAAGAAGCTGCATCAGAAGTAGCAGATGACGCCACAGAAAAAGCCATTGGTCTTGCCAAAGAACATGCACACGGCGCTGTAGACACTACCCTTGAAAAAGTTGACGAGACCCTGATGCCTGCCGAAGAGGCAGCAGGCGCGGCCAAAGAAGCCTCCCATTAATCTCTCCCATAGCATCTGCGGACAACCGGCGAAACAACACCCCGCCGGTTGTCCGCTTTCTACTCTCTGCAAAACCTTCAAACCCCTTCACAAACGACAGATTCTCAGCAAGTTTTTCCCTGTTTGTTAAAAAAACAGATACCTGATCAGGGGCAGGCAAGAAAGCGTCTCCTCTCAAAATGCCTTAGCCCTTCTGGCCTTGCCGGATTCCGGAACAAATGCATGGAAAAATTCCGGCAGAGAAGGTTCGCAAAAAACTATCAAAAAAACCTTGTTCAACATATTATCAGCAGACACATTATTATCGATCATTGTCCGCACTCACAACAACAAGGAGAACACCGGTGAACCCCGAACAATATCTGCAGTATTTACAAATGGCGAAATCCTGGCTCATTGCCGAAGGCCCAGGCCTCCTTTCAGCCATTATCATATTGGTTGTCGGAAGGATACTGGCAAGATGGCTGGCAACATTAAGCAGCAAGGCACTGGTAAAGGCAAAAGTGGACGAGACCCTTGTTCGCTTTTTAAATAAAGTAATCTATTACGGACTTCTTGTTGCCGTGATTATTGCGGCCGCAGATCAAGTGGGCATCGAAACCACCTCCTTCCTGGCAATACTCGGTGCTGCAAGTCTTGCCATTGCCCTGGCTCTGAAAGACTCTCTCTCCAACTTTGCTTCCGGCGTGATGCTGATCCTCTTTCACCCGTTCAAGGTTGGCGATGTAATTACTGCAGGCGGTGTAACCGGTACCGTTCAGCAGATAGATATTGTCAGTACCGTTCTCATAACCGGTGACAATCAAAAAATTGTTGTTCCCAACAAGACAATAACCTCCAGCACTATAACCAATATTAATGCCCATCCGACCCGCAGAATTGACCTGACCGTAAGTATCGGCTATGATGACGATATCCGCCAGGCCAAAACAACCCTTGACGAACTGGTAAAGGCCGATGACCGAATCCTCACCAACCCTGCCCCGACTATTGCAGTATCAGAGCTTGCTGACTCCAGTGTTAATCTCGTTGTCCGTCCCTGGGTGCAGACCCCTGACTACTGGAACGTACGCTTCGATCTGATGGAGAAAATCAAACTGAAATTTGACGAGCGCGGCATTTCCTTTCCTTATCCCCAGCAGGATGTCCATATGCATCAGGAATCAGTCGGGTAAGACCATGGTCGTCGGGAGAGGAGATCTTTTACCCCATCAACAGGTTACAGAGGAGGCCTTGAGAATGATCCACACCGACAACGACTACCGACACACCCCATTAGTTTCCGTCATAACAGTTCTCCTGCTCTTTTTTACCCAGGCCACTGCTCGTGCAGAGTTTGACA
>JAHJNL010000002.1 GCA_018820855.1 Pseudomonadota bacterium | reverse complement strand
CAAGCTCTTACGCAGCAAGCAAGGAACGGTATCCTGAAGACCGGTACACTTAAAACGCCGGCCTTTGTTACAGATATCGCTGTGCTCAAAGAGGATGTGCAAGCAAGCAAAACGTTAGTATGTGACGATAATACAAAATTATTATTCTCGTTGAAATCCTATAGTACGGTGGCAGGACTTGAAGTCATTGCTCAAGAAGTGGATGGCTTTTCTGCCAGCTCCCTGTTCGAAGCAAAACTGGCACGTGCAATACTGGGCAGATGCGGCAGTGTACATCTGACCACGCCCGGTTTGAGGCCTGATGAGATCAAAGCTCTTGGCAAGCTTGTCGACTACCTGAGTTTTAATTCCTTGAATCAGTGGTCTCGCTACAAAGAACAAATGAGTGATCAGGTCAGTTGTGGCTTGCGGATTAATCCGCAATTGTCATTTGTGAAGGATGCGCGTTACGATCCGTGTCGACAATATTCCAAGCTAGGCGTACCACTGGATGATCTGCTGGCACTGATCAACCAGTCTCCCGAAGCATTGCAAGGCATAAAAGGATTACATATCCATAGCAATTGTGACTCCCGTGATCTAACCCCACTGCTAAAAACAGTGGAACGGTTAGTTAAGGTACTGGCACCGCTGCACGAACAGATTCAGTGGATCAACCTTGGTGGTGGGTATCTGCTGAATGATCCACTGCACAGCGAGATACTGCAGGACATCAAAAGCAAACTCCTGCACATCGGTAATTATCGGATTTTCATTGAACCAGGTGCCGGAATTGTCCGCCGCGCCGGTAATTTAGTCGCCTCGGTGATTGATCTGTTCTCCAGTGGTGAGCAACGCATCGCCGTGCTTGATATCAGTGTGAATCATATGCCCGAAGTGTTCGAGTATCAGTTTGAGCCGGATGTTCTGGATTATGATGAAAACGGTAACCACGAATATCTGTTAGCAGGACCGGCCTGTTTGGCCGGTGATCTGTTCGGTGTGTATACATTTGCCGAGCCCATCGATATCGGTTCAAGAATAATCTTTCCCAATATGGGTGCCTACAGCATGGTGAAGGCTAACATGTTCAATGGCATCAATCTTCCAACCCTGTATATCCTGAGCGAAAGCGGCGTCATTGATGAAATCACACGGTTTCGCTATCGGGATTTTCGACGTTTGTGTGGAGATTAAAATGTTACGTATCTATGAAGAACATTTCGATATCCCGGTGACTCAAGGTCATCACGGGCTCCTTTTTTACATCGCGGAAGTCATCCACGATCATTTACCCCCTGGTTTGTTGCCTGTGCGCTTTACTATCATCGAAACCAATTCGAGCGTGTATAAATGTGAATTGGGTGTGATTGCCGGACTGCTGGATGAACAGCTGGAACAGATCTGCTCCATTTTTGATTTCGCACCACGGATTACAGAAAACACCTCTCATTTCAATGCCGTGCTATTGGTGCCCACCGGCATTGGCTGTGAGATCGGCGGGCATGCCGGTGACGCCAATCCCGTTGCCCGCACACTGGCTTCGGTATGCGACACGCTGATTACCCATCCCAATGTGGTGAATGCCTCGGATATCAATGACCTGCCAGAAAACGGCCTGTATGTGGAAGGCAGTGTCATCACCCGTTTGCTATTAGGCGAATCAGGGATCCAACCGGTCCGGGCAAACCGGGTACTGGCAATTATTGATGAACATCCTGATTCCGTCTTTACCGATTTGGCAATCAATTCGGTCAGTGCCGCGCGTGCCAGTTATGGCTTGCGTTGCCCGGCGGTGGTGCGACTTGATCCCCCTATTTATCTGAAATCAGAATACGCCCCATCCGGACGCGCCGTGGGAATCGTGGAACACATGCAAGGTCTGGTGGCGGTATTAGAAGAGTACAAGGGACAGTACGATGCTGTGGCCTTATCAACGCAAATTGAAATGCCGTCCAGCTATCATGTCGATTACTATACAGCGCGAGGCCAAATGGTTAATCCATGGGGCGGCGTGGAAGCCTTGTTAACCCATTCACTCTCTTCCATGTATGACATTCCCACCGCACACGCACCGATGCTTGAGTCACAAGAGATTGCGAATATTGAACTAGGCCAGGTGGATCCACGCATGGCGGCGGAAGATATCTCCTCCGCCTTCTTCATGTGTGTATTGAAGGGCCTGCAACGCAGTCCACGTATTATACGGGATATTCATGGCGGCAATTGTCCCGGCGTTCTCACTGCTTCCGATGTGTCTTGCCTTGTCATTCCCGACAATTGCATTGGCCTGCCCACGCTGGCTGCACTGGAACAAAATATACCCGTGATCGCTGTGCGAGAAAACAAAAACATCATGCGCAACGACCTCAGCGCACTCCCCTGGACGCCGGGAAAATTCTACACTGTCGATAATTATCTGGAAGCCGCGGGCATCATGTCTGCCCTGAAGGAAGGGATCGATCCGACCAGCTTACGTCGGCCACTTGCCGATACAATTCATGTAAAAAAGCACAAACCCGAATAGGCAAGACGTAACCCCCAGATCGTCTCCCGTCTGACCACCCCTAGTGTTTATATAATATAGATTTTTGAGTAGAGTTCGTTGTGCATTAAAATTTTGGAGAAATTCATTGTCTCAGGATGGAAACTAATTGGTTTGCTATTTTCATAGCGGGATTGTTAAATCAACCATGGGGTATGTCATGTTAACTTAGGGAGGGAGCTATGAGAAAGTTGTTGGTGATAATTGTTTTTGTAATACCATTGCTACCCGTCATATCAGCAATGGCTGCAGATAAAGTGGTGGTGGTACCTCTTGGAAAAAACTCAGCCGCTGCTGCAACTGCTGTAGAACCTTGGATAAAGGTATATGATGCCAATGATATATTTGTTGGATACTTTGTTGACGGAGATGTGGGAGGGGTCAATCCGACATTTTATGTTATTTCATCAAAAGGATACCTGGCTGATTTTCAAACAGGAAAAAATTATGGCGGCTATGACTGGAATCCATCGGTGGAAGAGATGGTATATTTAACAAATACATGTACAGACCCAATGTATGTGCGTGCTGAGCAATTTGCTTTGTTTAGAGGCGGACGTCCTGGGTCAGTTTTTCTCTCAAGTGGCCCGTTAGATTTTTATATACCTTTTAATGCAACCCCTGTTAACTCAGCACAATATTATAGTGGCTACCCTTGTCTGCCAACCACTCCATCTGGCGGCTCGCAAGCGTATTATGAAATGGTGCAAAATGATCCAGCTGTTACAGGGTTTCAAAATACCTATACAGTGCCTTTCAAAGCAGTGTTTAATATGCCGGTGACCCCATAAAACCAGGAAAGTTGGTTTTGCAGATGAATCGGTTGGGTTAGCCAACACTTTTTTCTGCCGTTTCCTTTGTCAATTTGTATTGTTTTTAATTGTGTTTTGCCGGTTGTTCCTTTTTGACAGCAACGAAATAAAAGTTAGTGCCGCATCTTTTCTGTAATTTCAATTTTTGAGAAAGCGATTTCTTATCACCATCACCAATATGTCGTGGAGCCAAAGAGCATAAGCGAACGGCACTCCATCCAGATTGAGACGACCAGTCGCTGCAATTTGAATTGTGTCACTTGTCTGAAACCTGCATATGACGATGTCTGGCAAGAACGATTGCAACAAAAAACTCCCATGACGCGCCTTTACCACTCGTTGCTGTGAGCTACCTGCTTAGCCCGGAAACAGTAGGTGAAATACCGGGCGCTGTCTCCTGATGCCTGGGAAACGGAGTGGATGCCTTCGTCACTGTACATCTTACGCAGGCAGGCTGCCGGTCTCAGCAAAAAATGAAGTTCATGATGTCAGCGCATGGGTTCGACGGTATCAGTTTTAGCGAATTCAGTCTCAGTTACGGGCACTTTTTGGTAAAATGCGACTGGATCTCAAATCGTTTCAGCCAACGCTCATTCCGGTCTGCGATAAAAATCCGCTTAATAGTCTGTTTATCAGTGCCAGCGGAGATGTTTCCCCTTGCGTATTTCTCTATCCACCGATTAAGGAGAAGGTGACCTGGTATCATAGGGATTTTAAGATTCGGGAGAAGCCACTCAGTTTTGGAAATGTGCGGAATCTTAGTTCGGCTGATATCTGGCAGAATCCTGAATATTGTCTACTTCGTGATAGCTTCAGGAAACGAAAGGAATACCATGACCGCAGGCTTAGGGAGTCAGTTATTCGCTTGAGGGGAGTGCTGAACTCTATGGGGCGGTAGAAGCGATCACACACTACCTGGCGATGCATCCACCGCCTCATTCATGTATGGCTTGCGCCAACCCTGATGGCTTTTGATGGGCGCAACTGATCGTTCTGACATTCAAAATACAATAGGTGGCAAAAGGGACAGTGTGCCGGATCAGGTCTGCACGAATACATTTTATGAAATGGTATCTGCTTCTTATCTTTGGTGTCTGCTGCATCTCTACCTCAGCGATTCTCGTTACTCTGGCCGGGGTACCGCCCAGTCAGGCTGCCTTTTACCGTAATTTTTTTGCTGCTCTGTTTTGGCTCATTCCCTACGGTTTTACCCGGCCTTTAGCTCCAATGCCAATGAGAGAAGATGGTTGCTTTGTCTGCCGGGTAGGGTGGCTGACTCCTCTGGTGCAGAGGCTTAACGGCCCCATCATCCTGGTGCTTCTCGGCTTCTTTTTTGCCATTGATCTTTGGGCCTGGCACCGGGCCATTATGTATATCGGTGCCGGACCGGCCACCCTGATCGGCAACCTGCAAGTTGTTTTCGTCTCCCTCCTTGCTGTTTTTCTCTTTGGTGATCGGCTGAAAAAAATGTTTTGGCCAGGGACTGTTCTGGCTTTGGTCGGCATTGCCATGTTGACCCTGATAAACCCCCTGGGGAGTAATGTTCTGTTGGGCATTGTCACCGGTATTTTTACTGCGCTTACCTATTCTGTTTTTATTATTCTCCTGAAATATCTGGAGCAGTTTAAGATAACTTCCCAGCAAACTCTGTTTTGGCTGGCCGTTCTTACAGCTCTCTTTCTTTTAGGGCCAACCCTTATAGAGGATGGCCTGATGATTCCTGATCTCCGAGCTGTTATCATTCTCATGGTCCATGCCTTGATCTCGTCCGTGGTGGGTTGGTGGATTATTGTCACCGCCTTAAAGAGAGTGCCAGTAGCAGAGGCTTCCACCTTGTTGCTCCTGCAACCTTTGCTCACCAGTATATGGGGACATCTCTTCTTAGGGCAGGGTCTGGTACTCATTCAGGTTGTGGGGATTTGTCTGGCCCTGTCTGGTATTCGTCTGGCAAACTGGGGGAAGGCGTGAGCGTTGATGATAATCTAATTACCTGTGATCAATGCGGCCAGGAGGTCGCAGCCTCTGAGCTTATATTTGACGAGGAAACAGCTATGCTGCTCTGTCCTCCCTGCTTCCTGGAAGGTGAAAGTTGTGGCTGCTCTGATGAGGGCGAGTAATCGGAGAAGAGGGGATTTTTCACGATCCCGTTAGATTAGTCACACTTCATAAAACTATTCCCGAATTTTCCTGTCGACACTTAATTTTTTTTGACTGCCGGTAGAAACATGGACCAGGGGAACGGTGCAGGAATTGCTGTGGAAAACATTGAGGTGTTTAAGGCTGGATCTGTTGCGGTGGCCGTTATAAAACTTCCTTGAAAATTTCCGCTCCAGGAAAAATCCCCGGCAGTGTCGGCAACCACAGACCCTTCAAAATAGCGCCCTTCATCCTGCGCATCGCTGAATAGTTCTACCGTACAGCTGGAACAGGTTGTGCCTGTCACAGTATTGCCATGTCTGGAAAGAAGCGGGGGCGCAATTGATCCGTTTGCACCACTTAACAGGTTAATTCCAAGGCCTCCATTATCGTGAATGGAGTTTTCCCTTATTGTATTGCTTATTGAGCCGGCACCCTGAATAAGGATACCGCCGTAGTTCGTCGAAGATGCACCATTATTAAAGGCAATCTCATTTTTTGAGATGAAGGTACCTGCCGAGTCCCATAGAGATATGCCATTATTGGTGTTGCCCCAATTATGGGTTCCATCTGTTCCTATCATGTTTTCCAGTACCGAATTGTTGTCGCTGGAAAAACCGATGTATATCCCATTGGAACCGCTTGCCAAAATTGTATTCCCCACGCCAGCACCACCTATTGTGTTGTCATGGGTTCCGAACCAAAGAGATATCCCGTTGCCTTTGTTCGCCAATGGTCCGTAAAAACCAGTGGACGCCCCAAGAACATTGTTTTTCACGCTGTTATTTGTCGTACTGCCGCCCTTCAGGCTAATGCCTTCCTGGTCATTACTTGCCACCCAGTTGGCATCCGTTTGATTACCCCCGCCGATTATATTCCCGCTTGCCCCATCATCAAGCATGATGCCGCATTGATGGTTTCCCATTGGGCCACCACCTATATTCTGACCGATGTAATTCCCGGATATGGTCACCCCGGAAGAGCCTTCCAGATAGATGCCATGCTGTGAATTCTGAGTAATCTGATTGGCTATGGTCATGTTTAAGTAGCTACCGCCTCCAATGGTACCGGTAGCTGTTGGTGAAAGATGTATGCCATGGAGTTGGTTGTAAGTAATGGTGTTGCCGCGAATGCCCAGAGTTCCTGATCCATAAATGCCGCTTTCCCCGTTGGCTGCTATTCTGTTGCTGCGGATGGTGTTGGATCCAGCGGAAGTGATATACACTCCGTGGCTGCCATTCCCCTGGAAAGTGTTATAAGCCGCAGAACCGATGGTATTGGTATTAATGTCATTGTTATTCGAAGTTGGTGCCAACAAAATACCGTAGTAGTTGTTCCCGGCGATTGTATTGTTGTTTATATCGTTGTCATTGGCGTATTCGAGATAGATTCCGGAATGATTTGGCAAGGGGGCAATCTTATACTTGTCTAACCCGATAATATTATTAGTAACAATGTTGTTGCTTCCCGAAAGATGGATTCCGGCCCCGTTTTGCGCAACAATCACATTATTTGAGAGTGTATTACCTGAACTGATATTGCGGATGCCGTTGGTGCCGTACAGACCGGTCGAGTTGTCTCCATCGACTGTTCCAAAATAGTTGCTGGAAATGGTATT
>JAHJNL010000043.1 GCA_018820855.1 Pseudomonadota bacterium | reverse complement strand
TCCAGGAATATTGCGATAAAAAATATTTTTAACGGGATCCCATTTCATGAAATAGGTTTTGCCGCCGTAAAGAATACTCAAGGCGGCAAGCTCACCAGCACTACTTGACGCCTTGACCTGCAGGACACCGGTCGCAGATATGTACTCTGCGCCTATGATGGAGATCGTATCAAACTCATCGGCCGGAGGCGGTGTATCGTCAACCGGATAGTCCGGATCTTCCCATTCAAGATAGAGCTGAGCGTCCATGATCTCGGTACCGCTATACTCTCCCTTGATGAAAAGAATAAGGTCAAAATCCGGAGTCAGAGGAGCGCCTTCAGACCAGGACAGACCATCCGGAACCGTATCGGCAGGATCATAGGGATTCAGATCCAGATAGTTATTCCAGTTAAGCGTATCGCTCAGCGGCGAGGGTACCGGCGGATCCATGGGTGCATGCGTATCCGGATCACTCTCATTCCAGGCCAGCATGTCTATAGTGGTTGTAGTAATGGAGCCCTGAGTATACCAGGGGATCTCAACCCCCGGAATATCCTGGCCGAACTTGCTTGACTTCAAACGGAAGCGTGGATTATCACCAGCAAAGGGATCACGGTCGAGAGAAGTGTACCAGGCGTTGGTAAACCCCAGCCACTGATCACCGGAACGGCCGTTTTCCAGATCGATAAGGACCGGGTCACGCAGAACGGTCCCGGCCGGGATAAAGTCACCATCACCTTCAAAGGCATCTTTGTCGGAAAGCCAACGACCGGCAGCATCAACCGTATATCCCGGTTTGATACCAGTCGCCCATTCATTCTCAAAATCTTCAGGTCGAATCTGATCATTGGGACTGGTGGTGATCCGGTGGGTAATAGTCAGGGAGGCCTTTGTGACTCTGTAGTTGGCACCGGGTGCCTTCCACTCATCCGGCAGCGGAATCTGCTTATAGAGACGAAGCTGGGTCGGACGTTTCTTAAAGTTACCCCACTGGTACAATATTTTCCCATCATCTTTCATACGGGTTGTGTAGTCACCAATATTCAGCAGTTCCCCCGTATCCGGATCTTTCATGACCTCAATCAACGGCGGCATCCACGGTGCATTGCAGACATGGTCCATGACACAGTAATGCTCAGAACCGGCCTTGACATCCAAACCACCCACACCGGCCATGACCTCACCCTTCAACATACCGGTCAGATACCCTGGAGTCGGATCATTTTTACAATCAACGCCGATAACATTGCCAGAGCTGTCAACTATATCTGCAATATAACCTTCATCAAACACGCCATCCATGGGACGTGGAAACATAGCCACGGTGGGATCAAAATCCCTGACATCAAATCCGTAGGCTGAATCAATGGCATAATGTGTATAGGTATCCTTGAAAAAATCGGCATCAAGCAAAGGGCTGGCACTGTCGAGACAGGCCGAGCCAAACACCCCTATATCGCACATCACATCCTCTGTTGAAAAGATGTACTTCGGACTCATGTACACCCTGGTTGCAGCATCTGCTGCACCGGCAATCAAAACAAATGCGGCAGTCCACAAAACTGTTGAATAGAATTTTTTCATCGTGTTCCTCCAGTAATTTTACTGCACAGACCCTCATCACCTCTCCTTGGGAGAACTGATGAAAGATATGCCCTGTTGTTCTGCTCTTGAGTCCCTCCTTCGCCAAAGATTTGTTTCATGCAGCTTCCGCCTCTTCAGGCATGACCTGATGCAATACGGGTATCCGAACCAATAGTGGGTCCGGCAAAACATATTGGTAATGAGAAGCGCCATCGTAACTAACACTACATGAGCAAATGGAGTGCCAGAACGGTACAGCACTGAAGAACAAGGGGAGATCCGCAGACAATCAATTGAATAATCAGACTATTCTGATAAATAGATTAACCGGGAGCAGCAGGAAAGAGGTCACCAGAAACAGGTGAGCTGGTGAACAGCCTCTGGTGAGGCGGATGAGATGGCAGAATGACAGGGACTTTCGCTCAATACACCAATGCGACAGGATTCAAGATAACAGCCGGAGACAGTTAGGGATACCAGTTAGCGGAAGCAAGAAACGGGAAAATCAAAAAATCCAGGATGGAAGAGTTCTGTGAACATTTTTCATTTCAGCATGACGAAGAAATTGGCTGAAAAAGCAATTATTCATGGCGATCTTTAAAGAAAACATGAAAGAGACTGGAACAAACAAAATATAAGCCGATGATCGTGACGAACCCACCGACAGAGAGGGTATCCTCCCTGTTATAACCTACATATGTGCCCCCCTTCATCAGGTCAATTCCAACCTTCATCACAAGGAGTCCGACCAGTACCCGGCATCCGGTAACTATCCATCTAGAGATAAGTTTTAAGACGGAAAATTTAGCCATGCTTTTTTGCCAGTGTTAGTTATTTCAGTTACAGATGCAGGCAGCGAGGAATTGCCCAGAACAACATTACATTACACCTCGTCATCCAAGAGAATCTGTGTTGCTGAGACCTTAGCATTATCGAGCACCGTTCTGACGGTCCGCAACATGTATTTTTTATTCAGCGGCTTGTGGCAATACTCCTTGATACCTATGGCCATCGCCTTTTCACGATTAATCAATTCACTATGCCCGGTACAGAGAATAATCGGCAGATGCGGGCACAACTCCAGAGCCTTCTGCGCAAGATCTGCACCGGTCATATAAGGCATGGTCATATCGGTAATGATGAGATCATATTTATCCGGATACTGTTGCAGTTCTTGATATGCCTGAACACCATTGGAAAAAGTAGAGACCTCATACCCATATCCGATGAGAAACTGCCTGCTAAGCTTGATGATACTGCTGTCATCATCAACGAGCATAATTGTTTCATTGCCTCCAGTCAAAGGCGCTTCCGGCTCCTCTGCTAATATTTCATCACATTCTCCTTCATAGGCTGGAAAGTAAATATGAAAGGTAGTTCCCTGCCCTGGTTCGCTGTAAACATTTATGCGACCGCCATGGCTCTCCACCGCTCCATGGACCACCGCCAGACCAAGCCCGGTCCCCTCAGCAAGCCCCTTGGTGGTAAAGTATGGTTCAAAAATCTTCGCTTGTGTCGTTTCATCCATTCCTGTTCCGGTATCACTTATTTCAAGTCGCAGATATCTGCCGGCAGCAAGTTTCAGTTCAGGAATTTCCTCAGACGCGGATATTTCAATGTCTTTCAGAGAAACAGCAAGGATACCGCCTGATTCCCGCATGGCATGGTAGGCATTGGTACAGAGGTTCATAACGATCTGATGGATCTGAGTCGGGTCGGCCAATACGAATGCCTCAGATGTCATATCCTGTTGTATGTCAATGGTGGTTGGAATGGAAGATCGTAACAGCTTTAATGCCTCCTTGATCACCAGGGAAACCTGTAGAGGCTTTTTTTCCTGCGCTGTTTTTCTGCTGAAGGTCAGAATTTGCCGCACCAGGTTTTCCGCCCTTTCGGCACCTTTTAGAATTCCACCAAGATCTTGCCGCAGGCTGTCCTCTTCTTTTATATCATCTATGGCAAGTTCAGTATAACCATAGATAGCCGAAAGAATATTATTGAAGTCATGGGCAATGCCACCAGCCAAGGTACCAATGGCTTCCATTTTTTGAGCCTGGAGCAGCTGTTTCTTCAGTTCTTCCTTTACTTCTGCGGCGTTCTTGCGCTCAGTAATATCGCGGGCAATTCCGAGCACCCCGACAATCTGGCCTTGAGCATCAATCATGGGAGTCTTGATGGTTTCCAGAAGTTCTCGATGACCGTCATCGGCATATATTACCTCCTCTTCATTCATGGAAGGCTGCCCGGCGAGTATTGCGCTCTGATCATTCTGACGAAAAAAATCAGCAAGCTCTTTGCTCAGAAAATCGTAATCGGTCTTCCCGACAATATCAGACTCTTTAGCTCCGAAAAACCTTTCAAACTTCGAATTACACGCCAGATAAACACCTTCAGGATCCTTCAACCAGATCAGATCAGGGATAGTTTTGATCAGGGTTTTCAACCGGGCCTCGCTGAAAGAAAGTGCTTCCTCATACCGTTTACGCTCGGTTCCCATGGCAATCCCGTCAGCCACTGAAGCCAAGGCCTTACTCTCAATTTCCGACAGCCAATGACGTGCAAAGAGTGCCACCACCCCAACAACTTTTCCTGAAACCATCAACGGCTGTCCGGCAAAGGAGACCAATTCCTCCCGCTTGACCCACTCTTGGTCATGGATAAGAGGATCTCCGACAACAGAGTTAGTCAAATAAGGCTGTTGAGTATCAACAATGACACCGATCATATTTGTTCCTATTGGAATACGACCATGTTTACCGTCGATATGGGTATACATTCCGGCACTGGCCTGTAACTGCAAAATCTGTTCCTCAGAGTTGAGCAGCCATATTCGGACAAGGGCAGCATCAAGATGACGGACCAGGGATTCACAACATTGCTGCAGAGTAGAGGCTATTGCTCCACCTTTTGATAAGATTGTTCCAATCTCAGAACTTAAAGCCAAAAGGCGCATTTTTTCTGTCAGTTCTTTTTTGGCCAGCTCCATATTTGTTATGTCGGCAATAAAACCCTCCAGCACCTGAATGCCATCCTCGGTCTGTGATACACTCACCCCCTGGTCATAGACCCATTTCTCTTCTCCCAAGGCTGTTCGTATACGATAATGAAGCTTGTAGGGCAGCTTATGCTGAAGAGCCTGCTGCACCCCATCCCAAACAGACTCCTGATCATCAGGATTAATCAGCTCATTATACCCCATCCTGCTATTCTGAATAAAATCTCCCGGAGAATAACCGGTCAGCTCTTCACACCCTTCACTGAGGAAGAGCATAGTCCAGTTATGATCATCCAGACAACGGTATGCCATGCCCTGAAGATTACCCAGGAGAGTCCGGTGTTTCCGTTCATTCTCCAGTGCATTTTTTTCCGATTGCTGAATTATCTGCTCTGCCAGTCGTCTATGTCTAAGCAAGAATACGATAAATACGATGAAAACAAATTGAACCGCTATGATAAGCGCCCCACCCAGGATTCTCCACCTGTAGAGTTCAAAAAACGAATACGATCGGAATTTGACAAGGCTTCCTGCCGGTAATTGTTCCTCACTGATACCCCAGCGCCGTAATTGTCGCCAATCGAACAAGGGAACATTTACAATTTTGCTTGGTTCAATGTTTTTTGGATTCTCACCCGCCAAGATCTGAAGGGCAAGCTCCGCTGCCTTTTTTCCCTCCAATTCAGCACTGGTCATGATACCGCCAGTCACCCCATATCCCATGTAGGTATCCCATAAACTGAAAATCGGGGCATTGGCTTTTTCGGAAACAAGGGTGAGAATATCACGAGAAATAAGAGGTTCGCCTTCAGCGTCCTTAAGAACAACCAAATACAAGATGATCGAATTCGCAGGTAATTGGGAAACCTTGGAGAGCATTTTCTCCAGGACAAAATCATCCCAATAAAGAATTTCCAATCTATCCTCGTAGCGTTGCAGTTCCTCCCTCACTTTTTTGGCCACCAGGCGATCTGTCAGGGACGATCCCGAAAGAACATAGACATGTCTGGTATCCGGCAGAAGATTGACAGCAAGATCAAGGGTTCTGCTGTAATCCTCACCACGGAAAATACCGGTAATGTTGGGCTGCTGTGCGGCTTTGTGGAGGAAATCCTGCTCGTCAGAAGCGAAGATGGTAGGAATACCAGGGAAGAGGTCCTTCCCATGGGTAGTCAGAAAGGTTATGGCCTCGGCATCCATGGAGATGATCAAATCCAATTGCTTATCTCCATACTTGAGGTGATACAGCTCCTTTATTTTGCTAAGATATTTTTCATCTTTATAGCGAATGAGATCCATATATTCGACACTAAGCTGCACCGGCTCCTTGGCCATTGAGGCAAAGGTTGCGCGTAAGCTCTTATCCGCAAGTTTCTCCCAGGGCACACCGTCATGATAGGAATAAAGCACAAGAACGTGCCTGGGCTTTGAGGGAGGTACATCAGCATGAGCAACGGAAAGAAAACAGCACGCAATCACGGTTAAAATAAAGAGTCCAGGTCTTTTTCCCAAGGCTGCAAAATCCTCCATGGTTAAATTTCCACCGTTTACCCTGCAAAATTCATCCCACAGCAAACCCTAATGGTTGTCGGATCATTTATTGGCAGTGGTTTTCTCATGTATGATATCAAGATCTAAATCTGGATAGAGTCTTTTAGCGCAGTCGGGGCAGACACTGTGGCTGAACTCCGCGTCTGAATGATCTCTGACATAGGTTTCAATTTGCTTCCAGTATCCTTTATCGTCGCGGATCTTTTTGCAGGACGAACAGATTGGTAGAAAGCCACTCAGTGTTTTTACCTGGGCCATGGTGGTCTCAAGCTTGTCCTTTTTTTCCTCCAACGCAGCTTCTATCCGTCTGCGTTCATCAAGCTCGTCGGCTAAACGGTCATGGGCAGCCTGCAGCTTGCTGGTGCGTTCAACAACGACTTCCTCGAGATGCTCCTGGTATTCCGTCAATTCCAAATTCATCTCCTGTAGCTCATCATTATATGAACGGAAAAAGTTCCTGAAGAAAATGATAAACGGTAGGGAGCTGAGACAAAAATAGACTGCTGTGAGGATGGATATCATAAGGTCGTGCCTAATCAAGGCAGCCATATCCGTGATCTGATAATCGGCACAGGCAAGGTATGTCTTCCCATCCGGTGAGGTCTGGGGAACTGCAATGGATCTGAAATCTCCCCACTGGTCCGAGTAATTGACAAAGACCGTCTTTTTCCGGCGATAGGCTTCGATGAAATCCGCCGGGATATCATCATAAGGATAGAAATACCAGGACTTCCTCTCCTTGGCTTCTTCTTCAGTTACAGTAGGGGCGGAAAAATAGAATTTTCCGTCCTTTTCGATCAGGGTATAAACATAGGTGAAAGCTGTATCGTCGGCATAGCCGGTAATGGCTTTACGATTTCGCAGTTCTTCAGCAAAGGAGATGGAGTCCTTATCGATGGCCCGGTCGTGAAAATCCGGGGCGAGCATATATTTCAACCCCTTGGCAACCAGCAGCAGTTGCTGATCAATCTCAGTCAGGATGATTTGTTTATGGCGATGGTTGGACCAGGAAGTGTAGGCCAGCACAACCGTGACATAAAATATCAGGCAGAAACCCAGGTAAAGCCAATAGCTGCCACGTTTTTGTTTCCCGATCATGAGATATCCTGTCCTGTTAACAACACCATATTACCCAGATGCCGTTATCTTAAAGTCAGCTTAACGCTGTCTTTTTCTCGACTATAGCTGGATTCCTGCCCTGCAGAAAGTTACTGTGAGAAAACTTTCGTCATTTCCGCATGGGCAGTACCTCAGGAGTTTTTAGCTGATTCCACTCAAGAGACACTTAAAGCCTATCACAAATGGAAAAAATTTAGCAAATAGAGAAAAGGGCAGTTGAAGTCGCAGAGCAGTACATTCTGGGGAGACAACTCGATCGGCTCACCGGCAACCATGAAGGTGCCTTTCACTTAATGATTGCCGGTGCGCGGACCTTGCAGGGCGGGGTGGTTCCAGGACTGGACCACCCCGAGGATTACGAGGGAGGATATTTAAAAATACTGCAGACCTGGCCTTGTCTACAGTATTGCGTTTTAGCTGAAAAATTGTGAACACACATTGTCACGGCTCTACCGGTGCAAAAAAGAAGTCGCCAAGCTTCTTACAGTCAAGTTGCCCCAATTAGAGATGGTCCCATAACATTTTCTTTAGATACTGAAGAAATTCCAAATACAGCGTATGCATGATGTATCAGACAGACTCTGCATTCGATGAATCAGCTTAGATCTGAAATAACCTTATGATTTTTCCTTCAGTAAATCACGTATTTCTGTAAGGAGTATTTCCTGCGCAGTGGGTTCCGGTGGAGCTTTTGGCGCTGCCTCTTCTTTGCGCTTTAGAGTATTAATCCCTTTGACGGCAATAAAAATTGCAAATGCAATAATTGTGAAATCGACAACTGTCTGAATAAACTTCCCATAACTGATCACCACAGCTGGTACATCTCCCGCAGCCTCTTTGACAGTAAATGCCAGACTGGAAAAATCGATTCCACCGATAAGTACTCCTATTGGGGGCATAATCACATCACCGACAAAGGAAGAAACGATTTTGCCAAAGGCTGCGCCAATAATAATGCCCACGGCCATATCGATAACATTTCCTTTTACGGCAAACTCCTTAAACTCTTTCATAATACTCATGGTAAGTCCCTCTCTTTAAAAATAGTGGATTATTGTTTGCAGCGCTATTTCCCTATCAACATGCCACACCCACCCCAATTGCTTGGCAGGCTTGTCAAGCCGTATAATGGGCCGAAAAAGAAGCACTCGGTTTAGACAACGATTGCTGTACCACAGATACCCGGTATGAATTTTTTCAGAAAAATAGGCGGACATCCGGATAAAAGTAGAATTGCAGGCTGCACACCTCCCGGTAATTGATTGTTTTTTTTAAACAGACTACTGTTGGACAAAGGCTTCTGAATAAAAAGACTCGAGTTGATCTCATGTCTTCTCCACGTTCACGACCTTTTGAGACTTATAGTATACTTATTTCACTCTGCTAAACAAATGACAACAGGAAATTGCTTTGTCAGGCAGGAGCATATTCTCTATTTTTTCCTGGAGTGTTGTGCCCCCCGGATGATAACGTAATATGAGCAGTAGGCTGACTGTGAGAAATTCATCTCATTCCTCTACCCACAATAAAGAACGTATTCCCCCTAACGAACTTAGCATAAAACCACCTGATAACAAAGCATTGGAGAGCATCTGTCAGTCAGCTCAATGTCTACAAAATCGAAGTACAGAGGACAAGAAGATTGCTGCTGATGCTGCATGATTCCAGGAAGAGCAAATAACAGGAGAAAACATTTATGCAAATTGTAAAATGGCGAGAAAGCTATGAAACGGGTGTCGCATCAATGGACAATCAGCACAAGACTCTGCTTGACCTGATCAATCAACTCTATCCAATCGTCAGGGACCATCGGGGGCAAGAAGAAATCTCTAAAATTGTTGATGCATGCCTGAGTTATGCCAAGAAGCATCTAGGCGATGAAGAACAACTTTTGCTTGATAATAACTTCCCGGGCCTGCAGGAACAGCTTGATCATCATGCCCAGTTTACCGAGACTGTGAACACCTTTGCAAAACAGCTAACCGACTCACCTGACACAGTTGTGCCTGAACTTTATGCTTATCTTCGAACCTGGTGGATATCACATATTGTCGGAATAGATAAAAAGTATGGACCTTATCTCCAGGAAAAAGGTGTAAAATAACCTTCATTTCAGGACATTGTGCGTTTTTGAGATCCGACTCATTTGAGTAGACGTCTTATGGTGTTTTGACATTTCTTTTTTTCGTCACATTAAGACAGGAGGGATGCAAAACATATTTTGCATAATAAGCGTATTTTTCCCGGGCTGCTAAGCAATCTTCAGCTATGAAAGGACAGGTGAAGTCCGAATTAACATTTTTTATCCGTAGTGTTACTTTTTCTTCAATAATCGGACTTTCGTAGCTATTACAGTTATTCCCTTCGTCCCAAGCTCCATCTACATAATCTGCCAGGTCAAATCGGGTGTTTTCTTCCCAGGCCTGAACTATTTTCTTCTTTTTGAGAGAAGCAACAATTTGAGTTTCACACGTTATGTATGGCCTGTTAAAGAAATTAGCGAGCACTCCCTTTAACGGATCCTTTTCTTTAAGCAAGACTTTATTCCAAAACCGCCAGCCATTAAAGTTGGCGACAAGATCGGAAAAAGAAAAAATGCCGGTTGTTGTATAACCGAATTTTCCAGTTTCCTGCTCCTTTCCCCACTCGAGAGCCTGGTCAATTGTGTATTTCTTATACTGGGTCAGTTCAAGATATTTCCATCCTTCAGAAAAAAAATGACCCATTTTATCCAGTCCGACAAGACGACCATTGACATTGACGACATCACTCAATTCCTTAATATTTAAAGAGAATCCTTCCAGATAATCTATATCACGATAAATAGAGTCGTTTAATGATAACGAGTAACTTTGCCTGGCCAGCAACCTGCGTAATTGCTTATCCAGATCGTACCCCTTAAGTCCCCAGGATGCGGTAAAGGATTGAAAAATTGCTTTTCTCAGTTCTGTATAAAGGACGTCTTCATCACATAATCCATCTTGATGATCATTGGCTTTTTGAATTCCCTCTTGAATACGCTGAGTAAAAATTGTGTTAATGCTCGCGCAGCTATTCTCAAGTTTGATGTTTCTTGGGGTTACGCTGTCAATTTCAGCCGCAAAGCCGGCTTGAAATACAAAAACAGCAATTAAAACAAAGAAGACTGTTTGCTTCTGTATGTTACTGCCGTAAAGATTCATCGATACTTACCCCCGAGATGTTCAGTCACACTTTTCACCCTCTGGTCTTAATTTCAATATAGAGGTCTTTCAGCACTATACATCCACCCTGAACCATTAATTTCAAGGTAAATTCAAGTTCCAAGTGCACCACTCATCAGGCAAGCAGGACCACTTTCCCTCAACTTACCGTTCTTCACAGAAAAACGCATCAAGCAGATGGCAAAAAAAAATCCGGGAAGACAATACTCTCAGCAATGAGTATTATCTCCCCGGATTTACATCTGTTTGTCAAAGGGCCTGCTAAGCGAAAAAAACACTTTTATCTACACAAATCAGTCCTTAAATGACCTGGTAATAGCTTGCCCGCCCTCCACCGCACGGTTACCGTCGATGCCGTTATCTCTGTCACTGAGCCTTTCGCCAGCGGTGGCGAGCAATAGCGCCGCAATCGGAGATCGCAGCTTCGGCCACCATGGCAGCCCTCTCAGGCCTGGTGAAGAGTTCGTTTTCCAGGAATTCCATGGAGGTGCGCGTCACGCATTGCATGTAATCGCCATGATTCTTCCAGTCTCCCTCGCAGGGGCAAAGATCATGTACTGAACACCCTTCGGCATTTACCACTTCCTGGGGCCCGGTGCCCTCGCACTCGTCGCTTGTGTCCGGCACGCCGTCGTTGTCATCATCTGTATCACAGACGTCACCCTCACCGTCCCAGTCACTGTCTGCCTGATCTGGATTGGCGTCTACCGGACAGTTGTCATACTTATCTGGAGTACCATCTCCGTCCTGGTCATTCTCTACCGGCCCAGCAGTGATATATATGTAGATCTGATCACGGTCCGTCATGCCGTCGCTGTCCTCTACAGTCAAGGAGATCGTATGCAGGCCTTCCGAGAGTTCCCGGCCACTCAGCAGGTGGCCACTGCCCAGGTCTCCGTCGAGGCTTGAGTTCCAGGTCAGGCGATCCCCTGGGATTTCCACGTCCTCAAGGTCCATGGCCAGGCCCTGAAAAAGAATCACCTCCCCGGCAGAGAAGGAGGAACCGCTTTCAGGACCAAGGATGCTGGCCCGTGGCGCCATTTTTCCCTTACTGAAGGGAGCCGCGGAAACACCCTCACTCATGTTGATACCGTCGGTCACCGCGACACGCACCAGACAGCTGGCAGTGCATCCGGGCAGGTCCTCAAGCCGGACATCGAGGGATTGGCTCTGCAACCGGGACCCCACCACCTTCCAGGTGGAACCATTGTCATGGCTGTAGAACACTGCATGGGTCAGTGGATCCTGATCAAGGTCATAGGCAGACCAGACAATGGTCTGGGTTCCGCTCGCCTCCCACTGTTCACCACCGTTCGGATAAACGACGGACACAACAGGTGCAGTCTCACCGGCTTCGATGACCATAGGTGTCAAAAGATCACCCCCGTCGAGGACGATGCGCGTCGTCCCGGTTTTCCCAGGCATCAGCTCATAGAAGCTGGTGAAGGTCTCAAGATCTGCCAGAGGCTCCGGATCAAAGAAGCGCGTGAACAGCACCTCACCCTTTGCATCCACCAGCTTGATCGAGTAGCGGCCCACCCCCGTTTGATCGGCAGAGCCTTCCGGCAGCAAGCGCTGCCATGCCGGGTCGAGAATTGCTTCGTCGTTGATGCCGCCGAGGGCTAGGGGTTGGATCTGTCCGCTCACAACCAGATAGGGAACAGGTACTGCCGCCGGGGCGACAGCCGCCTCCAGCGCCAGACTCGCAGTTCGCACAGAAGTGAAGAGGTCAAACAGGCGGCCGTGCATATAGGTCGAGATCCATCGTTGGTTACAGTACGACATGTAATCGCCAGTCGCAGCGGGATCCCATAGGTCGATACTGTTGTCGGCGTTGATCCTCACCCCCCAGTCACCGATGGAGGCCTCAAAGTAGGATGTGCCATCCGGGGCTATATAGGTGGGATAATCTGTTTCGTAAGGCGATTTCGGCTCATGCTCGCCACTTGAGTCAACGTCGCAGCACCCCTGTCCCAGTTCATAGCTGTCGATGTGGTGGAACCATAGGGCATGTCCAACCTCATGGGCGGTCTTGATGCGGTAAAAATCCGTTACCTCCGCCACAGAAAGCGAGATCCGCTCCGAACTGCGAGTGCTTCCCCGATGGGTGACGGTGTCATCCGTGAGCCCGAGGAAGGTCTTATGATCGCAGGGATCCAGGATACCAGCTCCCCCGTAGTAGTCGTCGATATGTTTTTCGAGTTCATCCAGCAGCTGACTCCGCCCATCGTTGGTACTGACATCCGCATTAGTGCTGAAAACACCACCATCTATCACTACCAACCGTTCCGGCATGAGTGCATACAGGTGCCGGAGATACTCGAGGTTGTTGTCCACCTCGGTCCATGTCGGCGTCGGATCGCCAAGCACGTTGTCGGACTCGATTCTGAACACCTCAAGGCACAGTTCATCGGTGTCAGTAAAGGTGACGTCCGCATAGGCATTGTTGAGACCGTCATAGTTCGCCTCCGGAATAGCATTCCAGGGATTCACGGTGGCCATGAAACTCTTTGCCCCCCGTGTCCACTCCGGCGGCAGGATGAAATTAAAACTCCTGTCCGGATCACCGCGCTGATCGCGCCAGGTTTCACCCGGGTAAATCGTGATGGTCTCGGCCACATCAATCGGAGAGCCTTCCAGCTCAATGCCGCCGACCCCATAGGCATGCAGGGCGCAATTCACCTCAGACACCGGGTCGGGCGTACCGGCAACGCTGGCATAAACCCGCACCAGCGTCCGCTTGCCGGAGACCAGCTCCGCTTCGGTTTCCGGAGGAAGCCCGGCGTTGAGGTTGATGTTCTCCCATGACTCGATGGCCTGGGTCACCTCGATGCCGGTGGTATAGAAGTCAAGGTCAGCTGGCCAGACTGGTGGCGGCGGATAGTAATCAGGCACCTGATAGTAAACCTCAACGCTCCGGGTACTGGTATTACCGGCAAGGTCCTCAGCGAAGACGGTCAGGGTGTTGACACCCTCCTCCAGAAGCAGCCAGCCATAGAAGAGGTAACGCCCCTCTCCGTCAACAACCTCATAAATCGGGTCAGTGATCACTATTTCGTTTCCACTCGGGGCGGCACTCAGGTGTACACTCGAAAGCCCCCTGTTCTCCCATATGACCCCGAAAATCCATCCGTCATCCACCTCGCTTCCCTCACGGGGCTGGAGGAGACGTATGTCGGGCGGCGAAGTATCTGCCGGGGGAGGCGGTGGTTCCTCTTCGTAGACACTGATGTAAAGATCGTCGATTACCTCGGACTGCTGAGCGTTACTGGTACCGGTGCCAGTATACCCATAACTGAGCATGATACGGTCGATGGGATAGATGCCGGCCTCGACACTCAGCACAGACATGGATGTGGTCGGCCCACTCCCCATATCGACGCTGTCGCTGTCTATCAGCATTCCATCATAATAGGCATAGAGATAGGCCGTTACCGGGAAGGTATCCGCGTCCAGCAGACCCACCTCCACATCAATATGATCAGAGACCATTCCCACCAGATCGATATACAGATTCGAGAACTCGCTGCTGCCGAATTCACTTTCTCCCACATTCTTCAGGACGTAACTCCCGTAGGGGTTAAGGACCACTGTCGGGTCACCGTTCGGCCTGGCCGTGATGATGATGCCTCTTCCCGATCCGTCTGCATCCTCATAAGGCTGATTCGTCAGCGTGAAGTGTTCCCCCAGGCTGAGATCGTCAAAATCAAAGAGGAAAGAGGTGGGAAGGGGAAGATCGCAGAATACAGTCTGTGCTGCGAGCAGAGAAAAAAACATAGTCAACACAAACATTGCCTTCAAAAGTTTCACAGATCTCATCTGCATTACCTCCTCTTCTGGCTAACAATACTATTTAGCTTATAAAAAGGTATCCCCGACTGTATTTACGATTCAGCCATTAGCTCGGGGTCGTGAACATTATGAAATAGAAATCAGTAAAAATCCGGGCCCAGAGGACCCGGCCTTGATAACCCCTGGAAGGGGAGTTTTACTTCATCCCATTGGCACTGGCTGAGCACCACAGAAGATGCCGATTTTGGAGTTTGAACTGTTTGAGCAAAGCGAGTTTTCAAACTCCCGGCAACTTCGAGGAGCGCAAGGAAGTCCGAAGGACCCAGTGACACGGGGGCCCTTTCTTTTGCTTCGTTTTCTTTGGGCCAGCAAAGAAAATGAAGAGGTACATCACAAAAATGGCTCATCTGAAGAGCTTTCAGCTATGATACCAGCCTGTTGACTTAGTCCCCCCGTCTTGCGTCTCAGAATTGAGTTTATCCTTACGGATTTATGCAACTCCCCACACATATGCATGGGGAGCTTGCATTGCAGACCGGCTGTTCCTAGTTAAGAGGTAAGATGTCGACTTTCTTGTTCACCAGCCTCGCCAGAAGACCTTTCTGTCTTCCCTTCCATGCTTCTAAGGGAATCTCATGATGCACATAGGCGTCACGAAGATCTCTCAGCATCAGACCAATAAGCCTGGTGGATTGAGATCGGGATTTCGACTCCTTCAGTTTCGCCAGGCGTTCATTAAAGGTACGCGACGCCACCGGAATCTTGTGCTCGGGGTCTACTATCCGCACGTAGCATGACTGTTTTGCCAAACCGCGATACCTTGCACTCTTAAAATATACGCCATAGGTACCCGGCGCCGTTCCTTTGGGGATAGAAGCAGTGATCGATTTACGTCTCACATCCGACTGGACTATCTGCAGTGGCAGTCTCATCTTACCCGACACGAGCTCTATCTCGGTTACTTCGCCGAGAGTACCTCTGTCGACACCAATGGTGATCTGTTGCTCCCGACCGGCATCGACGACTCTTGGCTTGACTGAGCTAATTGCCGGTATTGACAGCATAACAGGGATTCGCGCAAGAAGTGTATCTTCGAATTTGACGACGATGTTGCCCATCTTTGTTCTTGAGGGAACAAAGGTCTGAGAATAACTTCCATCCAGATTGTCGATAACAGTGGATGTGGGTTTGAGGCAGCCACCCGCTGAAACAGTCACGGAGCCACTGTGGCCCGGTCCGACAAGGGCTCCGCCCACGGTCACCGGAATAACTGTTACGGTCACCCCACTTTCGTCAGGCTTCGATTCATCCGGAGTAATATAAATCTCCGGATTCTTTTCATCGATCTTCATACCGACACCGAACCCCTGAACGGTCTCCCGTCTGAAAGGATCACAGTCGGCAATTCCCCTGGCCACTGACGTGAACTGGTAATACCCTTCTATCTTGGTTTCGGGAAATCTTTCGTAATAGGTGCCTGGTTTTTCGTATAACCTCAAAGGCATCGTTTTCAAGTCCTCTCTGAACTGAGGCAGCTCTCCAAACTCCCTTTCAACAGCCATCATCATACGCTGCTCAATACCAAGGGGATCTCCTTTTATCTCTTTGGGAATCTGATCAAGCTGCTGCTGTGTGATCCCCGCTGACGACAGGAAGTCTCCGATGTTAATCAGCGGCACATTGACCGTATAGTCAACGTTCGCTGTTGTGATGGGTGCATTCTTCTCCTCTGTCAGATCAACCCTGAGTGGAATCGCCGTTCCCGGCGCCCAGTATGAGCCACCCGAAGGAACAGGGAGATTCATCGACATATGTATGCTCGATTCACTCATCGCCGATGACGAATACTGCACGGAATGAGACGATGGATTGGCTATGGTCATCTTCCACGTACCGCCGTGCTCCACAGAAGCCCCGGTTGTAAGGGGATAGCCGATTTTCAGCAGGCTATAGGAGTTCCTGCTGGTGGCGGCAACCTTGCCGCCGAAAAGATGCGCATTCGATCTGTTGATTGTCACACCCTCGGGACTTGTAACCGAGAGGTTCAGTTTCTCCAAGGGGTTGTCCCATGTGGCAACAAAGGTCGAGGCGTAGTCCTTGCGGTTAATGGGAACATCAATGACATGCTGTTCCCCCGGGGCAAGGGTCCGCACCGGATCGATAATCATGTCGCTGTTTGTTGCCCCTGCCACGGCATTGACGAAGAACTTGTCCAGCCCAAGCGAACTCTCGGTCACGTGGAAAAAACCATTTGCCGTGGTATTGGCCAGGAGCTGAAGCAGATTGATATCGATGCCGGTGTAGGCATCTCCTCCCACAGTACCGAAACCAACGGAATAGACGTTGATGTCATTCGCACCGAATTGTTGCAGGAATGCCGCCTCAGACGGATTTCCGCCGGAGGTCTTCTTCCCGTCGGAGAAGAAGATGATGGCCTTGCGACGTCCTGCAGTTGTTCCTGCCGTCATGACATCAAGGGCCTTCTGCAAGGCACCCCGAATATCGGTGGAACCGTCGGCGTTGAGGTTCTGGACAGCGGTTCTCATATCGCCGATGTTGCCTGCACCAATATCGGTAAGCTGATCGGTAGGACCAAAATCGACCGTGATGCTCTGCGCCCCGATGTCCCCGGAAAAACTCACCTGTGCCAGCCGATCCTGGGCATCAAGACGCATCAGATCCAGGAAGAGATTGGCAGAGTTCTTGAGAACATCGATCTTCAGCTGTTCACCCGATGAGACCGGGACCTTGCCTGCCATGCTGCCGCTTCGGTCAAAGACCAGGACAACATCGGCAACTCTGGCAACCTGAGCCACTGCAAGGTTTGTTTCCTTGTGCTCAAGGACATCGTTATTGTGATCCACCTGAATCAGAATGAATACATCGTTCTCAAGCAGATCGTTTACCGTAGTCCCCGCTCCAAGCAAAGCATCGGCGTTTGCCTGACTTATCTGAACCGTTGAGGTATGTGATACAGATCCATTAATTGCCAGAGGGTTGAACATCTGCTGCGCAGTGTCAGTCAGTACCACATCACCGCCCAGGTAGGCATCATCCGAGAGAAGGATGCGGTAGCCAAAGTTGTTTCCGGTGCCCTTCGCCCCGTTGTTCTCCACACGCCAGGTAAAGGTCATGTTCGTGTTCAGCGCCTGGATGGTGACACGGTCATCACAAAAGACCTCCAGTTCCGGCAAATCCGGATAGGGAAATCCCACAAGGGAGTAGTCCTGATAGGCCTGGGGCACATCAAAACCGGTCACACGGGCTTTCCAATGACCAACCTGGCCCACAGGAACGTTCTGCACAAAAACCTGTTCAACATTATTGAGATGATCCTTCCCCTGGGTGGCAACCCATGTTCCGTTGCCGGTGAGATCAGCGGCCTGCACATACTCATCGACATTGGCCGGATTGCCGGCGGGAATGGTCGGCGTCACGACGATGGCAGTGCCTGCGACCTGCTGCGCATCGGTCAGAGGGTTGCCGTTCAGGTCGGTAATGCTCTGACCGAGCTGCCACGGGTAGTAAATCGTGTTGTCCGGCGCAACAAGCTCAAGGTCCAGATCATTCACCAGCGTCGGGGACGTTCCCGGACTTTGAACCGCGCCCTCTTTGTCATCCCAGGCCAGGGTCACCCGCAGAGATCCGACAGCATCCACAACAAAATCATACTCCTTCTGGACACTTTGAGTCACTGCATCCTGAATAATATGATTCGGTATTGGCATCCCGTCCACCAGGCGATTCTCACGAATCAGCTCGACGGCGGCAAGGGCATCGACATTGCCCCATCCCGTGGCAAAATCAGGCCCGGCTGTTGCCGAAGGGATGCCGAGGCCATCGTTGCCGTTGGCTTGATTGTTGTCCGAATCGATGTCGGCGCTGGTGGCCGCTCGCACATTGGCAGCCACTTCGTCACGAGCCGTCTGGATAGTAACTGCCCGGAGGGTGGACGGATAGGGAGGGTTGTCGCTGATGTTGGTTCCCAGCGGCGTGGAGTAACTATTCTGCCAAGCCTCAAGCATGAGGGCGTAGACACCTGCTGTAGCCGGAGCCGCCATCGATGTCCCGCCCATCCACGTATAGCCCTGCCGGTTGTCGTGCCCGTTTCTCGCGACATTCACTTGCACGGTGGCACCATTATCTAAACCAGTCCCTACAGCGGTCATGTCGGCAACATTTGTGCCTGCGAATGAATTGTCGAAGCGGACGGAAATGTTGTCACCGGGAAGAGGTCCGCCCCATGTGGCAATATCACCGGCCGGTATGTTGCCAAGTGCCTCAAGTCTGCTTTTCACGGTTGCTGCATCGGCATCGTAGTTGATATTTGCCGTCGTTGAACCGTTGAAAGTAAGCTGGAAGGTTCCTGTCGTCGGCGTACCGTTCTCAATGCTTACTCGTTGTATCTCATTCTCATCGGTCCATGTCGATCGAATCGAGGTGCCGGGAGCAACGACGTCAGGCTTGATGCGCCCGTCATGGGTCGGTCCCATGCTGCTGCCATCGGCAAGGCGATTATTGCTGCGGAACCAGTTTCCCAGTATCAGGGCATTTTTTGCCTGATTGAGAATGGAATAATAGCCTCGCAGGTCACCATACTGAGGATTGTCTCTGCCGTTATTTGCCGATGTGCCAATGGAAGGTTTCCGTGGAATACTGGAACCGTTATAGCTGGCGCCTCCATGTATTGCCTGATCGATAATACGTTCCCCCGCCCCGTAATCACCCACTGTTCCTACAACATGAGAGTGGGTTGACAGATCCATTGAATTGTTGCCAATATACCTGCTCATGCCATCCAGGCCACAGGCGCCGGGGCCATCGATGATCCCTGCTTCCGGTGCCATCCCTCGAAACTGGAACGGCGTCCCATTGTTTGGATTGCCGTTGATGTCATTCTGACTGCTTCTGATCCCGTTTCCTGCAGCAATCCCGGCCACATGAGTACCATGCGCCTCCGAAGTGCTCGGATCGTCGAACACGATATTAGCCGCGATGTCATCATGGGTACCGTCAAGACCGTTGTCGCAGATGGCGATGTTGACCCCATTACCCGTCAGCCCGTTATAGTTGGGCATCCCACCGACAAGAACGAGGTCACCGGCAACGTTTGTCTGCGCATCCTGGACAGCATCGACGTTCATAAATGGCCGGGTATTCTCGTTCGTTATCAAATGCGGTGCCGATCCCGGGCCGACCCATTCAACCTCATCGTTTTCAGCCAGGGCGACGATCTCCTCGGGGGTACAGGTGCCGACATAGTAATGGTCCCCCTTGGACTCCAGCATGCATAGACTCGCATTGACAATCTGCTTCACCCGCAGATAGCTTACATCCTCTGAGAACAGGACCGAAACCCGGATCTTGCCCGAGGGATCAAGCACGTAATTCCTGGGTGTATTCTCAACATCTATCTGCTCTATGGAGTACCGCGCATAATTGCGCAGCAGAATGTTCGGATCGATCTTATCCTCCGGTTCCAATGGCGTGAAGTGACGGAACACCCCACTGAGCTCGGGGGAAGTTAGAGCACTTTCCTTGTTTACCGAACCGTAGGAGCGGAACCTTGGCAGCGATGATGTCATGCGAATCTTCTGCTGCTCGATATGCCATCGGTTCTTACAGGTAAGAGGACGTGTAAGGGAGATGATGCCGTGCTTGCGATCCAGAGAAGAGGCTTGCAGAGCATCGATGAATTGCGAATGCAGGTAGGCGCTGGGCCAGTGATCGCCACTGCGGAGACGAACCTTTTCCTTTTGAAAATCGGAGTCCAGAGGAGCATCATAGGGATAAGTGATGTGCATGACCCCCTGGGCACTTCCGTTTCCCGTCATATCGTAGAGGGCCAAACGCCAACCGACGCCACGAGCAAGATCCGCATCTGTCACGACGTAAGAGAGGCTGAGCGGAGATGTGCCACTCTTTTCATCGTAGGGTGCCGCGGGATCGGCAAGTAACGGCCGACGCCGACCGGTGAGGACCGCCTGAAGGGTGTTGCTTCCTCCTGTCCATTCAACAGAGATGGTGAGATTACCGGGAACAAGCACATTGAACAATTCGAAGGGAACCGAGTCAGGGCCGTCGATGGTGAAAGGGATATCCTTGGTAACCAGTTCTACCGGCGGTGACGGATCCTCCGTGTCCGCCTTGCAACTGCCGATGACAACCCACTTAATTGGCCGGGTCACTCTTTTATAGTGATAAAGAGTGCGCGTTTTATCTGCATTGAGCAAAAGGAAATATCCTGATGATCTCTTCCAGATCACTGTCTTGGGAAGAGATTTCCCCTTGGGTACCGTCCATGTCTGAATTATCCTGTTCTTCGCTTCACGCAGAGGCACATCATTCTTGTCCCTCGTTGATTCTACCAGGAAATACTCGACCTCCGAACGAGACTCTTTGAAGAACATGGTGAAGGGGTGCCGTGAGACAGGCGCCTTCGGCAATCGGATGCGATGCATCGGCTTGAGGGGGACCTTTGCTGTCTGCTGAAGAAATACGCCCCTGGACGTGCAGACTTTATAAGAAATCTCCATGATCGAGCAGTCGAACCTGAGAAACTCAATATCACTGTAAGTACCTGGGGTACCGCACCGGGTTGGCTTGATAGTTTCTGTTGCAGCGCATGACATCGTGGCAGCAATGGCCACAATTGCCATGCAGAAAAGATTCGTTAAACTTGTGCGCAATGTCCTCATGAGGACTCCTTGAGAGTGAAGAGGAAAAACCGTTTAATTTCTACAAGGGCCAGCTAAACAGATTCGTTCTTTTTATTGGAGAGCAGGAGCACCAACAACAAAAACACCTTCCAAGTCAAAAGTTGAGAACCTGCATGTTCTCAACGAAAAGATAAGCCGCAAGCTATCGGTTCTGCAAAGTGCGATGAATGTAATCTCAGCGCACTGATACAATCTAAAAAAATATAACGAATTGAGAACGACAACCGGCTTCGCTTTTTCTCTTTTTGTATTCTTTTGCTACTTCCCCCTAAAGCAAAGTTTACAACTAAAAAAGTAACAAACCGGTAACAGTTTTAAAAAAATATCATCTCAAAGTGGACACAGGGAAAAAAGACAGTATGGCTTGCTTAACCTGGCAAGGTTGAACCCTTTCAGGGAAAAGATCCATTCTTTTTTTGACTAAATCGGGACGACTCAACAACAAAAAGAACAGATTGAACTTATAGCCAATCAACGAGCAGAAGATGCACAAAAACATGCGAAGTGGACAGCAGAGCGCAGCACAGGTGGATCGGTGGTCAAGGTCAGCCTGACGTTGACATTATAATGTGAAAGACTGAATATGATAGAGGAAGACTGGTTGTTTGTCTAAGTAGTCTTCAGAAGGCGTTCATCCCTGGCGATTTGCCTGAGAAACAACCAGGCCACCACTGGTAATATCAACACAAAAGTATGGCAAAGGAGCAGAAAAGTTTGCTGAACACCAACGTTATCAGCAAGCATGCCGACCAGTGGGCCAGTGCAAACAAAACTGAGGCGGAAAAGAAGCGACTGCAGAGAGAGGATTCCGGCGCGATTGGCGGAGGGGATCTCCTGTTGGGCGTGATTGAGCAGCATCGGGCCACGCAGGCCGCGCATACTGGTTAACAGGTAGTAGAAGAGGAAGCCCCAGAGCCCACCAACCAGGCCAAGCCCCAGGTAGCCGGCAAAGACCAGGAGAATAAAGAGCAGCACCATGCGCCGGTCGCCCAGCTTGAGATGACTGCGGTAGCTGGCCATAGCAAACAGGGCGACACTCAGGTTGGCAACGGCCCAGATCGGTCCGAACCAGGCGAGCGGAACACCGCCGTCCTGCATGTAAGGCTGAATCAGCCAGACCGGATAGAAGGAGGCCAGCCCCAGTACCAGGTTCAAGAGGATGGTGAAGCGCAGCCGCCGGTTTTCCAGCAGCGCGTAGCGGGTCGACTGCCAGGCCGCGGCAAAATGGCTGGCCGGCGATTTGATTTTTCGCTGTGGCTCGATCAGGGTGCGGGTCAGCAACAGGGCCAGTACCCAGACGACCATCTGGATCAGAAAAGGGAGCAGTGGGGCTGCTGCGTAAAGCAACCCGGCAAAAACAGCACCGCAGGCCTCGCCACTCTGACCGAAACCGTTCATTCGCCCTTCGTGACGGGCGTAGTGCAGCTCTTTCCCCTCGGCCTTCAGGCTTTCGTAAAGCAGAGCACTGTCCGAGCCACTGATGAAGGAGAAGGAAAACCCGAGGATGATCTCGGCAACCAGTACCTGGGTAAAAGAATCGGCGAAGGAATAGAACCCCCAGCCGATAATCCCCAACAGGGAAGCTAAATTGAGGGCGGCACGGTAACCGATCCGGTCGCTCAGGTAGCCGGACGGATACTCCATGATCACCATGGCGACAGAGTAGATACCCTGCAGCAGGAGGATCTGCGTCAGGCTCAAGCCGATCTGGTCCTTCCAGAACAGCGTAATGATGGCCATGGGAAACAGGCTCATCTTCAGGAAGGAGAAAATGTAGAGTTTAGTGATGTTGGAGTTGAGATTGATCATGGTCTGGAAAATCACCGATTACACAGCATCATCACCTGCTAACGGCTATGGCAATTCTCCTTTTTCTCGGAAAAATATCGCTTTATTACTTCAGTATGCAATGGAAAACCCATCTCAACCGGCTCTTCAATCAACACCACTTCCTGCGTTTCAGGCGAAGAGAAAGGCTGCAGCACCTCTACAGGATGTGGCGCAGCCAAACCAAAAACCACCAGCGTATCATCCAGGCCGTCCAGGACATCATACAGACTGATCTGCTCGGCAGAGACATGAATGCCGGTCTCCTCCTCCAGTTCCCTGCTCGCCCCCTGATGCCAGGTTTCCCCAAAATCAAGGTAACCACCAGGCAGGGCCAAGGTGCCCTTCTGCGGTTCTATATTCCTGCGGACAGCAACCAGTCCTCTGCCCAAGGGCAACAGGACAACCACCACCGGCAGTGGGTTCAGATAACTGATATTTTTGCACACCTGACAGTATCTCGGCCAGGATTGTGCATCTGAAAATCTGGCTCCGCAATACGAACAGTGGGAATGAATTTTCGGCATACAAATCCTGTGAGTCTGACTGTGCTTAAAACAACGGGACATATCTTAGAGATATTGTTCCTGTTTATATGAAAAATCACAGGAAAAGAAACCGTAGCCCTTCCCTTCAGTGATGTCCCCATCCTTTTTATCATAGTACCGGCCAGACCGGAAAATCAAGGGATCAGACTCGATTGAGTTCCTGCCGCTCACGAAAGGATGTAGATTTCCGCTCACCAGGCCAATGGGTTTGTGGATTGTTCTTCTTGATCTTTATGAATTGTCAGGAAATGTTCTATTGGAAGGGTTTTCAGCCAATACGGGCTGTTAAAGACGAAACTGGACAGTTTCTTGACGTTTCTGGCTTCACACCAAGTAATTAATCGGGTTCAACCCCGTGATGCCATGTATGGCTGGGCCGGTTTGAAGATCGACCATGCTGCTCGGCGGTGTAGCCCGAGACCATTCCCACGATGACCTTGTCACGTTCAGCGAAGGTTACGTTCTCGCAGGACAGGTCGTGGTTTGGCTGGATGAATGCTGTGCCCACAATATCACCAGCGTTGCGGCCGAGCCAGAAACGAAAAAACCCTCGGCTGCGCTGTCGAGGTAGCGATAAAACAACCGCCCCTCGTCAAAATTTGGCTTTGCGGTCCGAAGCCTTAGCAAGCGGTGCTGTGCGGCAATTACCTTACGCTGAACAGTTAACTCTTTGCCTTGGCTACGCATTAATCTGACAAATAGTACTCGATTGTCGATACCACCCGCACTTTCTTAATGTGTTGGGTAGATGTGTCTCGGTCAGTAATGGTAAATTGCCCCTGTGTAGCTTTTTTGATCTTCCCTAATTTACTTTTTGAGTCTGTGGCAAATTTGGTAGCTACTTCCCTGGCATTATTCGTGGCCTCTTCTATCATTTCCGGTTTAATTTTATTGAGTTCGGTAAACAAAAATTCGGTTTTATTTTGGTAATCCTGGCCTGAAATGGCAATCCCTTCTTTGCCAAGTTCAACAACTTTATTTCCTGTTTCTCTTACAAGAGACACCTTGCGGCTATATACTGTTATTGTTGCCGAAGCTGTAAACCTAAATTGAATTTTATTTGCATCTCCATAATCCTGGGCCTGCCTATCAATAATTGATGGTTGGGACAATGTTATTTCGTCCTCGGCAAATCCATTTTTCTTCATAAATTTCAAGACCATATCTGACTTACTCTCAATCACAGAATATAATTGAGCAAGATCATTACTGGCTTCATTAAATTTTATTGGCCAAATAGCGATGTTTGCTTCGACTTCACGCTCAGCTAAGCCCTTCACTGTCACGATCCTGTCCATCCCTTTCACTTTTATCGCAGCAGTTGATACCAAATACCCAAAGAGGATTAATCCAACGCAGATAAAAGCGCCCAATATTGCGGCTTCTCTTGTTCTGTTAGAATTCATTTTTTACGGTCCTTTGTCAGGCCCACAACGCGATACCAAGATATATGCCTAGCGAAGTTGGGCAATTTCGGGTTGTAAAAAGATGGCCGAAGCCTATTTACTTAAGCCTGGTATAATTGCCAGTCGTGAACGTATTTCATTGGATGTCAAGAGATCGGCAACTCCAATTATAATTTCTATAAGTTCATGCACATTATCATTGATTATTGCAACTCTTTTGAGTTCTTTCAGTTTCGGGATATCCTGCTTAAATACTAAATCCTGAAACTTTTCCCTGATCCAATCGTTACCCCTATCATCACCAGAATGGACGCCAAGATCATCGACACCTTGGCTTAGTACGACTTTTCCATCCGAAAGATACCACCATGAATTTTGCAGGAGGCATGATGACAGAGCTAAGACCTTCTTCAAGCGAAAATCCGCAAAAACCAAAGCACCGATCGCTTATGCCGCATTATCACATAAACTGACACGGGCCGCCTGTTGCATCATAAGGGACAATGTTGAGTTTTTGACGGCAATAACAACGCAGAGAACAGGAAATCAATTAAAAATAAGGGCCAGCCTCGATTGATTTTTTGCCACTCGGTGAATTCACCCCTATTCACGGGAATACTTTGAAAGAGTAAGCCAATACTCAGTGCTATTTTTCAACCTCAAGCGGTTGGGCCTGAAGTCTTTTGTGATAAAAATTCTGGCCGTATAAGACACTCACCGGATTATGGCCAGTGACCCGGTCCTTGACAACCAGGGTTGCGACCGGCGCTTCCGAGTATTTGCTGAACAACATGTCATGTCCCACGCAGAGGCCAACGATAATGTTCATCTCGGTTTGGGCCCGGTTCAGAAGTTTGGCTTGGGCCACCGGATTACAGGCCGGTTCAAAGGTGTCCGGTCGCACCTTGTTGGATTCTCCCAACCCCAGTTCCAACTTGTCGATGCTCCCGGCTTTGCAGCAGACACTGACCGGACTAAACCCCTGGGCCTTGAGGATTGAGGCCAGTCTCTCAGTCTCATCGAGCAGACCGATACAGGTCGCAATGCCTAGTTTTTCATAGCCCATGAGTTTGGCAAAAGCGATGGTGTCCTCGACCCTATTCCAACGTGCATTCACTGCCTCGCTTCCCGGAACCGGCTGGTAGCAGAGGCCTTCCACTTTGGCCGCCACCTTGGCTATTTTAGCATCATCGCTGTCACCCTTGTACAGTTCAAAACATTCCTGGATCACTTCCAGGTGATCCTTTGAAGGACAATTCCCCGGTTGGGGAGGCATGCTTTCAGGATCATTGCTCCAGCAATTCGTTTCACCGCTCTTCTGCCAGGTTTTGCTGCACTTACTGCAGGAAAAATTTGTGTTTTTCATCTTTATGGCTACCCACTCCACTCTTAAACGAAAAGATACCAGCTCGTTTCTTGGTTATAATATCGAATAGATCCATACTGTTGCATAGGACTCATCCACATTTACCAGGAAAATTAACATGTTGCCCTCGGATCATTCCACATTTCCGGGAAGGTCCTTTTTTATCAAACGTTCCGGTTCATCGACAAGTCTCTCGGTATCCTATTCACTTCATTTGCGGCCAACAAAGGGTCAAGCAAAGACATGCCCATCATTTTCTCAACGAAACAAAGTAGCTATCTACTTAAAAAAAGAAGCGCCAATTGCTTCACCTAATTTTTTCAACTCAGATACCTTTGCAGAGTCGCTTTCAAAATCAAATATACCGACGCTCTCTGGAGTTGCATCCTTTCCATAGAGTATTTTTAAGCCGGACATCTGGCATTGGCCATCCTGACCGCAACGGACGCAGGGAACATTACCAAGCAAGGATACTCCACCCAAAAAATTCATTCCTTCGTCTATCATATAATGTTTAATGGCATCTATGCTGCTTGCAGCGGCAGACAACATTTGTTCCTGCCGGGAGGGATTGGCACTGGTGACAATGGCGCCACCGGGTTTCCCAGCCATCAGCTGATTACGATGACGCAATGGATAGAGTCGTTCAATATAAGCCTTCGTGCGACTGTCCAGAGAGGAGTAAGGAGTAAAACCGGCTATGATCAACGCATCAGCCTTGAAAGTTTTTTCAGCCAACATTACCCCATCGTCTTTTTTGATACACTTATTGGTTTTGATACATCCCAGACAAGCATCACACGGCCCAAAAGTATAATCACTTAATTTTATAAATTCACTTTTCATACAGGTGGCCTCAAGAGCAATTTTCAAGGCACGATCTGTATTACTATTTTGTACAGGTGAACCGGAAACGCCAAGTACTTTCATTATATTGTCCATTCATAATGTTGATAATTTCGAAAATCGAAGGGTCAGACTCGATTGATTTTCCTCGATTACTTTACTTCTTTTGCCAGATAGCTGGTCAAGCGATTTAATGCAGGAGAGCGGTCATCTCTATCAATTTTTACCTCAATCAGACTGAAATCTTCGGTATAGTCACGCGCCTCACGCAAAGCACTATCGAAATCCTTTTCATTATCAACATAAAAGCCTTTACCTCTTCCTAAAATTTCAGGAATCAAGCTGTATTTCCAGGGAAGGATATCATTAAACGGTCCGTCCAGCATCGGCCGCTCAGTGCCATACCCCTCATTATTCAAAACAATAACTATGGGATTTAAGCCGTACCTGGCAATAGTTGACAATTCCATGCCAGTCATCTGGAAAGCACCATCTCCAATCAAGACAATGGCTCGAAGTGCTGGGTTGGCATAGTGGGCTCCAACTGCTGCTGGAACCGAAAAACCGAGGGAGGCATAGTACGCCGGAGAAAGAAAATTTGTATCCTGATGGATATAGAGATCATTGGCGCCGAACAGTGCATCGCCCACGTCTGCTATTATAATATTATCCTTGGTAATAAATGAGTTAAGATTATGAAAAAGCCTCTGCACCTTCATTTTTTGGTGGCCCTTTAATGGGTGGAATGGTGGGGGCGGTGCAGGAACCGGGTGGGTTTCAGTTCGCTTTTTTATATCTCCGTCGGACAAGCCATTCAAAAAGTCTTTAAACAGAATATTATCATAGCGATGATGGTAGATGGTCAGTTTTTCGCTGGTTGCATAGATTGAACGAGCAGTGTCAACATTCGCCGTGTATATGCCCGTATTCAAGTCCGTCAGAAATGCACCAAGAAAGATAATACAGTCACTGGACTCGACATATTCTGTTATTTCTTTCAGCCCTGTTGCCCCCTCATAGATGCCCAAAGAAAATGATTTATTATCAGGAATAACTGACTTAGCAAGGATGGTTGTAGCAACCGGAATCTGAGTTTTCTCGGCAAAGGCGACCAGTTCACGCTGCAGGCCGAACCGGTGGACTTCAACACCGGCCAGAATGACCGGCCGCTCTGCGGAATTAATAATCTGGACGGCTTCAGTTAAAGCCTCTTGCAGAGCATGGGGATCACTTATATCCCCAGACCGACTGTGCTGGTAGTCCCTCACCCCTGGGACAGAAACCATATCCCGGGGAATTTCAATATAAACAGGCCTCTTGTACCTGAGGGCACAATGAATAACCCGATCAATTTCATAAAAAGCCGTAGCCGGATCATCCAGTATTGTTGAGGCCACCGTAAATTCATCAAATACTTTTTTTTGGGTATTAAAGTCTTTAACCTTATGGTGCAGAAGGGGATTTTTTTCCTGTTCCTTAACCCCGGGCGCTCCGCTGATAACAATAACAGGCGACTTCTCGGCAAAAGCCTGGGCCGTAGTATTGGCAACTTTCAATCCGCCAACGCCGTAAGTTATGCAGACAGCCCCAAGCCCCTTGATTCGCGCATACGCATCAGCAGCAAACCCTGCTCCCTGCTCATCACAAGTGTTAATAATATCCAGCTTGTCGCTCTTGGTCATTAGGTCAAAAAAACTAAGGGCGTAATCACCGGGAATCCCGAAAACATGAGAAACTCCATGCCGGCTAAGCTGCTCAATCAGGTACTCACCTATTGTCATAGATTTATTCATGAAATTACCTCAATCGTTTACAAGTAGTCCAGGGGCTCAGGAACCAAAGTTTTACCGCGGTCAACACAAGGGGTCACCCATTTCATAAACCCCGCCGCCAACTCCCCACCATAACAAAGTCAAAAACACAAAAGTCACTGTCCGCCGCGCACTAACCGCACCTGAAGATAATTGACCTGGGTACTCCCCAGGATGAGCAACCATATTTGCGCGTACGGGATTGAGTTCAACAAAGCGGTGGCAGATCAGGGCATAGTTTTCGCTGTCAATCAGTGTCGCTTTATACCGGCCCTCCCACAACGTACTCGTCGTCGATAGGTGCAGTTGAAGTATTGCACAGAGTATCGCCCCGTTTTGGAGATATCATCTTCCTGATGGGGTGTGATGAGCAGGTGGAGATAATTTGTCATCAAGACATAGGCGTGGACATCGCACCGATGCTTTATGTAGGCCAACCTCAGCTTTTCCAGATAAAACTGGTAATCGGCAGCAGACAAAAAAATAGGTTCCCGGTTGTTGCCACGGACAATGACATGCTGTGGATGGCCAGGAATAACAAAACGGGGGAGACAAGCCATGGTACTTTTTCTCATTGGGAGTTGACTTTGCTTCCGAAACTACACCACTCGAAAAACAATATCACTCGTGTCTGACCCATTTGATTTTGTAGTTATCCCTTTTTGTTTTCAGCTTTTTTAACACGAATATTGTTATTGGCAACATCCTTATTGTTCAAGCTTTTCATCGCAGCTTTGGCTTCTCTTGTTTTCGGCATTTCCACAAAAGCAAACCCCTTGGATCCACCGGTTCTTTCATCTAACACCAAATCACAAGATTGTACGGTGCCATATTCTTCAAAGAGAACTTTTAATTCTTTTTCGGTAGTGCTACGAGCAAGATTACGAATCAGTATTTTCATAAGTTAATACTCCATTAGGTGTCTAGTGAATGCGCAGAAGTCCATTTTAATGGTTTTGCTGCGTTATGCGACTTCTTTGAATTTCAGTTCACCATTCTCTGTAAACTCAAACATTGGCCCCCAAGCTACTTCCCAGTAATAACCATCAAGATCGGAGAAGTATCCACTGAAGCCGCCCCAGAAAGTATCTTGCGGCTCTTTGACAACCTTGGCGCCAGCCGACTCCGCACGACTTACAATTTCAACAACTTCATCCTTGCTACGAGCGTTGTGAGCGAGTGTGACTCCGTTAAACCCGTTACGGGTAACAGGAACATCGGGCGAAATGTCTTCTGCAAGTCTCTCAAAAGGATAAAGAGCAATCCAGCTTCCGGGCAGCTCAATAAAAGTAATCCCATCCGATATCTTAGGAGGTGTACCAAGTACGGCCTTATAGAATTCTGTAGCTTTGCCTAAATCGGCTACGCCAAGCGTTACTATTGTAACTCTTGAAATCTTCATTATTCCTCTCTTTCTATCGCGTAACGTGGTTTAGGCGGATTCCGTATTTGCTGGGAACACTCCCGTTTTTTTCCGATCTTGTCTCGAATCGTTCCGCATTTGTCGGAAGAGGATGCCTGTATAATCATAATCAGACACGCCAGAAGTTTGACATTGCCACCTGATAAAATTTATACAATATTAATAAATTCCAATTAGTTGCTGCTTAGCACCCAAGACATAATAAAACAAGAAATCTTTCTTTTCCCGTACCTGTTTCCCGGTTTCTGTTACCTACTTAGGCGGGTCTAAGTAGGTAACAGAAACTTTTTCAACAACAGAAAAAGACCAGGCCGACACCGCGCCATCATGAAGTTTTATCCACCCCTTCCAAAAAGCAGTAAGGATCTCGACTTATGGTGATATCCAGGCCACTGGACTGGATCACGGCCTGGCAACCGCCGCAGACCGGACGGATTTTACAGCCTCGGCACTCTTCCGGCCCCAGTCGATAGCGTTCTGCAGCAGGAGAGTGATAGAGCTCCAGCAGAGAAGATTCAAGCACGTTGCCGATGGGTGACTGGAATTTACGGCAGGCATGCATGTCACCGTTGGGCAGGAGGGAACAGAAGTTAAAGGCGGCACCGCAGCCGAAACCGGTACAGCCGCCAAAAGGAGTCGTTCTCTCTTCTGCCTTGAGGATATTGATCAGATTGTCCTTGAGACTGATGGTGGGATTTGACTTTGCCGCTTCAAGATAATCTTCGAGAAAGGCCCGGTATTTTTTTTTGTCCGCAGCAGCCAGATCCGCCCCTTCTCCTGTTTGAGAGAGACGGTTGAAGGTAAAAAGATCGACCTTTCCCCGCAGGATCTCCGCCAGCTCCAGGACCTGTCCCATGTTTTCCCGGGTAAGCGTCAGCATCACCATGGAATAGATGGAAAGCTCCTTCAGGATCTCGAGAAACTCCATGATACGCTGGAAGTGCCCAGGCCCTCTGATGGAGTCATTGTGTTCAGGCAATCCTTCCAGGCTCACCTGATAAAAGGAAAGAGGCTGAATCTGCTGCAGGGACTCAAGTACCTGCCTGGACGTGGGATTGCCAAGAATGGCGAGGGTAAAATTGCGATGAGCAGCCTCCCGGTAGAGTTCTGCAAAATGGGCATAGAGAAGGGGATTGCCGCCAGTGAAGGTCACCTGGCCATGCACCCTCTGATCAAGAACAAACTCACGGAACTGATCAAGGATGATTTTGCCCTGGTCCAGGGTCAGGGGTGAAATAGCGGAACGGTCATAACAGTGTTTGCAATGAAGATCACAGGCCTGGGTAACATGCCACTGCAGGGTGAAGTAGGCGGAACGCAGGTGCCGCTGCCAGCCGTCAGGCCCATCTGCCGGATAATGGGCAGCAGTTCGCACGATGGCTGAAGGGGCAGAGAGAAGAAGCCCCTGATCACAGGCCGCCTCTATGGCTGCATCCACTGCCCCCACAGGTACCCCGGTCTCGTCTGCCACTGCCTGTCGATCGAGATTTTCAGCCATCATCTTCAGGGCCAGCAGATCCCTGTCGGCAGCCGGACGAACCCGCACCTTCCCCCTGACGGAGGTCTTGTAGAGGAGGACGAACTCCTCGCCCGATTCGGGCCCCACCTGTGTTTCCCTCTGCCACAGCATGCTGCACAGATGCTTCCATTTCAGGGGAAGGAGAGTGAGGGACGGGTTGATCTGCAGGCTGGCTCCTTCCTCCGCTGAGGCAGGGGGCGTTATGGCCTGCAGCCCATGCAAGGCCAATTCAAGACGGGCCAGGTCCGGTAAATAGGCAGGCAGGGAAATAGTGGCAGCCTCCAGGAACTCAGGAAGCGCTTCCGGAAGAGCATTGTCACCAAAACCTGCAATCAATGTATCCCAGTCGTCTCCCACCTGTTCTGCACAGCGGGGAAAAAGGGCCTTGAGCCATTTCGCTTCCATCATCTCACCATATGTAATGGATTCCTATAACATTCCCTTGGTTCCTTTCCAGTTGTATAGTGATTTGAGAAAAGAAGCAAGGGCAGGTCAGCCTGAAACAAAGTACAGATAAACAAAGACTCTGCTTCTATCCCGCCGGGATAAAATTTCTGGCAGGAAAGATAAAAAAGCTGCTACAATCAATCATACACAATCATTTACCTTGACGATATCATGTCCACTAGTGCCAACAACCAAAAACTCGGGACCTTTGCCGGAGTTTTCACTCCCAGCATCCTGACCATACTCGGACTCATTCTCTTTCTGCGGATGGGCCATGTGCTGGGCAGTGCCGGGCTGGGAAAGGCCCTGCTGATCATCTGCCTTGCCAATCTCATCTCCATACTCACCTCCTTTTCCCTGGCTGCCATTGTTTCCAATTACAAGGTCAAAGGCGGCGGTGACTACTACCTGATCTCCCGTACCCTGGGAGTGGAGTTCGGGGGAGCCATCGGCATTGTCCTCTTCCTGGCCCAATCCATCTCCATTGCCTTCTATTGCATAGGCTTTGGCGAAGCAATGGCCAGCATAGTGGTAACAGAGATCCCCTTCTTTCCCCAGATCAGTGCAGCCCTTGCCCTGGGGGGACTGTTTCTCCTGACCTGGCTGGGAGCGGACTGGGCCACGAAATTCCAGTACCTGATCATGGGTACCCTGGTCCTGGCCCTGATCTCTTTCTTTTCAGGAGCATTACAGCAATGGAGCCCGTCAACACTTGTAGCCAACTGGTATGGGAATCCCCAGAGCAGCGATTTCTGGATACTCTTTGCCATCTTTTTCCCGGCGGTCACCGGTTTCACCCAAGGGGTGAGCATGTCAGGCGATCTGCGGGACCCAGGGAAAAGCCTGCCCCTTGGAACCTTCCTCGCCGTCGGTCTCTCTTTTCTCGTCTATCTCGCTGTTGCCGTGGTCTTTAGCGGCGCCCTGCCCAACGATACCCTGGCCCGCGATTACCATGCCATGAAACGTGTGGCCTCCTGGAGTTTTCTTATTGACGCCGGGGTCGTTGCCGCCACTCTTTCCTCAGCCCTTGCCTCCTTCCTCGGCGCTCCCCGCATCCTGCAATCTCTGGCCGGTGACCGTATTTTCCCCTTCCTCATACCGTTTGCCAAGGGTTCCGGCCCCAACAACAATCCGCGCCGGGGCATACTCCTCTCCCTGACAATAGCCGGAGCCACCATCGGCCTCGGGCAACTGGATCTCATAGCCGGAATTGTCACCATGTTTTTTCTCATATCCTACGGACTGCTCAACTACGCCACCTACTTCGAAGCACGCTCGCAAAGCCCCTCGTTCCGGCCACGATTCAGATGGTATCATAAAACTATCAGCCTTGCCGGATTCCTCGCCTGCCTCGGCGTTATGATGGCCATTGATCTCAAGATCGGCGTCCTTGCCGTTGCCATCCTTTTTGCCATCTACCAATACCTGCAGAAGACCTCCGGCCCTGCCCGCTGGGCAGACGGTCAGCGCTCCTACCAACTGCAGCAGGCCCGCAAAAGTATCCTGGCTGCGGCTGAAGAAATAGAGCATCCACGGGACTGGCGCCCTTACCTGCTTGCGCTTTCCGACAGCAGCGAACGCAGGTGTCAGCTGCTCAGCTTTGCCACCTGGATCGAGGGAGGAAGCGGGCTCACCGCCGCAGTCCACTTTATTCAGGGCGAAGGGATACGGATACAACGCCTCCGGCATCAGGCAGAACAGGAACTGAGAGCTGATATCAACCGCTGCAATTCCGACGCCTTTCCCCTGGTCATCAACGGTTCCGACCCTACCACCGGACTGCAGACCCTGATCCAATCCTGGGGTATCGGCCCCATGCACGCCAACACCCTGCTCCTCAACTGGCTGGAGCAAGGTCCGGATCAGGCCCGGGAGAAACGTGAACTGCTCTATGGTAAAAATCTGCGTCTCGCCTACCTGCAAGGCTGTAATCTGATTATCTGGTCAGGAGATGAAGAGTCCATTGCCGCCCTTGCCGAAAAGGACGGGGAAGAAAAGCGGATAGACGTCTGGTGGAATGGCGATAAAACCAGCCGCCTGATACTGCTCCTTGCCTATCTCCTTACCCGAAACGAAGAATGGACCGGGGCAACAATACGCCTCTTTGCCCTGAACTATGACTCCTCCTCAGCAGAAAACGAGAAACACCTTGCTGCGCAACTGGCAGAAACAAGGATCAAAACAGCGGCAGAGATTGTCACCAAAATGGATAGTGACACCATTGTCAGCCACTCCTCAGAGGCCGCCCTTACCTTTGTCCCATTCCGTCTGCGAGGTGATCTGCTTGAAGATCTTTCCGGTAAACCGGTGGAAGGTCTCCTGTCCCGCTTGCAGATGGTAGCTCTGGTTCTGGCTGCTGAAGACCTTGATCTTGATGCAGAGCCGGAAGAAGGGGGAATGGCAGAGGTGGTGGCAGCCCTGGATCACTTCGAACACTCCCAGAAACGAGCGCAATTGGCGCGGAAAGAAGCAGACAAAGCCGTGGAAGCGGCCCAGGCAACACTTGCCGCCATCGAACGTTCCGGCAAAAATTTTCCGGAAGACCTCCTTCTCCGGATCGAGGCGGCAAGAGAGGCAAGAAATACCGCGGACCAGGCCCTGCACCGGGCATCAAAGGAGGAGGCTAAGTCTGCAGTGGCCTCAAAGGCGGTGGAAGAACTGGGAAGCAAAACAGAGTAATACGTTCCACAGCTGTTCCTCATCTTTTATGGTTGCGCCGGATTGATCACAACACGCTTGATGTCAATCGGCGATGGCACGCCGCTCTCTCGCCAACAGGTATCGCTTCCTGAGATAGTCACTGCCGAAAATGAGAATAATCCCAAACCAGGCCAGAAAATAGATGGACAAGGGGACCGGTCCGGTATTGAGGATCTTTTGCATGGGCGGATAATAGAGGGTAGCCCAGGAAAAGACCACCTGGACAGCAATACCCAGGAGGATCAGCCTGTTTTTGAAGATTGTCCGGTCAAGCCCGGAACGCCTGGCAAAACGACGCCCCACAAGATTGCCGATCTGCATGAGGAGGATGGTGGACAGGGCAATCCCCATGGCCGAACGATACAGGGGATCTGCGGTGGCCAGCTCCTCTCCGAAATGCCAGCCACCGCTCGTCAGAACATAGAAAAAAAGTCCCAGCGACCAGAGACCTTCCAGAAGGCCAAGAAAGAGGTAACTGTGAATGATAAGGGGCGGGGTGAGGAGGCCCTGATCACGGAGGCGGGGCGGCTTGTTCATGGTTTCGGGGTCAGGCGGCTCCTGACCCAAGGCCATGGAGGGGATGATATCCGTACCCAGATCGATGGAAAGGATCTGGATCACGTTCAGAGCCAGGGGCAC
This sequence comes from Pseudomonadota bacterium, assembly GCA_018820855.1. Taxonomy (GTDB): domain Bacteria; phylum Desulfobacterota; class Desulfobulbia; order Desulfobulbales; family Desulfocapsaceae; genus Desulfocapsa. The sequence continues at coordinate 39,494 of JAHJNL010000043.1, read as the reverse complement.
CGGCAGAAGTATATAGAGGAGGTAGGGGAGGATTTCCGGGCCGTTGCTCACCAGGACATAGTTGGTGAACTTCTTGATATTTTCAAACACGGTCCGCCCCTCCTCAATGCCCGCAACAATGGAGGCAAAATTGTCGTCGAGGAGGATGATCTGGGCCGACTCCCTGGCCACGTCTGTCCCCTGCCGCCCCATGGCAATGCCCACATCGGCGGCCTTGAGGGCCGGGGCGTCATTGACCCCGTCCCCGGTCATGGCCACCACTTTTTCCATAGCCTTGAGGGCCGCGACAATCTTCATCTTCTGTTCCGGAGTGGTCCGGGCAAAGACCCTGGTTCCCTGACTCAGCCGCTCGGATAACTGCGCCTCGGTGAGACGCTCCAGCTCACTGCCGGTCATCAGCAGGGCCGGGTCATCCTCCTGGGGCAGAATTCCGGCCTTGCGGGCAATGGCCTGGGCCGTGTCCGGATGATCTCCGGTGATGAGCAGGACCTCGATCCCCGCGGTATGGCATTTAGCCACCGCTGTCGGCACCTCTTGGCGCAGCGGATCCTCAATACCGATAAAGCCGGCGAGAAGCAGCTCTTTTTCCAGAACGTCCTGGAGCGACGCCGAATCTTTCTCTTCTCCCTCCCCCTCTCCTTCCCGCAGCTCCCGGCAGGCCAGAGCAATAACCCGCAGACCTTGACCGGCCATGCCCCGCAGCACCTCATCCGCCCGCTCTAATACCTCCCGGTTCGCCGCCTCATCCCCTGCACGACTGCGAACACCGGTCATCATCGGAACCAAGGCCTCGAAAGCTCCCTTCACCACAAAAAACCTTTTCCCCGCAAAGGTCATAATGCCCGCTGACCGTCGCTTCTCCACGTCAAAGGTGAAGTAGCGCTCAATCTGTTCCCGGAGCATCAACAGGTCACCGCCCAGTGCAGTCAGTCGTTCGGCCACTGCCACATCCAGAGGATCGCCGCTCAGGCCCTGCTCGGAGTTCCTTACCTCCGAGGCGGCCAGGGCTAAGGTCAGGAGGTCCAGCTGCTCCCTGTCTGCATAAGACGTACCCTGCAGGGGGCTGAGCAGTTCGGTGATGGTGAGCCTGTTTTCAGTGAGCGTCCCTGTCTTATCCGAACAGATAACATGGACTGCACCCAATGCTTCCACCGCATTAAGACTCTTGACCAGCACATTTTTTTTGGCCATACGCAGGCTGCCCATGGCCAGAGACAGGGTGAAGGTGGGTAAGAGCCCTTCCGGGACATTGGCCACGATGATCCCCATCATGAAGACCAGATTCACCCACAGCGGTCTGCCGGTGAGCATCCCGTACATAAAAAATGCAAATCCCATGCTCACGGCAATGACAGTGAGAACCCGCACCATGTGAGCAGTCTCCTGCTCCAGGGGCGACGGCGCCCGCTTAATCTCCTGGGAAAGATGGGCCAGCTTGCCGAACTCGGTCCGCAGACCGGTGGCAAAGACCACCGCCTCGCCGCTGCCCCGGATGACCGTACAGCCGGCAAAAGCGATATTATTGCTTTCGACCAGTCGACTCTGGCTCGGTCCATGGACAAGGACACAGGGACTGGCCTCGCCGGTGAGCGGAGCATTGTCGACCATCAGCCCCTCGGCCTCGACAATCCTGGCATCCGCCGTGATCTTGTCGCCCTCGGCAAGGATGAGGAGATCACCGGGGACAATCTCCTCGGCCGGAATCCTGACAATCTGCCCTTGACGTCGGACCTGAACCAACTGGGGCAGAAATTTCTTCAGGGCCTCCATGGCCCGCTCGGCCCTATACTCCTGGATAAAACTGAAAAAGGCGTTGAGCAGGGCCACCCCAAACAGGGCCCAGCCCAGAAAATTCATGCTCTCCCCGGGATTGAGACGATGGGCGACAAAACAGATGCAGGCCGAGACAATAAGGAGGATGGTAAAGAAATTGGTGAACTGTCGGGCAAAGCTGCGCAGTGTTTTCCAGCGATCGGGGATGTCGAACGAGTTCCGCCCCACATGGAACAGACGTTCCTCCACCTCTCCGCCCCCCAGCCCCTCGGGTCTCGTGTGCAGGAGAGTATAGACCCGATCCGGCGGGAGCTGCTGAATCTGTTTGGCCTGGCTGTTCATATCTTGCGGTAGATCCCCACGTCGCAGGGAGAACGGCGGAGGATCTGTTCGATCTTGTTCCCGTAAAAATAACGGGAAGGCAGATTACGATCCGATGCCCCCATCAGAATCATCTGGGCGTGGGTCTTGCTGGCATGGATAAGGATCTCCTTGACCCAGTCATCAGAGAGGATCACCTTGGTATCCAGGTGGATATCACTCTCCCCCAGCTGCTGGCGAAGCTCTTTCAGCACCTCGTTCATATAGGTAAAACCCTTTGTCTGCAAGCCCCGGGCCGTCGCAACCGGCATATACTGGAACCACAGGGAGCTGACCTTCATGATCCGCAGAAGGTGCAGTCGTTCCACCTCCGGGGCCAACAGCAGAAAAAATGACATGGCTGCCTGAAAGCCCCTGGGATGACCGGAAAGGGGGAAGAGCAAATCCTTGGGAGCTCCGAGGATGCCGGGTTTGACCACCCGGATGGCCATGACCTTGAACTGCTTGCGGCGCAGGAGTTTTTCGGAGATGGTGCCGGCGAGAAAGCCTTTGTCCCGAGAGGAAACTCGAGCTCCGCATACACAGAGGCTGTCCTCGCCCGCCGGAATAGCCTGGAGCAGGGACTGAAAGACGTTTTTGCGGAGGGGCAGGATGCGGCTGGTCGTCCCCACCCCGCGCATGGCACATTCACCTTCAACTGCCTCGATTTTCCTGGCGATCTTGTCTGGAGAATAGGTGTGATCCAGGATATGGATCAGGATGATCCTGGGATCTTGGGAGTTGGCCGCCATATTGATAGCATAGCGGGCAACCCAATCGGCGTTGATGGAGCCGTCATAAGCCAGATAGAGGGTCGATGTCATCAGTTTGCCACCTGAATGGGTTCGCCGTCTCTGCAGGTACCTGCCCTGCGCCTCGACAACACATCTCCCTTCGTTAATAAGAGAACACACGGCAAGGGATTGTCAGACCATGAAAAAGAGTGCTACTGCCCTCTACTACTCGACCTTCCAGAACTCCTCTTTCGCAGCTCCGCACTTAGGGCAAACCCAACTATCCGGGAGATCTGCAAAGGCTGTTCCGGGCTCAATACCGTTCTCATAATCCCCTTCTTCCGGATCGTAGATATAGCCGCAGGGGCATTCGTATTTGTCCATAGAACTCCTCCCTCAGTTGTTATTTTGAGTTGATTTGTTTTTTTTTACTATTCTTTTTTTATCACAAAAAAGAGCAATTACCAAGAAATAGTACGATGTTCTCATGCCATAGGCGAGGCCAGAGAATGTTCCTGAAGGGCAGTCTGCAGCAAAACAAGTCGAAGCCGGTTTGTAATAGAAATCTCAGATATTCATATATTGGAATCAGTCCAGGCAGAGTCTGCTCTGGACAAAGTGACGTGCGTCTCCGGAGTGCCAGGGAACCCATGGGTTCCACGATATTGAACAAAGACGTTGTCATCTGTCCTGAACCAGTAATTGGCGCTCCACATCACAGAGAGGAAACCTTCTTTTCGGATTTCCACTCGGCGAGTTTCAATCTTTTTTCCTTCAATTCGAATGAGCTCCTCACCCCGTCTTTCAGCCTGCATGGCAACAAGCTCAAGGGTGTCCATGCGGATTGTCCAGAAACTGAGGGTTTTCGTATCACCGCGACTGAGTGTACGCAGGCAATATGACAGCGGCTGAAACCAGGGACGCTCATCGATGTTCAGATACTTTTCGATTTTTTTCCCCTGAAACCTGCCACGCAGAGAAATGGTGTTGGCAATACGCTCCGCCTGAAAATCTGTGTCGGAGCCTTGTGTTACGGACCAGCGTAATGTTAGCCCGTCGCGTCTGCAGACATTGACAAGCTTTTCCTCTGCACCGCTTGAGGTAATCAGCACCTGATCACCTTTTTCCAGAAGTTCCCAGTTAAACGTCTTGCTCTCGGCACCGGTTATTTCACGATAGGTATATGACAGATTTGTGGCTGCTGCAAGCCCTGGCAGAAAAGCTGGCAGCAGTAAAAAGGTGATCAGCGGGTTTTTCATAAGTACTGCAGATAGCGATTTGTGTTCCAGCTAATGCTATCGAAAAAAAAATTTATCTGCATACATACTTACCATTCAGAATAGACGTTTTGCTGCTGTTTCTGGTTAGCATTGATTACAATATTCTCGGTGAGCTGGTCTGAACTGCTGAAGAGAAAACGATCTGTGCAGAAGAGTTTTTGTCCGGGAGCCGGTTCAATAAAAAGACAGATGGCATCCATCACAATCGGCTCTCCGAGTACAGGTGCAAACATGTCAGAGAGGGCGGCGTAAACCACCTCCTTTTCCCTGTTGCTCGATATTCTGGTTGTAAGCGTAATATGAAATCGATACTGATCAAGGACATACGGATATCCCCAGGCAGCAAGATTATCTTTTTCAACGGGTGTAAGAATGTGACGACGTCTGCGTGCAAGTTCACCGGCGGTCGGGGCTGCCCTGTATCTATCGAAGTTCTGCACACAGGCCGCCGCCAGACTCTGCAGCGGCAGTGTCTGTTTTTCAGGGCACAGGCAGAAAAAATCATTAATCTGGCGGAGAACCAGTGATGGCATAGAGAAGAGAGGACGGCGGCAGGCAAAATCAGCTATGGCCGATCGCAGCATCTCCACATCGTAATCGGCGACCAGCCTGAAGGGTGCCTTCAGGGTTCCGTGCAGCCCGTAACGTCTGGGAGTGCGGGTCAGCTCATGGAGTCTGTCCTGACTAATACCGGGAAAACGATCCTGCCTGACTTTCTGTTGACTGAGGGCATCACGCCCCAGCCACCTGCAGCCCAGCTCCCCCAGCAGGGAAGAAGAGGCAGGGGCATAGTAAAGAGCAAATCGCATGATATTGGTTATCCTTTCAAAAAGACCTTATCCGCCATTTCTTCATTTAATTGCATCTGCATGGCCAGATTATTAAAAAACAGTTTTGCTCTTGCTGTAAACAAATCCATATCCGCACAGCTTGACCAGGTAGACAGATTGATGAACCCCTTTTTCCCGCATCTCAGCAATCAAAAAGTCAAAGCGATCATGTTTCGAACAGCGGCACCGTGAAACATCTTCACCGCCATATATTTCCTGACCTGTAGCTCTTACAGCTGAGTTTGTTATCCTTCTCTCTTCTTAAATAGATCGCCAATATTATTTTTCTGTTAGAAACCCGTTTGGATCTGATTGTTTTTTGGTTTCAAATGTGTTCCTGCACAACCTGAAAGGAGATTGTAGATGAAGTCACCATGCTGCGCCCGAATACCCAGAAGAGAGCAAGCCAGAGGAACTGCACACTGATCATGGGAAGGGGTTGACTGAAAATAGAGAGACCTTGAATAACTGAAGGGGCTGGCAACATCGGGGTGGGTGCCAGAACGGTTATAAGAAAGGCATACGGCAAGGCGGCAAAACTCATTTTCTGATAAGCCGACACCTTGCTGAAGCCCCGAAAATCAGCACGCATCGTTTCGGAAATTATCCGCCACACCTGAGAGACTAACAGGCTGATCAAGAATGCTGCTACATAGTGCGCCGTCAAGAAGAGATGTGCTGAAAAAAGTGCAGTAGCCGTGTAGAGGATACAGGTTAGCCCCTGGATAGGTATCAGTTTTTCACCTTCCAGCGCCCCTTCATAAACTGCTTTCTTGGTGATGCCGGTAAAAACAAAGGCAAGACGGCTAAAGAGCAAGTTAGTCATCCGACAGCAGTCTTTCAGCGGCTTGCCGTAACAGCAACCGAAACTCACACAGGCCAACCTGCCCAGTCCCTCGCCGAGGGTATAACCAATGGCGAGAGCGGCAAGCAAGGCCATCATATCGAGCTCCTGAGACCCTGACGACCGCAGGAAGGCGTTCACAGCAACGATGCCCCAGGGAGTCAACAGCAAACCGCAGAAAAATGCCCCGCCAATGGTAAAGGTATAGCGCTTTTTTTCGACCAGCCGCGCCATTATTCTGGAAGCAGGCAGACAGACCGCGAGAATAAGCAGCATGACGACGAAAACTCCCGGGAGAGAGATGGACACACTCTGCAGCAGGATCAGGGAAAAGAGCACCCCGACAGCGATTGCACAGGCGATCAGGAAACCGTAAAAAGTCAGGTTGGCACCATGCCAGTGACTGCTGTTTTTCTTGCGATACGGGATTACCGCCATCATCTGCCACCGCTCCTGAGGCAGATAGCGAAAGCCCCATACAAACAGGGCAATAAACCCGAGAGAGCAAAACAGAATAAACAGTTGCTCAGCCATGTTTCATCCGCCTCCAACCGGCCCGGACGAATGTCATCCTATCATATTGATATATCGTTGTATTTGGCAACATTTCCTTCACACTTTCAAGTACCTTTTTTTTTCAGACAATCAGTTATCCAGTTTTCTCTCCTGCACTTCTGCACCGGCCACACTCGCCCGCTGTTTGCCCTGCCAACAGTTGCGCGAACCCTAATGTCAGTCTCTACCAGGGGGTGGCCCAATCCGGAGGAAAAGCGGCTCTGTACGTCCCGGCGGCAGGCATTCATGCGCAAATCCTCACTGAACGTCAGCCGGCCCGGTTGAAAGAGCAGGATATCTGTTGAACTTCCAGGCCGATAGAGACTCTTCGGACAGCCTTTTTCCACAAACATGCCTGGCCTGACCGGCAGCGCATCATCATAGCGGAGACCTGAGTAACACTGGACAATATCACCGATCATAAGGGCAACCACCTCGATCATGGCCACCAATCCAACCTGTGAACCATTTTCAACATCGGTGTCGATGATGGTCACCACCCGTTTGTTTTTTGCATACAAGGAGGCCAGGGCGAGAACAGCTCCGGGATTACAAGAATGATAACGTCCTCCCAGCTCATAGGTATCCAAGACCCTGCCACTGACAGGAAGATGGTTGTAATGGTACTTATCCGGGGTCAAACGAAAGACGGCAAAGTCGCCCTCCTCGAAATCATCAACCCAGCCCTGCTCCATACCCAGCAACTCGACTACGGAAAAAAACTTTTCCTTGATAAAGAGAGCAGGCGTTGTTCCCAGCGAACCGATCAGGACTTTGGCATCGGCCGGTGAAACCACGGCTAACGGGTCCTGATCCATTGGCCGCATATCCCAGTAACGGATCTTGCGTTCAAAAACCTTGCGCGGGGTGTCCAAGGTATGGGGAGAGTCAACGCATTCCTGCCAATCCACTCCCATTTTAGTGAGCAGCTCAAGTCCCTTCCCCCGCCTCTGATCCAGATCGAAATCAAAATGAAAATACCCCAACAGGCTTGACATGCGGCTGGATGTCAGGGCATTAAACATGGCTGGCGCATGTTCACGCACCGGGTTGTAGAGCAGGTGCACCAAACGGTCACCTATCAGTTTTTCCGTTACAATTTCACCTGTTTCTCTGACAACATACTGATGTATATTCACTGTGTTCCTGTGTATGATTGTGTCATTGACTGGCGATGTTCCTGCTCGACGATCAACATCGACAACATAATCAGCCGTCTGGTGTCGTCACTGTCTGCCTGATCAGCAATGACCTTGTTGCCAAGTTGCTGAATAACTTCAGCGGCACCCTTATTACCGGCTACCTCCTGCCGCATCTGTGCAAAGTATTGATCACTGCAACTATCCAGCCTTTTCCCGTCATCCATCAGAACCTGCAGCCCCTCCTTCATATGCTCGGACCAGAGAGTGGTTCGATAATAGCGCTCCGCTGTGCGGTTGAACTCTTCGGCGTCCCTATTCATGGCGCTGCCGCTGCTACCGCTGTCCCGAAGGATGCCTCGTGTCAGCTCATCAGCTGCCGAAATCCTGTCACCGGCAAGAAGCGCCTGCATGCCGGTAAGTTCCTCTCCGACCTCCGCCGAATCAAAAACCCTGCTCCTGTCTTCAAAAAGCATATCAAGGCAGGCCTTTTTGTAGGCCTCGACTCCCACCCGGACATAGCCTTTGTACCTGCGACTATGCCGCTGACCTTTCGTGCGGGCAAGTATCTTCCTCAGCAGATGGTTCCCGGTTTCGGCCCGGACAAAAAAGGTCGGAAGTCCGATCGAAGAGGCAAAAAAGATCTGCCGCCGTTCACTTTCGGTGAACGGATCGTCGGGAATATGATGGTGCCGTATTTTACCGGTGGCCACCCAGTGATAGGCAAGTGCCGTAACAATCAGCTGTAGGTTGACCGCCTGTGCCATGTTATTCAACAGACTGGGAAAAAGTGAGTAGTGACGGCCTTCAAAACCGGAAAAACCCATCTGCTGCAACTCCCTCAAGCGATACGGGAGATACATGGCCATGCGGGTATCAAATACCCCCATCTCGGTCAGATCCATTTTCAGAAGCTCCTGATTACCGAAGCTACCGTTGAGCGCAGGACTCTGCTCAACACTCTGCAGAGCAACGAGATAATCCACCAGCCTGACATCCGGCACAAAATCTCCACGCAGGCGCAGAATTTTACTGATAAAACGATCCAGTCTTTCCGGACCAAGCGGTGTCATGCGGTGACCGCAGAAACGAAGATTGGCCTTCTTTTTCCAGCGCCGCCAAATCATGCGCAGATGTGTATAATCAAGCTCGTGGGGGAGAAAGCCAAGCAACTTTTCCGGATGAAAGTCATTGAAACCAAGCCGGAACGGAGCAGCGGAAACCGTGGTCACAAAAAGGGGCAGGAAGTGCTCGACTATCTTTATCACCAGATCGCCGAAATATTTTTCATAGCGACCGCCGTGCTCTATCCCGCGATTCTTAAACAGAGCGGTCAGGACATTACTGCCAAGGGATATATGCGTACCGTTATTCGCCAGGCTGGTATTTGAGGTATTGGGCAGAACAACCAGATTGTTGGTCACAATACCGGCCTCTTTTAACTTGGCAATGGTATTCAACTGACTGCGGGAAAGAGTCCTGTGGCAAAGCGCCATGTAACGGTTTTTTTCCTCTCCACACTTCCACCCAGAAAGACAGGGGTTTAAAAACAACTCCCGATAAAATGCGTCGGAGACCAGATCATTGATCCGTTTCTGTCGAAACGGCGCATTAGGAGCAAAATAAAGGTGGCAGGTCTGTCCACGATCACGAAGTTGAAACTGATGATTGGCATAGTGTACCAGCAGTTGCACAATAAAAAACCGTCGGCATGTTTCGCGGGCCGCATCTCTGCCGGGCAGCTGCGGACCTTGTCCACCGGTGACGGAAAATGAGGTTATCTCAGGTGAAATATTATCACTGATAAGATGGCTCATTAACCGCTTTCCCGTCTGGAGGAACAAAGGAAATCTTGGCTCATAGCGGCTTATTGCATCGGCAAGAGATAGTTTGAGGAGATAACTCACCGGAATCCTGAGCCACTCTTCCCCTTGGTAACTCATCAGAAAACGGCTGGAGTCTGCGCGATTCGGACCGTCCGGCAGGGATTTATCGGCAAGCAGGTCATGTCGCAGCGTCTTGTCCGCATAAGAGGAAAGGAGATGCCGAGGAAAGCGCACCCAGCTGTTTTCCCATACCTGCTCATGATTCTCATCAAGCACCTGCCGCAGCTCGACAACAGTCGCAAGCGGCATATCTCCGCGTTTTGCGCGCTGCACGAGGTTCCTGAAGTAATTGGATTGCTCTATGGTAAGCGCCAGGTCAACATGCTCTTTTGCGCCGGAAACTGTGGCCTGCAACTCATTTTCCGTACCCACCGTTGTATCTGCAATCCCAAATATATCTTCCTTCCGCAGCACACTTTTGCGGAACTGTTCAGCCTGCTGCGCCACTGCACAAAAAGCAGTCCGGCTTTCCAGCGGAGCATCATTCTTAAAACAGAGGGGTGATGTCATCATCTCAGACCGGTTCAATGAATAGTGAGAATTAAGTCTTTCTGAAATCAGATAATACAGAGCGAATGTTACAATCAAATTACAATATCATAACTGTTTCATTCGGGAGCGGATTGCCACAACCCAGTTGCGAATACACCTGTCCGGAAATTGGATACAACTCAGGTTAAGAGTTCTGATGATAGCGAACGGCGGAGGAAATGAGGTACTTCAACAAGCAAGGGAATCTTTAATATTTCACAAAAGGATCTCGATTTTAGTTACAGCAGAACCAGGCAGGGTTGTTGCCTCTGGCAACGGGAATATCAGAATGGCCGGAGAGTAAAAATTCCCTGAGCGGAGATGGGAAATATTGAACGCGAAATTAACAAGAAATTCATGAGCGAAAGGTCAAAGCATCTTGCGTAATGTAATGCGGGCATATAAAAGGCTGATTATCCTGCTGCCGGTAACCTGACAATAAATGTTGTCCCTTTCCCTACTTCTGTTTCAAAGGTAATGGTGCCGTCATGCTTTTTAGTTATGACATCATGGGCAATGGAGAGGCCCTGACCGGTTCCCTTACCGACCTCCTTCGTCGTGAAAAACGGATCAAATAGCTTATCACGCGCGTTTTCCTCTATCCCCATGCCGTTGTCCCGGATTCGCACCTCTACCCAGCCATCCTTGCGGGAAGTCCTTATGGTAATGCATCCTTTTTTCATACCTGAATTTTCACCAATCCTTTCCGCAATAGAATGACCGGCATTGACCAGTAGATTCAAAAAAACCTGGCCCATTTCGTCGGCAAGACAGTAAATATCGGGAAGGTTCTCGAAAAAACTGGTTTTAACATCTGCCACGTATTTCCATTCATTGCGGGCAACAGTAACCGTAGTAGAAATAATCCGATTTAAATCAACCGGCTCCATATTCCTGCTGCCGGGGTGTGAGAATTCCTTCATTGCCGGATATATCGATGCGGATTGTTTTTCCTGTTTTTTCTTCCAGATAACGGACGAGAGGGACGGACCTTTTGTGCAGTCCTACGGCAGGCAGATAAGAATGAATTGCCAGCACGAGTTCATCCGACTCCGGGGACTGGGAAGCCTGCCCGCGGCCAGAACAGGGAAAGAAGTGAACTGCTATCAACAGGACAAGAAGAAGGGAGAACCTGTGTCTCAGGACTAACCTCTCAGTATAACTTGAGATCTTGAACGATATTTTCCGGCCCTATTGTAAGCAATGCGTCGTCAACCTGTTATATACGCTCAGTGCATATAAAAAGGTACAGGGAGACCTCTCTTTTTTTCATTTCCTCATTTTCACATATTGCCAGTCAGGTGCTGAATAATTGAGACAGCTGCCAGGGTTGCAGTCTCGGCCCGAAGAATTCGAGGACCGAGACTCAGGACCTGAAATCCTGCCTTCCGGGCATACTCAGCCTCTTCTGGAGAAAAACCGCCTTCCGGGCCCAGAACAACCTGCAGGCCAGCACTATCTGCAGACAAGGAAACAGTGTGGAGAGATACCTCTTTTTCCTCCTCCCAGAACAAAATCCCCTGCCTTGCCTCCTCCCGCTGCGACACCATGTCTTCCAGGGAGATCGCCGTTCCCAATTGCATTGGTCTGGGCCTGTTGCACTGCTTACAGGCCTCATCAATGATTCGTTGCCAGCGCCCATCCTTTTCTGCAACCTTACGCAGCTCTGTCTTTTTGAGCTGGCAGCGGCTGCTGTAAAAAGGAATAAACTCCGCGACCCCCAGTTCCGTGCATTTCTGCAGGAGGAATTCCATTTTTTGTCCCTTCAAAAGTCCCTGACAGATCCGCAAGGGACTCCCGTCCTCTTCCACATAACGAGAAGAGAGGATGCGAAGACGGACCTGTTTGCCCATGGCCATTATCTCGGCATCATAGATATGGCCCTTTCCGTCAAAAAGTTGCAGAGGCATGCCTACAGGCAGACGGAGAACCTTTGTCAGATGATGAGATTCTGCTTCAGAAAGAAGGACCTCATCACTGACCTCGATATTCGGACTTAGGAAAAAACGGCGCATAAAGTGTGTGGGTCCATCAGATCTCGGTTACGGTACAGGCACCGGTGGGACACACCTCGACACAGGTCTCGCAACCGATGCACTCGTCAGCATTGACCGGATCCGCCTTCCCGTCAACCAGCTCATACACTGAGGCCGGACAGGCAGTTATACATTCTTCACTTCCCTGGCATTTGTCCTTATCAACGACTACTTCCCACATGACAATCTCCTTTCCGTTATGAACGTTAAATTACAACTACTCTTATATGCATCTTTCCATAAAACCCTGGTCATAGCAAAAGAAAAGCACTGCAGATCACAGAAAAAAAAATTGCCTTCCGCTTGTGAAAACGATAACATAGAGATAAAGAAATTTATGGTCTTGTCAGGGTCATAGGCCATAAGAAGGGACCAGTTGATGGTGTTGAATCTCACGGTGATTCAGGGAAAAAAGGACGTTACATTTTTTATGAGTCTGCAACCAACAATCTTCCTGTCACTCCTCCTGCTTCTGATTTCCTGCTGCAGCTGTTTTGCTGCCACTGAAATTTTCCAGATCAGAAATCGACCGGCTGACGAGATCCTGCCGGTGATCAGGGCAGCACTTTCTCCACAGGGCAGAGCCGTTGCCGACAGTGTCGGGAATATGATTATCGTCAACGATACACCAGAAGTTATCGAGACCGTACGCAGTCTCCTCCTTTCCTCTGATCAACGGATGCCCCAGGTGACAGTACAGATGACATTTGAGTCCACCGACAGTGACCCTGCACAGCGAATACGCACAACAGGAAAAAAACCAGGGAGACATCTTTCCAGCGAAGACACCCTCTTTCGCTATGCAGACTCCAGCCAAAGCAGAAAGAGCCGATCCTTTGTTACTCTCTTCTCCGGCAGTAGCGGCTACATCCGTATGGCACGTGAGATTCCGGTAACGGAAAAATGGATATTCTTCTGCAGGCATCATGGTGTACCATACCTTCTCAAAGAGACCCGGACCATTGAAACAGGGATGGAGGTCTCGCCCGTTGCCGCCGGTGACCAGGTCATCCTCACCATTATTCCGCGTATCAGCTGGATGGTGAATGGCAGGCCTGACAGCTTCCGTTTTGTCGATGCCGCCACCCGGCTCACCATGCCCCGGTCACAATGGATCGGTCTTGGGGGAATGAGCAGTATAACGAAAAACGACAGCGATATCCTGGAAGCCATCCTTTCCACCGCCGAATCCAGTAAAAAAGACAATTTTTCCATCCAGATCAAAGCCGACGTTACCGAGTAAAACAGGGGAAACAAGATGTCAAAGGAACGCAGAGTGCAGGAACGTTATCCTTTACGGATACAAAGCAAGATGACGGCAGAAACCCTATCCGGTCAGACACCGACGTTGGAATTTCTAACTGCCAACATCAGTGCCGGCGGTGCCTTTATCGAGACAGACAGTCCTCTGCCTTTGGTCAGCAAGGTCCGCCTGGAGTTTCTCATCTCTCTGGAAGAGTTGACAACACTGAAATTCGTTCTTTCCCGGGAAAGTCTCAAGCACCTGAAAGATCAGCGGCTATGGGTCAGCGCTTCCGGTATTGTCATCAGGCATGAGCCAACAGGTATGGCGATCATGTTTGATGACAATTATCAGATCTCCCCAATGAACCCCATTACGGAAAAGGAGTCCTCAAAAAAAACTGCGGCCTGACAACCATCACCGCATCTCTTATTCACCAAAACCACTCTGCTCCCTTCACTGCCGACTCGCGGCAAACCAGAGAGCAGCCCACTCATCCTGCTGTTCTCTACCTTGGAGCACGAAACCGATGCCTTCAAAGACACGAATAATATTTTCTTCCTGTTCACCATGAAGGAGGCCAGACAGGACAAGGTTCCCTCCACTGGTAAGCAGACGGGAAAAGTCGTCGGACATGGTGAGAAGGACGTCATGAATGATATTCGCTATAATAAGATCATAGCCCGTCTTCACCTGATCAAGCGGGGTTAACGTCACCTCCATTACGGATTCCAGCTTGTTCAATACCACGTTTTCACTGGCTGCCCGCACCGCTTCCGGATCATTATCAATGGCCAGTACTCGTGAAGCGCCAAAAAGGGCTGCTCCCATACCGAGGATCCCGGTTCCGGTTCCGACATCCAGGACACGATCCCCTTTCCCTTGCGAAACAATCTCTTGCACAAAGGCCAGGGAAAGGGCCGTGGTACCATGATGACCTGTACCAAACGCCATGCCCGGATCCATCACAATGACCTTTTCTCCCTCTTTGGCCTGATATTCTTCCCACGTCGGGGCAATCACCAATCCAGGGACAATGGCAAAGGGCTTAAAATGCACCTTCCAGTTGCTGGACCAGTCCTGGTCCTCAATCTGCTCCCAGGAAATGTGCGGAGGGGAAACCTCAAAAATAGCGGCAAGTTCATCCAGTTGCCTTTTCACGTTATCCTGCAGCTCCTGCCTCTGTCCTGCATCCAGATTTTTCTCTTCCATGAAAACATTGAGACAGAGACTTGGGCCGACAGTATCTGCTGCCTGTTCCACGCCTGCTCCAAGCACCCCGACCAGATATTCACTGACAGCCTCTTCCAGAACAGGATCCAGCTCAATAACAGCTTTGAGCCAATAAGGACTACTCTCGCTTTCTTCCATACACTCCTCCACTTTCTCAGACAAGATGGTTTCACAAACAACTCTTCATCTGCCTGGTCATCTCAAAATTTGACTCCTGACGAGCCTCATCTGAGGTCCTGTTATGGACCTCTGCACTTTCCTGACACTCACAAATCAATTCTATTTATAGATATTATCAGTGATATTTCTTGACAAGGTTCTGCTTCCTGTTATTTTTACGCTGACAAATTAGTATTTATTTTTCTGACCAGAGAGAACTCCATGGGACACAATATACATTTTTTACCCGATAACGTCCATGTGACCGTTGAAGATGGAGAAAATCTCCTCACAGCGGCAGCTTCAGCCGGCGTTTATATCCATGCCTACTGCGGTGGAGATGGGGTCTGCGGAAAGTGCAAAGTACAGCTGGAAAAAGGAGACGTGATCTCCGACAATGCCGCCACCCTGAAACAGAGCGAATATGATAAGGGAATCCGTCTGGCCTGTAAGGCAAAGGTTGTCTCCGATATCACGGTTCGCATCCCGGACATAGTCAAGTCCGATGGCAAGGCCTTGAAACGGGAACCAAAGACCACCAGGTCCATCTCAGCCCGCTCGCTCGAGGCCCTGATCGGAACCTGGGATGTCGATCCGCCGGTGGGCAAGATCTATCTCAAATTGCCGCCCCCAACGCTCGAAGACAACATCTCCGACATGCAGCGCCTGATGCGCTCTCTCAAGAACGCCATGCCGGAGAATCCCGAGCCCACCTACGATCACCCTGAACTCATCCGGGAACTTTCCCTTATCCTGCGCGAGGCCAACTGGGAAGTGACGGTCATTCTCCTGCACGGTAAACGAAAGACTGAACCGGACCGGATTATTGCCGTGGAGCCCGGTGACACCACAGACCGTCTCTACGGACTGGCTGTGGACATCGGCACAACCACCTGCAGCGGAGTATTGATCGACCTGAACAACGGTGAAATCATTGCCGACGGTTCCGGCTACAACTCACAGATCGGCTACGGGGAAGACGTCATCTCCCGTATGATCTACGCCCAGCGCCCCGGAGGTCTCAAGGGCTTGCAGCAAAAGGTCATCTACACCATCAACAATATCATCGAAGAGGTGTGCAAGAAGGTCATCATCAGTCCCAGTGATATCAGCTATATCATGACCGCCGGCAATACGGTCATGGCCCACCTGCTGCTGGCCATCAACCCCAAATTCTTGCGGGAAGCGCCCTATGTCCCCAGCGTCAGCCAGTTTCCCCTGACCAAGGCCGCAGCTCTGGGCATCATGGCCCATCCCTCAGTCAGGATGTTTCTCTACCCCTGTGTCTCCTCCTACGTGGGCGGGGATATCGTAGCCGGGGTGCATGCCTGCCAGATGCAGAAGAATGAAGAGATCTCTCTCTTTATCGATATCGGCACCAACGGTGAGATCGTTATCGGCAACAAGGACTGGATGGTCTGCGCCGCCTGTTCCGCCGGACCGGCCTTTGAGGGTGGAGGCATAAAATATGGCATGCGTGCCAGTCAGGGGGCCATTGAAAATTTCCAGATCCACCCCGAAACCTTTGACCCGATGATCGTCACCATTGGTCAGACCAAACCGCGAGGTATCTGCGGCTCCGGCCTAATTTCCATCGTCTCCGAGCTTCTGGCCGCAGGTGTTATCGACCCTCAGGGCAAATTCAAACGAGACCTGAACAATCCCCGCATCCGTGAGGGCGAGGATCGCTGGGAATATGTGCTGGCCTGGAGCAGGGATTCCATGATCGGTGAGGATATCGTCATCACCGAGGTTGATCTCGACAACCTGATTCGGGCCAAAGGAGCCATGTATGCAGGATATCAGACCCTGCTCGAATCAGTGGGCATGACTTTCTCCGATCTGGACCGGGTCATCCTGGCCGGGAACTTCGGCGCCTACATTGATCTTGAGCGGGCCATCACCATCGGCTTGTTGCCGGATATCGAACGGGACCGCTTCTATTATCTCGGTAATGCCTCCATGCTCGGCTGTCAGATCAGCCTCACCGATCATCGCCGTTTTCGGGACAGGGTGGCAGTGCGGACGCTCATGACCAACATAGAACTGTCGGAGAATCCAAATTTCATGAATCACTACATGGCAGCGCTCTTTCTTCCACACACGGATATGAGCCTTTTTCCTTCGGTAAAAATGAAGTAACTCTTCCCTGATGTCCAGGGAACTGCCTGCATTGACAGGATATAAAAAAAAGGTTAAATTGGCATCCTTGTTTACAACAATGAGGATTAATAAAAAATTCAAGAAATCATGGAGTTAAGGAGAGAAATATGTCTCAGACCGTAAAAGCAATTGCAGAGAGTATCAATATCATGGGAAAACGCAGCGGCGGAGCCATGAAAGAACGTAATCCTGCTCCGGTGCAGGAGATGGCCAAAGAAGAGACAAAGGCCGGTGCTTCCTACCTTGATCTCAACATCGGACCTGCACGTAAAGACGGTACCGAGCTCCTTCCCTGGGTTGTCCAGACTGTTGAAGCGGTTGTTGACACCCCTCTCTGTCTGGATACCACCAATACCGATGCCATGACCGCTGGTTTTAAGGTAGTCAAAAACAAGACTCAGGCGCTGATGAATTCCATCTCCGCTCAGCCCGAGCGTATGGAAAAATTGATTCCCGTTGCCGCCGAGGCCAAGTGTGACGTCATTGCCCTCCTCTGGGGACCTGATGGCATGCCTCGCGACTCTGCCGAGCGCGCCGCCATGGCCGTTGATCTGATGATGGCACTTAACGATGCCGGTATCCCCAACGAAAAAATCCTCTTTGATCCCATTGGTACTCCAATTACCCTGGGCGCAGACCAGATTGCCGCCGGCCTTGAGTTCATGGAAATGCTTCCGGATATCGCACCAGGTTCCGGTTCCACTGTCGGCCTCTCCAATGTTTCCAATGGTGTTGCCGAGAATCTGCGTAAGTACCTGGATCGCACCTACCTCATCATGCTCATGAAATATGGTATATCCACTGCCATCGTCAACTCCTATGATGCCGAACTCATGGCCATCTGCAACGGTCAGCGCCAGGAGCATGTGGACATGGTTCATGGGATGATGGACGGTATCGAGCCTGACGTCTCCTCACTCTCAGGAGTTGCCCTGGAGCACTACAAGACCTACAAGGCACTCTCCGGCCAGACCGTCTTTTCCGAGTCCTGGCTCGAACTGTAACCCTGGGGAGAAGAACAGTAGCTGTGCCCCTCCCATCCAATGGAGGGGCATTTTTTTTAGTACTTACAGATAATTTCCCCTTTTCCGTGTAAAATTATCTTAAAAAGATATAATTACCCTTCAAAGGGTTCTGAACAGAGTCCAAGACTTTTATAATTTCCAAGTTACCTGGGCTCAGGAGCTGTGCCTTGACTGAAATTCGTACCCATCACATGGTCTACGGCACTCTGGTGGATTTTCTCACCGGTGAAGAGCTCACCGATACCGATGATGAAAGATACCGGCAGCAGCTGGCCAGGATGATGGTTGAAGAATTGAGCTACCACAAACAAGAACTGGAACCACGGCGTTTTATTGAAACCCTCTTCTCCTCTCAGTTTGTACGCTCCACCATTGAGCTCACTGCCAGCCTGGAAGGAAAGCGCTTTCTGGTTCTTCGCTACGGCCCAGGTTCCCTGGTGAGCCGGGAACGTTCCGCCATTGCCGCTGCCAGGGTCCTGGAAAAAGAATATCAGATTCCACTGGCCGTGGTAACCAACGGTCGGGATGCAGAATTGCTCGACACTGCCACCGGAAAGATCCTGGCTACAGGCATGGGAGCAATCCCATCCAGAAGCCGCGCAAAGGAAATGATTTCTGAGCTCGTGTTTCGAGCCCCTCTGGAAGGAAAAAAGAGGGAACGTGAACTCCGGATCTTGAACGCCTTTGACGTAGAGATCTGCTGCAGAACACTATGATGACACTCATCTCCTGAGCCATCTCTGATTTTGACCTTTTAAAAATCTATTAGTTTAATGTCTATAACATACTTTAATTTCAAGGATAAATGACCATGGGAACTGAGCTGAACAATTGGACTAAAACAAGCTGGCAAAACCATACCGCCCTACAGCAACCAAAATGGCCGGATATGGCTGTATACGACGCAGTACTTGCCAATCTATCCTATCTGCCACCGCTGGTCTTTGCCGGAGAAATTAGGGACCTCAAGGCCATGCTGGCCAAGGCAGTCACCGGTGATGCCTTCCTCCTGCAGGGTGGCGACTGTTCCGAAGATTTCTCCCAGGTCACTGCTCCCAAAATTCGGGAGACCCTGAAAGTTCTGCTGCAGATGGCAGTGGTTCTTACCTATGCCGGTGGCAAGCCTGTGGTCAAGGTGGGCCGTATTGCCGGTCAGTTTGCCAAGCCGCGCTCGGCAGACCTGGAAAAGGTTGGCGATACCATGCTGCCCTCCTACCGCGGTGACATGGTAAACAGCCCCGAACCGGTGGAAGCCGCCCGAATTCCCGATCCGAACCGCATGCTTCAGGGCTACAACATGGCAGCCTGCACCCTGAACCTGCTGCGTGCCTTTACCCGCGGCGGTTTCGCTGCGCTGCACCGGGTCTCGGCCTGGAACCAGGAGTTTGTCAAGCAGTCCCCCATGGGACGCAACTATGAACGGCTGGCCAGACAAATCAATCAGGCCCTGCAGTTCATGGAGACCATCGGTATCGATTCCGACAGCCCTCAGATGAAACAGGCACAACTCTTTACCTCTCATGAGGCATTGCTCCTCGGTTACGAGACCGCACTGACACGGGAAGACTCAACAGGCGGCGGCTGGTACGACTGTTCCGCCCATATGCTCTGGATCGGCGAACGGACCCGTCAGATTGATGGTGCCCATGTGGAATTTTTACGCGGAGTAAACAACCCCATCGGGGTGAAAATCGGACCGGACTACGATCTTGACAATGTTAAAAAACTCATCGAGACCCTTAACCCGGAAAACGAAGCAGGACGCCTGACCCTGATCACCCGCCTGGGTCTGAAAAATATCGAAAAGGCCCTGCCCCCTCTCCTGCGCGAATCCAAGAAAGAAGGATACAATATCGTCTGGAGCTGCGACCCGATGCACGCCAACACCTACACGGCAGACAGCGGACACAAGACCAGGAACTTCAACGATATCCTCTCCGAGATCACCTGCTTTTTCGAGACTCACTGGTCCGAAGGTACGATTCCCGGCGGTATCCATCTGGAGATGACCGGTGAAAATGTCACCGAATGTACGGGTGGCGCCAGAAACATCGTGGATGCGGAACTGGCCAACAACTACCTCACGACCTGCGATCCGCGCCTCAATGCCGAACAGAGCCTTGAGGTCGCCTTTCAGATCGCTGATATGATCAGAAGCTGATCGCGTCTCCACCTCGGCAGGCCGACACGACGACAACTCGTTCGCTGGCGGCCTGCTTTCTTGTTTTCCACTTCTAAAAAAGTTGATTGAATGGCTACAACAGGTCATAAAACAGGATTCATCCTTTCCGTGATCCTCTGTTTTTTCCTCTCCACCAGTTGGGCCGTCTCCATTCCTGCCTTGCCCCCGGACGCAGACCTTCGGCTGCAGCAGGCATTGTCCGGGACAGAATCTCAGGCCTGGGCCCTGCAGAACCTGAAAGAACTGCGCAGGCTGTATCAGGCTCGTGGCTATCAAAAGGCCTGGGACGAGACACTGCTGCCACGCTTGATTACGGCTCTCAACAACTCCACAACACACGGATTGACCCCGTGCGACTATCGGGTTAATCTCCTTGAAAAAGAGGATATAGATAGCGTGCGGCGTGAACTCGTAGCCAGTGATGCCTATTTGACCTTGGCAGGACATATCCTCTCCGGCAAGGTTGATCCCGTCTCCATTACCCCGAGCTGGTCAATGGCCAGCCGCCAGAGAGACTTGGTGCAGCACCTGACAGATGCCCTGAAAAGCGGTGAAATCGAAAAAAGTCTTGATGAACTGGCACCACGCTGCCATGAATATTCCACCTTGAAAAACGCCCTTGCTCACTACCGGAAAATCGCGCAACAGGGCGGCTGGGGCCTGGTCGCACCCGGCAAGCTTTTAAAACTCGGAAATCACAATGAGCGGATAATCCAACTGCGTGCCCGCCTCCGAATAAGCGGCGATCTCGCACCAGAACCTTCCAACCAGGATCCGGCAGAGTTTAACGCCACCCTGCAAGAGGCAGTCAAAAAATTTCAGAACCGGGCTAATCTGGAAGCAGATGGTATCGTTGGCCTCAATACCCTGCGCAACCTGAATAAGACCCCCTTTGACCGGATCAATACCCTTCGCATCAACATGGAACGATGGCGATGGCTCCCTGAAGACCTTGGCAGGAAGCATATACGTGTCAATGTGGCCGGGTTTTATCTGGAGGCTCGTGAGCAGGGAGAGGAACCCCGTATTCACAAGGTCATTGTCGGCCTCGGCTACCGGCAGACCCCAATTTTTTCCAATGCCATCAAATACCTGGACTTCAATCCTTACTGGTACGCACCCAGGAAACTTGCCACCCAGGACAAACTTCCCATGTTTCAAGAAGATCCGAGCTATTTCACGCGGGCCGGCTTTGAACTCCTGGACAGGGAAAATCGAATTGTTGATACAAACACGATAACCTGGCATGAACTCTCAATAAACAATTTCCCCTATCAACTGCGACAGCGCCCTGGCCCCCACAATGCCTTGGGCCGGGTCAAGTTTATCTTTCCCAACCAACATAATGTCTACCTCCACGACACCCCTTCTCAGGAGCTCTTTTCAAAAACCCAGCGCGTTTTTTCCTCAGGCTGCATCAGAGTCCAGCAACCTCTGGATCTGGCTCAGTGGCTGCTGAAAGGGCAGGATGATTGGACTCGGGAACGAATTGATGCCATTATTGCTGAAGGAAAAAATACCCGAATCCTCCTCAAGAAACCCGTTCCTATTTATCTCCTCTATTGGACCGTCCTTGTTGATCGAGAAAGCCAAGACCTCCGCTTTATTGATGATGGCTACCAACGGGATGAACGGATTCTCCAGTCACTGGATACCATGTGTCCCATGGAGGAATAACTTCTTCCTTATTCTTGAACTTGCCGGAGTGTCACACTTTTTTGCCTGCTTTTTGCAAGATAATCATGCCGCGACCTTGACAAAGGAAAATTTGTCTACTTTAATATCGAAGATACATGGAATGGATTATTCTCTGTTTCTTATTTAAGCTCCCAGTTCTTATTTCAATAACTGCCAACTGGTCAACATGCTGGAAAAACTATACAAGCGACGCGAATTTATAGGTAACTCACTCCAGATCATGGCTGGAGTAGCCCTTCTCTCGCCAACGCTTTCCATAGCCAAAAAACTCGATATCCGCGACCTTTCCTTTTACCATACCCATACCGGCAAAGAACTTGATGTCACTTATAAAATAGCCGGCAGATATGACCCCATTGCACTTAAAAAAGTGAATCACCATCTCCGGGATTTCCGTACCCATGAAACGCATCCGATTGCCCCCCATCTCCTTGATATACTTTACAAAATAAAGAAACAGGCAGGGGGTGGGACCTATGAAGTAATCTCAGGATATCGCTCCCCCAAGACCAATTCCATGTTACGCGGGAGAAGCACAGGCGTAGCCAAGCGCAGCCTGCATATGAAAGGAATGGCCATTGACGTCCGTCTCTCAGGGCTCAGGACCAAGGATCTCCGAGATATTGCCCGTTCTCTCAAGGGGGGGGGAGTTGGCTACTACCCCAAATCAGACTTTGTTCATCTCGATACCGGCAGGGTTCGCATCTGGTAATTCCCACCAGGGGCAATGAGTACGCACTCGAATGACGCCCTCCCCGGCATGGGGGAACTGCTCCACAAAGCGTTTTATCTGCAATCCTGTCTTTTGCATACCTTGTAGCTTACCCAGAGAAATGACCCGTTATCTCATTTCGTTCATATAACGGGCAACCTCCCTGATACAAGCACCGTTACAATCTTCTCTTTATTTCTTTCCGAAAGTTTTTCCAGAATTTCTTTACAATGGGTTGAGGCAGAAGAATATAGAGAAGCATTGGTGTCGATTTTCTGCAAAAGAAGCCGCATGCACCTTTTATACTCAGTTGAAGTCGATCGTTGTTCAAGGGGAGAAATATGTGAAATAGTATTCAAGTAGAATGCGGTGTATTAATTTTTCTTTTTATCCTCTGTTATTTTTTCGCTGGACTCCTGTGCAGGCAGAGGAGTGCCGTAAACAGTAATGACACCGTCTTTACCGGAGAGGAGACCGGGACCTGGTTTCAGGTCCCGGTCATCAACATAGGTGTACTCTTCGCCAACACAACCAGAGAGCAGCAAATAAATACAAAAAAGCGGAATGCAGGCAATGAGTTTCATCTATGTTTCCTCCAATACAAACAGATTAGAATTTAATCCTGGCACCGGCCATAAGTGCATTCACGTTGTCATAATCGTGGTTGGTACGGTCAAGTTCATGTAATCGGTAAGCGACATAAAACTCAGTCCCCCAATCCTTGACGTTTTGCACATAAGCAATTCCAAGAGACTTGACTTCATCGTTATTTTTGCTGAAATCGTTCCACGTACCATAGTCGATGGAAAAGGCCGATTCACCCGGTGAGAACAGTTTGGCCCGATAACCAAGTTTTCCATACCAGTATGTCGGATCATCCTTGCCTTCAATATCATAACTCTGTTGACCACCGGCAAAGGTGATATTGAAGCCGCTGCCATGGAGATAGGAAAGAGAACTGTCAATCTGGTTATCCCATTTTTTCAAATCACCGGGAGCAGCCCAGGCAAGGGCAGCTGCTAATGTGGAATCACCGAATTTTCTCTCGTAACGGGCTGCTGTATCATAGGCCCCGGTTTCAATGGCAGAAGCGGCAAGGGAGAATCCGCCAAAAGAAGGGGTATCATAACGGATTCGATCTTTTCTGCTCAGACCGTCCATATTGTCAATGGTTTTGCTGACCTGAGTGTCATACACAGCTACCCCGCTGCTGGCATCATACCAGTACTGGCCTCCGGCAAGATCCCCTGCTGCAGAAGTTGCCACAACCTTGGTTCCGGACAGATCCATCTCGGCACTACCGTCTGAAGCCGTGGAACCATGTCCCAGAGAGAGCTTACCTGCGGCTTTACTTTCCATGTAAATATCAGCATGACGAAGATCCAGTGAGGCGTCGGTACTTTCTTCAAACTGGTTAACCTTGTTGGAAAAATTAGAATAGATCTCGTATTCGAGTTTCCCACCTAAGGTCAGATCATCTGTAGCCTTGGCCTTGGCAGCAATTCCCATACGGCTGGAAGAGTTTTTGTTATCAACAAAATACGTCTTGGAGACGTCACCGTTATCGGCCCACAGTACCGCGCGGTTGACCTGTCCGTATACGGTCACGTCAACATTTTTATTTTTTGAGCTGACCATCTTGTCAAGCTTCAGTTTTTCCACTTCCTCCTTGTCCACCTTGGCGGCCAGGGCTTCCTTGTTTTTTTCAGTGACACCAAGCAGGGCGTTGAGCTGCTCTTTCAACAAGGCAATCTCACCGGACTGAACACTGAGCTGATGTTGCTGCTCCTGAACGATTCGGTCAAGCTCTGTAACGGTAGGTGAGCCGGATCCTGCCACTGCTGCGCTGGACAGCGCTAACACCAGAGAGGTTGTGGTAGCCATGACTGCCATTGTTCTGTAACTCTTCTTCATTTCCTTTCTCCTTCGTTAAATAATAAATAACCAACGTGAATTGCAGACAGCAACCTAAACCAGCATTGTTATGTTCCTGCTAAAAAATGATTAAAAATCTGTTAGTTATTTGTCCCAGATCAGCTCCAGGAGATTCAACAGCAAGGGCTGGGTTGTAAAGAATATTGACAAGCAGAGACTCAAGAAAAGAGTACTGCTACTCTGGCAACATCTTTCTCTGCCCTCTGCAGAGGAACAAGAATATCGGGCAGACAGCCACATAATCGCCAGACTATGTGACTGTCACAATGCGACAACATCTTAAGGGTCCCTTGAAAAATTTGATTTTTTCTTCAAGATCGAGGAGCAGACAAAAACTTAGCGCAGCATCTAGTTGATATGTGAGCATTAATTTTTTGGCTGTGCCGAAGAGCTTGGGTAACAAGGCAATTTTTCGAGGTGACCTTAAAGAAAGAGTGGGCAATAGGGCATTGCCGCGCTGCTGGATGCGCTCAGCACACTCCCCCGGGGGTTGTCCCAATTAATCCCTAACTGACTTCCAACCGAACTGTAACTGAGCCCGAACAGGACTTTAATAAAGGCTGGATACCCTGATATGAATACATCTTCTACGCTTTGGCACAAAACGATAAATCATGCCTTCCTGTCTGGTTCGTAGTGTTTGTGGTGCCAAGTGTACATATCAATTTATCCAGGTAAGGTTATGAATAATTCCGATTCTTCCATTCGTTCACTCGTTGAGTCCACTCTTCAGCAAAAAAATCTGACAGTTCACTTCCAACCCATTGTCTGTTTGGGAAATCAAACAATTTATGGATATGAAGGACTTATTCGTGGACCGGTAAACACCCTCCTTCATTCACCAACGATGCTGTTTGATGCAGCAACCAAGTGCGGCTATCTTGCCGAGCTTGATTTTTTATGCCGAGAGATAGTGATCAAGCAATTCTCCAGGCTGAATCTCCCTGGTCGACTTTTTATGAATATTGACCCAGTCAGTATCCTCCATGAAAATTTCAGAGCAGGAAAGACGTTAGAGCTGGCTGAAGAGGCAGGAATTGACTGTAGCCGGATTATTATCGAGCTGACAGAAACCCATCCGGTTGATGATATGGCCCTGATGCAGAAGGTCATGACCCATTATCGTGATATGGGGTTCAGGGTGGCCCTTGATGACCTTGGCGCAGGATATTCAGGACTCAAGCTTTGGTCGGCAATAAAGCCCGATATCGTCAAGGTGGACCGTCATTTTATTCAGGGTGTGGACGAGGATAGAACAAAACAACAATTTATCAGCACGATAATGAAGACTGCGACGTCCATGGGATGCCGAGTGATTACGGAAGGAGTGGAAACAGAGAAGGAATACGCCACGGTGCGAAATCTTGGGGTTGAATTGGTTCAGGGGTATTATTTCAGTAGGCCAAAACCGATGCCTCCTCTGGAAATCCCCTTCCACCTGTTCAGAAAGGAGGAGCGAAATCAGGAAGACAATGATTCTCCAACGGTGGAACTGTTGATGCAGCCTGCTGTTTCTGTGCAGGCCACTGCCAAGGTTCTCGTAGTGGGCGAGATGTTTAATGATATGCAAAATGTAGAATCAATAGTAGTGGTACATGACGACGAAGCCCTTGGTATGGTGTTGAAAAAAGAATTCATGAATGTCTACGCCAGCCTTTACGGTAAGGAATTGTATGGGAAAGAACCTATTCTCAAATTTATGAACCGCAACATTCTGCAAATCGAGAAAACACTCTCCCTTGAAGAAGTGAGTTATCGACTGACCACCTCTCTTGACCTGTATACCGAAGAATTTATTATCCTTGATAGGTGCAAGCTCATCGGCAAGGCACGATTGATCGATCTTTTGCATGAAATAACCAAATTACGGGTCACACAGGCACGTCATGCAAACCCCTTGACTCTTTTACCGGGCAACGTGCCAATTCAGAAACAGCTGCAAAAACTTTCAAAACAACAACATCCCTTTATCATCTGTTATTTTGATCTTGATAACTTCAAGCCATTCAATGATGTCTTCGGGTTCAGAAAGGGGGACGAGATTATTCTGCTAGTGACCGAATTATTAACAACAAATATAGACAGTGAGAAAAATTTTATCGGTCATATTGGTGGTGACGATTTTGTCGCCATTTTCCACGAAGGTGCCTGGGAGGCCAAAGTTCAAAGCATTCTGGATCAGTTTGACCGTCAAATCGGGCGCTTTTACGATGGCCGGGAAGAGAACAAACAAATAACCACCACTGACCGCCAGGGCAATATTTGTTCCTTTAATCGCATGGGACTTTCCGTAGGCGCTGTTGTTATTGAGCCGTCTTCTATTGGGATGGCGAATATAGATTTATCAGAAGAGGCGGCAATCGCCAAACATTATGCCAAGTTCCAGCAGGGCAGCTTTCTCTATATTCACCGACCTGCAGGGCAGGAATTGATAAGACAAGTGATACAAGCCGACACTATCAGGTCAGACAATCACATGAGAAAAGAAGCTGAAACGTTCTCCCTTTAAACACCTCTGCAACTTATTAAGGGGGGGACAATCACTTGTTTATCCGCCAACATTTCGTGATTTTTACAGAAAGCGAAATCAGGAAAGCCCCCCCCTTGCAAAAATCCTCTCCCACAACCTTGATTATACCTCAACTTAAGACAGTTACGTTTTCCTCCTGTCATTCGTCTTCTAATGACTCAACTGCATGATCATTCAACCAGACAGGCTGTTCGTAACGAAGGCAAGTTCTCCGTAAAACCCATTTTATTAAAAGAGTAGTCTGCCTTTTCCATGACCAGCTTGGGCAACATATCAATAAAGGAAACAGTAGTCAGAGAAAGAGGAGGCGAATTATCAAAAAGGATCAGATCCCTGGCATGACAAAGCTCCTTGGCCCTTGCTATCCGTTTTTCAATGCTGGCAGCGTTTTCCCGCGCTCTCTTTTCAAGCCGCTCCTGAAGCATCTCAGCCCTGGCCGTAATCTGCAGGGTGGTCACCGAATCAAACTGTTTCTCAACTCCCCTTATTGCAGTGCGCGAGACTGAACAGAATAGAGTGCTACCCTGAGCGGCTTCACAGGCAGACCAGGGAATGCCGTAAAGATTGCCATAGGCCTCCCATTCCGCCAGAAAGTAACCATGATTTTTGAGGATAAGGAATCCTGCCCGATCAATATAATAGTTATCTTCGTTTTCATCCGGAGGCCGGGTGACAAAACGTCTGGCAAAACAGAAGCGGGAATCGTGTTTATAATAGGATCTGGCAGAACGAAGGAGGCTATCCTTTCCTGTTCCGCTAGCTCCGACAACAAGTACTATCTTCATACTGTTTCTCCTTTTTTTCCACGGCAGCAAGGGCCGCAGCGAGTTCTTCCCCATTCCCGTCTCCTCGTATTTCAGGACCGTACAGGGAAAGGAATTTGTGGATATCGTGAAAATCACCCATCCTTTTTTTCAGTGTCTCATGGTCCCAGTCCCACCACGCAATTCGCTCTATGGCCGTCTGGATATTATGAGGAAAACGAAGACGCAACTCCTTCTCCGGCACTCCGGCAACGATGGTATAGGGAGCGACATCATGGGTGACGACAGCCCCCGCTCCAATCACTGCCCCATTACCGATGCTAATTCCTCCCATGATGGTCGCTCCGTGACCAATCCATACATCATGACCGATATGGACCTGATGCTGGCGCCGTCTTGAAAAAAATTCTTCGTCATCACATTCTGCAAAACCATACTGCACCCGGCGATAGAGACAGTGGTGCTGACTCACCCATTCCATGGGATGATTCCCGGGATTTATGCGGACGTCCGAAGCAATATTGACGAATTTACCGATATCACTGTAGGCAATGGAACTGCGTTCCATTACATAGGAATAGTCATCAAGACTGGATTCAATGAGTTCGGCAAAATCGCGCACCTCAGTATAGCGTCCGAAATTTGAATCCCTGACACTGGCATTGGGGGCCAGAGTCGGCCAAATTCCCAGCGTTACGGACTCTTCATGATTGTACATTCCGATATACTGCATGATCACTCCTTTCCGAGACATCCTCTTCCGTTGTATACAGCACTCCCCCGCTTCAGGGTCATAACCACCCGGGGAATAGAACTGTCTTCTATGACCAGGAGGTCAGCCAGTTTTCCAGAGCCTATCTCTCCCCTGTCATTCAATCCTGCCAGGGCAGCAGGGGTTGCTGTCACCATCCGGAAAGCATCAACCAGCGGCATCTGAAGTTCATTGTGGAGCAGGTAAGGGGCCTGCAGCATTGAACTCGGGTGATAATCGGAACAGAGGAAATCACACACGCCTGCCCGCACCAGTTCCCGTGCCGAGACATTCCCGCTCTGGCTCTGTCCCCTGACCACATTCGGAGCACCCATACCAGTGGCAATCCCTTTGTCCCTGGCATAGGCGGCAACATCTTTATCCAGCGGAAACTCAGAAACCCTGATACCCAGATCGGCTATGAGATCAATTTTCTCCGGCGAATCATCATCATGGGAAAGAAGCATCAGACCGCATTCTCCGGCAAAACGCAGGAGATCACTGACCACCTCGTAGGAGCGGAGCTTATCCCGCTGTTTCTGTTCGATGATCAGATCCGCTTCACTGTCTGAGAGGTCATAAACAGGC
The DNA here is from genome assembly GCA_018820855.1 of Pseudomonadota bacterium. Taxonomy (GTDB): domain Bacteria; phylum Desulfobacterota; class Desulfobulbia; order Desulfobulbales; family Desulfocapsaceae; genus Desulfocapsa. Next base: position 10,543 of record JAHJNL010000043.1, on the reverse strand, counting down.
AGGTGAAATTTTTTCCAATTCTCAATGGACTTGAACTGTCCCTGTCCCGGGGTGTGGTCCATTACCGAAAGGATATGCACCGCACCGGACTCGATAAGCTCTTTGATAACCGGAACCGAAGCAAAGGAGGTCAGCTCATAGCGGGCATGCACCAGATTGTCGACTCCCAGCTGATTGCGATCCGCCTCGTTGATCCTGCGAATGATCCGGGCCGCCGTTTCTGTTCCTCGGTTTTTGGTAATGGCCTCGTCATTAAAGGCCACCGCATGATACATGGTGGTGATTCCGGCCATGGTCAACTTCTTATCCAGTTCAATGACACTGGACCTGATGGGGAAATGGGCTCCGGGACGGGGCTCTATCTCCTTTTCAATCGCATCAGAGTGCAGGTCAACAATACCCGGAGCAATAAGCATATTTCCAAGATCATAACCGCCGCTGACACTCTGAAAGGGTAATACATCCTCGATCAGATCATGATGGATCACAATATCTGCCGGACGGATACTTTCCCGGATCAGGACCCGGGTGGAACGGAGAACAAATTGCATTTCTTATGCCTCTCTCAAAATTCTGTAACAGTGATCCGCCACCTGGTCCACCTTACGCTGGTCATGAAAAATACCGATCATGGCAATGTTTTGTTTTTTCAGATTGCCCAACAATTTAAGGACTCGGGAGGAACTCTCCTCATCCAGAGAGGCTGTGGGCTCATCAAGCAACAACAACTCTTTGGGGGCAATGACACCACGGGCGATATTGACCCGCTGCTGTTCCCCGCCGGAAAAGGTCAGGGGCGAGATATCAAAAAGTTCCTCTCTGATATTGAGAAAAGCAAGCAGTTCAGCGGCCCGCCTGCGTGCCGCATCCTCTTCTTCGCCCAATTCCAGGAGGGGCGCTGCCACGGCCTGGAGAGCGCTGATACGGGGTAACACCTTGAGGAACTGCGTGACAAAACCGATCTCCCGCTGCCGCAGTTCCAGAACACTGCTCTCGGTGCAGACAGCCAGATCCACCACCGTGCCATCCTGACGATGAAAGAGGATGGAGCCGCCGTTTACCAGATAAGTCCGATAAATGGCCTTGAGAACAGAAGATTTCCCGGCACCGCTGGGACCGACCAGGGCCAGCAGTTCCCCTCGGGCAACATTAAAGCTGATATCGGAAAAACCGGTTACCCTGACCCCTCCCCGGTTGTGGAGGACAAACTGCTTTTCTATCTGGCGGACATCGAGTTTCATGGCTTATCTGCTCCCGCAGGACAAGGGTTAGAGAATACTGGACACCAGGAGCTGGGTATAAGGCTGCTGCGGGTCTTCCAAAATCTGATCGGTGAGGCCGTATTCCACAAGACAGCCGTGTTTCATGACCATGGTGACATCGGTGAGATGGTTGATCACCCCCAGATCGTGCGAGACAATGATCATGGCAAAGCCCATCTCCTTCTGCAGTTCTTTGATCAGGTCCAGGAGTTTGGCCTGCACTGAAAGGTCCAGGCCGGTGGTCGGTTCATCAAGGAGAAGAAGTTTCGGTGAACTCGACAGGGCCTTGGCTATCTGGATCCTCTGCTGCTGGCCGCCCGAAAAGGTATCCGGATAATTATCCACCCGGGACGTCGGCAGTTCCAAGCGCCCCATCAGTTCGATGACGCGATTCCGTACCACCTCATAACTCCGCTCCCCGGCACCGATAATCTTCTCGGCAATATTTCCACCAGCCGAAAACAGGTAATTCAATCCCATCCTGGGATTCTGATAAATCATGGACATCTCTTTATTACGCAGGACCGAACACTCAGAGACAGATGCCTCAAAGATGTTCAGCGGGACACCATGTCTGTCACAAAAGCCGTTGTAAAAAATCCGCCCATTATCAGGGCACTGATCCTGATAGATGAGCTGAAGCAAGGTAGACTTGCCGCTGCCCGACTCACCGACAATGCCCAGCACCTCTTTACCGTCCAGGCTCAGACTGACACGGTTCATGGCCACCACTGAGTCGCATACCGGGCAGATACAGCTGTCATCTGCCACCCCTGTGAGATCCAGACATTCTCCGCAGGAAACTCCGTACACCTTACTCAGATTCTGTATTTCCAGTAACATCACCTTGCTCCGTCAGGATAGAGTCGCAGTATTCCGTATCACTGCAGAAGTAGAGACTTGTCGTACCTTGACGCACCTCATCCAAAAACACATTGTCTGCCCCGCAGCGTCCGCAGCGCTTCCCGGCAAAGGTTTCAACCTTAAAAGGTCGATCCGAGAACTTCAGCGGCTCCACTTTGGTATAGGGAGGGATGGCATAAATCCGCTTTTCCCGTCCTGCGCCGAAGAGCAGAAGGGCCGGACTGTTATTCAGGCGAGGGATGTCATACTTGGGGATGGGTGACGGATCCATGACATAATGATCCTCCACCTCCACCGGATAGCGGTTACTAATGCGGCTGTCCCCAAACTGAGAAGTATCCTCGTAGAGAAGGACCCAGAGTTTGGAATAATCAGAATCGGCGTGCATCTGTTTCTGCTTTTCGGTATCCGGCTCTACGGTGGTCAGGACCTCAGGATAGGGGACCTGGAAGACAAGGATCTGTCCCTCTGCCAGCTTATGTTCGGGAATGCGGTGCCGGGTCTGGATGATTGTGGCCTCCCGGGTGCTGAAAGTCTGTTTCACACCGCTCACCGAAGCAATAAAATCACGGATATTGACGGCATTGACAGATCCGTCGCAGCCCTGGTCAATCACCTTGATACAGTCTCTTTTCAAAAGAAGAGAGAGAGTGATCTGCAATCCGCCCGTCCCCCAACCCCGGGCCACCGGCATCTCACGGGAGGCAAAGGGCACAGTATAGCCCGGGATGGCGACCGCTTTGAGCAGAGTACGACGGATCTCCTTTTTGGCGTCCTCATCCATAAAGGCAAAAACTGATTCATTCATCGCTCTCTTTCCTCGCATTTTCGTAGACATGAAGATCAGCCTGAAAAGTCACATAGTGGGGCAGCTTGAAATGGTTGGTAAAGCCCATGGATTCGATTCCGTCAATGTGGTGAATAACGATCTCCGGGTTGGCGGCAATATCCATCCCCCCCACAGAATAGCCACGATGATGCATGGCCAGATCGAGGATGGACATGGAAATGGCCCGGGTCTCATTGTGACCGAGACAGAATCCGAATCCGGTACTCAGGCGGAGGCGACCGTCTCTGGGATCTCGCTGGAAACTGCCCACGGTCTCGCAGAAGGTGGCCCTGATTTCGCCAATCTTCACCTTTCCTCCGGTGAATGGGTGCGCAAAGCAGATCTCTGCCATACCGATACGAAGATCTCCGATAGTGGGATGAACATCGCCATAGCCGCGCATGGAGGTATAGGCAAAGGCGAGCATGGATCCGCTTTCTCCCCTGGCCATGACCTGCATGAGGGCACTTCTCGGATAGGGCGGCAGAGGGAAACTGCGGGTGACATCAAAAGGAGATTTTTCCCTGTTTCCCAGGACCAGTACCTGGTCTCTTTGCCGGAGACTCTCCACCGCCGAAGGCGAATAGATGGGATCCGCTTCTCCTGTTACAGGGCTGCTCTTCTCTTGCTGAAGTCGGGAGCGAAACAGACGAATCACATAGTCACAGGATGGTCCGAGAATCTGTCCGCCCTCAATATCTTTAAAGGCCGAAGAGATGCGACGTAAAAGACGCAACTCACCACCTGCAACAGGCTCGGCCTCACCAAGTCGACGGCAGGTGGAACGATGGGCTCTCAAATAAAAGGCCGCCTCAAGCAGATCGCCGCCGCTGCGGAGCATGGCCCTTGCAGCAAGCTTTTCACTGTAAAGCGCCCCTTCAGCCATAATCCGGTCACAGGCAAAGGGAAAACGACGGGAAACATCCTTCGCTGCCATGGGTTCTGTCCCTTGCAGAAGCCTGCGGAACAACTCCTTGGAAGACTTGATGGCCTCAATGCCCCCCTTGATCGCGACATAACTCATAATATTTTCACCACTGTGCTGCGAGGTATCCCCAGCACCTCTTTTTTGTCAGAGAGAAAAAAACAATCAACACCAGTGGGAAAATGACGGTTCTTCACGGCCCTCAGATCAAGAAAACTACGGGAAACAGGGAGGATGGTTTCAAGGCTGCCGTCAATGCCCGGTCCACTGAGCTGCACCCGACTGCCCGCCTGCAAATCCTGACAACGAAAAAGCAGAGTGGCACCGGACTCAGGATTTCTTGACTCCCCTGTCCTGGCCCATCTGAGCCCCTGCAGAGACGGATCATCAAAAAAAAGATAATCCGCCTCTTCCGCCCCGCTTCGCAGAGACCCGGTGAGCGCCTGGATAAGCTTCCAATCAACAGCCGCATCTTCAAAAAAACTCACTTCCGCATAGAGGAGTAAAGAGGCTGCGGCCATGACCACCGAACCATAAAGGGGATAAAGGGGATGCTCAGTCCCGGGACGCGACAGGGCCTGCAACAGGGAACGAAAATTCCTCCTGTTCAGTTGTTCCATGTCAACTTGCATAATCATATCTGTACCATTTCCGTTCATTGTTACATCAGGTCAAATGAGACACGGGTCTTATCGATCTCGGCTGCCTGCTCTCGACACCTTTGCTCATGACCAACTCTGCCTTGCCAGGCCAGCTGCTCAATAGCGCTTCGTTCTAAACCTGCCGCCCAGGCCCCATCCAGGACCGCGATATGAAAGGCCAAGTCCTCTTCTTCGTCCATGACCATGGCCCATCCGTCACAGCCATTGACCCTGACAATGACAGAGGTGACCAGGATCTCTCCCCCGTAAAAACTCCCTGAGGCCACCGGATCCTGTACCGGCAGAAGCAGGGTCTGCGCCATGGGCTTCTGGATCAGGAGGACCTGCTGTTCGGCCTCTATCCTGTGACTGAGATCCGCAACTCCTCTCAGATCAGCCTGCTGCAGATAAAAATTGAGCTCTTCACGATTCATACACACCTCTTCTCTTGGTCTTCCAACTCTCTTAGATATATTTTCTTCTGATCACAGCACTGGCCTTGTCGATGCACCAGACGGTCGCCACAATAATGAGAATAATGGTACTCACATCTCCATTTTCAAAGGCCCTGATCTTATCAAAGAGATAAAAACCGATCCCCCCCGCCCCGACAAAGCCGAGGATAGAGGCGCTGCGGACATCAGACTCAAACCGGTAGAGGACCATGGAAACAAAATGTGGCATGGTCTGGGGCAGCACCGCATAAAGGATGACTTTCGGAAAGCTGGCTCCGGTGGCAATAATTGCTTCCACCGGCCCGGGATCAATGGCCTCATTTCCCTCTGCCAGGAGTTTGGTGAGAACCCCGCCGGTGTGGATCGCCAAGGCGAGGATACCTGCCATGGGACCAAGACCAATGGCCGAAATAAAAAGAAGAGCCCAGACGATCTCGTTGATGGAACGAAAGACATTGGCCAGCAGCATGGCCGAAACGTAGATACTGCGTCGTACAAAACGAGGAATCCCTGTGCGGCCCGGGAGAAGAACTTTCAAAATATTGCGCGAGGCCAGAAGAGACAGGGGAAAGGCCAACAAAACCGAAAGAACCAAAGCAACAACAGCCATCTCAATGGTCTCGAACATGGCCCTGAGATAGACAGTAAAGTCTCTCGCAATAAAGGACGGAGGGAAAAAACTGGACCCGGCGATATCCGGATTACCTGCCATATAGGACTGCATATGATGCCAGCCCTGGAAGAGCTCCGGCAGACTCATTTCCGTATTCCGCCAGCTCATGGCAAAAAGAACTGTCACGACAACAAGTGCCGAGCCGGTCTGTATCTTAAACGGAGATGCTTCTTTTCTAAGCCGATTCAAATCCATATTCTGTTCCTTATCATTGCCTGCTGAGGGCTTCCTGCACCAGTCGTCCTTACGGAGTCGTGGCGCAGGAAGGAGGAAAAATTGAGTTGGCCGTTTTCACCAACGGCACTGCTTCACCTTAATTTTTCGCCACTTTCTTATCCTGCAGGGCCTTTTTAGTGGCTATCAGGGTCCGGATGGGGTCATACATGGAATCATTTCCAGGCGCGTACCCTGAAATTTTCAATTTGCCGAGCCCCTCCTTATCGTCATACGAAATAAAGGCCCCTTTCACTGCCATTTTCAGAGAACTGGGCAGGTCACTGCGCACGGTCATGGGAGAACCGGGAATCAAAGCAGATGTCCAGATTACATTGAAATCATCTTCCTTCCACTGCTTGCCCAGGCCACGATCAAAATCGAGATCGTTGGTTGAGGCGGCAGCGATCTTTCCTGCCTTGACCGACAGAATAGAGGCCTCATGACTTCCCGAGTAAATGACCCTGCTGAAATAGGTCTGCGGGTCGATATTGATCTGGTTGAAATAGACAGTGGGAACCAGAGTCCCTGAGGTGGAATGGGGGTCAGTGAAGGCCCAGGTCTTTCCCTTCAAGTCTTCCAGCCGCTTCAAACCGGATCCGGCCTTGGTGATGATAAGACCGTGATATCCAGGAGTGCCGTTGACATCTTTCTCCACGGCAACGGCCTCGGCTCCTGCCCTGGTGGCCGCCTCCACATACGACTTGGGACCAAGATAAGCGATATCGATATGACCATGCTGCATACCGGTAATCACTCCGGCATAATCACCGGCCACCTGCAGTTTCACCTTGATGCCCAACTCCTTCTCAAGGTGCTGGACCAGATTACCGAAGCTGTCGGACATATTTCGAGAAGATGCCACCGGAATGACGCCAAAGGTGATCTCCTCCGGCCATTGCTGCTGTGCTGAAGCGTCAGCAGGCAGAACATTTGCCACCACCAGAACAGCGGCCAGGGCACTGAGTATTCTTTTCATTTTTTTTGCTCCTTTTTGTGTATAAGAGTTACAGAGGCAGCCTCATGCTGCCGCTTCACTTAACGTTTCAAGTTCACCGCCCCCCATAGGGGTACCTGCACAAGCAGTTTTCCGTAGCATTTGCAGATGATCCACTCTTTCCTCATCAGAAAAGGTTGTTGTGTTCCGGTAAATTCGGTTCAGAACAGTCTTGGTCATTTCCCGAGGCTGACCATCAAAGGCAATAGCGCCATCGGCGATCCCCAGGATACGTCTGCAATATTTATTCGCAAAATCGAGATGATGCAGGTTAGCAATAATGGTTACTTTGTATCTGGAATTGATCCGACCCAGGATGTCCATCACCAGGGTCGCACTCTTGGGATCAAGGGCGGCAACGGGTTCATCGGCGAGGAGGACCTCCGGTTCCTGGGCCAGAGCCCTGGCAATGGCCACTCGCTGCCGCTGTCCTCCTGAAAGCTCATCACAGCGTTTCATGGCCAGATCCTCAATCCCCACGACCTGCATGTACTCATAGGCCTTGGCAAGCTCACTTTTGCTATAGAACTTGATAAGAGAACGCTGTAGCGGTATGGTTTTCAACATACCGCTCATGACATTGTGTAACACGCTGAGACGGTTTACCAAATTGTAGCCCTGGAAGATAAAACCGATCCGGGAGCGCATATCCCGCAACCCCTTTCTTTTCAGAGTGGTGATATCATCGCCAAAGACCTGATACTCTCCCTCCTGGACAGCCACATTGGCAATAATAGAGGTGAGCAGCGTTGACTTGCCGGCACCTGAGAGACCGATAATTCCGACGAACTCACCTTTGGAAATACTGAGATTAACGTTTCTCAGTACGGTGTCGTCCTGGTAACCGAGATTTACTGCCTTGAGACGTATCATTTTCTTCCTCTGTCCTATGGTCTACGAATGTGCCGGATAAACAGGCGCTCCCTTTATTACCAAGCAATAAAACAGAAGAATTTTAAGATGGGATTCAAATTCGATTTGAATACTGTTTGGAAAACAGTAGAATTTTATTTTTAAAAAATGAAATTCAGGAGAATATACTTGAGGTATTGATTATAAAGAGTATCCTTTATTAGGTTTAAAAGTTGTCATATTCCTGTTCAACTCTATGGCAATAAGTCTTTCACACGCATCCATGGAAATTCAGTATCATGAAAATAAAGACTGAAATCATCAACTCCATCTTTATCGTCACCTTTGAAGGGCCCCGTCTGGACGCCTCCTTTGCCCAGGATTTTCTTAACGCCATGAAGGGATTTATCCAAAAAGGTCATTTGGATATCCTCCTGGATCTGACAGCCGTCGATTTTGTTGACAGCACCGGACTTGGCTCCATTGTCCGCTGCCTCAAGGAAATCGATTCACGTGGACAACTGGTCCTCTGCGGAGTGAATGAAATGGTCCTCAGCCTGCTTCAAATGACCCGCTTGGACAAAATATTTACGAGGGCAGCAGATCGCGACGAGGCCTTGAACAGCCTCTCGTGGCAAAGACCAAAAAGAACCGGAACGACAATTTCTGCGGTATCTGGAATTCCTAAAGAAGATGAGGATGACTATGCGATTCTGCTTGAAGTGGAAGACGCAGACGTGAAAGAAATCGCCAGCGATGAACGAAGAAGACACCGAAGAATAGGACATCGGCAAATTCTGGATGAAGATCTCGTTGCCTACTGTACCAATACAGCCACAGGAAAAAACTCCACTGCTGTTATCCTCAACATCAGTCCAGGCGGAATATTGATGATATCGACTTCTCACCACTCCATTGGTGATGAGTTGCTTATAAGGAGTAGTATTGGAAAAAATTTCAAGTTGAAGGAACTCACTGTTATCCGCTCATGCCATGATGGAGAATATGGACTTGAATTCATGAACCCTTCAGAAAAAACCAGTCTTTTTTTAAACCAGCTTACCGGCGCCGTGATCCTTGAGCATAATGATAGATTCCGTCATTTTTGATCGAATTCATATCTATATGGTTTCCCCACACCTCAAATAACTGACGTGATTCCTTCAAGTTCGTCCATCTCCTTTCGTATCCCTGCACAACTCAACAATATTTGCCTGCTTGGCATCTCTGCTCGAGCCCTTTTTTCCAGTCTTGGCTTTGGTAAAACAGATGCATTTCAACTCGAACTGGCCGTGGTTGAAGCTGCCAATAATATTGTCTTACACGCCTATCAACAGGAAAAGAATACTGCTCTCGACATGGAGTTTTCCGTCACAGAAGACAGGGTAACCTGCACCTTTGTGGACCAGGGAAAACCGGCAGACTTTCTTCGAGAACACCAACCAATATGCCGTTGTAATGATCTACAGTTGCTCGCAGAAAATAAGAGAGGTATCGCTCTTATCTATGAGATAATGGATGAAGTGAGCTACACGCGAAAAGAAGAGGACAATGTTCTCACCTTGGTAAAATACTTATAACAGTTATCCCAACATGCCCGATAAAAACATGGACCACTCTGATAATCTCACCACAATCCTGGTCGTTGATGACAGTGAAGCCGTAAGAGTCCTGGTCAGGACCTATCTTCAGGAAGCTGGATACCGGGTCTTTGAAGCGGTTGATGGGTTGTCAGGACTGAAAATCTGTCGCAGTCAGCTCCCTGATTTAATCCTGCTGGACATTTCCATGCCCAAAATGAATGGATTTGAGCTGTGCGCTATACTGCAGAAAGAAGAACTGTTGCGTACTATTCCTGTCATCATGCTCACAGGACACGATAAAACCGAATCAAAGACAAAGGCCTTTGCTCTCGGGGCAGTTGACTATCTCACAAAACCCTTCAGCAAGGGAGAGATTCTGGCAAGAATCCGCACCCATTTAAAAATCAGCAGCCTGACCCGTTCATTACAACAGACAAACAGCGAGCTGCTCGCCAACCAGGAAGAGCTGATGCAAGGTATTCAGGCGGCGGCAGAGCTCCAGAAAAACCTTCTCCCCAAACGAGTCCCCGATTGCAAGCAACTACGCTTCGCTTCCTATTTCAGCCCCTGCCAGGGTGTGGGGGGAGATATTTACAACATTCAGCGACTGAATGATGAGCATCTGGGCCTCTTTATCCTTGATGTCAGTGGTCATGGTTTTCCTGCCGCCATGATGACAGCCCTTGCTGCCCAGGCACTGTGTCAGTCTGGCGGAATTGTGAAAAAAGCCGGATTACGGGATACCCATGAAACCATCACTCCGCCGGGAGAAGTTTTGCAGGATCTTGATCGGGAATTTCCCATAGAACGTTTCAATCTGTACATGACCATCGTCTATCTCCTTTTTAACACGAGCCATAATACATTCCGCTATTCCTGCGGTGGCCACCCTCCTCCCATTCACATTTGCCGCACCGGCAGTGTCTCTCTCCTGGATGCAGGTGGGCCTCCTGTAGGACTTGGCGGGCTTGGTGGTGCATGGTTGGAAGGAGAGGGGTCTCTCAGCTGCGGAGACAGAATTTTCTTTTATACTGATGGTATTATCCACCATGCAAATGAAAAGGGGGAAGTCTATTCCCAGGATCGTCTCATTGACTCAATAAAGAAAAGTCGAGACATCTCCCTGCAGGCTGCGGTACAGAATATCATGGGGAATTTGAAACAATTTGGCAACCAGACTGACCCTGATGACGACATCACCCTTCTGGCCGTGGAACGAGTTGAATAACTGCTAAAAAGAGAAAGGAGC